>SVPY01000022.1 GCA_015065615.1 Oscillospiraceae bacterium | reverse complement strand
GTATTACTTTAATAACAGGCGGCCTGCGGCCGCTCTGGGCTATAAAAGCCCAGTTCAGTACAAGACCGAACTGGGCTTCTAATACTATGGGGTTTTTAAGTGTCTACTTTTCCTTGACAGATGCATGGTTCTAAAAACCGTCGGGTGTTTTTTATTGTTATAGTAAATTATCTCTGCGTTTCACCTACATCGGGGAGGAGGGTTATTTCCACTTCGATTTCGTTGCCGTTTGACGGGCGGTAGAGGGTTACTTTGGCTTTATCTCCTGCTTTATATTTCTGCAGGGCTGTGGTGAGGTCGTTAAGGGACTGAATCTTCTTGCCGTCCATACCGATTATGATATCGTTAACTTTTGCAGGCGTGCCGTCGAAGCTGCTGCCTGTTTCATCAAATTCGATGATGATAACGCCGTAGGGGTTACCGCTGATGTTATTCTGACCCGTAATACCCACTCTGACTCTGCCTTCAACGTAGCCTGAAGCCAAAAGCTGATCGAGAATTGCCTTGGCGTCGGTGGTGGGGATGGAGAAGCCCATGCCTTCGTAAGCGTCTGCGGCAATTTTAGAGGTATTGATACCCACTACCTGACCGTACATATTTACCAAGGGACCGCCGGAATTGCCGGGATTGATAACTGCATCGGTCTGTATATAAGTGATTTTACTTGTTTCGGTTGTGTCGATTACTCTGTCGAGACCTGAAATAACACCGCGTGTAAGAGAACCGGAGAAGCCTACGCCGCCGGGGCTGCCTATGGCGATAACCCACTCGCCTATATTGAGTTCTTCATCGTTGCCGAATTCGGCAGGGGTGAGGTCTGTAGCGTCTACTTTAAGTACTGCAAGGTCGGTGGCTTTATCGAATGCAGCTATAATTGCGGGATGTTCGGTTCCGTCCTCGGTAATTACCGTAACGTAAGTGGATTTAGTATTGCCGATAACGTGGCTGTTGGTGATTATAAAACCGTCTTCGGTGATTATAATACCCGTTCCGCTGCTTTCTTCGTAAGTTCCGTCTGCCAAGGGAATTTTGGCGTAAACGCTTACGGTGGATTTAATAACCTTTTTGTAAACTTCCTCGGCGCTTAAGGACTCGGAAGAAGGCTTACTGTTGATTGTGATACCGTCAAGATTAGGTGAATACTCGATATCGGGCTGAATGTAAACTTCGTTCTGGCTGTTATTTTCGGTATCGTTCTTAGGAGATTCGTTTTTGTTATCGTTATCCTTATCGTTATTACCGTTTCCGCCGCCAAAATCGGGGAACTGCTCGCTGTCGCCGAAATAATCCTCGAATTCACTGAAGTAATCGTCATAGCTGGGGTAATTGCTTGAATAGCCCGGGTATTTACTGCTGCTTTGCTGAGTGTTGGAGTTTATTATAGCATAAAGTGTTGCGCCAACGGTAGCGAAGGAACTTACACCGTAAAGTACGGCAAGAAGTATGATAAATACCTTGGAGGCAGATGAAAGTTTAGGCTTTCTTACGGGAGAATAAGGAGGGTAAGGGGGATAAGGAGGATACGGCGGTGGCGGAGGACAGGGAGGCACGTTTGAAGGCATAGGCTCATAATAATAGGTGCCGTTATTTGAGTTTTCCTGTACGCTTTCATTTACCGCGTTATTTTCGGTTTCGCCGTTTACACAGTTTGCACCTGCGTTCTCGTTATTGGCTTCTTCCGCACAATTTGCGTTAGTTTCATCGGAAGAAGGCTCCTTGTTTTCGATAGAGTTTTCATTTTTTTCGGCGGATTCCTGAAGCGCGTCACAAGGAGAATTTGAATCATTTTCCCTGTGACATTCGTTTTGAATTAAATTATTTTCATTTTCCTGCATTTCAATATTGAACCTTTCGTTTCGGGACGTGAGATCACTCTACGTCCTGAATATTATTATCTTTATCTTTTTCGCTGAGTTTTAATTTTTGTGTATTTTCGATGTTTTTCGCGTTTGCTATGGGTTTAGGTAAATAGAAGCTGAATCGGCAGAAGGCATTTTCCTGAGATGTAACGGAAATATTACCACCGTGAAGCTGTAAGATCATTTTTACAAGGTAAAGACCGAGACCCATACCGTTTTTATCACGGCTTCTTGATTTGTCGGTCTTATAGAACCTTTCAAAAATCATAGGTACGTCATCTTTGGGAATGCCGAGACCGCTGTTTTCTATAGATACGTAAGCCTTATCGATGGAGTCGGAAAGCGCTATACGGATATATCCGCCGTCGTTTGTGAATTTAACCGCATTTTCTATTAAATTGTAAATGACCTGATGGATAAGGTCCTTATCGCCTGTTACCTGTAAGGGAGATATTGATTCGAGTCCCTGAATATCGATATTCTTTTCCTCTATACTGTGCTCGAAAGTAAGTAAAGTGGAAAGTACCGTGTCGCTTAAATCAAACTTAACCGGGTTAAGCTTCATTTCGCCGTTATCGATTTTGGAAAGATCCAGCATAGATTTAACAAGCCTTGAAAGTCTTTTTACTTCGCTGGATACAATTTTTAAATAATAACCTTCTTTATCGTAGGGGATAGTGCCGTCGAGAATGCCGTCGATAAAACCTGCTATGGTGGTCATAGGGGTCTTTAATTCGTGAGAGACGTTTGCTATGAAGCTTCGGCGCATTCCTTCGCTGTTGGAAAGGGAATTTGCCATATTGTTTATAGCTATTGCAAGCTGACCTACTTCGTCCTCTGTTTTAACGGGAACTCTTACAGAAAAATCACCGCTACCAAAGGAACGCGCAGCCGTGGCAATCTGCCTTAAGGGTTTTATCATCTTATAGGTGAAAAGCCATACCACGATAAAGGATATTGTGAGAGTGACGGCAGATGCAATAATAAAAATATCGAGAGTAGACATAAGATACTGGCGGTAGAAGGTGTCGCTTGTGGCTGCGAAAATAGCGCCTGCAAGCTGCTGCACACCGTCATCCTTTTCTACCAGAAAAGGCATACCTATTGCATAGTAGGAGGTGGAATACATTCCGTCGAATTTACTTCTTGTTTCAAAAAAACCGGAAACCGTATTTTGCACAAACGAGGGATCTATTTTTTCGGCAGAAGTAATTTTACTGTTGCTGTAAACACCCATAAGAATATTACCGGAAGTATCGGTGATAAAGATATCGGCGTTAACGTTTTCGGAAATTATGTTCATAAAAGCGCCGAGGCTTTCTGCCTGAATGCCGTAATTGTTACCTTCGCCTAAGTAAACCGTAAATTCACCTGCAAAGGAAGCAATAGAAGATACGTTGTGTGTAAGCAGCGCCTTTTTTTCCTCACGCCAATAGTTGTAGTTAAAAAGCATCATTGCCGAACCTAAAAGGATATAGCTGGTTAAAACTATAACCATGGTCATGGCAAAGTATTTTTTAAAAAGAGAGCGGCGCATAGAATTATTCCTTTACTTCAAATTTGTAACCTACGCCCCATACTGTTTTAAGTGCCCATTTTTGTGATACACCCTCAAGCTTTTCGCGGAGTCTCTTTACGTGTACGTCAACAGTACGGCTGTCACCGTAGTAATCAAAGCCCCATACTTCGTCAAGAAGCTGGTCTCTTGTGAATACACGGTTTGGGTTGGATGCAAGGTGGAATACAAGCTCCAGCTCTTTGGGAGGAGTATCGATAGAGACACCGTTAACCCTCAATTCGT
Source organism: Oscillospiraceae bacterium (assembly GCA_015065615.1). GTDB lineage: Bacteria > Bacillota > Clostridia > Oscillospirales > Acutalibacteraceae > SIG603. Next base: position 40,143 of record SVPY01000022.1, on the reverse strand, counting down.
AGTTTGTAAGGTTTATGCTTAAGTTTTCGAATCTTACTTCTTTCTGTGAGCCTGTTTCGTTCTTACCGACTCTTCTTAATACGGCGTTTATTCTTGCTACCACTTCTTTGGATTCAAAGGGTTTTACAACATAGTCATCTGCACCGAGCTCCAGACCCAATACCTTATCGAAAACTTCGCCCTTGGCTGTAAGCATAATAATAGGGCAGTCTGATTTCTTTCTTATCTCTCTGCAAACCTGCCAGCCGTCAAGCTCGGGAAGCATAATGTCAAGAAGAATAAGGTCGGGTTCAAAGGTGTTGAAGAGGGAGAGAGCCTGCCTTCCGTCGTGAGCGAGACTTGCCGTGAAGCCTTCTTTTTCAATGTAGAGCCTTAAAAGCTCACATATATTTTTATCATCGTCAACAATTAAAATTTTAGCCATTTTGCAGTTCCTTTCGTATATATGATTAAAATAATAACGGATTATAAAATTTACTGTATTAATTGTATAATGCCCGCGTGATAAAAGCAAGAAGTTTAAATGAATTTTATATGAACAGAATTTGACTAATTTAAAAAAGTACTTGACAACGGGGGAAAACAGTGCTATTATACTTTTACAGTTTAAAGCGTCTAAGTTTTAAAGTTTTTAAGTTTTAAAGCTTTTAACTGATAAATCGCAACTGATTACGGAGGAAAATAAAATGGATAAACTAACTACTATATGGATTGTAATTGCTGTTTATGCTATTTTTATGCTGGTTGTGGGTATACTCAATTCAGGAAAAGATAACAGCAGCAGTATGGAAAAATTCACCGTCGGCGGCAGAAACGCAGGCGCGTGGATATCGGCGCTGAGCTATGGTACTGCTTATTTCTCGGCAGTTATGTTTATCGGATATTCAGGCGGTTCAGGTTGGAGTTACGGCCTTTGGAGCGCATTGGTAGGTGTAGGTAACGCGGTGTTCGGCTCTTTCCTTGCATGGAAAGTTCTTGCAAACAGAACAAGAGACTATACTCGCCGCTTAAAGATTAAAAGTATGCCTCAGCTTTTTGAAACAAGATTCAGAAGCCCCGGTATGAGAATATTCTCCTGTCTTGTAATATTTGTTTTTTTAGTTCCTTACAGCGCATCGGTTTATAAAGGCTTAACAAGCATCTGCAGTGTTATACTGGGAATTGATGAAAACGTATGTATGATAATTATCGCTCTTGCATCGGCGGTTGTACTGGTGCTCGGCGGATACATCGCCACATTAAAAGCTGACTTTGTTCAGGGCTTCATTATGATGATAGGCGTTACCGCGCTGATTGTTTTAGTGATTGTATCACCTCAGGTAGGAGGTCTTACAAACGGTATAAACAATATGGCAGAATATATGAAAGAAAATAAAATGATGCCCTTGGATGCATCCTCTACGGTTTCTCTTATATCAATGATACTTATGACAAGCTTCGGTACATGGGGCTTACCTCAGATGGTACATAAATACTACGGTATTAAGGATGCAGGCGAAGTTAAGCGCGGCACTATAATTTCCACTCTCTTTGCGCTTCTGGTTGCAGGCGGCGGATACTTTATAGGTTCATTCTCACATCTCTTCTTCGGAAACGAAATGCCCGAAGGCGGAAAAGACTACTTGGTTCCTTTAATGCTTGATAAAGCAGGTCTTCCCGATATTTTAATAGGCGTTGTGCTTGTGCTTTTAATTTCCGCTTCTGTTTCCACTTTATCGGGTATTACACTTTCAGCTTGCTCTACTTTCTCAATGGACTTTATAAAGGGTACCGTGAAAAAGGATATTTCCGATAAGTCAACAGCTACACTTACAAGAATTATGTGCCTTGTGTTCGTGGTATTCAGCTATATCATCGCTACGACCGATACTCCTATTATTGAGCTTATGTCCTATTCCTGGGGTATAATTTCAGGCGCATTTATAGGACCCTACGTATTAACTCTCTATATGAAGAAGATAAATAGATTCGGTGCATGGTGCGGTATGCTTTCAGGCTTCCTTGTAGCCTTTATTCCTGCGGCTGCCAGCGGATTTACAACACCCGACGGTCCCTTATATGCCTGCATAGCAATGGCAAGCTCATTTGTAGTTACAATTCTTGCAAGTATGATTTCTTCCAAACTTAAATTAAAAGGCAGTGAAGAAAACGATAGCTTCTATAACGAACAAACAGAAAATTAAAACAGCAAAGACTCAGGCATTAAGCTTGAGTCTTTTGTTTTTTTATACGGCCATTGGTTTGTTAAATACAAAATGCGGTTTCGAAAATATGTTGCGTTATCAACAAATTGTTCATAATTTAATAATATTTACTTAATTTTATTTAGTTAAAATTTGATTAATTTATCGTTTTTTATTTAAATTTTATCAGATTTGCGGTATAAGTTTATTTTGAAATCACGCGATAGGTATATTAATAAGGAAGTTAATTTTTATGATAAGAATCGGTCTTGACGTAGGCTCAACAACGCTTAAATGTATCGCCCTTAACGATAATGGGGAAATACTTTTCAGTAAATATGAAAGGCATTATTCACGGATTACCGAAAAAGCCGCTGAAATGTTATCGGAAATAGCAGAGCGTTTCGAAAATGAAAAAGAAAATGAAACGGCGCTTTCTATATCGGGCTCGGCAGGTATGGGCTTTGCGGAGAAGATGGGCATCCCCTTTATGCAGGAGGTTTATGCAACACGTCTTGCCGTGAAAAAGCTTTTACCCGAAACAGACGTTGTAATTGAGCTTGGCGGCGAAGATGCGAAAATATTGTTCATATCAGGGGCACAGGAAGTAAGAATGAACGGCTCCTGCGCAGGCGGTACCGGCGCTTTTATCGACCAGATGGCAACTTTATTAAACGTAAAGCCTGAAGATATGAACGAGCTTTCAAAGGCTCATTCCAAAATATACAGTATAGCGTCAAGATGCGGCGTTTTCGCAAAGTCGGATATTCAGCCCCTTTTAAATCAGGGCGCAAAAAAGGAAGATCTTTCAGCCAGTATTTTTATGGCGGTTGTTAACCAGACTATAGCAGGTCTTGCTCAGGGCAGAGAGATTGAAGGAAATATCGTATATCTGGGCGGCCCTCTTACGTTTTTCTCCGAGCTTCGCAGATCTTTCAACGAAGCTTTGAAAACGGAAGGTATATGCCCTGAAAATTCACTTTATTTTGTGGCGTACGGCGCGGCGATGAACGATGAGGTAAAAGTTTTCGATTTAATAGGTCTCACGGAAAAAATACGCAACTATTCTTCCGAGGGCGTCTATCAAAGCTGTGAGCCTCTTTTTAAAGATGAAAAAGAATATGAGGAATTTAAATTGCGCCACAGCTTAAGCTATCCTCTTTCCGGGCTTAGTGAAAGTAAAAAAGCTTACGTCGGTATCGATTCGGGTTCCACCACCTTGAAGGCTGTAGCAATAAACGAGAATGAAGAAATTGTATACAGCGAATATATGTCCAACAGCGGCAATCCCGTGCCCCTTGTTAAGGAGTTTTTAATAAAGCTCTACGAAAAATACCCCGATATCAATATAGTGTCCGCCGCGTCCACGGGTTACGGCGAGGAGATAATAAAGAACGCTTTCCATCTTGATATGGGCGTAGTTGAAACCATCGCGCACTTTACGGCTGCGGAAAAATATGATCCGAACGTGGATTTTATTATTGATATAGGCGGTCAGGATATAAAATGCTTTAAAATCAGAAATAAGGCAATTGATAATATTTTTCTTAACGAAGCCTGTTCTTCCGGCTGCGGAAGCTTCCTTCAGACTTTTGCAGGCGCATTAGGCTATAATATAGAGGAATTTTCCCAAAAAGGAATTTTTGCGGATAAGCCCGTGGATTTAGGTTCAAGATGCACGGTGTTTATGAACAGCTCAGTAAAGCAGGCTCAGAAGGATGGCGCGGGAATTGAAAATATTTCGGCAGGTCTTTCCATAAGCGTTGTTAAAAACGCTCTTTATAAGGTTATCAGAGTAGTTAATGCCGATTCGTTAGGCAAAAATATAGTTGTTCAGGGCGGTACCTTCTTAAACGATGCCGTTTTAAGAGCTTTCGAAAAAGAAATCGGCAGAAACGTAACAAGACCTGCAATTTCGGGTCTTATGGGCGCATACGGTGCGGCTCTTTACGGCAAAAGAAGATGTAAGGGTGAAAAGAGCTCCGTTTTAAGCCTTGCGGAATTAAATAATTTTACTCACGACGTAAAAGCAATAACTTGCCACGGATGCCAGAATCACTGCCGTCTTACGGTCAATACTTTTGACAACGGCAGAAAATTTATAGGCGGCAACCGCTGTGAGAAGCCTTTGAATATTAAGACAAACGAGAAGAAATTAAATCTTTTCGAATTCAAAAAAGAACTTTTGGCTTCATACAAGGACATGAAAGGTAAAGATAATAAGCCCACTATAGGTATTCCTATGGGTCTTAATATGTATGAGCTTTATCCCTTCTGGCATACTTTCTTTACGTCTCTTGGCTTCGGAATAATAAATTCAGGCGACAGTACGCGAAAAATTTACCTTAAAGGTCAGCACACGATTCCCTCCGATACGGTCTGTTACCCTGCTAAGGTCCTTCACGGACATATTGAAAAGCTTATGGAAGAAAATATAGATGCTATTTTCTATCCCTGCATGAGCTATAATATTGACGAAGGTCTGGGTGATAATCACTACAACTGTCCCGTTGTGGCTTATTACCCCGAGGTAATAGGCGCCAACGTAAATACAGCGGGAAATATAAAATTCATAAAGGATTACGTGGGTATTCACAGAAGGCACGATTTCCCCAAGAAGATTCACGGTATTCTGTGCCGCGAATTTGGGGATATAAAGCTTATTGACGTAAAAAACGCAGCTTTCAAGGCTTATGCCGAATACGAGCGGTATATGAAAATACTTAGGCTTGAAGGTAAAAAGTATTTGAGATATGCTAATGAAAAGGATCTCCCCGTGATTGTACTCTCGGGCAGACCCTACCACCTTGACCCCGAAATAAACCACGGTATCGATAAGCTTATATGCAACGAAGGCGCGGTGCTTATTACAGAGGATAGTATAAGCGATCTGGTGGAAAAATTCCCCACTACGGTTTTGAATCAGTGGACCTATCATTCAAGACTTTATGCCGCCGCAAAATATATTGCAGAAAGCGGCAACAAGCGAATTAATCTCGTTCAGCTTGTTTCATTCGGATGCGGAGTGGACGCTATTACAACCGACGAGGTAAGAGGAATTCTTGAAAGCAGACAGAAAATTTACACACAGATAAAAATAGACGAAATAACAAATCTGGGCGCAGTAAAAATAAGGCTGAGAAGTCTTTTTGCTGCTACCGAAAACGACTGAGAAGGAGGTGCGTTTAATGGCAGATGAGAAAAACCGAGTAGAGTTTACCGCAGAAATGAAAAAGACCTATAAAATTCTTTTCCCCAATATGCTGGATATCCATTTCCGTATACTCAAAAAGGTTTTTAAAAGTTACGGCTATGATATCGAGCTGCTTACGGATTCGGGCAGGGAAATTATCGATGAAGGTCTGAGGCTTGTGCACAACGATACCTGCTACCCCGCTCTCTGTACCATAGGTCAGATGATAAACGCCCTTAAAAGCGGCAAGTACGACGTAAACAGAACCGCCCTTATGATGACTCAGACAGGCGGCGGATGCAGAGCCAGCAACTACATATTCCTTTTAAGAAAAGCGCTTAAAAATTCAGGTATGGGCAACGTGCCCGTAATATCTGTTAATCTTTCGGGTCTTGAAAAAAACAGCGGTTTTAAAATTACTCTCCCTATGCTTCGCCGCGCCGTTGCAACCCTTGCTTACGGCGATATGCTTATGCTTTTGGATAATCAGACTAAGCCTTACGAAGTAAATAAGGGTGAAAGCCGAAGAACAGTAGAAAAATGGATCGGCAAAATTTCAGAACTTTTTGAGAAAAAGCGCGGTATCTCCGCCAAAGAAATGAAAACTTATCTCGGCGCTATCGTAGAGGACTTCAAAAAAATCCCCGTTAACCGTACGCCCAAGGTAAAGGTGGGAATCGTAGGCGAAATATACGTAAAATATTCGGCTTTTGCCAATAATGACCTTGAAAAATTCCTCTATGAGCAGGATTGTGAGGTTATGGTACCGGGTATAATGCAGTTTATGCTCTTTAAAGTTGATAACCGCCTTGAGGATATAAAGCTTTACGGCGGAAGCAAAATGAAGTATAACGTTATAAAAATACTTTTCGATTATTTGACTGTATTTGAAAGCTATCTGATTGAAGCTTTGGAGGGCAGCGATTTCGTTAAGCCCGGCACTTACAGGCATCTCAAAAAAATAGTAAAACCCGTTATCGGTTACGGCTGCAAAATGGGCGAGGGCTGGCTTTTAACAAGTGAAGTTATGGAGCTTATAGAAAGCGGCTACGAAAATATAGTATGCGCCCAGCCTTTCGGATGCCTCCCTAATCATATAGTAGGCAAAGGTATGGTCAGAAAGATACGAACAATGCACCCAAATGCCAATATAGTGGCTATAGATTACGACCCCGGCGCTACGAAGGTCAATCAGGAAAACCGCATCAAGCTTATGCTTTCCGTAGGCAAAGAAAAGCTGGCGGAAAATAAGGAGTAATTATATAAAGCTTTCCTTAGTTTAAAATAAGGAGAGCTTTTATTTTTATATTGAATTATATAAAATCATTTTATATAATAATTAAAAACAAAAAGAGCAGGGTTATATGAAATATAAAAATATAAAAGAGGGAATTTTTATTTCCCGTCCCAACAGATTTATAGCTTACTGCGAGGTTGACGGTAAGAAGGAGATCTGCCACGTAAAAAATACGGGCAGATGTAAAGAACTGTTGATTCCCGGGGCAAAGGTGCTTCTTGAAAAAAGCGATAATGAAAAAAGAAAAACGCCTTTCGACCTTGTTTCTGTATATAAAGGCGAAAGGCTTATAAATATGGACTCTATGGCGCCCAATAAGGTTTTCGGCGAATATGTAAGCGAAGGAAAATTTATAGAAGCGGTACAAAAAATCAAACCCGAATATACTTACGGCAATTCCAGAATAGATTTCTATATAGAGGCAGGGGAGAAGAAAATACTTGCCGAAGTAAAAGGCGTAACTTTAGAAATTGATAACGCCGTTTATTTCCCCGACGCTCCCACCGAAAGGGGAGTTAAGCATATTGATGAGCTTATAAAAGCCAAGGAAGAAGGCTTTGAAGTTTATGTGATATTTGTCACCCAGATGAAAGGCGTAAGATTCTTTTCGCCTAACCGAAATACTCACCCCGAATTTGCCCATAAGCTTATTGAGGCGAAAAATAAAGGCGTGAATATAAAGTGCTATGAGTGTGAAGTTTCTATAGGCGAAGTAAATATAATAGGAGAAGTGCCCATAATATTATAATTTTATTGCAAAGTTTATCCGTTTGTGGTATATTATGTAGGATTTCGATTGAAAGGAACTGAATGAAATAAATTATGGATTTATTACTTATTGCGGCGGTTATAATTTTATATAGCTTCCAGACTCTTTTCTGTAAACTTTTTACCGATAAATATCCCGGCAGAGCCGAGCTTGCCTCCCCCGTATTCGGCGTTTTGGAGGGCTTGTTTATTGCCCTTTTCACCTTTGCCTTTAACGGCTTTCAGTTTACCGCATCTCCCTTTACCATTATAATGGGTGTTTTAAACGCAGCTATGCTTTTTGGCTATAATACTTCACTTATTGCCGCAAGTAAAAAAGGCTCCTACGCCTTTATGAACGTTATCCTTCTTTTCGGCGGTATCTTAATTCCTTCTGTATATAGCTGGACATTTTTAAGCGAAGAAATTACCGCGCTTAAAATTATAGGTATTTTAGCAATGCTGGTTGCTCTGGTGCTTATGAATTTAAGCGAAATGAAAATGGAGAAATCTCCTTTAATTTACTACGTTTTCTGCTTTATCCTCTTTATTTTCAATGGCGCATATTCCACTATAGTAAAGGTACAGACCGTTTATCACGACGACGAAAAGCAGGAAATGATAATGCTCACCTTTTTAATTATGAGTTTCGTAGCCCTTTTCGAACTTATTGCAAAAGAGAAAAAGAACACCATCAAGGCATTTAAGCTTAATGTAAAGAGCATAATTCCCCTTGCAGTATGCCTTATTTCAGCAGGCAGCGCAATTAATCTTCTCGTATTCATTATTCCCTTTGTTGATACGGCTGTGCTTTACACGATTGAAAGCGGCGGTGTTTTAGTGCTCAGTGCCCTTTACTCCGTGATTTTATTTAAAGAAAAGCTCTCGCCCTCGAAATTTATCGGTATTATCTTAGCCGTAGCAAGTATCACGGTGCTGAGTATTTAAAAATGCGGAAAAATTCGGATTTTACGGTTGTTTTTTATGGAGAGATTTATGAAATTTAAAATCATTACATTAATTTTTGTATTAATGATTTCCTTAACCGGGTGCGGTGCTCAAACTAAGGAAAATACCGAAGCGGAATCAACTTCGTCCGTTAGCTCTGAAGCTGATAGTACCGACACGAAGCTGGTTTACGTAAAAACACAGCAAGCGAACGATAAAATCAGCTCTGATGGCGATTTTCGTTTTAATGGCTATGAGTTTATATATAATGATGAAGGCGAATTGAGCAAGATTGTAGACTGGGATGGGTATAAGTCTGAGGAAATCGAGTGTGAATACGTAAACAGTTACTATGATAACGGTAAGATAAAATTATCACAGAGGTATGAATGTATAGATGGTCAGTATACCGTTCAGCAGGAACTTAAATTTGATGAAAACGGTTACATATATGAGCAAATAAGCTATTCAGGAGGCTTGAACAGAAGAGCGCCGGATTATAATTATTATACATACGATGAAAACGGAAATATTATAAAAGACGAACATTACTACGATACAGACGAAATAGACTATATCAAAACCTATAAATATAATAATAAAAACGAGCTTATTGAAAGCACTTATACAAAATACAGAAATTTAGAAGGTTATTCTGTTTTCTATCATAATGAATTCGGTTATCCGTTAGTAGAAGTTGAATATGATTTGGATAAAAATTTAGAATGCCTGCGTTTTTATTCTTATGAGTACAGTTTTACCAATTCACCGGTAAAAGTAACCGTGTTCAGAGAAACGAATCCCACCAAGATGGATAAAATAATGAACAGTGCACAGTTTCCGTTAATAGACGTAAAAGACAACGATGCGGGTGTTTTTTATAAGGATGAGGATGCCTCATACGTTAAAGTATTTAAATATGAGTATTTGCCCTTTACCGAGCTTCAGGAAGAAATTCTTCTTGCGAAAAAGAGGGCTTATATTGATGTTTTTATGTGGGGCTATCACTATGCTGGCAGCTTCGATACGTTTTGGTGAATTTAAATAACCGTTAATTACGAATTTTGTTTTTGAAAAATATAAAGTAAAACTCCAAGCTGCAGTTCAGCTTGGAGTTTAGTTTTACTCTGCTTTTTTAATTCCGTAGAAGTGGATAACGTTCATATCTTCTTCCATCTCAAGACCGTGGGAGCCGAATCCGCCGTCTATCTCATGGCAGCCGTGGTCGGGGCAGAAGCCGAAGAATACGTTATGCTTAGCCCACTTTTCCTTTATAACCTTGATAAGTTCGTTATAATAGGCTAAGTTTTCTTTAAGCACCTCTATGGATTTTTCATTTTCAGGACCCACACCGTGCATGGTGCTGTCGTAGTTGCCGTTATAGATAACTATCAAATCATAATTATCCTCGTCAATTAATTCCATAGCTTTCTTATTTACTTCCTCTATGGTATCGTAAATAAAGTAGTCCATTTCTCTCTCGAGGAAAATTTTTGAGATACTGTCGCCGCTTGTTGAAACGATGGCGGCTTTTTTATTTTCCTCTATAAATCTATCGAAAACAGTATCGCATTTTAAAACAGGTTTAACGTATGCTTTAATGCCGTGCTTTTCGGGCATAAGACCCGTGTACATAGAAGCAAAGCAAACAGGAGTAACGCTTGGCATAACACTGAGCATAGGTAAAGCCAAATCGGAATTAACAGCCGCCTCAGTAAAAAGATGGGTATATTTCTGGTAAAGCCACAAAGCTACTGCATCGGGATTATATATTACGGCACGGTCGATTTTCTTACCGCCAAGCTTCTTTTCTGCAAGAGTCCTGATTACAGGGTTTGCTTTCTCGTCGTTTTCAAGTGTTTTTAAACCCATAAGCTCAAGAATAGTGGATTTAACCGATGATATAAGTATTGAATCGAATAAATCAGGCATAATTACACGTCCTTTCCTTTTTTATATGATAACCCCAATTTAGAAATAAATCAAGCCGAGTTTTAAACCCGGCTTGATATTTTCGCGTTTATTAAATTATTTCTTGGGAAGAATAACTTCCTTGCCACCCATGTAAGGTCTTAATGCTTCGGGAATCTTAACGGAGCCGTCAGCCTGGAGGTTATTTTCAAGGAATGCAATGAGCATTCTGGGAGGAGCAACAACTGTGTTGTTGAGAGTGTGTGCTAAGTACTTGCCGTCCTTGCCGTTTACTCTTATCTTAAGTCTTCTTGCCTGAGCGTCGCCGAGGTTGGAGCAGGAGCCGATTTCGAAGTACTTCTTCTGTCTGGGAGACCAAGCTTCAACGTCTACAGACTTAACCTTTAAGTCTGCAAGGTCACCTGAGCAGCACTCAAGTGTTCTTACGGGAATATCCATGGAGCGGAAAAGGTCAACTGTATTCTGCCAGAGCTTATCGTACCACATCATACTGTCTTCAGGCTTACATACAACGATCATTTCCTGCTTTTCAAACTGGTGAATTCTGTAAACACCGCGCTCTTCAAGGCCATGCGCACCCTTTTCTTTTCTGAAGCAGGGGCTGTAGCTTGTAAGTGTCTGGGGGAGTGTTTCTTCAGGGATGATTGTATCGATAAATTTACCAATCATAGAGTGTTCACTTGTACCGATAAGGTAAAGATCTTCACCCTCAATTTTGTACATCATAGCGTCCATTTCAGCAAAGCTCATAACGCCTGTAACAACCTCACTTCTGATCATAAAGGGAGGAATGCAGTAGGTAAAGCCACGGTCAATCATAAAGTCTCTTGCATAGGAGATAACTGCGCTGTGGAGTCTTGCAATATCGCCCATAAGGTAGTAGAAGCCGTTACCTGCAACTTTTCTTGCGGAATCAAGGTCAATGCCGCCGAATTTCTCCATAATATCTGTATGGTAGGGAACTTCAAAATCGGGAACTACAGGTTCACCGTAACGCTGAACTTCAACGTTTTCGCTATCGTCCTTGCCGATGGGAACGGACTTATCGATAATGTTGGGGATAGTCATCATTATCTTTAAAATTTTTGCATCAAGCTCTGTTTCCTTAGCTTCTGCTTCAGCAAGCTGAGCGCTCTGAGCGTTTACCTGAGCTTTTACTTCCTCTGCTTCAGCCTTCTTGCCCTGGCGCATTAAGCCGCCTATTTCCTTACTGAGCTTATTTCTGGAAGCGCGAAGACCGTCAGCTAACTGCTGAGTCTCTCTTTTTTCCTTGTCGAGAGCGATAACTTCGTCAACTAAAGGAAGCTTACTGTCCTGAAATTTATTCTTGATGTTCTGTTTTACGATTTCGGGGTTTTCTCTTAAAAATTTGATGTCGAGCATAATTTTTCTCCTTTAAATAAAATAAAAAAGACCATTCTCCCGCGCTTAAAAATAAGCTTATGGGACGAAATGATCCGCGTTGCCACCCATATTGATAAATTAAATCAAATCAAATTAAATAATTTATCCTCTTTAAGCAGTAAAAACAAGGTCTGCTGTGCACCTTTAAGGCTCGGAAATCGGAACTCCTTTTATTCTTATCGGCTCACACCTGCCGCCGACTCTCTGAAAAGCATTCGAAGGATTATTTTTCCTCATTGCCTAATATCAAATTACAAATAAGTATAACTAATTTTTTATAAAAAATCAAGAGCAAAATAAATTTTTTAAATTTACTGTGAGGTTTCTATAGTTTATGCGTGTAATATGTGTAAAGAATTTTATACACGGTAATATCAATATGGAAAAAAGGAGGCGGATTAATAATACACCTCCTTTTTATATTTCCTTGATTTAATAGAAGTGAGGGGTTATAATGAGCATATAAAGAAATTCCAGGAGGCAATCATGAAATTTTATTTAAACGGTAACGACTGGTTTTTAACAGGCTGGAATAAACATACGTGGTTATATGACCGCCCAAACGAGTCTGGCGCTTTAACTATTCCTCTTATTACCAAAATATCTGCAGAGGTTCCCGGTGCAGTACAAAAGGATCTTTTAAATGCAGGCATAATTAAAGACTGGAACTACGGCTTCAATTTCCTCAGTATGGAATGGGTGGAGCACCGCGAGTGGGTATATGAAAAGGTCTTTACTTTAAATAAGGAAGAAGGAAAGAGATATATCCTTAATTTCGAAGGTCTCGATTTTGAGGGTTTTATATATTTAAACGGCGAGAATATTTATAAATTCAAGGGTATGCACATCCCCCACAAAACAGATATCACGGCTAAAGCTCTGTGCGGAAAAAACAGCTTGAAGGTAGTATTTTTGCAGGTGCCCGAAGTGGACGGACAAATCGGCTACACAAGCAAAGTGAATATACTTAAATCCCGCTACAATTACGGCTGGGACTGGATGCCAAGAATGGTAAATATCGGTATTTTCGGCGACGTTTATATTGAGTGCGTGGAAAAGGCAAAAATCGATGACGTTTATTTCAGAGCAGATGTAAAAAACGGAAAAGCAAAAATTAAAATACAAACAGCTTTGGAAAAATTCTGCGAATCAGAATTAAAAGTTAACCACAGCTTTATTTTCGGTGACGAAGAAATTAAATTTGAATTTGAAAATGCAGGAGTAAATGCAGAGCTTGAAATCAATAACGTAAAGCTTTGGGACGTAACAAGCTTCGGGGAGCAAAATTTATATACACTAAAAACAGAACTGATTGCAGACGGTAAAGTAATAGACGAAAAAACGAAGAAAATCGGCTTCAGGGATGTTAAATATATCCTTCCAGAGGACGCAAACGGTACGCATTATCCCTATTCACTTTTGGTAAACGGCAAGTGGATTCCCTTAAAGGGTATTGATTGGGTGCCCCTTTCACCTTTTTACGGTACGGTAAAAGAATCGGATTACCGCTATTATTTAAACCGCCTTAAAGAAATGAATATAAATTTAATAAGAGTATGGGGCGGCGCGCTATTGGAGAGAGAAATTTTTTACAATATCTGCGACGAGCTTGGTATTATAGTCTGGCAGGAATTTCCGCAGTCTTCCAGCGGTATTGATAACGCGCCCTGCACCGAAAACGAATTTGTTAAATCCCTTACAGAGGCGGCGGAAAATTTTGTTAAATTAAGGCGCAATCACCCTTCTCTTATCTATTGGTGCGGCGGCAACGAGCTTTACGATGCCCACTACGTGCCCATAAATGAAATGAATAAAACCATTTCCGCTTTAAAAAAGGTCGTAAACAAGCTTGACCCTGATAGGATCTTTTACCCTTGCTCACCGTCAGGCGAGGTTGCCGAGTGGAACAATCAGAAGGCAAAAGGCGTTTCTGGCGATACCCACGGCCCATGGACTTATATGGGTGAAACCGAGCATTACAATAGATTTAATCTTGATGATAGTCTCCTTCACTCTGAAGTTGGTTCCCCTGCCGTGCCGAGACTTGAGACCCTTATTAAATACAGCGAAGGCAATAAGCTTTGGCCGCCCGATAAAACCAACGACTATTGGCGTTTAAGAGGTTCGTGGTGGCTCTGCAAGGAGCAGATGGATCATCTTTTCGGTGAATTCGACGGCAAAGAAAAGGGGATAGAAACTTACGTAAAAGCTATGCGCTTTATGCAGGCGGAGTCCCTCCGTTATTCCTCCTCTATGGTAAGAGCGGCAGGAAGAAAAAAGAGCGGTTTTATCGTATGGATGGGCAACGAGCCTTTCCCCAACAGCGCCAATACCTCGGTAATTGAGTTTGACGGCTGCGCTAAACCTGCATACTATAAATTAAAGAATGTTTTTGCCAAAAAGCATTTGGCATTAAAATACGATAGCCTTGTTTTAAATAAAGAGGCGGAAAACAAAGCTGAATTAATAGCTTTTGCCGATAGTGAAGCAAGCTTTAGTGACATAAAAGTTAAAGTTTACAGCGCAAAAGGCGAAATTTTAAGTGAATATGATTTCGGTAATAAAAATATTGAGATAACCGAAAAGATCGGTGAAATCACACTTCCCTATACTGATGATATGCTTATAGTAAGGCTTGAAAGCGGCGGCGAGGTAATAGACGAATACTTCTTCTCAGGCAGCAGTGAAAATCCCTTTAAGCCTTTTATTGAAAAGAAAAATCATAGCCTTAAGCTTATTAAACTCGGTGCTGACAGTTATAAAATTACAAACGAAGGGGAAGAAGCGGCACTCTTTATCGACGTAATTGCATTAGATAAAGAAAATAAGCCTTTAGCATTAAATCAGAATACCCGCACTTTGTTTAAAAACGAAAGCTTTACAGTAAAAGCAAATAAAGAAATCGCTGAAATCACGCCCTATGTATTAAATTAAAAAAGAAAGGAAATGAAAAAATGTTTAAGGATTTAGTTTACAGCACAAGAAGCTTCCGCCGTTTTTACGGGGATGTGAAAATCAAAAGGGAGGAGCTTTTAAGCCTTATTGATTTAGCCAGAATGACCGCCTCCACTTCAAACTCTCAGGCTTTAAGATTCAAACCTGTAGTTAACGAAAAAGAGTGTGAGACTCTCTTTAACTCCCTTGGCTGGGCAGGCGCTCTTCCTGATTGGGATGGCCCCGAAAAAGGCGAAAGACCTACAGCTTATATAATTGTTCTCTGTGATAAAGAACGCGGCACCAATAAATTTACCGACGTGGGTATCACTTCCCAGACTATTATGCTGGGAGCTACCGAAATGGGATACGGCGGATGTATGCTGGGTAACATCAGAAGAAGTGATATTGCAAGAGATTTCGGCATTGATACCGAAAAATTTACCGTAGAACTTGTTTTGGCTCTGGGTAAACCCAAGGAAGAGGTTAAAATAGTGCCGATGCCCGAAAGCGGCGACGTAAGATATTACCGCGACGAAAATATGACTCACTACGTGCCAAAAAGAAATATAGAGGATATTTTGCTATAAAAAATAAAGCTCGGAGTTAACTCCGGGCTTTTATTTTATCATTTCATTAAATTTTTCTTTTACCAAAGTTTCATCTCCGAGCTCATAATGAAAATGTCCCGATGAATTCAGAATATAGGTTTTTATTCCTGTTTTCTCCGTAAGGTATTTATAGGAACTTTGTTTTACAAGCTCGTCTTTTCTGCTTTGAAAAGCCTGGGTTTTTGAAAGCAAGCTATAATCAAGCTTATTAAGTGATTTTCGCACCTTTCTCTTTTTAATAAACAGCTCAATATACCGCGGGAGCCACCCGAAATAGAGCCACAGCCTTCTGTCTTTTTCTATTGAGTAAGATTTTCCCGTGTAGTAAGCTGAGCTTCCTTCTTTAATTTTGCCGAAAAGAATGGTAAAAATATCTTTTATCATTTTAGGCGCAAGTTTTACGTACAGAGGAATCTGCAGTAATAATAAGCCTTCAATTTTGCTTTTATCCAAAAGTGTTTCGTCAATGGCAAGAAGGGTACCCATAGAATGAGCGCATATATAGATTTTCCCGTGGTCTTTTCTCAAAAAAGCAAGGGCTTCGCTCACTTCTTTTTCCCAGTTTTTCATATTTGTTTTTGAAAAATCTTTAACACCCTTACCGTGACCGCTTAAAAGCATATTGTAAATGCTGTAATTTTCGGGAATCTCCTTAATTAAAAAATCAAACTGGCGCGGTGTGCCGATTATTCCGTGAATGAACAAAATTGCCGTGCCGCTTTCTCTGATTCTTATAAATTCTTCGTGTTTCATTTTATTTAAGGGCGTCCGTTAAAACTCTGCCTATACTTTCGTGGAAAATAAGGCTCATTTTATAATCAAGAGGTGTTTCCGAGCGGTTGATAAGCACTATGTTTTTGCCTTTATAGTACCTTATAAACGCCGCCGCAGGGTAAACGGTTAAGCTTGTGCCGCCTATAATTAAGAGGTCTGCGTTTAAAATAGCTTCTATAGCGCCCTCTGTTACCTCGTCGTCAAGAGCTTCTTCGTATAAAGTTACCTTTGGGCGTATGATATCTCCGCATTTGTCGCAGATGGGAACCTTTTCATTTAAAATTTTATACTTATCATATTTTTCGCCGCAACCCATACAGTAGTGAACTTTTGCCGTGCCGTGAATTTCAAAAACCTTCTCGCTGCCTGCAAGCTGGTGCAGACCGTCAATGTTCTGAGTGATTACAGCGCTTAAATTGCCCATTTTTTCAAGGTCGCTTAAGGCGTAGTGGGCGGCGTTGGGCTTAATATTTTCCTGCAAAAAATATTTGCGGTAAAAATCGTAGAAGATATCGGGATTTTTTATAAAGAAGCTGTGGGAGAGTATAGTCTCGGGTCTTACACCGAATTCTTTTACAGTGTTATATAAGCCGTCCTCACTGCGGTAATCTTTCACACCGCTCTCTGTTGAAACTCCCGCGCCGCCGAAGAATACTATCTTTTCGCTTTTATTTATAAGTTCCTTTAATTTTTCAATTCTCTGCTCGTAG
Source organism: Oscillospiraceae bacterium (assembly GCA_015065615.1). GTDB lineage: Bacteria > Bacillota > Clostridia > Oscillospirales > Acutalibacteraceae > SIG603. Next base: position 23,410 of record SVPY01000022.1, on the reverse strand, counting down.
TTCTGCACGTTTTTACCTCCTTTTGGTGTAAGTTAAGCTAATAAATAATGGCTGTATTAATTTATAAGCGCATTATCAATTATATTTAATTTAAGTGGAATTATATTTTTTCGAAGGCTGCCTTTAATACTCTTGAGGCGCCGTAGGTATCAATATATTTTTCATCCTTACAGAAAAGGGACCCGTCCTCATTAAACCAACCTGCAAATTTGTAGCCTTCTTTGGGGTATGCGCTGTAGCTTTGCTGCCACTCACCTGTTTCTTTCCACTGAGCATTATAAACGGGATTGAATTTAAGACCTACGAAGCCGCCCTCTTCAGCTTTTAAGGTAAGGGGCAGAACTTCATCCCTTTGAGGTGCCAGAGAATATATTTCCGTCATAGGGTTATTTTCTGCATTAAGATGCCTTAAAAGTTTGTTTTTTCCGGTATCAAGCTTTTTTATATTGTTGTTGTGGCAGTAAAAATACTTGAGATTTTTATTTTCGGAAATATCGATTGTTTCAATATTATTATCGTTTATATAAAGCTCCACAAGCTCTTTATTTTCACGGACGCAAATTTCTTTAAGCTGATTCTTACCGATGTCGATTCCAAGGCAGGAGGGTAAAAGCTTCGGGTCAATTTCTTTTATCTTATTGTTCTGAAGCCCCAAAATACGCATGGATTTCATACTGCCTAAATTTACTTCATCAATGCAGTTGTTATAAAGATCGAGAAACAGCATATCGTCACAGCCGTCCAAGTCCAATTTGCCCGTAAGACCGCAATTTCTTAAATAGATCTCGAAGCTTTGAAGGGGGTAAATGTCCTCGTTAAAAATATAAATACCGAAGCCTATCAGCTTATTATTTTCCACAATAACGCCGATGGGATACTCCGTTTCTTTTTTAGTGCTCTCTTCGTAGCTTTTGTTGGGGTCGGTACTTTTTATACGGCGTATAACCTTAGCGTTTTTCTCGGCTTTTTCAAGGTTTGTTATGCCGTTTTCATCTTTGCTGTTCATAAAAGCTAAAATTTTGTCTAAACCCTTTGTTTGTGTATTCAATTTATTCGCCTTCTTTATTTTCGTGGTAATTATATTTTATCATATCAACGCTGTAAAGTCAAAAATATGGTTGATTTTAATTTGTTGTTATAATAAAATAGGCTTAAATAAACATAGCTTGGAGGGTGTTATGAAAGCTTTAAACTTAAACGGCTTATGGGATGTTTACAAAGAAAATAACGAAAAAGCATATAAAGTAAAAGTGCCGGGCTCATGGAACGAGACCGAAGGTCTTGAAAATTTTATGGGGCTTCTTACTTATGAAAAGAATTTTACAATAAATAAAGAAGATGAGAGTAAATACACCGAGATTTGCTGTGACGGAATTTACAGAGAGAGCGAAATTATTTTAAACGGAAAAAATATTGTTTCGCATTCAGGTTATCAGGCTCCTTTTAAGGCGGATATAACGAATTTTATCGAAAGCGGAGAAAACGAGCTTATTATTAAAGCTTCAAACCAAGATAAATTCCCCGAAATATCGAACGCTGACCTTTTTAAAATTAATCCTCTTAAAATTTCGGGTATATACGAAAATATTTACCTTGAAATAAGCGGTAAAATAAAGGTGAATTCAATTTATACGCCGATAAATATAGAGGGAAATAAAGCCTTTGCAATTATCGGTTATAAGGCTTTTGACAGCGTAAGAGGCAGATTTTTAGCGGAGTTTTTATCAGAGGGCGAAAAGATATATTCGGCTGAGTTTGATTTTGACACTTCAAAGGGCGATAACGAGCTGAAATTTACTATGCCCTTAGAAAAATTCAAGCTCTGGAGCCCCGAAGACCCTGCTCTTTACGACGTTAAAATTACCGCTTTTTACGAAGATAAAAGTGAAAACTTTAATTTTAAAACAGGCTTTAAATCATTGGAAGCTAAAGGAAATGAATTTTATTTAAACGGCAAGCCCTATTATATGCTGGGCTATGGCGACGATTTCGTTTATCCCTTGGGTGTGCCCGATGCCGAAAATCAGGAATTCTATTACAGCGCCATTAAAAGAGCCAAAGAATACGGTTTTAACTTTGTGCGCCATCACAGCCATTTCCCTTATGAAGCTTATTTAAATGCCTGCGATAAACTTGGTTTATTGATTCAGCCTGAGCTTTGTTTTGCCAACGTCCCACGTGAAAGGCTTAAAGAGGAGCATAAAAACTTTTTTGCAAACGAGTGGAGAGAATTAATAAAAGCCTACCGCCACCACCCGTGTATAGCGCTTTGGTGCGGCGGCAACGAGTTGGAGTGGGGCTATTTCTTTGAGGAGGAACTTTATAAAATAGAAAAAGAACTTGACCCCTATAGATTAACTTCATCAACGGACGGCAATTTTACTTCATTGGATGTAAGTAAATATCAGGAATATGCAAGTATCTGCCCTGCAGAATATACCGATTATCTTCCCTACAGAGAGATGGCGGATATGTTTACAAGAGATAACTGCTTAAAGCCTCAGATAGTTCACGAAATGGGTAACTACACTACAATGCCCAACATAAATGATGCGCCGAAATATGAAAAAGCAGTTATAAAGCACACTAAAATCGAAAATCTTAAGAAGCTTGTAAACAGCGAAAATAAAGAATTATATAATAAGGCTTTAAATAACTCTTTTAAGCTTCAGAAACTGTGCCATAAATTAAATATCGAAAAAACCCGTCTTTCTCCTTTATTTGCAGGCTACCACGTTTGGACTCTTACCGATTATTACGATACCACTCAAGGTTTATTAAACCAATTTTATGAAGATAAGGCGTTTACCGCCGAGGAATTTAAGAAAATAAACAGCCAGTCGGTGCTTCTTTTGGATATTGAAAACCTCTGCTTCAAGGCAGGGGAGAAGGCAAAATTCAATTTCAAGCTTTCAAAATACGGCAGCGACGAAAAAATAAAAGGTATATTCGAAGCCGAAACCTCCTTCGGCGCTAAAATTACCAAAGAGCTTGAGTTTGAGTCCCACGGCATAAAAGACGTTTTGACTTGGGAATTGGACTTACCCTCAGGCGAAACCGAAAAAGAATATACATTAAAAGCAAAATTCACTTTCAGTGAAAAGAAAATTGAAAACAGGTGGGAATTCTTCGCTATTCCCGAGGTTAAGATTAATACTGAAAAGGATATTTTTATACATTATCTTTCCCGTCATATTTTTGCTTCGCAAAACGTACGTCATCAGTATTTTACCATTGACCAGCCCATAGGTAAAAATGAAATAATAGTGACGGATAATATATACGGAGGAATGCTCAAAGCGGTTGAAAACGGCGCAAGTATGCTCCTTTTAGCAAATGACGATACCTTTAAAGCTACAGTTAAAAACAACAGCTTCAAGTCGCCTTGGTGGGATATCGGTAATATCTGGTATTTAAACCATACGAATAATATGCAGGTCGCGGGCATTCCGGAAAATCACCCCGCTCTTGATTTCCTTCCCTATAAAGACGCATGGAAGCTTGATTTATTCGATGCAGTTGAGATGGCGCCTTCAATAGATATTGAAAATCTTGGTTTAAATGCTGATCCCATTCTTTACGGAATGGACTTGAACCTTAAAAAATACTGCTACTTATTTGAATTCAAACTCAGTAAAGGTAAAGTTTTGGTCTGCAGCTTTAATCACGGCTTAAGAGATTATAATTTTAATCTTGAATACATTTTAAGAAGTCTTGTTAACTACGTTATGTCAGATAAATTCAGCCCCAAAGCGGAGAATACGAGGGAAAAACTCGAAAAAAGTTTAAAATAAAGGAGAAATTTTATGTATAAATTATCCGTTCCCATTATGTTTCACACCATTACAAGAGAGAATATTGACGATATCGTTAAAAATTTTAAAGAATGTAAGGTGGATAGAGTTTTTATCACGGGTCTGAGCTACCTTTTTAATCCTTGTGAAGTGTTTTATTCCGAGGAAAATAAATGGAAGGTTCAGTATTTTAAAGAGCAGGGCTTTGAAGTGGGAATTTGGCTTATCTCATTCGGTCACGGCGATGCTCTGCTTCACGAAACAGGTGATAAAGTAGACCTCAGTATGTACACGAAGATTCAGGGTATTAATAAAGTTAACGAAAACTCCATTTGTCCTATGGATAAAAACGTAATCGAGGTCTTTAAGAAAAATCTGAAGCTTGTAGCCAAAATGGAGCCGGATTTAATTATGTTTGATGACGACTACCGCCTTAATTACCGCAATTACCGTATGGGCTGCGTTTGTGAAAAGCATCTTCAGGAGTATTACAAAAGAATAGGCGAAGTTATCCCAAAAGAAGAGCTTGAAAAGAAAATTTTCTCAGGCGGCAAAAATTTCTACCGCACAGAATGGCTTAAATTACAGGGCGAAACCTTGATTAATTTTTCCAAGGAAATGCGCTCTGCTCTTAACGAAGTTAACCCCGATATCAGAATGAGTATTTGCGCTTGCTGGGATACATGGGATTTTGAAGGTACTAACTGTATCGAAATCGCAAAGGCTTTAGGCGGTGATAATCCATTGTTCCTTCGCTCTATCGGTGCTGCTTACCATAACCCCAAGGTTTCAATGGCTGTTGAAGCTAACCGCGCTCAGGCAAATTGGTGCAAAGACGTTGATATTGAGTTTTTCTCTGAGGGCGACGTTTACCCAAGACCCCGTTACATAGTGCCTGCCCGCCAGCTTGAACTTTTCGATTTGGCTTTAATCTCCACAAACGAGATGGACGGCATATTAAAATATATGTACGACTATAGCTACCCCTTCGGCTACGAGACGGGTTACACCGACCGCCATATCAGAAATACTAAAATAAGAGAAGAATTAAAAGAAGTTGTAAAAGATAAAAAAGCATTAGGTTTGCGCGTTATTGATGTTATGGCTAAAACCGAAAACTGGCATCTGCCCGATGAAACACCCGAAGGCGTAAGCTCATATCTTTGCAGTCAAATGGAAAACAGCCGCAACGCAAAAAGAATTTTAACCGATAACGCTATTCCCACTAACTACGATAATACGGAGTCTCCCGTATTTATTATGGGTGAAAACGCTTACTATGTAACAGAGGAAGATTTAAAAAACGGAGCTATTCTTGATATATCCGCGGCCAAGAATTTAAGCGAAAAGGGAATAGACGTAGGCTTAATAAGTGCAGAGGCGTCAAGCTTTTCATCGGAATATTTTGTAAAAGAGGATAGCAGTACCTATAATTTCGGTAATACAGAACTTTTTAAAGTAAAGTGCAGTGAAAAGGCGGAGGTTGAAACTTATCTTTTACCCGGTAACAGTGTCGGCTCTTACCGCTATGAGAACGAAAAGGGACAGAAATTCTTCGTTATCTCGGTAAGCTTAATGAACGAAAGTTATAAAGACGTGAATTTAAGTGCGAATTATTTTTCAAACTATTACCGCAAAAAGCAGCTTACCGATGCAATAGAGTATGTAAGCGGCAAAAAAATGGCAGTTAAAACCGTTTCAAAAAATCCCGATTTATATATGGTCGTTCTTGAAAACGGGGATAAAACTAAGCTTACAGTTTCGGTTATCAACCCCTTTATAGACGATGCTTTTGATATCGAATTCAATTTAGCTAAAGAATATAAAAGCATTAGATTTATAGGCTGTGAAGGTAAGCTTGAAGGAGACAAGGTTACCGTTAATTACGTTGAACCCTACGGCTTTATGGCTTTTGAAGTAAAAACATAAAAGGAAAAGGTGATCGTTATGAAACTTCCCGGTATTTTCAAAAAAGAAGAAATTTCCGCTAAAGTAATATGGGCAAAAGCCGAAAGAGATATCGACGTTTACGTTTTGTTCAGAAAGAAATTTAACACCGAAGACGAAATTGCTGAAATTAAGATTTTCGGTGATACATATTATAATTTATATATCGACGGCAGTTTTATCCATCGTGGTCCTGTAAGGAGGCATGAAAGCCACGCTGAATACGATAAGCTTGAAATTGCCCTCAATAAAGGTGAACACACTATTGCGGTGTTGGTTCATCATTTGGGCAAAGAATGTGCAGGCCACAGAAAGGGTGATAAGGCTTTTTGGTGCGAAATAGATACTAAAGCTGAAAAAATCATCACAGATGAATCCTGGAAGGCAAAATTCCTTGATGCTTTTATAACAGACGGCAGAATTTTTTCTCATTTTGATTTCGTAGAAGATATTGATATGAAAAAATTCCCCATAGGTTTTATGAATCCCGATTTTGACGATAGCGCTTGGGAAAATGCTTTGGTTTTATTTAAGGCAGAATCCGAAAATGACGTTCACAAAAATTACCGCCAGCGTACAATGAAGCTTTTCTCATATCTTACCGAAAAAGGCGAGCTTATGAAGGCTGGTACTTTCAAGGATATGCCTGTGGAAGATGATCATTTTACTCATAAAATCTTCGGCAGAGTAAGGGACGAAGCAGAAGCTGACGGCAACTATTCCCTCTATAAATTTGAAAAGACCATTTCCGGTACCGTAAAAATAGCGTATGAATGCGAAGAGGATAGCGAAATTATAGTAGCATACGACGATCAGCTTACTCCTGAAGGCTTCGTAAAACCTGATAGATGGTCAAAATATGCTGATAGATTCCTTGTAGAAAAGGGTAAGGGCGAAGCCGAAGTATTATTCCCCCGCGGTTTTGTGTACGTGCTTGTGGATGCTTCAAAGGGCTGCAAGATTTTAAGCGTAACAGCCACAAAAGAAGTTTACCCCTACGAGGAGAAAAAGAGCTTCTTTGCAGATAATAAGCTCCTTAATGATATTTTCGACGTTAGCGTAAGAACTCAGCAGGTATGCACTATCGATGGTTTTACCGACTGCGTAAACCGTGAGAGAGTTTTGTGGCTTGGCGATGCTTACTTTGACTGCATGGGTAACTATTACAGTACTTTCGATAAAGGCTTGCTTCTTACAACACTCTACGAGCACGCTATGGGTCAGACCGAATGCGGTGCTCTGGGCGGCTATAACTCCAGTAACGTAAAGCCCAATTGGCTTTTAATGCTCTCATATAACTTAATGTACCTTGAAATGGTTACCGATTACCTTCTTTATACAGGCGACGAAGAAAATCTTTTGCCTTTGAAAGAAACTGTTAAAAAGCTTATCGCTTACGCAGTTTCCAATATAAATGGAAGAGGCGTATTTGATACCAATTATAAAGGTTGCAGTAACTACTGGGATTGGGGCTACAGTGAGCCCGAAGGAGAAAACGTTAAGTATTGCGGATACTTTGCTTTTATAGTGGACAGAATGAAGGAGTTTGATTTCTTTAATGATATTATCACTCCCGAAATTCTTGTGGCTGTAGAGAAAATGAGAGAGGTAAGCCACGAAATATTCTTCGATAAGGAGAAAAAAGTTTACCGCGATACAAGCTGCAGCAAGCTTACCACTCAGGCAGCAACATCCTATGCTGTTTTAGGTAATATAAAGGGCAGCGAAAATTACAAAGAGCTCTTTAATAATATTACTGACAAAAAAATGCTTGATGCTATTCCGATTGGTGAAAACCAGGAGAACGAAAACGGCGAGCCCGATTTAAATAAAATTCTTCCTGCCGCTACAATGTACGGTGCTACAGTAACCGCAAGAACAATGTTCGTTAAGGGTTTATATAGCGAAGGTCTCAAGTATTTAACTGAGGTATGGGGCGAGTTTGCCCACCTGCCTACACTTCCGGAATTAAGAAGAAACGGTGCTAATAACACCGCTTGCCACGGCTGGTCAGCTTCTCCTGCTTACCTTTTACCTATGTATATTTTAGGTATAAGACCTTTAAAAGAAGGCTATAAGGAAGCACTTTTCCAGATTCCTAACTTTGAAAACAACGAAGTAACCAGCGCAAACGGTAGTGTAATAACACCTAAGGGCGAAATTAAAGCCGCCTACACTAAATACGAAGGCTTTATTAAGGCTGACGTGTTTGTGCCAAAGGATATAAAACTTACAGTTAAATATAAAGAAAAAGAATATCTCCTCACAGAAGGCGCAAACACAGTTTATATTAAAGCATAAAAAATTCCCGGCAGATTTAATCTGTCGGGAATTTTTATAGTTGTTTCGCTTTTATTTCATGGATTATCGTGGATTTTTTAATTAAAATCAATTTTACAAAAAGCGGAATAATTTTACTTCTTTTTTACGTTTTACGTGTTTTTGATTTTACATTATTATTTTAAAATTAAACCATAACAAAAAGAAAGAAGGTAAAAAATATGAGAAAAATAATTAGTTTAATTTTATCGGTTGTTATGGTTATGACTGTTTTTACAGCTTGCGCAGGTGAAAAGAAAGTAACCACCGACGGTTCTACCTCTATGAGCAGCGTGATTGGCGCATTAAGCGAGGTTTTTGAAAATGAAACAGGTATAACTGTAGCTTATAATGCTACAGGTTCTTCTGCAGGAATTTCAGCTGTTATGGAAGGCAGATGTGATATAGGACTTTCCAGCCGCAGTTTAAAAGCAGAAGAAATTGAAAAAGGGCTTAAGGAAACCGTTCTTGCCTATGACGGTATTGCTATAATAGTTAATCCTGAAAATGTAATCAGTGATTTAAGCCTTGAGAATATCGCAAAAATTTACACTGGTGAAATTACAAATTGGAGTGAATTAGGCGGCAGCGATGCTGAAATAGTTCTTATAGGCAGAGAGGCAGGTAGCGGTACCCGTGACGGATTCGAGTCTATTACAGATACAAAAGATAAATGCAAGTACCGCCAGGAACTTACTTCCACCGGTGACGTTATCACAGCCGTTGCAAGTAACCCCAATGCAATAGGTTATGCTTCTGCGGCATCTGTTAAGGATACGGTTAAAACTGTAACGGTTGACGGCGTTGAAGTTAATGAGGAAAACATCAAAAATGGTGCTTATTTAGTGCAGCGTCCTTTTGTATTAGTAACAAAAGAAGGAAGTAAGCTTTCCGATAACGCTCAGAAATTCTTCGAATTTATTACCTCAAGTGATGCGAACGAAGTAATTACAAAAGCAGGCGTTGTTCCGGCAAATTGAAAAATTAAGGTAAGCGAGAGGTAATGCCTTTCGCTTATCGCTATGTAAAAATAAGATATGAAAAAAAGAGATAAAAAACAATTAATTGAACATATAGTTCACGGCATTTTTGCAGTTTTAGGACTTGTAACCGTTGCCAGTGTTTTGATAATAACTATTTATCTTATAGTTTCAGGTATGCCCGCTTTGTGGGAAATAGGCATTACAGATTTTCTTTTCGGTGAAAAATGGGCGTCTACGGCCGCTGAACCTGAATTCGGTATACTGCCATTTGTTCTTACCAGTGTTTACGGTACAGCAGGTGCGGTTTTAATAGGTGTTCCTGTAGGTTTTATGGCTGCTGTATACCTTTCCAAAAAGGCAAGTAAGAAAGTAAAAAACGTGATTTTAATAATAATCGATATGCTGGCAGGTATCCCCTCAGTTGTCTACGGTCTTGTTGGTATGCTGGTGTTGGTGCCTGCAATAAGAATTTTATTTAATATTCCCGACGGTTCGGGTCTTTTGGCTGCTATAATAGTTCTTTCGGTTATGATTCTTCCGTCGGTTATCAAGGTTTCAGTAACAGCGTTGGATGCAGTACCCAAGGAATACGAGGAGGCCTCTTTAGCCCTTGGTGCCAATGCGAATGAAACGTATATGAGAGTTTCCGTGCCTGCAGCAAAAAGCGGTATAGCTGCCGCGGTGGTTTTAGGCGTTGGCAGAGCTATAGGTGAAGCAATGGCTGTTATGATGGTGACAGGAAATGCTCCCAATATGCCCTCAATTTTTCAGAGTGTAAGATTCTTAACTACAGCTATAGCGAGCGAAATGGCTTATTCGAGCCCGGGTACTTTGCAGCAGAATGCTCTTTTCTCAATAGCCCTAGTACTTTTTCTGTTTATCTTAATGATAAATGCAGTTCTTAACTTCTTTTTGAAAGGAGATAAGGATCAGTGAAAAAAAGAAAAACCTATAGCATGCTGATTAACATACTTATGTATGCTTCAATAGCTTTAGTAGTTTCGCTGGTAGTGTTCCTGGTAGGTTACGTGATGGGAAAAGGCATATCCAATATAACGTGGCAGCTTATAACCACAAAACCCAGCAAACTGAACGGTACCATCGGAATACTTCCCGATATTTTAAATACGGTATATATTGTCGTATTGTCCCTGATTTTTATACTGCCTTTTGGTGTAGGATCTGCAGTTTATTTAAGTGAATATGCAGAAAATAAAACATTTGTAAAGATAATTGAATATGCCGCCGAGATTTTATCTGGCATACCTTCTATAATTTACGGATTAGTGGGAATGCTTTTGTTTTCAAACAATTTTGGTGCAAGCCTGCTTTCGGGTGCTCTTACTCTTACAATTATGAACATACCAACTGTTATGCGAACAACACAGGAAAGCTTGAAAACAGTTCCTCAGAGCTACCGTGACGGAGCGTTTGGTATAGGAGCAGGAAAATGGAGAGTGGTAAGGACTATAGTGCTGCCAAACTGTGTGGAAGGCATTATAACCGGCAGCCTTCTTTCTGTAGGCAGGATTTTAGGCGAATCCGCAGCTTTACTTTTTACAGCAGGCTTTGCTCATACCTTAAATGGAGTTTTTGATATTTTCACAAGCCCGGGCGCTACGCTTTCAGTAGCCCTTTACGTATATGCCAAGGATGACGGTGAGTTTGGTGTAGCTTTTGCCATAGCTGCCATATTGATGATTATGACCTTGCTGATAAATCTTTCTGCATATTTAATAAGCAAATATTTCAGTAAAAAGAGAGCAAACTGAGAGAAAGGTTAAAATGAAAGAAATAATTACTTCTAAAAATCTATGCCTTTGGTATGGTGAAACAAAGGCGCTTAATAATATTAATATAGAAATTCCCGAAAATAAAATAACTGCTTTAATTGGCCCTTCAGGCTGCGGTAAATCCACCTTCCTTAAGACTCTTAACAGAATGAATGACTTGATTCAGGGGGTTAAAATAACCGGTGAAATTAAGTATGAAGGTAAAAATATATTCGATACCTCGGTGGACGTTAACGAGCTTCGAAAAAAAATAGGCATGGTGTTCCAAAAGCCTAACCCGTTTCCTATGAGTATTTACGATAATATAGCTTATGGACCCAGAACACATGGTGTTAAAAAGAAAAGCGAACTCGACGTAATCGTGGAAAGCTCACTAAAAGGTGCAGCTATATGGGAGGAAGTTAAGGATAAGCTGAATAAAAGCGCTTTATCTCTTTCCGGCGGTCAGCAGCAAAGACTTTGTATTGCCCGTTCCTTGGCTGTTAAACCCAAGGTGCTTTTAATGGATGAGCCTACCTCTGCTCTTGATCCTATTTCATCGGCTAAAATAGAAGAACTTATCTTGTCCGTTAAGGAAAAGGTTACTGTTATTATTGTTACTCACAATATGCAGCAGGCTTTAAGAGTTTCCGATAAAACAGCTTTTTTCCTTTTAGGTGAATTGATTGAAACAAACGATACGAAAATATTATTTAATGATCCAATGGATGAGCGTACAGGCGACTACGTAAACGGTAGATTTGGATAAAAATAAACCCGGCAGATTTTATCTGTCGGGTCTTTTTGTTTATTGACTGCTTATGTTTTTTAAAAGTTCTTCGGGGGATATTCCGTAAAGCTTGCAAAGTGCGAGTAAATTTGAGGTACTGGGATCCGAAACACCGCTTTCCCATTTTGAGACAGCCTGACGGCTTACACCTAAGCTTTCAGCTACGAATTCCTGAGTCATTTTACAGTTGTTTCTGTGTTCTTTAAGGGTCTGCCCCAAACTCTTTTTTATTTGTGTTTTCTCTGTTCTTACTTCATTGGAATTTATATATTTTTTTAGTGCCTTGACAATAAGGAAAAAAAGATAAATTGCCGCTGTAATAATGGGGATAAATATCAAAAGTGAGAAAACAAGCAGATTAACCATTCTGACGCCTGCCATAAATAATCGTTCCTTTCGTTTTGTTTTGTCTTGTCTTGTTTGTCCTCATTATAGCGGAATTTATCAGTTGCTTCCACCAATTATCACGCAACTTTAGGTTACAGTACGGAAATTATTTATGAAGTCCCTTTTTTCTTAAAATCGTGAGCACTTCGTCAGGGTTATTACAGGTAATAAGCTCGGCGCCGTAAGCTACGGCTAAATCGATACTTGCCTCATCTCTTGTTGAAGCAGGTGCCCAGATTCTTACACCGTAATCCTTTTGAATCTGTAAAATTTCCTCAATGCTTACGTCATCACCTGCTCCGAAAACACATGCGCAGTAAAGGTAAGTGTAGGGGTCAAGCTCATTGGGGGTCATATGCTTTTTAGGGAAAAATCCGTGCTGACGGTACTTTTTGCCGTAAGTTTTAAAAATATACTCATTTAGCTTACTGCTGAAGCTGTTTATTACTATTCTTTCCCCAAAATTATATTTCTCTACCATCTTCAGGGTTTCGTCGCAAACGTAAAATGAAAGTTCTTCGCCTACTTCTTCGGGATATTCTTTTAGTTCAAGATCCAAAGTTAAAGTAGGGTGATTTTTTACAAGTTCAAAAAGTTCTTCTAAGGTAGGAATTTTCTCACCTTCGCCTGCATCGAATTTTATTAGCTCCTCGTAAGTATAGTCGGAAACCATTCCTTTGCCGTTTGTGGTACGGTCAAGTTTTTCGTCGTGCATTAAAACGAGGATCTTATCCTTAGTGACTCTTACGTCGGTCTCAATCTGGTCTACTTCCAGTTCAAGTGCCTTTTTAAAAGCAAGAAGAGTGTTTTCGGGATATTTATCCTTAAAACCTCTGTGAGCGGCTACGTAAATATTGTTTTTGCTTTGTGACCAGTAATTCATATGCAAGTTCCTTTCTTAGATAAATTCATTCCAGGGAATATTTACAGAAAGCTTCTTAGTAATAATATCGTCAATATGTAAAAGTAAGGGGTAGTCCTTTAAATCTGCCTCGCCTTTTTCTGCTTTTATTCTTAATGCTTTTGCAACTCTTTCGGCTACAACCAGACTTTCAAGTGTTACACCGTTGAGTTCATTTTTTGCTTCGTCGATGTTCAAACCCTTACCCAGTAAAATTCCTATAAGTCTCGTTCTGCCGCCGTAAACGGTTACGTATAAATCGCCTACGCCTAAGGCTAAATTATCAAGACTGCCTGCATTCTGCAAAGTAAGAAGCTTCTGCATTTCTTTAACAGCTTCGGTAAATACTGCCGCCTGAGAGTTAAAATGAAGGGTATCGTCTTTGAAATTTTTTTGATTGACGCCGATAGTAAGGGCGACGCCCAAAGCATAACCGTTTTTAAGAGCTACGGCGCTTTCAACGCCCACTATGTCCTCGCTTAAACCTATGTGGTAGTAGTCCGTTTCCATAGCTTCTTTAATCATCTTTAAAGCTTCTTTATCTTTACCGCAGAAGTTTACGTAAGTCTGGTCGTGGGCAACCAGCTCGTAGCTGGTGCAGGGTCCGCCTATAGCACAGAGGGGAATATTTTTATTGAGCTCTTTTAATTTTTCGCCCCAGATATCAAGGTAAGTTATAAGTTTGCCGTCCTCTTTATTCATAAGTCCCTTGGTAACTGAAACTACGGGCACATTTTCGGGGAGCTTGGGGAGAATAAAGTCGCGCCACCAGTCAACACCGAAAGAACTTACACCGCAGATAATGAAATCTACGTTTTTTAAAGCTTTATCCAGATCTTCAATCTGGTAAAATTTTACGCCTTCGGGAAAATCACGGTCAAATTTTAAGTGGCGGTTATTTTCTATACAGTTTTCTATTATTTCTCTATCAAGGTGTGTGCCTACTATATTAACTTCGTTTCCGTTTTCTCTTGCGGGAAAAGCAAGGGCACTGCCCATCATACCCGAGCCGATTATTGTTATTACTTTTTTATCCATATTGATTACCTTCTTTCTTTATGATATATTATAGAAAATGCGCTTATTACTGTCAATAATTAAAGGAGAATTGAAATGAAAAGAATAATAAGTTTGATTTTATGTATAGCATTTATGCTGTCTCTTGCAGGCTGCGGAAATGAGCCCGAGAACGTTTTCGACGCTCTTATAGGTGCCTCTTCTTCATCTTCCGTGAGCGAAAGTGAGATTGTTTCTCAAACTCCAACGGAAAGTGAAACCGAGGAAGCTTCAGAAAGCGTAAGCGAAACTAAAAGCGAACCCGAAAGTGAAACTGAGAGCGAAACGGTAAGCGAAACGGAAAGTGAAGCTACATCCGAAAGCGAAGCTCCCGATAAGGGCATTCTTCCGGAAATCACCGTACCCGAAATAAGCGCCGAGGGTAAAATTCTTGTTTACAGAAAGAGTGACGATAGTTACGTAAGAACTCTCGCTGCCACCGCGGCGGATTTAAATGAATTGGGCAGCGACGAGTACTACAGCTTCAGTATGGAGCTTACTTATAACGGAAAAGATAAATTCAAATGGACCGAGGCATACGTAATAGTTGACAGCGGTGAAAAATGGGGCTGGGGCGCAGGCGAAGCCTTGAATCATAGCGTGATTAATTTCAGAATTTTCTACGTGAATATGCAGAAATGTATGACCCCGGGCGCTCATACCGCAGAGTGGTTTATTGACGGAGAGAAAATGCTTACCGAGACTTTCTTTATTGATGAATCCTATAACTGGGCGGAGAAATTCGAAATGCCCGACTCCGCTTCTATCAGTAATCATAACGCATCAAGTACCTGCCGTTCTCCGTATATTGCAGGCTGGTTCAGTATACCCGAAGATACGAGATACACAGAGTACAGCGTGGATTTTAAGGTTGATCATCTTCCTATAGGTACGTATTGCTGTCTCGGCAACTGGGTAATGGATTACTCCTATCTTGAAAGCCAGTATGCAAGCGTACATACCGAGTATGTCGGCGTAAGCGCCTATGCAGGCTTCCAGAATATTTACGACGGAAGCAAAAAAGCCATTATGTCTTTCTGGGACGTTTACTGCGAGGATTATAACGGCAACAACACCACCATAAGAGCAAAGCAGATCTATCCCGAAGATGCACAGATGGATAGCTTCGGCGGTGAAGGCACGGGCGCAAGAGCGCTGGTAGACTATCAGTGGGAAAGCGGTCACTGGTATACGATGCATATAAGATGCCGCGTTTCTGATACTACGGGCAATACGGTAGTGGAGCAGTGGGTGTGCGATTTGGAAACAGGGGAGTGGACCTTGCTTACAGCTTACGATATAGGTTTTAAAAATTCTGCCTTCAAAGGCTCTATTGCTATATTCCTTGAAAATTATCTCAACGAATATTCAGGCGAAGTACGTACTATGACGGTCAGGAATCCGCGCTATTTAGATGTTAAAACAAATCAGTGGCGCGCAATAAACGAAGTTTACCTTTCTTCAAACGGTGGCTTGCCTACCTATGACGGTAGTTATAATTTCGGTGTAGAAGATGACACCGTATGGATGATAACAAGCGGTGTTGGCGGAGATTGGTTTAATAACGGTAAAGGTAAAAAAGCGGATTGGTATAATTTAAAATAATTTATTTGTACTATAATAATTGTTAATATTTGTTTTTAGAAATATTCAAACATAATTATAACTTGAAATACACAAGGAAGGAGCAAATATAATGTCTAATAAGGATATTGCAGATTTGAATTCTTGGTTGAACACTCATAAAAACAACGTTGAAGCCGAATTTGAAGAATATTACAGTAGTTTTGATCCCTGCACTCAGCAGTTGCTTTTAAAACTTGAAAATATGCTTTCAGAAGGCTCAAATGTATCTTCATATGAATTAAAAACAAGAATGTATGAGCTTTTAAGCGAAAACTGCCCCGTTCATTTATTTGATCATACCGATTTCTTTTTTGAAATCTCGTCTGGTCGCCCAAGGAACAGCTGGGGCGGCTTGCAGTCACCCGTAGGTTCATTTTTACATAGCGGTGAGCGCGGATGGTGGATTAAGGAATATTTGCAGAGAATAAAAAAAGATTGTGAAAATAGTTTTTTCAGTAGTTACAATCCGGTAAGTTTTGATCACCATTGCCCGGGTTACGATAAAATTTTAACCGTTGGTCTGAACGGAATTATAAATCAGGCTGAAGCTATGCTGAAAGACTGCAAATGCGAAAAGAAACAGGAATTTTACCGCTGTGCAATTCGTGCCAATAATGCGCTGAAAGTTTTGGCAAAACGCTTTGCAGAAGAAGCAGAAAAACTGGAAGAAAAAGCAGAGGATCCAAAGCTTGCCGCCCATTTTAATCGAATAGCACAGGCTGCAAAGCGCGTTCCTGCTAATCCTGCCTCAAGCTTTTATGAGGGACTCTGTGCGATTTTGTTTTACCGTGAGTGTGTTAGTTCGCTGGAGGGTATTGGATTCAGTACTTTTGGTCAGGTGGATAGAATGCTGTATCCTTTATATAAAAAGGATATAGAGAAAGGCATTATCACAAAAGAAGAGGCCTTCCGACTGATTTGTGATTTGCTTTTGTATACGGAAGTCAGGTTCGATGCAAAGAACAGGTATTGGGAAACTTCCACAACAATTGAACTCGGCGGATGTGACAGAGAAGGAAACGTAATTTATAATGAGCTTACAGAAATGATTTTGGATGCCGTGGTGACGCTCAGAACAATAGACACAAAAATAAATTGCCGTATTTCCAAAAATCACCCGAAAGCTTTTCTGGAAAAATTAGCTAAGCTGCAAATGGCGAAACTGCCTTCTTTTATGATGCATAATGATGACGTGCTTATACCCGCTAAGGTGCGTTGCGGCCAGAAGGTGGAAGATGCCAGAATGTACGTAGGCGGCGGCTGCCACGAGATCGTTTTGCAAGGTACTGAAGTTTGTACAAGAGCAGATAGCTGGGTAAGCTTGCCACGTATTTTACTTCATACTATGGAGCACGGCGGCAGTATAGCATCATTCGAATCTTTTTATGCACAGTTTACAGCAGACGTAAAGGCATATCACGAAAAAATAGCTGAATGGAAAAATATAAGCGAAGCTCATTGGTGTGAATACGACCCACTGGTTTTATATTCCTCATCAATGGACGATTGTCTGGAAAAAGGTATGGACGTTACAGAGGGCGGAGCAAGGTATAATAATACGTCCATTTCCATGCTTGGTACTGCAACGCTTATTGATTCACTGTATGCGATTAAGCAAATCGTTTATGAAGAAGGTAAATGTTCTTTAAGTGAGTTTTACAGTATTGTTTCATGTGATTTTTCAGGCTATGATTCTTTGCGCAAATATATTGTAGAAAAAATTCCAAAGCACGGAACAAACAACGAAGTGCTCGATATGTTCTCTGCAAAGGTCCTCAGTGATTTATCGAAGGTAGCGGGTCAAAAAAATGCCCGAGGCGGACTTTATTTACCGGTATTTTATCCCCATGATCTGTATCGTGATATGGGTATACGCCTTGGTGCTACACCGGATGGTCGCAAGGCAAATACTCCTTTATCCAGAGGTGTTTCACCCAGCGAGTTTGTAAAAACAGAAAGTCCGCTGGACCTTATTCATAGCCTCAGGCCTATTGATTTTACACAATTCGCTGATTCTTTCATAACAGAAATGACTCTTCCGGAAATTGAAGATGAAGAGCAAGGCGTAAGGGTTTTGACTTCTGTTATTGAGGGCTTTTTAGATGCAGAAGGTTCTTCACTTCAGTTTAATATGATAGATAGAAATATGCTTTTAGAGGCTCAAAAATGCCCGGAACAGCATAAGAATTTAATCGTTCGTGTGTGCGGTTACAGTGCGGCTTTCGTTCATTTGAATAAGCAAACGCAGGATGAAATTGTATTGAGAGCGGCACGCTGACCACTTACGATATAGGCTTTAAGAATTCTTCGTTTAAAGGCTCTATTGCTATATTCCTTGAAAATTACCTTAACGAATATTCAGGCGAAGTACGCGCTATGATGGTAAAAAATCCCTGCTATTTAGACGTTAAAACAAATCAATGGCGCGCAATAAACGAAGTTTACCTTTCTTCTAACGGTGGCTTGCCTACCTATGACGGTAGTTATAATTTCGGCACGGAGGGCGATACTATTTGGATGATTACAAGCGGTGTTGGCGGAGATTGGTTTAATAACGGTATGGGTAAAAAAGGCGATTGGTATACTTTTAAATAAGATATTAATTTTGTGATAAATATTATTATATTAAGTGTTAAGACAATTCCATTGTGATATACTGAATGCTGAGGTGAAATAAAATGGATATCATAATTTTTGGTGGGCAGAGCAATATGCAAGGGCAAACAGAGTGCCTCAGCGAAAATAAAGTGGTGGAAAATGCTTTTGAATATAAATTTTTAAGCGATAGCTTTGTTCCCCTTAAAAATCCTGTAGGCGAAGATATAGGATATGATTTTAAAGAAACCTTTGTTTATAAAAAAGACAGTGACTTTAAAACATGGATCGAGACCACCGCTTTAGGTAGTGCTTGCTATGGTTATACTAATATGGTGCCGCAGTTTTGCCGTAAGTATATTGAGATAACGGGCGAAAAAATTCTTGCCGTACACGCCGCGAAGGGCAGTACAATGGTAAAAGAGTGGTTGCCACCGGATAAAAGATTCGAAGTTTTTATAAGAAAACTGACTTCTGCAAAAGAAAAGCTGATAAACAAGGGCGAAACTATTGGCAAAATCTATTTCGTGTGGCTTCAGGGCGAAAGCGATGCTATATTTGAAACAAGCAAAGCAGAATATAAAGAAATGCTTACAAAGCTTAATTTAATTCTTAAAGAAAATATAGGTATCAATAAATTTGGCATTATCCGTGTGGGCAGATTTACAAACGATAGCAGAGATGACGAAATAATAAACGCTCAAAGTGAAATTTGTAATGAAAATGAAGATTTTTTAATGCTTACCGAAATCGCAACCGAATTAAATAAGCAAAAAGAATATATGAATCCCGAAGTTGCAGGTCACTACAGTGCAAAGGGCCTTGAAAAATTAGGCTTCGAAGCAGCAAAAACTTTAGGAAACTACAGAATAAAATAAATTAAGGAGTGAGTTAATTCTCACTCCTTTTACTTTTCTTTGCATAGGCGTCTATTTAACAGTTTCTTTACATTTATAATGTTGACAAGTCAACGAATATATGGTATAGTTGTTGCCAAGTCAACAAGTTAAAGGAGAGCTTTTCTTAAAGCCCAAAGGAAAAATATGAAAACAAGAATTATAGTAGACTCAACAACAGATTTACTTCCCGAAATTAAAGAAAAAGTAACGGTTATTCCTCTCACAATTTACTTTGGCGACGAAGAATATAAGGATGGAATTACGATTGACCATAAAATGTTCTACGAAAAGCTGGTGGAAACCGACGTACACCCAACCACAAGCCAGCCCTCGCCCGTTTTGTTTGCTTTGGAATACGAAAAAGCAAAGGAGGCAAAGGAAAGCGTAATTGTAATAACCGTTTCAAGTAAGCTTTCGGGCACCTACCAGAGCGCGAAAATTGCCGCGGAAGGCTACGAAAACGTGTACGTAGTGGATAGCAAAAGCGTTGCCATCGGCGGAGGAATTTTAACTGAGCTTGCACTTAAATATATTGAAGAGGGAATGGAAGCAAAGGAAATTGCCGAAAAACTTGAAGAAGAAAAAGAGAAAATTGTACTTGTAGCTTTAGTAGATACTCTTGAATACCTTAAAAAGGGCGGCAGAATTTCTAAAACCGTAGCCTTTGCAGGTTCACTTTTAAACATAAAGCCCGTTATCGCCCTTGAAGACGGTGAAATTAAAATGCTGGGTAAAGCAAGAGGATCCAAAATGGGCAATAATTTGCTTGTAGAAGAAATTAATAAGGCAGGCGGCGTTGATTTTAACAAGCCCTTGCTTTTAGGCTACACAGGTATGAGCGACTTTATGCTTATAAAATACGTCGAGGATAGCCGCCACGTTTGGGAAAAAGGCAGAACCGACGTACCCTATACTACTATAGGCAGCGCCATAGGCGTGCACGCAGGTCCCGGTGCAGTTGCAGTAGCATTCTTTAAAAATTAACTTTTTACGTTTACATAGTTATTCCTCCTCAAAAACAAACTGACCTACGGTTTTACCCGCAGGTCAGTTTTTTTATATAGGTTATTTTATTTCAAGAGTAATAATTTTAAAGGGCTTGAATGTTATTTTCGCCGTACCCTTATCAGGGTCGAAGATTAAAGTAACGTCAGAAAGAGTGTTGCCTATAAAATCGGTAGCCCTTACACTTTTTGTATTTTGGGGCATTTTTACGGTAACTTCTGTTGTTTCTCCCTGACATTCGAAGAAACGGGCTATTATATTGCCGTTTTCTTTATAAACAGCGGTATTAATAATATTTTCCTTATCTGTATCAAACATACTGCCCGTTTTATCGGCAAAGCCGCCGCCCAAGAAACCGAAAACCTCGTCTGCAAACAAGGGGTGAATCAGCTCCTTGTGGTAATGCTGAATATCACTGAATTTACCGAGTTTTTCGGTAAAGAGCAATGATAAATCAAAGAAATGGTGCCCTGTCATATCAAAATCCTCGGAGCATTGACCGAACCAGCGGTCGGTTCTGTATTTCATTGGCAGAGCCCTGCCTAAAGTGATGCGAAGCTCACCGAAGGGATCGTTATAATCGTAGTAGCAGGCGCAGTTTTTGCTGATTAATGCCAAAGGCGCGCCGCAACAGTTGAAGGCGGTAAAATTCTTGGCGTACATCTGCTTGGGGTATTCCCACTCGCAGGGAACCACCGCAACGGGTTCCTTTGAGCCGCCGTCGGCAATTTTATTATCGAAGAATTCGCGCTTTTCCACGCCGAAGGGTATATCGGAATAAAAATCGCTGTCTGCATCTGCTTTAACGCTAAGCCACAAAAATCCTTCTATAGCATCATCAAAATCGGTTTCAACCTTAATATCAAGAGCTTTGGCAGATTGATTTAAGGTGTAGGTCACACTTGCTTTCTGGTCGCGTATTTTTCCGTAGGATTTATAAGTAAATCTTACGGGACCGTTTGCCAGTACTTTTCCGCCCTCGGGAATAAATTCCCAAAGATTTAATATATTGTGGAAATCGGGCAGCCAGGATATAGTTGGTTTTAATTCCTCGTAACGAAGATTAATTATCGCGGTGTTATCCTCTGATTTTATTATTTTGCCCGTTTTTAAATTGTTTATGGAAATTACTTTGCCGTTAAGGAATTTTACTTCAAGCTCGTTATTATTAAAAATAACTTCGCCTTCTGCATTTTCTGGTAAGCCTGAAGGGAGATTATCTATAAAGGTTTTATCCGCTAAATCTTTAAGCTTTTCGCCGTTAGGCTCCAGTATGAGAGTGGTGTAGCCCATGGCGGGAACTTTCACCTTGACTTCCACGTCCACACCTGCGTATTCACTGCCCTTGTAGGAGCGGTATTCGGGGAATATTTCGGTAATCTGATAATTAAGCTTATTGCCGTCTGTGTCAATTATATCGAATCCGCTAATACCGCAGGGAGAAGTAACCTGAAATTTAACCACTTGCTCGGTTTCCCTTGTTTGTGTGTTTATTACCACCGCCTGAAGTTTATCGGATTTCTTAACTGCGTTTATAATATTTTCACGGGCTTTTCGGGCTAAAATAGCGGCGTTATTCATAGCTCTGCCTGTAAAAGTATTAAGCTCCTTATCGTCGCGGTCCTGAACGTCCTCAATGGCGTGACCCGTAATCTCGAATAAATCAAACCACAAATCGCGTATCTCTTTTTCGGGGTAAGCAAAGCCCAATTTATCCGCAATTACCCATAATTTTTCTACCTCTGTGATGGCGTGATCCAGATCAATTCTTCTGCGCCACATTGAGTTTGAGCCCTTGGAGGGGAAGTTGTAGGATAAATCCGCGTGATCCAATACGCCCTTCCACTTCGGAACATCCTTTGTTTCAAGAAGCTTATAGGCTTCGTTTAAAGTTGCGTAGCGCATTTTGCTTTCTTCGCGCTCGTTCCACTCCTCCATAAATTTGTTTAAATCACGGGGAATGTCCTTGAAGTCCATTTTTGGGCGGCAATCGTCACTGCCTACAAACTGCAAAACCACATCGGTTGAAGCGTTGTTATTAATTCTGTCGGAAAGCTCGGCGTCAAAATAAGCTTCCTTCTTTTCGTCCCATTTCGTTTCGGCGTCGAGCTCCATCCAATCGGGGCTGTTCCAGAAACCGCCGTACATGCCTCTTGTGGTAAGCACCTTTGAACCGTCAAGACCTTCCCACCAAAACTGCATAGGTACGCCTTTTTTGGTTAAGATGCCGTCGGGGCGCTGGAATCGGTAGTACTTATGACCTGCAAGGGTGTATAGCTGAGGCAGCTGACTATGGCCGCAGCCTGTATCTGCGTTAAAAAATACGGGGATATCCTTTATGCCGAATTCTTTTTCGAAAGCTTTTTTACCCTCAATCATATTTCTGATATAGGTCTCCTCGCCTACCTGAGTGGGACGGGCTAAGCTTACGCCGCCGTTAGTGATGCAGATTCTGCCTTCCTTTACGTATTTTTTGAATTCCTCCATACGTTCGGGGCAATATTCCTCGAAGGGAGTTAAACTGTGTACGATATTATCAATATGCCACGTGTAGGTGGGGTCTTCTTTCATTGTATCCAAAACATCGCAGAAAATTTTTACATAGCGGAATTTATGCCAGGCTCTTGTACATGTCCAGGCGTAATCATGGTGGGAATATGGGAGCATAAGTATTTCGCTTATGTTTTTCTCGTTTAAAATATCACTGTTCATTTTATGTACCCCTTTGTTATGTTAAAGGTAAAAGTAAGTTAATTTATGATAGCACAATTTCCCTGATAAGTAAAGAAAACAAAAAGTCCCGCCAAAATTTAGCGGGACTTAAATTTTAATTAATACTGCGCCATAAACTATCAAATTCCAAAAGAGAAACAAATTCGTAGCCTTTTTCTTTAAGGATATCTACAGCCATTTTTAGTCTTCTTGGCCCGTAAAACCAACTATAGAACATTGCCTGAATAAACTGATGGTCTTTAGCATTTTCTAAAATTTCATTTACAAGGAATTCTGTTGCTTCTTTATCATGATTGGTATCGAAGGGTACGCCATACTGTACCATTGGCCATCTTGTTAGGGTGTGGTGTACGGAAGTGCCGTTTGAAAGCATTTCATTGGGCACATTTAAGTTGTCGTTTCTGCCCATATCTGCAATGACTGATTTAAATTGGGTGTATTTTGCAATATGCTTATTTATGTATTCGTCATCTTTATTTTTCCAAGGAGACCACGGGTGTGAATAAAGCCCCAACATATCAATGTCCATTTTGCTTAGTTCTTTTACGGTTCTTTCAAAATATTCGCTTAGCACACTGTCGGGATTTTCACATTTTGAGGCAA
>SVPY01000060.1 GCA_015065615.1 Oscillospiraceae bacterium | reverse complement strand
ATTCTTCCCCGAAATTTTAAATTTACCTTCAAAAATTGAAAACTTAAAGCCTGATATTAACACAATAAGCTTAATAAAATCAGAAAACAAAATTACTGAAGATAATTTATACACCTATTATCTTTACGATAAAACATCAAACTGCCCGGAGTGCGTTTTAAAACTTGATAATAGCCTTCTTGATTTTGAAGATGTTATCATTAATTTTGAAACAAACGCAAACGTAACAGAGGTATTTGCAGAGAGTGAACTTATTGCGGATGACTTTTTAAAGGATAACAGCTTTAAGTTATCGCTTAAAAGACTGAAGCCTTATTTACTTAGAAACGACGAAATAAGAATTAAATACTCTGAAATAAAAACAAATGATGATATTTATTTTGAAAGTGAAAGGACTAAAGGCGAACTGTATTTTAAAGTAAAAAGCTTAAATGCTATAAAAACTCATTGTTTTGAAGTAAAGAAACAGTAAAAAAATTTAACAATAACGTAAAAAAGCGGATGAATTCACAGGAATTTGCCGCTTTTTTCTTTTTTGCACAGTTTATTTATGTAAATACAATAAAACTTTGTAATATTTTTCTCTTGAAGCTTTTGCAATTAGGTGGTATTATACATCAGGCGAAATTCCGCTTATTTTATCGAAAGAAGGCAAACTTCATGGAAATATATCTTATCAGCTTAGCCGTTGCCATTATCGGCGGCTTAATGCTTTCCCGTTTAACAAAGCTTATTAATCTTCCTGCCGTTACAGCCTACCTCGTAGCAGGACTTTTACTCGGACCTTTTGTAATAGGCGCTTTGGGAGTACAGGGTCTTGGCTTCAATAACACAGAGCACGTTGAAAGTCTCTCAATTATAACTCAAACCGCTTTAGGCTTTATCGCTTTCACAATCGGTAATGAGTTCAGACTCAGCCAATTAAAAACCTTCGGTTCAAAAGCTATCACAATAGGTATTCTTCAGGCAGTTATTACCACACTTTTGGTGGACGTAGTACTTATTGCCCTTCATTTTGCTTTCCCCGATATGTTATCAATCCCCGCTGCCATTACTTTAGGTGCTATTGCTTCCGCTACCGCTCCTGCCGCAACTCTTATGGTTGTACGTCAGTATAAGGCAGACGGCCCCTTAACAAAGCTCCTTTTACTCGTAGTTGCTATTGATGACGCTGTAGGTCTGCTCCTTTTCTCTGCTTCCTTCGGTATTGCTTCCGCTATTTCAAATGGTTCTGTAAGTATTATCGGTGTAGTAGTAGAGCCTATAGTAGAAATTGTACTCTCTCTTATTTTAGGTTCCGTAATGGGCTTCCTTTTAGATTTCGTAGAGCAGTTCTTCCACTCAAGAAGTAAACGTATGGCTATTTCCGTTGCCTTCGTACTTCTCACCGTAGGTCTTTCTACAATGAAATTCAACATCGGTCCTGTTCACTGCGGTTTTTCACTCTTACTTGTATGTATGATGACCGGTACTGTTTTCTGCAACGTATGTTCTACTTCCGAAGAACTTATGGCACGTATAGAAAGCTGGACAGTGCCTATCAATATTCTTTTCTTCGTTATCTCAGGCGCAGAGCTTGACCTTAATATCCTCGTTAACCCCGTTACACTTATCGTTGGTGTTATTTACATTATTTCAAGAAGCGCAGGTAAATATTACGGCGCTTTTGCAAGCTGCAAGATTACAAAGTGTTCAAAGAAAACTACCGACAACCTCGGTATCACACTTCTCCCCCAGGCAGGTGTTGCGCTTGGTATGGCTATCACAGCAGCTACCCTCCCCGACGGCGGTATGGTAAGAAACGTAATTCTCTTTTCAGTTCTTGTTTATGAGCTTATTGGTCCTGCACTTACAAAAATGGCTCTTACAAGAGCTGGTGAAATCAATCCCGAAGGCAGAACAAGCGCCCGTAAGGAAAACGAACCCAAGAAAGCTGTTGAATCTAAATAATAAGCAAAACCAAGCTTCCGAATTAAATCGGAAGCTTTTTTGTTTACTGAATAAATTCTTATGTACAAATCCGTTAATTTATTGTAGAATAAACTCAGAAAGAGTTTTATTAATGCGAAAGGAGAATCTTTACAAATTTACTTTTATAATTTATTCTGTAAATTGTGAAGCTGAGGATAATAAATATGGCTGATTATAAAATAAATTCCGTTAATCATCTTTTCAGCGGTGCGCCGAGCAATATGCCCTCCACCACCTATGCCGCAAGCAGAAATTTACCTAACCAAAATTCTTACAGAAGTCAGGTAAAAGTTCAGCCTGCAAAACGCACGGTAAGTCCGTATCCGCCAAACCAGCCTGCAAACCGCAGAGACTTTATGAAAAACGAAAGTATGCAGCGCGCTAAGATAAGGCGCGAATCAATTAAGAGCGATAATTTCAAGGACCCTGTAGTTGTTTGCCCCGTATGCAAAATGAAAATGAGCCCCGAAACAGAGGAATGCCCCAATTGCAACCACAAGATGATTAAAAAAATGAGTGATAATAAGAAAACCTTAATTCTTATTATCATCGCTATACTTATTCTGTTTATTCCTTTTATAAAGAAATCAGAGTTTGACGGAAGCAAACTTGGAAATGACATAGACTCCTTCTTCTCTGAGATAGAAAACGCCTTTAACGGTTTTATACAAGACGATTCGGACTACGAGGAATACTTTTGGGAAGAGGAATTCTTCTTTTAAACGAGGGTTTATATGATGTTTACGGAAAAATTTGAAAAACACCTTTATTCAAAACACGAACTCAAATTTAATAACGACGGCAAGTTTAAAATTCTGATGATGTCCGATATTCAGGAGCCTCTTAATATCGACAAGCGCACTCTGCCTGCCATAAATAAGCTTATAGATTTCGTTAAGCCCGATTTCATTATGCTCGGCGGCGATAACTGCGACCATAACAGCGTAAAGACCAAAGACGATATTAAAACATACCTTGATAAAATTACAGTACCCATGGAATCAAGAAAAATTCCCTGGGCGCACGTTTTCGGAAATCACGACCACGATATAAAAGTAGACGACGTGGAAAAAACAGAGATATACGAAAGCTACCCCTACTGTATTTCAAAGCACAGCGAGGGTATTTTCGGTACTACTAATTTTATTCTTCCTGTTAAAAAGTCTGATAGCGAGGATATTGCTTTTAATATATGGGCAATAGATACTAACGACCTTATCACTGATAGCTCTATTAAACTGAATGAAGATAAGTTTTCACTCAAAAGACCTATCAATTCCGACGCCTGGGATATCATCCACTTTGATCAGCAGATGTGGTACTATCTGAATTCCATGGAATTTGAAAAGAGATGCGGCAGAAAAATCCCCGAATTTATGTTCCAGCATATAGCGCTTTGGGAATTTCAATATATTGCAGATAATATGGAAAAACTCAGTGGCAGCGGCTGTACCGAGGAAAGAATGGGGCTCGGACACTATAATTCCGGTATGTTTTCAGTAATTGCAGAGCGTGGCGATATTATAAGCGTAGCATCAGGCCACAGCCATATCGACGATTTTTCAGGCAAGCTTGCAGGTATAACCTTAAGCCTTGACAGCAGCGCAGGCTACAGCCCCTACGGTTACGACGAAAACCGCGGCGGCAGAGTTTTTGAGATTGATGAAAAGGATATTGAAAATTTCAAAACCTATATGGTGCATTACAAAGACCTATAAAAATTAAGACCGAGCTAAAACCCGGTCTTTTTTTGCTTTATTCTTTTATCTTATACAGTTCCCGTAACGGTGAGAGTGCTTACGCCGGGTGTTACCGTCCACGTGCCGTCTTCATTCTGTGTTACTGTGGCGGCAGGCACCGTGATTGCGCCGGGCACAGTTGCGAATTCACCTGTAGCCGTGTTATAGGTGTAATTTGCGGGAGTGGCCCATACGTCACCGTTAAAAGTAACTGTAATCGGATTCAATATAGGATCGAAAGTATCCGTTAAAGTTACGTTATCGGTTGCAACAGCCTCTGTGGTACCGTAGTTGCGGATAGTGAAGGTATAAGTCAGCTGACCGTTCTCCTGAACCACCACGGGCGAAAGCGCCTTTGTGATATCAAGCTGTAATGTCTCCTGAAGAGTTACCGTCTCTGTGGCGGTTAAGGGAGATACAAGACCTCCGCCTGTAACTGTAGCTTCGTTAGTAATCGTAGAACCGTTTGCTAAAGGCGCAAAATCAGTTACTCTTGCCTGATAAACAATAACCGCATCGCCGCCTGCAGGTACGCTTACACCGCTTACAGTTAAAGGAGGTCCTGCTGTTACCGTGGGCGCCGCTGTAAGAGTGCCGTTAACGTAATATAATACGGAGCCGTCCACATACTCTAAGGGATATAAATTTGTACCGCTAAACTCATATT
Source organism: Oscillospiraceae bacterium (assembly GCA_015065615.1). Classification (GTDB taxonomy): domain Bacteria; phylum Bacillota; class Clostridia; order Oscillospirales; family Acutalibacteraceae; genus SIG603. The sequence continues at coordinate 1,634 of SVPY01000060.1, read as the reverse complement.
CGCCTAAATTATCCGTCACGGTTAAATTTTCAAGAGCTAAGGTGCCTGAATTAACAAAAGAGATAACGTAAGTCACTACTCCGTCTTCCGTGTATACGCCCTGTACCGCATTTTTGCTTACGGCAAGAACCTCCTGAATTTCACCCGTTACAATATTCGAATTGACGCTGTTTCCGTTATAGGAAAGTGTTGCTCTGTTTGTAAAAGTTGCCATATTCTTTTCCTTCCCATTATTTTTGCGCGCGATATATATTATGCTTTACAAATTAAAATTGTGCTATAAGAAAGGAAAAATACTTCATTGATTTTCTGCTTAATTGTTATATAATATAATTAATTTACAGAAATATATCGGAATAAATTTGAAAAGAGGTACGTTATGGACTTAATCCGCGATAAAATTTATGAAAAAACCGGCGGCTTTATGAAAGGTATATGCCACCCCAGAGAAAACTACAAAATGGTAACGGACGCAGGTATAAACTGGGTTCGCCGCGACCCTCCTTTGGCAATTGATAAGGACGGTAACGTAACCGAAAGCCATAAAAGATTTATGGAAGAAACGAGAAAATACGCTGAAAACGGACTTCGCTCAATTGTAGTCAGCCCCTACCCCAGAGAATTTATAAGCAACGGCATTGACCCCAGAACTCCCGAAGGTCTTAAAAAGGTTGAGGAAGTCTGCGAGTTTATGGCTAAAGAATACAGTAAATACGGCGTTTGCTGGCAGGCCACAAACGAACTTTTCGTAGTTCACTTCCGCGCTCCTTTAAACGAATACGAGAGCAAGGAATTCATTATCGCCAGCTTAAAGGGCTTAAGAAAAGGTGACCCCAATGCCATTATCGGCCATAACACAGTTGAAGCTTTAGGCGTATGGAACGATTACATCAAGGAAATTGACGAAAAGTGTGAGTACGATTATTTGGGCTTTGACCTTTACAACGGCACATGGTCCAACGGCGGCCCCTCCACTTACATCGATAAGGTTAACGAGCTTTATGAAATGTGTAAAAAGCCCGTTATTCTTATGGAATTCGGCTTTGCTTCCTTAGGTAAAAACGCAAGCCCCGACTTCCGCGAGGCATACGAATACATTAATAAATTAGGCTTTAAAGACCTTGACGATATGGTGGCAAGAAAAGACGAGTACATTGAAACTCTGCCCTCCGAAAGCTTAAAGCACGTTGCCCGTACCTGCGCCCCCGAGGATTTAAAGCAGGCATTTCTTACTATGTTCCCCCATCTTTTGAAAATGTGGTTTGCCGAGGAAGTATTCCCCCACGATGAGGACGGTCAGGCAAAATTTTACGAGACGCTTCTTCCCATGCTTTTGGAAAGCCCCTATTTAGCAGGCGCAGTTATCTATTGCTGGAAGGATTCAAGAGCTTGCTTCACCTGCGACGCTGAGGATTGCCCCTGCGAAACAGCCTGGGGTCTTATAAAAATGGACAATACCCCCAAAAAGGCGTATTACACAATTAAAGATATTTTTAATAAGTAAAATTAAAGGAGCGGAATTGGGGCACCCTCCGTAAGGAAGGTGCCCCAAGGTGGCTCTTGTATCTAAACTGAATAATTGATTTCGTTAAACGGTGTAGCCATTGACTATGCCGTTTTTACTTTGCGTTCCG
>SVPY01000059.1 GCA_015065615.1 Oscillospiraceae bacterium | reverse complement strand
TTGGTGTCCATTGCCGCTTCTTTTGTCCCTTTCTCATTATTTCACCTCCTATGTCTATATTTTAGCATAAAGAAAAGGTAGACAACATGGTGTTTTCCATGTGTCTACCTTTATCTTACAGCTTTACCGGTTTATAGCTGACACGTTTTTTATTTAAATATCCGTTCCTCTTTGGGCAATAATCATATCCTGCCACTGTTTATTAAGGGTAACAAACCTTGCATTCCAGCCCGAAACTCTTACTGAAAGGGTGGCGTAATCCTCGGGATTTTCCTGTGCTTTTTTAAGAAGTTCGGTGTCCGCTATATCAAGCTGCATAAAATGTCCGCCGAGTATGCAGAATCCCATAATAAGAGAAATTATCGCATCCGTGCCTGCTTCACCCTTTACGGATGAGGGCAATAGCTTAATATCAAGAGCGGCGCCCGAAACCATTCTTCTTAAATCAGGCTTACAGTAGGATTTTATAATGGCGGTAGCGCCCTCCTTATCAGTACCGGGGGTAGGAGAAAAGTTACCTGCCAGAATATCGTGGGCAAATCTGCCTGATGCGGTTGCCATACGGTCAGGGCTCCATTCAAGCTGGCGGCCAAAGGTGCTTATACCTGCAGGGTGCATAAATCCGCTTTTATTTTTCGTGCTGTCACAAATATCTGCAAAATCATTAACAAGTCTTGCGGCAATTTCATCAACTTCGTCGTTATCGTTGCCAAAGAAGGTGTAATTATTTATTATGTATTGCCTTAACGCCTCGTTTTCTTCCCAATTGGACTTAAGAATACTTATTAATTCTGTGAAACTGATTTTCTTTTCGTCAAAAACAAGCTTTTTAATAGCATAGAGACTGTTTACCAAATCGGGAAGGCCACCTATATGTGGCGACATAACGTTATATACAGGGCCGCCTTCAAGGTAAGAAAGACCTTTTTCAATACATCCTTCTTCAAAAATTGAAACTACCGTGCAAGGCATATTGGGTTTCCACTTCCAATCCTTACCTGAAACACCTTTACCTATAAAATTATCGTTCCTTCTGCTTTCAGCAAAAGCTTCTATATCTTTTTTAAGAATATCAATATAAGCTTCATACAAACTTTCAAAGCTTGTAAATACTTTTTCTCCGCTATAATTATCAAGAACCTTATCCTGGAATAAACGAAGGCCATCGAAAGGTCTGTAACTGAAGTTGGTTTTACCCGGAATTTGAATTTCCCAGCAGCCGTCGTTGGCAAATTTTCTTGCTTCTTTTAATTCGTAGCCGTAATTTACAAGGGATTCTATTATTAGTTCCTCGTTATAAACTGCAATTACACCGCCGCCAAGCTTTATTATTTCCGCCACTCTCTTTAAAAGCTTATCGGGGCTATTTTTATTTATTCTCACAGTTGTGGGAAAATCGCTGATATTCAGTTCTTCCAAAATATCAAGCACCAGGTATGTTACTTCGTTAGTAACTTCATTTCCATCTTCATCAACGCCACTGAGAACAATATTCTGGTAGTGCTGAGCATCGCCGCTGCCGTAATCACCGCCTCGCACCCATTCGCACCCCTTTATAAAGAAGTGGGCTAAAATCTCACGGGATTCAGTTATTGTTATTTTATTTTCTTCTAAATCTTTTTTAAGATATTTACCCAGTAAATAGTCAATTCTTCCAATGCCCGGCCAGTTACCGCAAAGGCGCACAAAGGCAAAAGTGAACCAAAGGCTCATTACCGCCTCGTAAAAATTTTCCGCAGGTTTAAAAGGCACATTCAATAAAGCTTTGTAGTTTTCTTCATATCCCTTTTCTTTTAAAGCTTCAAGATAGCGGCTATGCCATATTTTTATGGACTTTATAGTATTAAGAACGCTTTTAGAGAAGGCTTCTTTTTCTGTACCTTTATATTTTTCGTAGGCAATTACCGCATTTGCTTCAATAAAATTCACGCCTTTAGTTATTACCGTTTCGAAGTCTATTGTAAGGTGGCTTATGGAGCTCCAAATTTTGCCTTCTTTATATAAAGCAGGAACAGTATGATTTATACCAAGGCCCAAAGTAGCCGCACCACTTACTTTTTCGTTTTCGCATATCCTTATAGGCGCAGTTTTGGCTATTTTTTCTATAATAGCATCGTATTTTTCTATGGGACTCAAATTTTCAAAGCCTTCATAGTCATCCATACTTACAGCAGGATTACTGAAGGTCTCTTTTCCGTACTTGTGATTTAAAGAATCATAGGCAAACTTTCTTGTTTCTTCACTAAGCCTTTTAGGTCTTTTACCGTTAACTGCAAAAAATTCCATAATTTTACCCTTTCAAAACCTTTATATTTAAAGTATATAGTATTATTCTACTTATTTACATTGACAATCATACTGTTTATTAGTAATATACTACTCAGGTGATTTTATGGAATTAAATTCTTTACAAATAGAAGTATTAAAAAAAGGCAGTATGAACTCAGATTCTGCCGACGGAATATGCCACGTAAAGGCGCTGCCCTATCTTTCGGTTGTAGAATCTATTGTAGGAAGCTACGATATAAAGCTTGGCGGCGGAGAATTTTCAAGTACCGGTGACGGCGGCTTTTTTATAGCTCCAAAAGATATTCAGCAGACTATTATCCATAGAGAAAATAGGGAAAAAGGAATTTTCAGCGCAAGATGGGTATTTATAAAAGCTACCGTAAACCTGCACTACAGTTTCGACAGCCTCTTTGATTTTCCCGTAATAATTCCCGATGAATATAAAAAGAGGATGCATGAAATTTTCGATAAGCTTTTCGAAAATAATGATATTTTTGCCGATAATATTCACTGTACAGAAATTTTGAAAATCCTTTATGAAATTTCAAAAGAAAAAAGCAGTACCCTTCCCTCCTGTGTAGAATATTCTTTAAGCTTTATTAAAAGTCATTATAAAGAAAAGCTAAGCGCCAAGGATATTTCTTCTGCTGCCAATCTTTCCCAGTCCTATTTTTTCAGCGCCTTCAAAAAGACTATGGGAGTTTCGCCAATAGCTTATCTTAACAGTTACCGCCTCTCTCTGGCAGCGGAAAAGCTTATTAACACAAATAAATCCGTAAGCGAAATTGCGGATTCCGTGGGAATAGATGACCCCGTTTATTTCAATAAGCTTTTCAAAAAAACCTATCAGCTCTCCCCTACGAAATACCGCGAAATACACAAAACAAAAACCTAATAAACCATATCTTCCAATAATAAAAATATTCGTTCTTTCATTTTATTGACATAAAGAAGTAATGAGAGTAAAATTAAAGTGATATAATATGTTAAGAAGCGGAATTTACATACACAACAGAAAGGCTTTATTATGAAACTTAATAAACTTTTAAAAAGCATCGGTATTATTACGGATATTGAAACCGAAATTAAAGATATAATTTTCGACTCCCGTGTAAAAAATATGGAAAACTGCGTTTTCGTATGCTTAAAGGGCGCAAGCTTCGACGCTCACGACTTCGCTGAGGAGGCTGTAGATAAAGGCGCCGTGGCTGTAGTGGCGCAAAGGGAACTTACAATAAACGCCCCCTGCTTCGTGGTGGAAAACACACGAAAAGCCCTTGCACTTTTAAGCGCCTGCTTCTTTGATAATCCGTCAGAAAAACTTACCACTATAGGTTTAACGGGCACGAAGGGCAAGACCACCTCCGCATTTATGCTTAAATCCATCTTTGAGGCCGCAGGCAAAAAGGTAGGCGTTATAGGTACTATAGGCGTGCTTATCGGAAACGAGCTTATTAAAACAAACAACACCACTCCCGAAAACTACTTCGTGCAGAAGTATATGGCTTTAATGGCAGAAAAAGGCTGTGACGTGTGCGTTATGGAGGTCTCATCCATAGGTCTTAAAGACTACAGAGTTTACGGATTTACTTTTGATTTAGGCATATTTACAAACTTCTCCGAGGACCACATCGGCGGAGTTGAACATAAGGATATGGAAGAATATCTTTACTGTAAATCCTTACTCTTTAAAATGTGCAAAAAGGGTATTATAAATATTGACGACGAAAACTATAAGGGCATTATAAAAGACCATACCTGCGAAATTACTACTTACGGCTTTAATAATGAAGCTGAACTTATAGGTAAAAACAGCGAATTATACAGCGAAAACGGCTTTATCGGCTCATCTCTGGAAGTAGAAATCAAGAACGGGGAAAATTTCAAAACCTTAATCGGTATGCCCGGTAAATTTAACGCATACAACGCTTTAGGTGTAATTGCCGCAGCTTTGGAGTGCGGTGTAAATACCGAAAGCATAAAGGAAGGCCTCAAAAACGTAAACGTTAAGGGCAGAGTTGAGAGAATTCCCACAAACGGCAACTACACCCTTCTTATCGACTACGCCCACAACGCCGTAAGTATGCGAAACGTGCTCACTACCCTACGTGAATATAAGCCCAAGAGAATTGTCACAATGTTCGGCGCAGGCGGCAACAGACCCAAAGTAAGAAGATACGAAATGGGCGAAGAAAGCGGTAAACTCAGTGACCTTTCCGTTATTACCGAGGATAATTCCCGTTTTGAGGAAGTAACGGACATTATCGAAGATATAAAAGTAGGTATAAATAAAACAAGCGGCAAATATATAGTTATCCCCAACCGTAAAGACGCCATAAGATACTGCATTGAAAACGCAGAAGAGGGCGATATTATAGTTCTTGCAGGTAAGGGTCACGAAGACTATCAGGAGATAAAGGGTGTAAAATATCCCTTTGACGAGAGAGACGTCATCAAAGAAATTTACGCTTCACTTGAGAAATAAGAGGTTATTATGGAATTTACTTTAAAACAGATTGCAGAATATTCGGGCGGTAAGCTTTTCGGTGACGGAAACGTTAAAGTTAACGCGTTCTTTACCGATTCAAGGGAAGCAAAAGAAGGTATGATGTTCCTGCCTATCGTAGGCGAAAGAGTGGATGCTCACAAATTTATACCTACTTTAAAGGAAAAAGGCTGCATAGCAACCTTCAGCCAGATTCCCCTTGATGAAAAGGCGCTTGGCATCAACTATATTCTTATTGAAAATTCCGTTTTGGCGCTTCAGAAGCTTGCTAAAAATTTCAGAAGCACCTTAAATATTCCTTTAATAGGCATTACGGGCAGCGTAGGTAAAACCACCACAAAAGAGATGATCGCTTTAGCTTTGGAATCTTCCTTAAATATACACAAAACCTTAGGCAACGCAAACTCCCAGATAGGTCTGCCCCGCACGGTGCTTGCTATCGAGAAAGAAAACGAAGCCGCAGTTCTGGAGATGGGTATGAGTATGCCCGGGGAAATGGGGAGGCTCGCCGATACCGCAAGACCCAATATTGCGGTAATTACCAATATCGGTGTTTCCCATATTGAATTTCACGGCACAAAAGAAAACATTATGAAGGAAAAGCTCCATATTGCGGATTTTGTAGACGAAAACGGCGCCATACTGGTTAACGGCGACGACGAGCTTTTAAGTAAACTTCAGGGCGAAAACGTTTTCACCTTCGGTGTAAGTGATAATTGCGATTATAAAGCCGTAAATATCAAAGAAGAAAACGGCGAAACAAGCTTTATTTGCGTGTTCGAAAATAAAGAAATCCCCGTTAAGGTGCCCACCCTCGGCATACATAACGTGCGAAACGCCCTTGTTTCCATCGCCGTAGCCCATAAGCTTTCCATCGATACTAAGAAGGCCGCCGAGGCGCTTTCCCTTTACAAGGCGCCCGATATGCGCCAGCAGATTAAAAAATACGGCGACATCACCGTTATTGACGATTCCTACAATGCAAGCCCCGACTCCGTAAAGGCGTCCCTCGATATTCTTTCAAGCTTCAAGGGAAGAAAAATCGCAATTTTAGCCGATATGCTTGAACTTGGCGACTATTCCCCCACAGGTCACAGAGAGGTTGGCGCTTACGCTAAGGAAAAAGGCATTGACCTTCTTTACTGTTTCGGAAATGAAGCAAAATTCATCTACGAAGGCTTCTCCGACAGTGAAAACAGCCGCCACTTTGATAATATTGAGGATATAAATTCAATTATCGGCGACGTGATTAAAAGCGGCGATACCCTCTTAATTAAAGGCTCCAGAGGTATGCACACCGATTTAATCGCCCAAAAGCTTGATGAGATTTTAAAGTCAAAACCTCCGGCTTAGCCGGAGGCTTGAATAAGCCCTATAAGGGCATTATGCAGACGAAACCCCTAAAGGGGCGCCGAATGGTTTGTCGACCGCATTACTTTTTCCGGCTACCCCTTAAGG
>SVPY01000021.1 GCA_015065615.1 Oscillospiraceae bacterium | reverse complement strand
CACTTCTAATATATCAAGGAGCTTTTTATTTGTCTACTTCTTTCCTCGCTTGAAGCTTTTTATTTTCCCCCAGCATTGCTGGGGGTTTTCTTTGTCTTGGACAATAAAAAAAGCCGTAACTTAAGGTTACGGCTTTTTGTTTTATTAATTTTCTTTAATCTGCTTCTGTATGTAAGGTGTTTTGAAAAGTACGGATGCGCCCAAAACCGTGAATATAAGCTCGGGAAGCATATAGGAGCCGTTATAACAAACGGAGTACCATGCTACGTTCCAGCCTTCGGGGCACCAGGAAGCAAACAAGATGGTTCCTGAAATAAAATGGCTTATAAATCTTATAACCATTGAAAGGCTGATACCGATAATTATACCCTTTACTCCCTTCTTGGCCCATACACCGGAGAAACCTAAAGCGGTAAAAGCAAGGAGATAGTCGAATACAATTGTTCCTATAAGTACCATAGGCGTAAGGCCCCAGCTCATTACCTCGCCGAAATCCAGTGCAAACTGCAATACGGAATATAAAAAGGCTGAAACGAAGCCCCATTTATAGCCGTAAATAATGGACAGCATGCTTACAGGTAGCATTGAAAAAAGCGTAATAGAGCCGCCCAAGGGGAGTTTGTAGATTTTGATCAGGCTTAAAACCGTAGCCAAAGCGATCAAAACCGCGGTGAGTACCATTCTGTGTGTGCGTGTGTTTGTTTTCATTTTTGTTAGTCCTTTCTAAACTATATAATTTAAAAGAACCTTCATCGGCCAAGAAAAAATGCGCCACGATAAATACCGTGACGCAATAATAACTTGGTTATTTTCCTACGTCGGCATTATCCGAATCAGGTTATAGGTATCGGCGAATACGCCTCTCTCAGCCGGCTCAATTACCAGCCCCCTTATTTCGAAAACATTTTAGCACTAATTTTCCCGTTTGTCAATAACTTTATTCATCAACTTCGAGCTCAGCGAAGGTAAACTTAGTGCAGTCCACAAGACCTCTGTTTGTAAGGCGTAATTCGGGCAGGCAGGCAAGGGGAATTAAAGCCATAGTCATAAAGGGAGATACAATATCACAGCCTATTTCCTTCCATGCTTTATCGAGGTTTGCAACCTTATCGCTCATCTCTTCGGCAGTTTTTACGTTCATAAGTCCGGCCAAAGGAAGCTCAACCAAACCTAAAACCTTACCGTTTTGTACTGCGCACATACCGCCGCCGCACTTTATAAGAGTATTCGCGGCAAGCGCCATATCCTCATCATTTGTACCTATTACGAGAAGGTTGTGGGCATCGTGAGCAACCGTAGAAGCCATTGCGCCGCACTTAATGTTAAAGCCCTTAACGAAACCTACGCCGTGGGTACCCGTGTTATTATGGCGCTCGAAAACGAAGGTTTTAAGTACGTCCTGATTTGTATCGGATTCAATTAATCCATCCTTAACTTCAAGCGTAACCTGTCTTTCATAGTCACCCACTCTTGCGGGGATAATTTCAATAGCGCGCACCTTAACATTTTTCTTCTTATCGGTTTTGATTTTAAAGGTATCGGGAGTAATGGTCTCGCCCACGTGCATTGTATTCATGGCAAACTCGGGGTACTGATACTCGGGGAATTCATAGAGCATCTTGCCGTTTTCGGCAACTAAGTCGCCGTCAATTATAACCTTCTTAACATTGAAACTTATAATATCGTCAACAAAAATAATATCCGCGCACTTACCGGGAGTGATTGAGCCTATTTCGTTATCCATACGGAAGCACTGAGCGCAGTTTATTGTAACCATCTGAACAGCCTCAACGGGGTCGATTCCCTCTTCAATTGCTCTTCTTACGATATGATCGAGGTGACCTTTTTCAAGAAGCGTATGAGGATGCGTATCGTCGGAGATAAGGCAGGCAAAACGGGAATCAACGGTATTTTCCGTAATAGCCTTGCTTACTTCCTTTAAGTCGTGCCATGCAGAGCCTTCACGGAACATTGCATACATACCAAGGCGCATTTTCTCCAAGGCATCTTCTCTTCTTGTGGATTCGTGGCAGCATCTTACGCCGCTTGCAATATAGGCGTTAAGACCGAAACCCGTATCGGGAATTGAATAGTGACCTGTTACAATTTTATCCGCTTCAAGCGTAGCGCCCGTAATTGCGTGAGTTTCTTCGTTACTGAACTGAATTCCGGGGAAGTTCATCATTTCGCCGAGACCTACTACAGAATCTAATTTAAGCTGCTCTCTGATATCCTTGGAGGTAATGGAAGCGCCGCTATCCTCAAATCCGGGAACCGCAGGAACGCAGGAAGGAAGTGTGAGCATAGCTTTTAAAGGAGTTCTTTCTGCATCCTTTATCATAAGCTCAACGCCCTTGAAGCCCATTACGTTGCATATCTCGTGGGGATCGTAGTAAATACCAGTTGTACCGTGAGGAATAACGCTTCTTGCATATTCGCCTGCGCTGAGCATGGAGGATTCAATATGTATGTGACCGTCAAGCATACCGGGAGCAATATACATACCCTCGGCATCTATCACCTTTGTGCTTTCTCCTATGCAGTGAGAGGCATCGCCCACCAGCGCTATTCTGCCGCTGTGAATAGCTACGTCGGTATTTTCGAGAATTTCTTTAGTGCAAACGTTAATAAGTTTTGCGTTCTTGATTACAGTTTCTGCGGGAATTCTGCCCATAGCAACACTTACTAAATCTCTTGAACATTCCCAAAGCTGCTTCTTACAAAATTTGTTGTACATATTAATTTAAGTCCTTTCTTATTTTTTATTATTTAATGCGTGCCTGCATACGTCACTGAGGCAGCATACATCGCACTTAGGTCTTCTTGCTACGCAAACTGCTCTGCCATGTAAAACAAGGCGATGGCAGAAGTCGTTACTTTTATCGTGGGGAAGGCATTCCCACAAATCTTTTTCTACTTTCTGCGGTACGGTATTATCGGTTAAGCCCAAAAGATTGCAAATTCTTATGCAGTGGGTATCGGTAACTACCGCGGGCTTTTTGTAAATATCGCCTACTACGAGGTTTGCGGTCTTTCTGCCTACACCGGGAAGTTTTATAAGCTCCTCCACGGTATCGGGAACAATATAGTTATATTTATCCCTCAGCATTTTACACATCCCGTTTATATCCTTGGCTTTTGCTCTGTAGAAGCCGCAGGAATATATGTAAGGCTCTATTTCCTCGGGAGTTGAATCCGCAAAAGCATCGATATCGGGAAATCTTTCAAATAAAGCGGGGGTAACCATATTTACTCTTGCATCGGTACACTGTGCTGCAAGTCTCGTAGCTATTAAAAGCTGCAAAGGTTCAGTGTATTCCAGCGAACATACTGCATCAGGATATTCTTTTTCAAGTTTTTCTACGCAAATAATTGCCTTTTCTTTTAAATCCATAATCAACCCATTAAGTTTTTTAATGTTATTACTATCATTTTACCGCAAAATCTTTCTTTATGCAACAAGAGTTTATTAACACTTTAATTTTTATTAAAGTAAAACTTGATAAAAACGCATAAATGTAGTTTAATATTAAATAGAGAAAAGGAGTGATATTGTGACAACTCAGGCACTTAAAATTATTGCGCTTATATCAATGTTTATAGACCATATAGGAGCTATATTTTTCCCCGAACTTTTATTTTTAAGATATATAGGAAGAATTTCTTTCCCCTTATATGCATTTTTAATATCCGAAGGCGTGGCACATACTTCCAGCAAACAGAATTACGCTATAAGACTTCTGGGCTTTGCTTTACTTTCGGAAATTCCTTACGATCTGGCTTTTTACGGCACGGTATATTATCCCGCCGCGCAAAACGTAATCTTTGAGCTTTTTATGGGAATGATAACTCTCTGGAGCCTCGATTCTGCACTTAAAAAGAAAAAATATCTGTATCTTTTATTAATTCCTTTATTTGCTCTTTTAAGCGAAATTCTTGGTTTCAGCTATGGTGTATACGGAATTGTATTGATGATTATTTTCTATCTTTTAAGAAAAATACCCATCTTAAGCGGTATTTCTGCAGCTATAGTAACCTTTATATTTAACGGAATTACTTCCTATTCACTTTTCGGACCCGGCACACTACTTTCTGCCGGCATATTAAGCCTTGTTTCCGTAGGCTACTGCAGTATTCTTACCGTTAACAACACCCAGCTCTGGGCAATGCTCTCTGCTTTGTTTATAGTATTTTATAACGGCAAAGAGGATAAAAACAATTTAAAGTGGCTTTTCTATGCATCATACCCTTTGCATCTTATTTTGCTTTGGGTTTTAAACGCTTACGTGTTTTAAAATATTTACTTTTTGGTTCAAAAAATATTGCTTAAACAAAATTTTTACTGTATAATTTAATTTGGTAGTTTATTACAAAAAAGCATTAAATTGATTAATTTGAGGAGAGCCTTTATGAGGATAAAGGCAGGTTTATAATATGTTTGCTAATTTTATGGATACTATCGGTTTTGTAACTAACGAAGATAAAGAAGTAGGCGAAGGTTTGCTTCTTGAACTTAAGCGCCAGAGAAGAAATATTGAGCTTATTGCTTCCGAAAATATCGTTTCACCTGCAGTTATGGCTGCTATGGGTACTGTTCTTACAAATAAATACGCTGAAGGTTACCCCGGCAAGCGTTATTATGGCGGCTGTGAATGTGTTGATATAGTTGAAAACATCGCAAGAGACAGAGCCTGCAAGCTTTTCGGCGCTGACCACGCCAACGTTCAGCCCCACTCAGGCGCTCAGGCAAACTTGGCTGTTTACTTTGCTCTTGCAAAGCCCGGCGATACAATTATGGGTATGAATCTTGCCGAGGGCGGTCACTTAACCCACGGCTCACCCGTTAATATGAGCGGTATGTACTATAATTTTGTAGCTTACGGTGTTGACCCCGTTACTCACGTAATTGATTACGATAAACTTGAAGAGCAGGCAATGGCAGTTAAACCCAGAATTATCGTTTCAGGTGCTTCCGCATACCCCAGAGTTATCGACTTTAAGCGTATGCGTGAAATCTGCGATAAGTGCGGTGCCATTATGATGGTGGATATGGCTCACATCGCAGGTCTTGTAGCCGGTGGCGTTCATCCCAATCCCGTACCTTACGCGGATATCGTAACGACCACAACTCACAAAACTCTCCGCGGCCCCAGAGGCGGTCTCATCCTTTGCAAGGAAGAATACGCAAAGGCTATAGATAAGGCTATATTCCCCGGCACTCAGGGCGGCCCCTTAATGCACATTATTGCTGCTAAGGCTGTTTGCTTCGGCGAAGCTTTAAAGCACGAATTCAAAGAATATGCACAGCAGATAGTTAAGAACGCTTCTGCCCTTGCAGAGGGATTAACAAAGCGCGGCTTAAAGCTCGTTTCAGGCGGTACAGATAATCACCTTATGCTTTTAGACCTTTCCGAAAGCGAAGTTACAGGTAAAGAGCTTGAAAAGAGACTTGACGAAGTTTATATTACAGCAAATAAAAATACAATTCCCAACGAGCAGAGAAGCCCCTTCATTACAAGCGGCGTGCGTTTAGGTACTCCTGCGGTTACTACAAGAGGTCTTAAGGAAGACGATATGGACGTTATCGCTGAGTGCATTTACTTAGCAGTAACAGACTTTGAAAACAGCAAAGAACTCATAAGAAATAAAGTCAACGCTATCTGCGAAAAATATCCCCTTTACGAATAATTTTTAAGGAGAACCTTTGCGAGGGCAAAGGCGAGGTTAAAATTTAAATGGCTGCGCCACTTGCAGACAGACTCCGCCCGCAGAATCTTGATGAGATAGTCGGTCAGGAGCATATACTGGGCAAAGGAAGGGCGCTGAGAAAAATTATAGAATCGGGTAATATTCCCAATATGATTTTTTACGGCCCTTCAGGTGTAGGCAAAACCACGGTTGCCTCAATTATTGCCAAAAACACAAATAAATATCTCTGCAAGCTAAACGGCACCAGTGCATCCACTCAGGATATCCGCGATATCGTGGCAAAAATCGGCACTATAGAAGCCCTCGACGGAATTCTCCTTTATCTTGACGAGATACAGTACTTCACAAAAAAACAGCAGCAAACTCTACTGGAGTTTATAGAAAACGGAAGCATCACCTTAATTGCTTCCACCACGGAAAATCCCTATTTTTACGTTTACAGCGCAATTTTAAGCCGCTCTACCGTGTTTGAATTCAAACCCGTAGAGAGTAAGAGCATAGAAAAAGCGGTACAAAGGGCATTTGATTTCCTTTCGGATGAAAAAGGCGAGAAAATCACACTGGAAGAAGGCGTTATAGAAAAATTAGCCTCAGGCTCCTCGGGCGACGTAAGAAAAGCCATTGGAGCTGCCGAGCTTTCGCTTATAGCCGCCGATTTAAAGGACGAAGGTTTCTACGTAAGCTTGGAAACAGCCTCATCCTTAGCGCAAAGAAGCACTATGCGCTACGATAAAGACGGCGATGAACACTACGACATTATTTCGGCGTATCAGAAATCCATGCGCGGCTCCGACCCCGATGCCGCCCTGCATTATCTGGCAAGGCTTCTTGAAGCAGGGGATTTACCCTCAGCCTGCCGCAGGCTTTTAGTATGCGCCGCCGAGGACGTAGGACTTGCCTGGCCTCAGATAATGCCCATAGTAAAATCCTGTGTAGATACCGCTATGATGGTAGGTCTGCCCGAAGCCGCCATTCCTTTGGGAGACGCAGTTATTTTGGTAGCTACCGCGCCTAAATCAAACAGCGGCCACGACGCTATTTTCGCCGCTATGGACGATGTAAAAAAAGGCAAAGCAGGGCCAATCCCCCGCCAGCTTCAGAATATGCACTACGATTCAGCGGAAAAAGAGGTTAAGGGACAGTTCTATAAATATCCTCACGATTTTCCGAATCACTACACAGAGCAGCAATATCTTCCCGATTCATTAAAAGACGTACAGTATTATCATTACGGCGATAATAAAAATGAGCAGGGATTTAAGGCATATTGGGATAAAGTTAAAAATAAAAATTAATATATAAAATTAAAAATGATATTATTACAATAAACACGAAAGGAGCAGCTTTCTAAAGAAAGTTACAAGCATATATGAATTACTCTGTTCTTTCAAATTTTACTTACGGTATGTATGCAGTGGGCGTTAAAGACGGCAACAAGGTTTCCGCCGCCATAGTTACCTGCGTTTCCCAGATTTCAGGCGTTAAACCCTGCAAAATCGCAATCAATTTAAATTCCGACAGCTACAGCTGTGAATGTATTAAAAAGGAAAAAATATTTACGTTGGCAGTTCTTTCCGAAAATACTCCCGGTTCCGTTATAGGCGCTTTGGGTCTTGTTTCCGGAAGAAATACGGATAAATTAAAGAACATCCGCCACAAAGTTCTGCAGGAAGGTGTGCCCGTAATTAAAGAGAACACCTGCTGCTGGACTCTTTGCAAGGTGACTGACGAACTAACTGCAGACGATCAGACGATTTTTATTGCTGAAATCGTGGCAGGCAGTGAAAAATCCGTTGGCACACCAATGACCTATGCATATTACCGCGACGTTTTGGGCGGCAGCGCACCTGTGGATTCCCCCGTATACATTAAGCCCAACCCCAGCGTAGACGGTTTCGGCGGCGAGGCATTTATCTGCACCATTTGCGGCTACGTTTATAACGACCCCAACTTCGGTTTCGAAGAACTCCCCAAAAACTGGGTCTGCCCCGTTTGCGGTGCAACAAAAACTGCATTTGTAAGGAATTAATCGTACTTGTTAACCTCCGTTGCTTGACGCTACGGGGGTTTTAAGTTACTGTTAACTTACAAAATAAAGGAGGGATTATAATGCTTAGTGAAAACATTAAAAATCTTCGAAAAAACAAGGGCTTAACTCAGGAGGAGCTTGCCGCAGAACTTAACGTAGTAAGGCAGACAGTATCGAAATGGGAAAAAGGTCTTTCGGTACCTGATGCCGAGCTTTTAAAGAAACTTGCAGAAGTACTTGAAACAGATGTAAGCATACTTTTAGGCAGCAGCGTTCTGCCCGATAACGAAAATAACAAAATAGCGGAACAGCTTTCAAGAATAAATGAGCAGCTGGTAATCAAAAACCGCCGCGCAAAAACCATTTGGAAAGTTGTGGGCATAACTTTACTTGCAGGATTTATAATTTACATTGCTCTTATTATTTTCGGTTTTGCCGCTTATACTTATTCCGATAATACCTATGAGGAAACAATCGCAGAAGCTGAGCACACTGCAGTAGTAGACCAGAGTTAATATCATAAGTCGGGTAGTTTTTCTCCCGACTTTTAATTTTCCCCTTATATACTGAATGAAAATTTTAAATTCTTATTTAAAACCCATAAAATGTTTTCAAAAACTTCACATTAGCGTTTTAAAATAACCTTAGTAAAAATAAACGGAGGTAAAAATGCAATTCAGACACGAAGTAAAACACGAAATCAATATTTCTGATATGCTTATTTTAAGGCAAAGGCTTAAAGCCGTAATGAAGCCCGACAATAACGCCGTAAACGGAAAATACCAAATACGCAGTTTGTACTTTGATAACATTGACGATAAGGCTTTACGAGAAAAGCTGGACGGTGTAAATGTGCGCGAAAAATACCGAATAAGGCTTTATAATAACGATACTTCCCTTATTCATCTTGAGCGGAAATTCAAGCAAGGCGGCCTCGGCTATAAAAACGTGGCAGATCTGACGCCCAAAGAAGCCGAGGCAATAGCAAAAGGCAATACTGAATGGATGGCTGAAAGTAATAACGAAGTTATCCTCGGTTTTTATACCCGTATAAAAACCGAAGGACTAAAATCAAAAGTTATCGTGGATTACACAAGAGAGCCTTTCGTATTTGCGCCGGGTAACGTGCGCGTTACTCTTGACTATGATATTCGCACAGGCTTAAACTGTACCGATTTTCTGAACCCCGACTGTGTAACGGTACCTATACCCGATAACCCCTGTATACTTGAAGTTAAATGGGATAACTTTCTCCCCGACGTAATAAGGGATATAATACAGCTTGAAAACAGGTATGGCACAACGTTTTCCAAATACGCCGCCTGCCGTATGTATGATTAACAGTATAAATCAAAGGAGTAAATAAAATGACATTCAACGATATTTTTAAATCAAGCTTTCTTGAAAACATTGCTTCCGTAAGCATTCTCGATATGCTTCTCACCATTTTGCTTTCTTTCGGTATAGGACTTTTCATTTTCCTTGTCTATAAGAAAACCTACCGCGGCGTTATGTATTCTTCCGGCTTCGGCACCACTTTAGTTGCTCTTACCATGATAACCTCGGTGGTAATTCTTGCAGTAACTTCCAACGTAGTTCTCTCCCTCGGTATGGTGGGTGCTCTTTCTATCGTACGTTTCCGTACCGCAATTAAAGACCCCCTGGATATCGCTTTTCTTTTCTGGGCAATCGGTGCAGGTATTGTTCTTGCCGCAGGTATGATTCCCCTTGCCATTATTGGCAGCGTATGCATCGGTGTAATTCTGCTTGTTTTCGTAAACAAAAAATCAAGCAGTCATCCTTATATGGTTGTGCTCAGCTGTGTAAATAACGATGCTGAAATGAACGCAACTGCTTTACTTAACAATCACGTGCTCAGCTCCAAAATAAAAAGCAAGTCCGCAGCAAAAGGTTCAATTGAACTTAACATTGAAGTGCGTTTAGTTAATGATAATACCGACTTCATAAACGCTCTTTCAGACATTCCCGGCGTAAACAGCGCAGTGATAGTATCCTACAACGGCGATTATATGGGGTAAAGATATGTCAGGAAGTAAGCATTTTGACAAAATTGCATGGTCGGTTACAGCTTTTATTCTGATTATTACAATTCTCTTAATGAACGGCAGTGCCTTGGGTCTTGAGGCGCAGGCACGTAATATGGGTTACGAAAACCGTCTTTTCGACAATACCAAAGTTCACAGCATCGATATAGTTATGGACGACTGGGATGAATTTATAGCCGGCGCCCAAAGCGAAGAATATTACACTGCAGCAGTTGTTATTGACGGAGAAGCTTACAAAAATGTAGCCATCCGCGGAAAAGGAAATACCTCCCTTTCCACCGTTTCCTCCATGAACAGCGACCGCTACAGCTTTAAAATTGAATTTGACCATTACGACAGTTCCTTAACTTACCACGGACTTGACAAACTGAGTTTAAATAACCTTATTCAGGATTCTACCATGATTAAAGATTATTTAACCTACACAATGATGAATGAGTTCGGCGCCGCAGCTCCCCTTTGCAGTTTTGTATATATCACGGTAAACGGCGAGGATTGGGGCCTTTACCTTGCAGTTGAAGGCGTGGAAGATAGCTTCCTTGAGCGCAACTACGGCTCGGATTACGGCGAGCTTTATAAACCCGACAGCATGAGTTTCGGCGGCGGACGCGGCAACGGCAAAGATTTTAATATGGAAGATTTTATGAATAATGAAAATTCTTCCGCTAATTCCGCGCAAAACTTTGTTATGCCGAATATGGGTAACTTCACTCCTTCTGCAATGTTCGGCGGCAATATGCCCGATATGGGTAATTTCGGTCAGGCGCAAGGCGGCATGGGCGGCGGTATGGGCATGGGCTCAAGTGACGTAAAGTTACAGTATATTGACGATAATGTTTCCAGCTACTCAAACATCTGGAACAATGCAAAAACCGATATCACCGAAGCTGATAAAACCCGCCTTATTAAGTCCCTTAAAACACTTTCTACTTTTGAAAATATAGAATCTGCCGTGGATGTTGAAAGCGTTATCCGTTATTTCGTAGTTCATAACTACGTATGCAACGGCGACAGCTACACAGGTTCTATGATACACAATTATTATCTTTATGAAGAAGACGGAAAAATGGCTATGATCCCCTGGGATTATAACCTTGCTTTCGGCACTTTCCAGGGCGGTAACGGTCAAAGCACCGTAAACACCCCCATCGATTCTCCGGTTTCGGGTTCAGCGGGTTCAGACCGCCCTATGTGGTACTGGATTCTTTCCGATGAAAGCTACACAGAGCTTTACCACCGATATTTTGAAGAATTCTTAAATTCGGTAGATATTCAAAGTATTATCGATAACGCATATAACCTTATTAATTCCTACGTGGAAAAGGACCCCACAGCATTCTATACCTACGAAGAATTTGAAAAAGGTATTGAAACAATAAAAAAATTCTGTTCACTCAGAAGCGAAAGCATTTATATGCAGCTTTCCGAAGGTAACACCGTAAACAGCACAAATTACGCAGACGCATCGGATTTAACACTTTCCGATATGGGCTCTATGGGCGGCGGAATGGGCAGCGGTAACCGAGGAGATTTCGACGGTGAAATGCCTGATATGGGAAATTTTGATCCTTCACAAATTCAGGGCGGCTTCGGCGGAGGATTTATCCCCCAAAGCTCTGATGAAAGCAGCGCTGGTGGAACACTTCCCCTCAGCGCGGTAATGCCTCAGAACCCTCAGAACGGAGATAACGGCGGAGATTTCGCTCCTCCTATGGCAGGTGCAACAGCCGAAGCACCCGATAGCTCAGGCGGTCAGCAAATGCCCGGAGGTTTTGGCGGACAGATGCCGGGAAACTTCAGCGGTCAAATGCCTGATACGGAAAATTTTGATCCCTCTCAGATACCCGGAGGCTTCGGCGGTCAGATGCCCGGCCAGCAAAACGGCACCGAGGAATCTCAGCAGCCCGAAAATCAGAACGGCAGCGAAAATGCCCAATTACCAGGCAGCGGCAGCAATAATAATCGCCCCTCCGGTAATAATATGGGTATGCAAAACGACAATTTCGGCGGCGCTAACACCTCCTCCCCTTCAGCTGATTCAGGCACGGTTTTACTGATTGTATCTGTATTGGTACTTGCACTCGGCTTAATTATTGCAAAATTTTATAAAGTCTGATAAAAAAGGATGCAGATTAATTTCTGCATCCTTTTAATTATTCCTCTCGGGTTATTCCGCAAAATTCATCGCTCATTTTGCCGCATATGCCTTGTTTATTAACTGCACACACACGGTAATAGTATGCAGTATGTTTTTTAAGGTTTAAATCCTCATATCTGGCTACAACATACTCTTCAGGTAAAATATCAGCAATAAAAGTGCTTTCATCAGGAACAAATCCTTGCCTTTCACTGCGGTAAAGTTTATAGTGGGAGAAATCTTCTTCTTTATTTGCACCCCATAAAAGGTACAGGTTTCCGGAATTTTCACCTGCGGCAGCACGTGGCTTGGTTATTAAGCCTGTATAAACAGTACCTATAGGAGCAGGAGTTCCTTTTTCAATAGCGGCGGGAATATTTACTCTTTCCTTAATTGCAACGTTATTTTTACCAAGGCGGTATGTGATAAATTCGGTTTGAGTAGTTTCTTTACATTCCCTTTCGTCTATGGTTGAAAGTTCTGACGGTATGCCAAAATCAAAATTATTCACGGATTTTTCGCCGCAAAAACGCGCAATCATACCATTACCGTCGTCTGCACGCTTTAAGCAAACAAACCTCATATTTTCAGGCAACTTTAAAAAACTATACTCACCTGCCTTTAATTTACCTGTTTGCGCAGGAATTCTTATTAAATCCAAAGGATTCATAAAGCGCTCTGCTTTTTCAGGTATTTTAGCATCCTTATAATTATTTTTATAGGAAGTAATTGAATAACGCAAACAGAAATTAAGGTAACTTCCACCCGGTATGTGTCTTTGCAGCCAATCGTTAGCAACATACACAAAAATCTGTGAGCCTTCGCCTGCATCACCAAAATCGGTTTTATCGGGGTGAATATGGTCAAATTCCACTATATGAGTATCCTTCATCATTAAAGCAACACCAAAATCGTCATTTTCTGCACAGCACCATTCGTTAGTTGCCATATATACGTCGGTGCCGTGACCGGTTACGTCTTTTGCATATTCCATTACTGTGCCCTGAAGATGGCAAAGGCGCTTGCTGTTATTTACCTTAAACGGAAAAGCTGTGTAAAGGTAACGGTAATATCTATCATCATTTATCATATCCTTAGCATGATAAATTTCATTAGTTATATCGATTCTTTTTTCACATTTATATAGAATTAAGGTATTTTTAATTTCAGCACCCAGCGCTGTGATATGGGTTTTAGAAATTACTTTAATATAATTATCGCTGTTAATTACTTCATACTGAGCTTTTTCAGGCACCGAAAAGCTCTTATGATTATCTTTAGTGTAAATAATTTCGCCTGCGCCGTACTTATCATCGGTATAAAGAATATCTCTTCTCAGTTCTTTATCGTAAATTGAGGAAACGGAACCGTTTTCACTGAAAGTAAGCTTATAGAAGTTATTTTCAATAATAGGGCTATCATTGAGCAGTTCTTCTATTAAATTATTGCAAACAAATGCACTTTCGGGGATTAAGGCATATCCAAAAGGAGGAATTTTAACTTTTGCATACCTTTTATCCTCCGTTTCAAGATATTCTTCACGTGCCAATGCAGTAGCATTAAATACGGCAACCGAAGGTTCTTTTGCATGTATTTGAGAAGCAATAGTGTTAAGGGCAAGAGTTTTTTCGTTTTCGGCAGTTTCATAAGCTTTTTCTACCCAGTCCCTGTGCTGCATCCAGGTTTCATGCACTCTTCTGCCGCCGTAACTGCTTGTACCGTAGGAGTGTTCGTCGTTAAAAAGCAGGTAATCCCACGCGCGCCTGAAATCTTCTGCAGGGTATGTATAATTAGTATCTATTAAAGCGGCAATTGTAGCCCATTTTTCAGCAGTTGGCAATTGCCTGTCCGCTTCAAATTTATCGGACATAAAGTCGGTTACCGTAAGCGGGTGCTGGTACCAGCCGCCTGTAATATCGCCGCTTAAAGTTGGAATATCGTTTGAAAAGCGATCTCTTAACTGTTCGAAAATATTATCAGGGTCGCCTAAAAGCTGTACCTTAGGCCACTGCCATTTTTTGTTCCAGGCTTCTATTTGAGTCAGAAGATAATTATTAGGCTCCATATCGTCGTAATAAGAGGACGTGAACCAAATATCAAAGGGATAGCGCTCCTCAATAAGCTTGAAATTTTTCCAAACCTTTTCTTCAAGATCTGCAATAATCAAATTCATATCATTATTTGGGAAAGGGTGCCTTGAAGGCATACAATAGAACCCAAAACCATCACAATAGTGTGAAGCACACCAAACGGTAAGCTTTTTGCCGTATTTATTTTCCCAGTTAAATACCATTGGCAAATTTGATTCCAGTCTGAAATCTGCCCTGGCACCTCCGCCTGCAGCTGAAGGATACCAGATATATCTGTGTTTTGTAAAATCCCCTTTAAACACAGTGGTCCACAAAGGATTCCAGTGGTTCGGCAGAAAAATTATATTTTCATATCCAGCATCTGCATAAACGGGAACCATAGACCAAGGAAGACCGTTATTATCCACCATAGCCATGGTTTTACTTTTTACGTTCCATTTATCCGATAGCCTGCGCTTTTCATAAGCACTTCTGCACAATTCTTCAGTTCCATAGGTTTGTATGTGATTGCCTGCTACCGTAGCACACATACCCATTTTGCCTTTGTTTATATAATTTTTAACTATGTGCTCTGCTGCCGCATCGCCTTTATCCATACCGTAGTTATTAAAAAACCAGGTACCTTCAATCATATATTTGTAGCGGTTTATTTCATCGTTTGTTTCAGTTTCGTCACATAATTTTGCCGCTTCATCAATAAAACGCAAAGTGTTGTGCCTTTGAATATACTGAGAATTATGAAGACCTATATCCGTGTGGGACGAAGTCATTATGTATAAATTCCACTTTCTGGGAAGTGTCCATTCAAAAATAACGCTTGTGATTATATTCCCTTGTTTATCGCTGAGTATCCACTCTGCCTCAAAGGATGAATTCTGTAAAGGGAGCAAAACGTCTGTTTCGCCAATGCCGCCAATAATGGCTACGGGCATTTTATTCACTATTACACTTGCATTTGTGTTTCCTTTTTCCTTTACTGTAAGAAACAAATGACAAGTAACACTGCTTTTATACTGCAAAACAATTTTTTGCAAATTCCGGTAAGAAACCAAAGAAGTAGATATAACCTGCAAATTTGTTATAGTTATCAAATTTAACACCTCTTTTTACTTTATATTAATATTTATAGCAAAAATACAGCCAAAATCAAACCTATAAAATCACACAAAAAGTTTAATTTCTTGCACTCGCCCTTGACTGAAACACAGCCGCAATAGTATAATCGAATTACAACTTATTAACAGGGGAGAAAAAAGCTATAATGCTGCCGCAGATATCGATTATAGATATACTTAAACTGAAACGTAAAAATTACACACTTAAAACCACCAGCAAATCCTGCTACGTATTAACTTGCAGAATTGAAGGTGAAAGTTTATTTTTTTACAATAACGAAGAACATTTAACAAAGCGCGGCGATATTTTTTATATTCCTTCCGAATCATCCTATTCACAAAAATGCTCAAGTGAAACTCTGATATGCTTTCATTTAAACGTTATAGGAAATATCTCGTCTGATTTTGAAATATTTACACCCTCAAACAAGGACTACGTGTGCAATCTGTTTATTGAAGCGGAAAAACTTTGGAAGCAAAAGGGCGAAAATCACGAACTTAAATGCATGGCGATTCTTTACGAGCTTTTGTCGCTTCTTCATATATGCAAAGATAATTTGCCGGAAAGAAAATCCTCTATGCTTACCCCTGCAGTTGAGTATCTTAACAGGCATATTTATGATAAAGATCTTTCTATAGAAAAACTTTGCGAAAATTTTCATATAAGCAGAACCTATTTTAACCGCTTGTTTCACAAAGAATATAATACTTCACCCATAACCTATATACACCGCAGGCGCCTTGAAAGAGCAAAATCACTATTATTGGGCGGAAATTTCACTAACGAGGAAGTAGCCTCTTTGTGCGGCTTTAACGACGTAAAATACTTTTACGTATTTTTCAAAAAAATGACGGGAATTACTACTAAAGAGCTGATAAAGGATATACAACATTTTAAGAATAAGCCCTTTACCTTAGAAGAAGGAAAATAATTAAAAGGATACAGAGTTTCTGTTGATTCTCTGTATCCGATTTTTATTTATTATTATTTTTTGACTGCACGAACAGCCACATAGGAATTCATATATTTATCAAAAAGACCGCCGCCGTCACAATCCTCGTAAATATCAGTTATCTCAAAGCCGTTTTTAATAAGCCCGCCTATCTGTTCTGTCATACTATGGCTAAAGTTAAATGGCATTTTTTCTATTAACCTCTCCTCTTTCTGTTCTTTGCTGAGGTCACGAAGAGAATTAAAAGGAAGTGAAAAACGGGAAATAAGCTTATCTTCCTTGGCAAAATCAGGGTAAAACATAAAAAGCTCTTCCTTAACATAAGCTAACATCAGTATGCCGCCCTTTTTTATAACTCTTGAGCACTCTTTCTGCATCAAGCTGATATCTTCTATGTAGCAATTTGAAATCGGGTTAAATATCATATCAAAAGTTTCGTCCTCAAAGGGAAAGGGCTTTGAGAGATCGGCTTTTACTATGTTTATTTCATAACCTTCTCTTTCAGAAGCATACTTTTCTTTCATTAATTGACCGTCTGAAAGGTCAGTAACAGTAACATTTGCTCCGTGTGCGGCAAATACAGGTCCCTGCTGACCGCCTCCGCTTGCAAGGCACAGTATTCTTCTTCCTTTAAGTTCAGGAAACCACTCTGTCGGTACAGTATTTATGCCTGCAAGGGATACTTTAAGCTCACCGCTTTTTGCTGCCAAATAATCCTCATGGCTAATTACACTTGATTTATCTGTAAGATACTCGTTGATGTCACCCCAGATATCGGCGTTCAGTTTTTGATATTCAGTTTTTAGATCAATATCCATAAGTATTTTCCTCTCTTTTTTAATTTTTATTATGATAAGTTACCTGTTCGCCGATGATCATCTCCTTATTTTTTCATATTAGCATATAATCAAAAAATTGTAAATAGTTTTACAAAGGCATATTAAAAGGGCGATATAAAAAATCGCCCTTTGTTTTTATTCTTCTGAAGGCTTTGAAGGAAGATTGCTTAAATTGTTGTTCTCACCTGAATCAGGGTAGCTTCTTAAATATTCGTTACCATTTCTTGAAGCAATGGCAACACCCCTTATACCGCCCTGCTTGGCAAGGGCTACGGCTTCTGCTTTATTCAGAACTTCTCCGCCTGAAAGTTCGTATCCTGTTACTTTGCCGTTCTTTTTTACTAATTTTTCAATGGACTTTGCGTCCTTATTAATAACGGGTGCAGTTATATTGCCAAATGATTTTTTACTTTTTTTCATTTTTATTCTCCTTTTCTTTGTAATTTCCCTCTTATCTTAACTCAAAATCAAAATATTATTCCGAATTAATATTTATATTTTATTTTTATGATTGCTTTTTTCAAAGATTTAATATAGAATATAAATAAGTATTGACATTACAATATGCAGGAGGATTAAAATGAACGCTACAGAAAAACAGCAGCTTAAAATTACCGCCGCTAAGGTAAGACTCAACATTATTGAAGGCGTATTCAACGCTAAGTCCGGCCATCCCGGTGGTTCACTTTCCGCTGCAGAAATTTTCACATATCTTTATTTCAAGGAAATGAATATTGACCCCGCAAATCCCAAGTGCGAAAACCGTGACAGATTCGTGCTCAGTAAGGGTCACTGCGCCCCCGGCTACTACGCAGCGCTTGCTGAAAGAGGTTTCTTCAGCACAGAGGAAATCAAGTCTCTCCGTCACATCGGCGCTATGCTTCAGGGTCACCCCGATATGAAGGGCACACCCGGTGTTGATATGAGCTCAGGCTCTTTAGGTCAGGGTATTTCCTGCGCAGTAGGTATGGCTTTAGCAGGTAAAATGGATAAGAAGGACTACAGAGTATACACACTCCTCGGCGACGGCGAAACAGAGGAAGGTCAGGTTTGGGAGGCTGCTATGTTTGCAGCTCACAAGAAGCTTGATAACCTTTGCGTTATTGTAGACCACAACGGTTTACAGATCGACGGTCCCATTGCCGAAGTTGCAGGTCCCGATCCCTTAGATGAAAAATTCAAGGCTTTCGGCTTCGAAGTTATCACTATCAACGGTAACTGCTTCGATGAAATTGAAAAAGCTTTCGACTTTGCAAAGTCCGTAGAGGGCAAGCCCGTAGCAATTATTGCCAACACAATTAAGGGCAAGGGCGTTTCCTATATGGAAAATAACGTAAGTTGGCACGGAGCCGCTCCCAATAAGGACCAGTACGAAGTTGCTATGGCTGAGCTCAGAGCAAACCTTGAAGAGCTTATGAAATAAGGAGGAAGAATACAATGGCTGAAATGATTAAAAAAGCAACCAGAGAAAGTTTTGGCGAAGCTCTTATTGAGCTTGCAAAAACCAATGAAAATATTGTAGTTCTTGACGCTGACCTTGCCGCTGCTACTAAGACAGGCGTTTTTAAGAAGGCTTATCCCGAGAGATTCATCGACTGCGGTATCGCAGAGTGTAACATGGTTTCTATCGCAGCAGGTCTTTCCACCTGCGGTAAAATCCCCTTCGCCGCTTCCTTCGCTATGTTCTCCGCAGGCAGAGCATTCGAGCAGGTAAGAAACAGCGTTTGCTACCCCAAATTAAACGTTAAAATAGTCGGCTCTCACGCAGGTATCTCCGTTGGTGAGGACGGCGCTACACATCAGTGCTGTGAGGATATCGCATTAATGCGCGCTATCCCCAATATGACAGTTATCAACCCCTGCGACCACTACGAGATGGTAGCCGCAGTTAAAGCTATGGCTGAAAAGAACGGCCCTTGCTATGTTCGTCTTGGCAGACTCGCTGTTGAAAGCGTAAACAATAATGACGATTATAAGTTCGAAATCGGCAAGGGTATCACTCTTAAAGACGGCGACGATATCACAATTGTAGCTACAGGTCTTATGGTTCAGGAAGCTGTTAAGGCTGCTAAGGTTCTTGAAGCAGAAGGCATCAATGCAAGAGTTCTTAACATCCACACAATCAAGCCTCTTGACGAAGAGCTTATCGTAAAGGCTGCTAAGGAAACAGGCAGAATCGTAACCTGCGAAGAGCACAACGTAATAGGCGGTTTAGGTGAAGCAGTTTCTTCTCTCCTTTGTGAAAAGTGCCCCGTTCCCGTTAAGAAAATCGGTGTTAACGACGTATTCGGTCACTCAGGTCCTGCTGTTGACCTTCTTAAGGAGTTCGGTCTCTCTGCTGAAAACATCGTTAAAACAGTTAAGGAAGTTCTCGGCAAGTAATTAATTTAAATCAAATTGTATAAGGCGAATATTAAGTTAAAGCTTGATATTCGCCGTTTTTTATAGGTGATATTATGCTTAAAATACATTCTGTACCAACTGGCGCTCCCGAGACCGATATTTACTCAGTTGCAATTAACGGCAAAAAAGCTAAGCTTAACTTTGCAAGGGTCTCCGCTTTTCCCTTCAATACCCCCTGGCCCGGTCACCAGAGACCTCTGGACCAGACAGAAGAAGCGGCTTTCGTTTCCTTTGAAAGTGACGGCGAAGTTTATTTAAAAGTAAATTTCTGCAAGGATTTTGCTAAAGCGGTAGTACGCCCTCTTTCAAAAAATATAGAACCCGAAATTGATGAGGACGGCTCCATTCGTTTTTCTTTAAAAGAGACGGGCGCCTACACCTTGGAGCTTGACGGTAGCCACAATGCGCTTCACATCTTCTTTAACCCTGTTAGAGACTTTAAAAAGGAAGCTGATGAGGATAAGAAAAACGGAAGAACAGTTTACTACTACGGCGAAGGCGAGCACAATATCGGTGATATTGACCTCCCATCCCACTCTACCGTTATTATAGATGCAGGCGCCATAGTTTACGGCAGCTTCAGTTCATTTGACACTGAGGATGTAAAAATTAAAGGTTACGGCATAATTGACGGCAGCAAAGAGATAAGAACAACTGAAAATCTGCTTCTTCCCACAATTTATGAATATCTTAATGATGAGGCAAAGAAAGTAGTAAGCAAGTATAAAAACAATTGGTACTTTGATAAAGACAAAGTTTTATTCGACAACTTTATGAAGGCAACTAAATGCCTTAAGGGTCAAATTCGCTTCTATTTCTGCAAGAACATTGAAGTTGAAGGCGTTATTATGCGCGATTCCTCCACCTTCTGCCTTATTCCTGCCTGCTGTGACAACGTTTTAATCGATAACGTGAAAACCATTGGTATGTGGCGCTATAATTCCGACGGCATCGATATTTTCAACAGTTCAAATATTATAGTTAAAAATACCTTCCTTCGTAATTTCGACGACTGTATGGTTATCAAGGGTATAGTCGGTTGGGACAAGAGAAACAACGAAAACATCATTGTGGAAAACTGTGTAATCTGGTGTGATTGGGGCAGCGCTTTAGAAATTGGAGCTGAAACAAACGCTCCCGAATACCGCAACATCATTTACAGAAACTGCGATATTATTCACGGTCAGTCCTCTATGATGCGAATTCACCACCATAATTACGCCGATATTCACCACGTGCTTTACGAAAACATCAACTGCGAATATACTAAATATCAGGAAAGCGGCATTATTCAAAACAGTGACGACGAAGTTTACTTCTCAAAGCAAAACTCAGGTCACCCAAACCTTATAGATTTGCCAATTACAGGAAATAAGCTCTACGGCCGCAATGGCGAAAAGGGCATTACGCACGATATCTCCTTTAAAAATATAAGAGTTTATAAAGATGCACGGGTACCCACCCCTAACTCCCCCATTGGCGGTTTAAATGAAATAAACTGCATTAAAAACGTAAGCATTGAAAATTTAACTATAAACGGCGAAAGAATTACTTCACCTGAAGATGCAGGTTTAAATATTCGCGAATTCGCATATAATATAACACTTAAATAAAAAATCGGAGATAGCAAAGCAAATGCTATCTCCTTTCATTTATTATTTCTAAAATTTATATACATATTTCTCTTTTTGAGTTATACTATTAAGTAACAAAAGAAAGGAGCGCTCTATGAAATTGAAAATTATAAAAGAGAAATTTTTGAAATTAATTTCACCAATCAAAGAACCTTTATGGGAATTTATAAAGAAAGTACGCTCCGATTCACTTGATTCCATCTCTGCTCAGATCGCATTCTTTATTGTTATAGCCTTTATTCCCTTCGTAATGATAGTGCTGAGTATTTTTCAAATTATAAATATAAACGGCATTTCCCTTTTAAATTCCGTTATCAAGTTCCTGCCTAAAACCGTGGGAGATTTCGTTTTAGGACTTTTCCCCGAAAATTTAGAGCTTTTTACCTCAATTTCAATTGCCGCTATCGCCTGTTTGTGGTCCTCATCTATTGCCATGAGAGCTTTTTTAAAGGGTATCAACCGTGTTTTCGGGTCAACCTACCGCAAAGGCTTTATATGGATGCGCCTTATTGCCCTTTTATATACGGTCGTTTTTGCGGTGATTCTTGTTTTTTCCGCTGTAATTCTTATTTTCGGAAACACACTTTATCAGGAACTTCACAAATTCATCCCGTGGCACTTCGTTCCCGTTCTTATTGATTTTAAATCCATTCTTATTTTCCTGCTTTTAACGGTTTTCTTTACTCTTTCCTACTATTTTATCCCCTTTAAAATTAAATACAGCTTCAAAAACTGCCTTGCAGGAGCCTCTTTCGCCTCTGCGGGTTGGGTTCTTTTTTCCTTTTTCTTCTCCCTTTTCGTTGAAAACAACGCCCGCTACAGCCTCGTTTACGGCAGCCTTGCCACTTTGGTAATATTTATGTTCTGGCTTTATTTTTGTATGTACATTTTATTCCTTGGCGGTGAAATAGCGGTTTCTCTGGAAATTCATTTCAAAAAAAATATCAAAAATATCAAAAAAGATGTAACAAAATAAACCCTTAATCCGTATTAAGAAAGGATGTGAGAATAATGCAGCAAGAAAAAATCCGCGCAGATTTTGAATATATTTACAATAAATATTTTGACCATATTTATAAAATAGCTTTCGTTCACACTAAGTCAAGCGATGCTTCCTTCGATATCTCGCAGGAGGTTTTTATGAAGTTCCTTACAAGCGAAAAAGATTTCGAAAACGAGGAACATAAAAAAGCTTGGCTTCTTACTTGCGCCCATAACAGCACGATGGATTTTTTCAGAAGCCACCATAAAAAAGAAGTATCCCTTGATGAGATAAGTGAAACAGCCGCTGAACCCTTTAAGGTTGATGAAACTCTGAAATTATTACTCACACTCCCCGAAAAATACAAAACTCCCCTTTATATGTTCTACTATGAGGGGTACAAAACCGAAGAAATAGCTAAAATGCTTAAAAAGCCCGCTTCCACCGTGAGGGTCACGCTGAAACGGGCAAGAGAACTGTTAAAAGAAAAATTAGGAGAGGGGGAAGTTTAATTGACAAACGAGAATTTAGAACTTTCTATAAAAAAGAGTTTTGAAAATATATTACCTGACAGTAAGAAAAAAGAAGAAATTTACAATAAGCTTATTTCGGAAATGAGCGCGGAAAAGGACGCAAATCCTTCATTTTTCAGTAAATTCACGGAAAAATTACCGCGCATTATGCCTTATGCAGTAGTTTGCGCCTGCCTTTTGCTTGTTATAGGCATCACCTTCGCAGGTGGTTTCAACTACGTATTAAGTAAAAACGGCGCCGAAACAGCCGCTTATTCACTTGAAACTATCTATGAAAGCACTTCCTATGCGGCAGATGCCGAACTGATTGAAGATAGAATGATGGAAAATGAAGCAGAAATCCCTGAAACTGCCAAAGAATGTATTGCAGACGATTGCGAAACAGTGGTCAACAAGCAATTTTACGTAATACAGGAGGATGGTACACACTGTACTTTTGCACCGATTTCTGCTGAATTTAACCCTGCAACCTTATGGGAGAGATACCTTGAGTTTTCACCTGTTTTAAAACCTGCAACGCTTATTGCCTATGAAATGGACGATGCCAAGAAGATAATTACTCTTAATTTCGGTGAAGAGTTAAAAGAACTTATAAAAACAGAAAATATTTACAATCACTTTATTGCTGCAGGCGAAACCTACAAATCGTTCTTCCCTGAATACCGTTTTATTGTAAACGCTAATGGTCAAGCGCTGATAATAGATAACTCACCTGTAGATTTTTTAAATCACACTTATAAAACTGAAAAATAAACAAAAATCAAAAGCACCTTCCTGTTAGTTAATGCTTCAGGAAGGTGCTTTTAGTTTATTATTTAATTGTTTCAACTTTAATCGTATTTGTATTACCGCTGTGGCCGTTAATGAGACCGCCCGTTAAAACAACCGTATCACCTGATTTTAAGCCAAGAGTATTTTTTGCAAGATTCAAAGCCTGATAGAACATAACTTCAACAGAGCTGTACTCCTCGCTCAATACGGGTATTACGCCCCAGCTCATATTCAGGCGGCGCCATGCCTTTTCACTTGTTGTAGCACCTACTATTACGGCAGGGCAACGGAAACGGCTTACCATTCGGGCTGTTATACCTGACATTGAGTTAACTACAATACACCTTGCCTTAACGTCAACTGCCATAGCGCAGGTTGCGTGGGAAACGGCGTCCAGAGTGTTTTCTATCTTGTAGTCGGTTGTCTGGAACCAGCGGCGGTAATCGATATGCTCTTCCGTATACTTAGCAATATCTGCCATATTTTTAACTGCTTCAACGGGGTATTTACCTGCAGCTGTTTCACCGGAAAGCATAATTGCAGATGAGCCGTCGTAAACTGCGTTGGCTACGTCTGAAATTTCCGCTCTTGTGGGACGGGGATTATGAATCATGGATTCAAGCATTTCGGTAGCTGTGATAACTCGCTTACCTAAAAGACGGCACTTTTCAATAAGATATTTCTGTACGGAGGGAACTTCAACGTAGGGAATTTCAACGCCTAAATCACCTCTTGCTACCATAACGCCGTCAGCAACCTCGCAGATATCGTCAATATTATCAACGCCTGCGCGGTTTTCTATCTTAGCGATGATATCAATATCCTTGCCGCCGTTTTCGTCAAGAAGCTTTCTGATATCCTCTACGTTACTCTTATTGGAAACGAAAGAAGCCGCAATAAAATCGACGTCGTTTTTAATACCGAAAAGAATGTCGTCTCTATCCTGCTGGCTTAAATATTCGTGTTTAAAAACCTTGTTGGGGAAGCTCATGCTCTTACGGTTTGAAAGTTCGCCGCCTGCAATAACAACGCAGTTAACGTTATTATTTTCAATTTCCTCAACTTCGAAAACAACCAGACCGTTATTTACTAAAATTCTGTCGCCTACTTTAAGTTCACTGGTAAGATTTTCGTAGGTTACCGCTACTTTTGTTTCATCGCCGATAACATCATCGGTAGTAAAAGTAAATTTATCGCCGTCTTTAAGGCTTATTTTACTGTTTTCAAAAGTTTTGATTCGGTATTCAGGGCCCTTAGTATCAAGCATTATCGCAATAGGGAGATTCAATTTTTCTCTTACCCTTTTAAGCAGATCGATAAGCACCTGATGCTCTTCGTGTGTTCCGTGAGAAAAGTTAAGACGGGCAACGTTCATACCTTTCTGACACATTTTGGTCAAGGTTTCTTCGTTGTCACAAGCGGGACCTATAGTGCAGATAATTTTTGTTTTGCGCATATATTAAAACTCCTATCGTTTTATTGTTATACCAAAAACGCGGAAAGCAATAAAACCCTCCGCATTTATAATACACTATTTTGTTTTAAAATTCAAGGTCTTTCATAAAAGCTCTTATATCGGAAAAGGTAAAACCTCGCCTCTGAAGCGCCGCTACAGCTCTTCGTTTTACCTTTTCATCCGTAAGATAATTTGGATATTTCGAATTCAAAATACTTTCTATCTGCTCTTTTGTGTCGAAATCCTCATATAAAGCGAGAACTTCTTCAATTATTTCGCCGTCAATACCTTTTAATTTCAGCTCCTGCTTAACCCTGTTTTTACCGAATTTTTTCCGCTCAAAAAGCTCCTTTGCATATCTTTCGGCATAATCACGGTCATTTACAAGACCGATATCAGCCATTTTTTCGGCAGCATTCATGGCTTCTTCCCTGCCCATGGTACGGGCGATTTTATCGGTAAGCTCTTTTTTAGAGTGGCTTCTGTATTCAAGTAAGGTTAGAGCCTTTTCGTTTGCCCGGCGCTCTTTGGATTTTTTTACTATCTTGTAGAGCTCTTCGTCGCTTATCTCAAGATTCTCTTTCACGTGATTTTCAAGAAGCACCATAGAATCCAGAGTCATGGCGTACTCGCCGTCAATGAATACCTGCGTAAGACCCTTGCGCTTTTCTTTAAGTGCGGTTATTTTCATCAGTCGTCAACGATAATATCTATTTCTGCCTTGGCTGAACGGGAAGGTGTTTCCTCAACCTTAGGCATCTGAACAGTTACGGGAGTTACTGCTGCAGGCTTTTTGGGGGATTTATCGTAAAGTGCATCCACGTTTTCTCTTACCTTAGCTTCAATTTCGGCAGCTATTTCGGGGTTATCCTTAAAGAACTGCTTGGAATTATCTCTGCCCTGACCTAATTTCATACCGTTATAAGCAAACCAAGCGCCGCTCTTCTGAACTATATCAAGCTTAACGGCAATATCAAGAAGCTCGCCTACTCTTGAAATACCCTCGCCGTATATAACGTCGAACTCTGCCTCGCGGAAAGGAGGAGCAACCTTATTTTTAACTACCTTTGCTCTTGTTCTTGAACCGATGTTATCGCCGCCGGACTTTAATGTTTCGGTCTTTCTGATATCAAGTCTTACGGAAGCATAGAACTTAAGCGCGCGGCCGCCTGTGGTTGTTTCGGGATTACCGTACATAACGCCTATTTTTTCACGAAGCTGGTTGATGAAAATTGCAATACAGTTTGTTTTGGAAACACAGCCTGCAAGCTTTCTTAAAGCCTGAGACATAAGACGTGCCTGAAGACCAACGTGGCTATCACCCATTTCGCCTTCGATTTCAGCTCTGGGAACCAAAGCCGCAACAGAGTCCACAACGATAACGTCGATAGCACCTGAAGCAACTAATTTCTCTGTAATCTCTAAAGCCTGCTCACCTGTGTCGGGCTGAGAAACGAGAAGAGAATCAATATCTACACCAAGTGCAGATGCATAAACAGGGTCAAGAGCGTGCTCAACGTCAATAAAAGCTGCGTTACCGCCTTTTTTCTGTGCCTCTGCTATACAGTGAAGCGCAAGTGTTGTTTTACCTGAGGATTCAGGTCCGTAAATTTCAACGATTCTGCCCTTGGGGAGACCGCCGATACCGAGAGCTAAGTCAAGAGAAAGTGAACCTGTGGAAATAGCCTCTACGTTTAATGCGTTATTCTGGCCCAAGCGCATAACGGCGCCCTTACCGAACTGTTTTTCAATCTGGTCGATTGCTGAAGAAAGAGCTTTTGCCTTTTCGTCTGCATCGTTTCTGTTATCTGTGATAAGCTTCTTTTTTTCTGCCATTTTTATTGCCTTCCTTATATGTAAAAAATAAATTACAAATTCAACTGATAATATTATACATAAATCGGGGTAAAAAAGCAATAGTTTTTCGAACATTTGTTTTATTTTATTTGCATGGTTCTCCGCTTTATTGACAATAAACTTTTATAAATATATAATTATACTATAAAGAAATAGAGGAGTGCTTTAAAATTATGCCTTACGAATATTTTGAAAGAAGATGCCCAAACTGCGGTACTGTATATAAAGAAAGCGACATTTACTGCAGTAAATGCGGCGCTCTGCTCCCTAAATACGAACCAAAGGAAGAAGAACTTGTAAACGGTATAGAAAAAAGCAAATGGTGTGCGTATATTGAGAAAAATACGGAAAGATATATGCCCGTATTTGAGAAAAAACAGAATAAAAAATATTTTTTATTCCCGAATATTGCCGCTATGTTCTTCGGCTTATACTGGCTTTTTTATAGAAAAATGTTTAAAGAAGGCTTAATTTTCGCTGCCTGCAATTTTGTTTTGAGTATTTTATTAAGCATTTTACTGCTTGCCTGCTATCAAGGAGAATTGAAAGAGCAGATAAGAATTATTGAAGACTACAATGCCTACGTTCAGTCAATGGAAGATTTTGACGCTTATAATTTACAAGACAGTGCCGCTTATGAAGCGGCAATTACAGGTAATACAGAAAACGACGGTAATTCAAATTATTATTCCACCGAATACAGTGAAAAATTCGATAAAGCTTCAAAAGCGCAGGAAAAAGTGCTGGAAATAGCCACGGTAATATCGATGTGGGGTTATTTTTTCAGCTTGCTTATAAGCGCAGTATTCGGACTTTTCGCAGATTCAATTTACCGAAATCACATTTTAAGAAATATAAAGCACCTTGATGGCGGCGTAAGTATACCTGCAATATTCGGCGCATTGGCAATAACTTTGATAATAAACGCCATTTCAAGCCCTCTATCCGAGATGCTCACGAATTTTTTCATAAAATAAAACGAAACCGGGAACTTCGGTTGAAGCTCCCGGTTTTTCTTTAGTTTCTGATAAGCCATGAGACGTTATACTGATCGTACCAATCACCCATTTTGAAGTTACCGCCATCGGGAATAAACTTCATATTTGACTTTTGTGATACAATATAGTATTTATCCTTATAGTCGTTTCTTATCTCCCAAAGCTGTGCTATTGAATCCATAGCCTCCCTTAATACAGGTTTATCGTTTTCTTCTGTGAGATATTTACCGCTAACGGGGTCTTTTATTTTTGCGATATCGCCCTCAGTAAATTCAAAAATAAACTTATAAGCTTCTCCTTTTTCTTCTGACCTAAATAAACTGCCTTCGAAATTTTCATCCTTATTAACTTTAAGGAATCGGTTTTTATCATATTCCCAGTGTGCTTCACCCTGGAAGTATAAAATAACGGGCTTTGTTAAATCGGTATCCCAGTATTTTCCCGTGGGATGCCATACCGCCATTTCGGAATCTGAGTCCCATGTTTTACCTGCGGAGGAAGCGTCTATCATAATCATATTTTCGCCGTTTGACATCGGAACTT
The DNA here is from genome assembly GCA_015065615.1 of Oscillospiraceae bacterium. Lineage (GTDB taxonomy): Bacteria > Bacillota > Clostridia > Oscillospirales > Acutalibacteraceae > SIG603. Next base: position 18,858 of record SVPY01000021.1, on the reverse strand, counting down.
CGTATTCTTCAAAGCGCTTGAAATCTGCTTTATTTGAAGCTACAAGCTCAATATAACCGTTCTCATCGCAAACAGGCAAACTTACTCTGTCCAAATCTTTGCCGCTTATACGCTTATCACGGGCCAAAATAACAGGACCGCGGCTTATAGCGTAGTGAAGCTTGCTATAGGGGTGTGAGCCATTTTCGGGTGCCTTTATTAATTTGCCTCTTACGTCCAAAATAAGTGTGACCATATCGTTTTCTGCCCAGTTTCTTGTAAGAGCGAAATATTCGCCACTCTTAATTTCGGTATTTAGAGTTTCGCCGTTGATTTTTACTGTATTTTTCTCACTGAAAGCAGGAATACGGAGTTTAAGCGCAAATTCCTTATCGCTCTGCACGGTAATTTTAATTTTGCCGCTAATGGGGTAATCTGTATCAATTTTAATTTTACCGTATTTGGTCTTAGCTTCGCCCTGCATATAGAAGTTAATATTTACGCCGTTTTCGCTCTCCATAACTGCCGAAAGCATAGGTACGGCAACACCGGCACTGCCGATACAAGCACAGCAGCCGTAACAGCCGCTTTCGCCTTCTTTTCTGAAAAACTGCAAGCCGCCCGTACCTCTGCCGCGGGGACCGGGCATTAAGGGACTGTAGCTATCGAAGGGCATACCGTAGCCGTTTTCGCTCTTTTCGGTATTGACAGAGCCCAGCATATCGTTAAACATTGAGCGCTCGATTTCGTCAGCATAAAGGCTTTCGCCTGTAATTCTTAAAAGCTGCAGGCAGAATTTCATCCAGGTTACCGTAACGCAGGTTTCCTGCATAATTCCCGTGTTATCGGGGTTAGTCTGCTCATTTTTGGCGTTACTTAATAATTCGTGAACTGTGCCGAGAGAGCCTAAAACAGTAACTTCGCTTTCAATTAACTTTTTACTGTAATTCACAACAGAATTAAGGCAGTTTTCGTCCCCAGTCACGCGGTAATATTCAAGTAATCCCTCAAAGCAGGAGGTCATTTCGTAGGCTTTCTGGTCCTGATACTGATAGGGCATTAAATCGGAATTCAAAGCGTGCTCGAATATGTTAAAGCCTTCCGCACCGCCCTCATCCACTATATGTTTTGCAAAGTTTAAATATTTTTCCTCTTTGGTTACGTTATAAAGGCGCATAACGGGCTCCAAAAGTGAGCTTGAGTTAAGTCCGTGCCAGTCGGCGCTTGCCTTTGTAATGGGCTTTTTGCCCTCGCATTCGGGGCCTATATACTTCATTATGTAATCAAGGTGACCGCAAAGAGTCTTAGTAATTTTTGTTTTTAACTCCTCGTTTTCGCAGATATCGTAAAAATACTGCATACCGAGGAAAACGTACTTACGGCACCAGATATCCCATGCATTAAATTCGTGAGCGCGGTCGTAGGAAGAAATTCTGCCGTCTGCATCCCGGGCGCTCATCATATCTATAACGGTGGCTTCCAAAATATCGTAAAGCTCTTTATCCTGAGTATAGCGATAAATCATTGAAGCTCCGCGCATCATTTTGCCCCAATATTCACCTCGCCAGCCTCTGCCGTCCACTAAGCCGTCCACGCCGTTTCTGAACTGATTTACAAAAAGCGCCCACTTAGCAGGGTCTTTGAGCTGAATTTTTGTAATTAACTCAACTGCATCCTGAAATCTGCCGCTGTATTCTTTTTCGCCGTCGATTACAAAAAGTTTATCGAAATTTATATTTTCCGTTCTCATATTTTTTTATTCCGCCTTTTCGGTTTATTAACTTGATTATATCATATAATTCGTTAATTTCAATTATGAATTAAAGAAAAACGGGATAAGCTTAAAAAGCCTATCCCGTTATATTATTCCTCGGGGAAAAGGTCAATGTATCTGCCGTTATAACCTTCTAAGAAAGAAGCGTTATAGCTGTTTATTTGCAAACGCAAAGCTTTATATTCTACGAACTTCTCCCAGGTTAAATACCCTATCTGAAAATTTAAGGTTTCGCCGTCGTGAATTATAGGAAGTATATCGTCCCGGTCTACAAAACCGCTATATTCGTCTATTAATGGTGCGCCGCTAAAATATTCAGGCTCACTCGGGTCTATTACGCTTACGCCTGCTTTTCTGAGTTCTACGAATTCTTCTAACCAATCATTAGGAATTTTCTCGTTATTTCTAACCATCAGTAAATCGCTGCTGAACCTTATTTCTGTTTCTTTTTCCCCGTTCTCACGGGCGTTATAGGTAACGGTAACGTCAAATAATACGAACATATTATCTCTGTAACATTTTTCGGCACCTTCCCATACGTAATATTCACAACTTTCCGGATTCCACTCAAGATTCCAAGTATTGAATTCAACCCCTGATTCGTAAATATTATCGTAAAATTCAACGGAATTAATTGTATAAATCAAGCCCTTTTGCCCTATTGTATCCTGTGAGCCGTCAGTTCTTTCTATATCAATTGATGCATCAAAGCTTTGACCTATACTTAATTCGCTGCTTGATTTTGTTGAGCTCGACGTTTGACTATTTTCATTATCTGATTCACTTTTATCCGTTTCCGTTTCAGATTCGCTTTCAATATATTTACCCGCAATAATTTGTGAACTGCTGTTTTTATCAAAAATTATATCTTCTACGTTTTTTTCAAACTCAACGTAAGAACAGCCTGCAAGCGCCAACACGGTAATTATCAGCATCAATATTATCTTTATTATTTTCACACGAACGCCTCTTTTCTTTATGTTAAAAACATTCTAACATAAAAAAGCATCAATAAGGCATCAAAATAACATCAATTTATAAATTTTCAAAAAAATCAGCAGGCTTCTTGTGAAACCTGCTGTAATTTTAATTATAATCAACTGATTACTTTTTTATTTTGTTTTGTTTAATTTAATCAGTCACGTCTGTCGCGTCTGTCGCGGCGGGGTGCGGACTTTCTGGGGCCGTCGGAGATTGTGTTCTCTGCTACCATACCGTCGAGGTCAATTAAAGCATCGCGGCGGGAGAGGTTGATTCTGCCCTTATCGTCGATTTCAAGTACCTTAACCTTTACGATATCGCCAACGTTAACAACGTCTGTTACGTTTTCTGTTCTTCTTACGTCGAGGCGGCTAACGTGAACGAGACCTTCCTTACCGGGAGCGATTTCAACGAATGCGCCGAAGTCCATAATTCTTGTTACCTTACCTGTGTAGTATGAACCGGGCTCGGGATCGTTAACGATTGTATTGATAATATCGAGAGCACGGTTGCAGTTATCGAGGTTAATACCTGATACGTAGCACTTGCCGTCGTCGTCGATGTCGATTTTAACTTCGCATTCAGCGCAGATCTTCTGGATAACCTTACCGCCGGAACCGATAACCTCACGGATCTTATCAACGGGAACAGTTGTGGAGAGCATCTTGGGGGCATACTCACTAAGCTCGGGTCTGACCTCGGGGATAGCCTTGAGCATAACGTCGTCAAGAATGTGAACTCTTGCTTTATGAGTCTTTGCGAATGCATCCTTGATGATTTCGGGTGTTAAACCGTCGATCTTAAGGTCCATCTGAATAGCTGTGATGCCCTTATGTGTACCTGCTACCTTAAAGTCCATATCGCCGAAGAAGTCTTCAAGACCCTGGATATCAACCATAGTCATCCATCTGTCACCCTCTGTGATAAGACCGCAGGAGATACCTGCAACGGGAGCCTTGATGGGAACACCTGCTGCCATTAAAGCAAGTGTAGAACCGCAGATTGAACCCTGAGATGTAGAACCGTTGGAGGAGAGAACCTCGGAAACGAGTCTGATTGTATAGGGGAATTCTTCTACGGGAGGAATTACGGGAACTAAAGCTCTTTCAGCAAGTGCGCCGTGACCGACTTCACGTCTGCCGGGGCCTCTTGAAGGCTTTGTCTCGCCTACAGAGTAGGAGGGGAAGTTGTAGTGGTGGATATATCTCTTGCTTTCTTCCTCGTCAATACCCTCTAAAAGCTGGTTATCACGAATAGAACCAAGTGTAGCAACTGTTAATACCTGAGTCTGACCTCTTGTGAACATACCGGAGCCGTGTACTCTGGGGATAAGGTCTACTTCTGCGTTTAAGGGACGGATATCATCCATACCTCTGCCGTCAACACGCTTCTGCTCGTCTAAGAGCCAACGTCTTACAACGTATTTCTGTGTCTTATAGAGGCACTCGTCGATTTTAGCTTCGCATTCGGGATAGATTTCATCGAACTTCTCGTGAACCTTCTCGTATACGGGCTTAAGTCTCTCGTCACGAACTAATTTATCGTCTGTATCAAGTGCGAACTTGATATCTTCCTCAGAAAATTCCTTGATAGCCTCGAACATATCGTGGTCGGGCTCATTGGAAGGATAAGAGAACTTCTCTTTACCGATTTCAGCCTGAATACCCTTGATGAACTCGATAATCTTCTGGTTTTCCTTATGACCGAACATGATACCGTCCAGCATATCTTCGTCGGAAATTTCGTTAGCGCCTGCTTCGATCATTGCAACCTTCTTATCTGTGGAAGCAACTGTAACAGCCATTTCGGAAACCTTTCTCTCCTCAGCTGTGGGGTTGATAACGAACTTGCCGCCTACTAAACCAACGGAAACGCCGCTGATGGGGCCGTTCCAGGGAATATCGGAAATAGAAAGAGCAACAGAAGTACCGACTAAAGCTGCAATTTCGGGGGATGCATCAGGGTCAACAGACATAACTGTGCAAACGATAGAAACGTCGTTTCTCATATCCTTGGGGAAAAGAGGACGGATGGGTCTATCGATCATACGGCAAACTAAAATTGCCTTATCTGTGGGTCTGCCTTCTCTCTTTAAATAAGAGCCGGGAATTTTACCTACAGAGTAGAGTTTTTCTTCAAAATCAACAGAGAGGGGGAAAAAATCAACGCCGTCTCTGGGCTTGGGTGCTGCAGTAGCTGCTACGTGAACAGTTGTTTCACCGTAACGAACAAGACACTCACCGTTAGCGAGCTGTGCCATTTTACCTGTTTCAATTACAAGAGGTCTGCCGGCAAAATCTGTCTTAAAGGTTCTGAAATTTTCAAACATATTAAAACCTTGGGCTTTTTGCCCATTTTCCTTTCTCCCATATTATGGTTTATGGGGTACCGAAAGCATCTGCCGTTTAACAATAAAACCAACCAAAACCACAGTCTGACCGCTTTTTTAGCTCGTTTCACTGCTAAACACACAGATACTCATTATTACTAATATTTTAACAGTTTTCAAGCAAAAATGCAAGTAAAATATGAAGTTTCCTCTTATAAATAAGAAAATCTCCCTAAATCTTATTTTAGAGATTCAGAGAGATTTATATTTTACTATCCTTTATAAACGTAAAGACTATCGGATTTATTCATATCCGGATCTGAACTCCAAGAATACACAAAATTCAAACCATCCATTTTGAAATATAGTGTATATTTGTCACAGCCTTCTAGCTCACTAAAGTATTTTTCAGGTGGGTTAATTACACCTTCGGATTTGTTATCAACAATTTTTACAATCTCTGGATATGTCATATTTCCTGATATCCCATATCCATAATCGTAATCATCATATAGTAACAGCGCTGATACATTTTTTGTTGAATCATAGAAGAAGCAAACTCCTAAATCCTTATATTCGTAACAACTGCCTCCAGACAAAAATCCATCTGTATATTTTTCACCAAAATCTGCAACCACCTTGTCTATATTTTCGCCTATATATTGAAAATAATTAACACTTTCATTTGAAGGAATTATTTCACTGGATTCTACTTTACTTAATTCACTATGTCCAATGTTTGTTCTAAAGTTCGTGATTTTATTATGCCGCTCTAAAAAGTCGTGTAACTCCGGGTAATTATAACCTTCTACATTTGCTATTGCTTCCATTAATGTGTCTGTACAAACTAACTCTCCATCAATAAGCGAATACAAATATGCATATTCTAAATGCATATTTCCCATTCCACCATCGTGAACAATTATTCCATTTCCATCATAATATTCATATAGGCACACAGGAGCATATGTCCAAAAGAATTCTCCACAAAAACTAACATTTCTTCCATCATATGTATAAACATAATGGTAATCATCATTTCTAACAATTAATTCCGGTATATTGTCTTTATCTATATCATAATAAACACATTCAGGATCTCCATATTGTAATAGTACATTTTCATATACAGCAGACCACTTTTTGAATTCTAATTCATCAATTTTTGCTTGTACACATTGAGCATAAACACAAGCACCTTTGTAATTCGGATGCACGGAGTAATCGCTTGAAATTTTCTTTTCATTAACATCTTCTTCCTTTGTACCAAGAATAACATTGTGAATTAAAGAATTAGACTCATCTGTATATGCACCGTTATCTCCAAATGCATCTTCTACTGAAACAAAATGTATATTCAAGTTATCCTGTTCACGGCATTCTGTTACAACATCACTGATAGCTAAGTTAAATAGTGTAACCGCTCTATTAACAATCTCAGATTCTTGTTGGGTTATCACTGACCCGTTTCCGTTTGGATTGAGTAGCCTCGGATATCCAACAACAATAATCACAGCTTGTGGCCCTGCTTTTTCAGCAATTATGTTATAGGTAGCCTTTAATTGATCTCTAATTCCGCCTTCTTTATAAAAATCTCCCCATGTATCATATATTTTGTTGCTCAGTCCGCTAATATCTAAGAAAGCACTACCAAGTACTATTTTCGTAATAATACCCGCAAAATCAGCATCATTACCGCCAATCGAAATAGTGACATAATCTGCTTTCTTTCCTTCTTTCTCAAGTTGATCAAATATATCAATTTGTTTATCTATTTCTTTAGAACCTATATACCAGGAATAAGCCGACCGTAACCTTCCGTTGACATACTTTGTAGTCAGATATGCCTTACAGTATGGCCTTTCTTGCTTATCGGTAATAATATTCTCTGATTTTGCACCCGATACGGCGGCAAAATACCAATGTGTTCCTCTATTTTCTGCCATTGTTCCGTTTACTCCCGGAATGGTCAGCATGCCAGACCACGCATTTTCTGACCTATGAGCAAGCCAGTCTTCGCTATCTATTTTTTCAGAAAGCGGAAGATCTTGGTCATAAAATTTTTCGATTCCTTCACCTGATGAATACGAATCACCCAAGGACACGATAATTCGATCACTCCTTTCATATTCCGTTGCTTTTACCTGTATTGGGGAAACAGAGATGAACAAAATCGTAGCGAGAATCAGTGAGATACATTGCTTCATTTTCAAATACTTATTTAACATGTCCATCAATCTCCTCTATTGTTAATAGTTCAAGTAATGCAACATCAATCTTCTCTACAGTTACAACAAGTAGTACGGACTTATTAGGAATCGTCTCATAAAACTTATTGGTCGTGCTATCGTAACTCATAATGGTTTCAGATTCTGATACTATCACCTGAACCCCTAAATTCGACTGAAGATTATACGAAGCAGGATACGCCATAGTAACACCGTTAATCATGAAAACAGACCATATATCGTCACTGTTAGTTATATAGTATGTTTCATATATTGGGTGCTTATCTGTACCTACATTATTCACATCCTCAGCATCGTAGTATTCGCCACCCATAGAATAGGAACTCGTTACGGGGAATTGAGTGAAACCACGATCGGTCAAAGTAGTATACGTTTCTGCTTCAGTAAGAACCTCATCCGAATCCTGGGCATCAATCACAGTAACGATTTTCGAATTCTGTTCGTAGTAGGAATCTGCATCCGGTGCCTCAACGGTATATTCCTCCGGTACGTCAACCGTTTCGAAATGCTCGGTTGCTTCCTCACTAATTGAAGGACTCTCAGTGCCATTGTCCTTCCTGCAGGCTACAAAGAGAGAAGAAATACCTGCCAAAAGAACAATGCAAAGGATGAATGTGCTAATGCGTTTTATTCTACTCATTACTTTTTCCTCCCAAAGCAACGGGTTTTCTGATCATATGATAACAATCCGGTCGAGTTGACTCTTCCATGCTAAATCCCTTGAGCGCTTCTGTAATCTGGAATCCAAACTTTTTGTATAAACTTATCGCAGCAGGATTATTTGCCAACACATCAAGCGTAAAAGTGTACGTAGGATAATTTGTTATTAACCAGTCAAGCATACTCTTACCGACTCCCATATTTCTAAATTCCGGCATTACACAGCAAGCAATTACCTCGATGTGATCTTTAGGCGGAGTAGTAGACTCGACAGAAAAATAAACCTCCGATACATAAGCGAAATTATCGCTGTTGGGTACAATTCCGTGAACCAGATCAGCACATTGATTCTGGTCCCATACAGCCCCATCTTTGTTGTACAGCAAAATCCCGCAAATGGCTTCCTCGTGGAATGCAATCGCAAGGTTATCTGGGTGAAACAAGCCATCCTCAATACCCATCAGTTTTGAAATTGCATAAGCAGCTTGATGAGCATCTGTTCCAAAGGCAGCAGGATAAATGAAAGGGTCTGTAAGATAAACACAAGATGCAATCCTTGGTATGTCATCTGTATTCCTTGCACGGCGAACAATAACATTAGACATGATTATTTCTCCAGTTCTCAGAAGGAACATTGCGTAGAGCCTTATCGCATTCATACAGAGCGTACTGATCCAACGGAATAAGACGCCCCTCCTTACGCCACTGTTTCGTCCACATTTCAGACAATTCAAAACACCCCTGATAATAGTTGGCATAAGGCAGCAGTTCAAACTTCTGTACAATAGGATTATTTACTGCAATAAAGAAGCGATAGGCAAAGAGGTCGTCGATAACACCCAAATGCATAACATTGCGTTTAATCAACGCCGCCAACCCTTCCATGTAGACCAGATAATTAATTAGCCGCTGGCAGTCATTGTGTTCACGCTCCAACACCAAGTTCAACGTAACTTCATGACCTTCTAATTCCTGATTATAGTACAGTTCCAAGGCGTGCTCAATTCTTGTCATTTCATCGTTGGAGATGAACTGATCGTTCAGGCTCATGATAAAATTTGCCTCATCAAGGTTTTCTGTTCTCTTTAACTGCATCCAAAAAGCGACTGCTGCGATTAATGCTGTTACTGTCGTAAGGATCGTAGATAATGCAGAAACATCCGACGAATAATACGCAGCAATTAGGTACGAAGCAACGACCAGTACAATAACAAAATAGTATTTGAATTCTTTATTCTTTTTCATTAGAATCCCTCCCTTATGATAGATTATAACATTATATTTTATTTTTGTCATTACTCTCTTTATATTTAGACAAGAAAAAAGATACCTACCGCAGTGGATAGGTATCTCAATTTCACAAAAATTACTTTCTGAGGCCGAGTTCAGCAACGATTGCACGGTATCTCTCGATGTCGATCTTCTGGAGATAGTTAAGAAGGCTTCTTCTCTGGCCAACCATCTTTAAAAGGCCGCGGCGGGAGTGATGATCCTTGTTGTTGCTTCTGAGGTGCTCTGTGAGGTTGTTGATTCTGCTTGTGAGAACAGCGATCTGAACTTCGGGAGAACCTGTGTCACCTTCATGACGAGCGAATTTTGTGATGATTTCTGTTTTTTCTGTCTTAAGCATAGCTTTTACCACCTTTTGCGGGTTTACCGCTTTATTTAATATATGCCCTTATCACAGCTTGGGTGGTGTACGTCCCTTTGCCGTGGTTAGGGTAGCTAAAGTATTATAGCAAAAACGCATTAATTTGTAAAGAGTTTTTTGCACTTTTCCCATACAAATTTTGGCTTATTTACTTAATATTTCAAGAATTTTTTCGTTTATTTCCCGTGCTTTTTCGTGATTGAGTCCGTGCCCGGCATTTCCATAGCATATTCCTCAAATATTTATCTCTGATTTAGCTTTTTCGGCATCTAGAAAAACCTGATTTTTAAGCTCCTCAAGTGAATCAAACTTTTTTTCGGATCTTATAAATTTCACAAACTCTATTCTTATATTTTGGCCGTAAATATCCTCACTGAAACCCTGAATCCAGGTTTCAGCAAGAATTTTATCGCTGCCTACGGTTGGTTTCACGCCAACGTTGGTAACACCTATATATTTCTTACCGCTTATTGTTACTATAGTAGCATAAACTCCGAACTTAGGCTTTATAAAGCCTATAGGTAAAGCAACGTTAGCTGTGGGGAAACCGAATTTATTTCCGATTCTGTTACCTTTAATTACAATGCCTTTAAAACTGAAATTTCTGCCAAGCATTATATTTGCTATTTCCATTTCGCCTTCTTTAATAAGGCCTCTGATTCTTGTAGCACTGATAAGCTCGTTTTCATACTTTGAGGGTTTTATAACAGTAAGCTTCACGCCGTTTTTTTCGCAGAGCCTTGAAAGAAGCTTAACGTCACCTGCAGCTTTATTACCAAAACGGTAATTATCACCGCAGGAAATAAGCTTGGCTTTTAATTTTTTTAAAAGCACCTCACTGAAAAAATCTTCGGGAGAAAGAGATTTAACTTCGTTGAAATCAAGCTTTACAAGGCTTTTTACACCTATTTTGCAAAGCTCCTTCTCTTTATCGCTATCTGTAATCAGATATTCGGTTTTACCGCTTAAATAAAGTGATGGATCCTCTTTAAATGTGACAACAGTACAAAGAAGATTTTCACCTGAAGCTGCTGAAATAACCTCCCGGTGTGCCTTATGCAAACCGTCGAAAAAGCCAAGGGCCAAAGCTCTTTCGCCCTTAATATTCAATTCACTTAAATTATTAGTTACAATTTCCATAATCAATCCAGATCCAAAAGTTTTAAAACTTTAAGTGACTCAGTTTCCAAATCTATTTTTCCGAGACCTATGTATTTTTCGCCGTAAACGTTTACAACCATATCCTGCATTAAACGGATTCGCGGCATTTTCAGCCTTGTTAAACTAAGCTCGCCGCCATTCTTAAAGCGTTTTTCCTGCATTTCGCTTACTTTTACGCTGATATATTCAGAAAAAAGCTTTTCTGTAGGACGGATTACTCTTTCTATGCTATTTTCTTCTTTTAGCTTTTTAAGTTCATCCAGAGTTACTGCATCGCTTTCATTAAAACCGCAGGCTGTTACTCTTCTTAAGGAAGTCATAATTCCGCCGCAAAAACCCAAGGATATTGCAATATCTTTAATTAAAGTTCTTACGTAAGTACCTTTTGAGCAGGTAATTCTGAGTTTGCCCTCGTTCTTCTCACTGTTAAAAGAAAGTAAAATAAGCTCTGAAACAAAAATCCCCCTTGCTTCTCTTTCTATTTCAATTCCTTTTCTGGCTAAATCGTAAAGTCTCTGACCGTTAACGGAAACAGCGGAGTACATTGGGGGAATTTGCATAATACTGCCCGTGAAATTTTCAAGGGCTGATTTTACTTTTTCTTCCGTTATTTCAATTTTTTCCGCGTCCTCACAAACTGTGTTTCCCGTAACGTCCTCTGTATCCGTAAGCACGCCGAATCTGAAGCCCGCCTCGTAGCATTTGTCGGTATCGGGCAAAAAGGAAAGCGCCTTTGCCGCTCTGCCCAAAAGGATGGGCAACACACCCGTTGCCATGGGGTCAAGAGTACCTGTATGGCCTATTTTCCTTTCGCCCGTAAGCTTTCTTACCACCGCAACGGCATCGAAGGAAGTGAAGCCCTCGGGTTTATCCAGTACAATTATTCCGTTCATCAAATCCTCCAATAGCTTATAATCAAAGCTCGTTTATCTCTTTAAGATACTCTGTGCACACTTTTATAAGTTCTTCGCGTCCGATTTCTAAATTTTCACCTAAAGTACAGCCTGCCGCACCTTTGTGACCGCCGCCGCCGAACTTTTTACAAATTACGGAGGCATCGCAGGGCTCAGTAGCTCTTACGGATGCTTTCCAAATGGTTTTACCCTCTTCGCTTCCCTCTTTTTCTTTTAAGGTGATACCCAAAAGCACGCCTTCAATGGTTCTGGGAATAGCTGTAATGCTTTCCACTTCGCCTTCCTCGGCGCCTGTTTCCTTTAAAAGTGAGAGAGGAATCTCTACTGACGCAATTTTTCCGCCGCCGTAAAATTTCATATCGGAGAGAACCTTTCTCTCTGTTTCCAGGCAGGCACGTGACTTAGTTTCAAACATAAGCTTGTTTACAAAGCCGAAATCTGCCCCCAAAGCGATTAAATTTGCGGCAATTATGTGGGTATCGGCGGTTGTATTCATAAATTTAAAGCAGCCTGTATCTGTGGCGATACCCGTATAGAGCTTTGTTGCCGTGGATTTATCTATAAGCACGTTCATTTCCGAAAGAAGCTCGAAGATCATCTCGCAGTTTGCCGCAGCATTGGGATTTACCCACTCTACTTTACCGAAAGGCACGTGAGTTGCGTGGTGGTCGATAGCTAATTCCACCTTATCCTTATATTCGTCGCAAAGCTTACCCATTAACTTCGGGTCCGCTATATCCACCGTAACTACGTGAAAGCTTTCGTCATACTCTGTTAAATTCAGATCCTCAAAAAGATATGAAAACTTTTTGCCTATAGGATCCGCACAAAGAAACGCTGTTTTTTTGCCTAAAAAATTAAGTCCTTTTATTAAAGCAGAGGCTGAACCTAAAGTATCGCCGTCGGGGGATGTGTGGCTTATTACAAGTACCTTATCGTAGCTTAAAAGAAGCTCTGAAGCCTTTATTACTGTTGACATTTATATATTCCTTTTCAATTAAAGAAAAAGGGGCCGGGGATTATTCCTCCGGCTCCTTTGTTTCTTCGTTTTTTACATTCAAATCGTTAAGAAGCTTGGAGATATGGGCGCTGTACTCTATTGAGTCGGTACCCTTGAATATAAGCTGGGGTGTGTGGCGCAGACTTAAAGCGTTGCCCAATTCTCTTCTCACAAAACCCGCAGCGGACTTAAGTCCCTTAACTACTTCCTTGGTTTTTTCGCTTCCTTCCATTGTACTTACGTATACAGTACAGTATGAAAGGTCGTTGGTAACATCCACGCGGACTATGGAGACGAAGCACTCGCTTACTCTGGGGTCTTTGACCTTGCGGAATATAGCGGTAAGTTCACGTCTTATATCCTCTGTGGTTCTGTCCATTCTGTGACTTGGCATAATTTATTCCTTTTCTTAATTATTCGGGTCTGTACTCTTCCATGTTGTAAACTTCGAGAATATCGCCTATTTTGATATCACTGAACTTTTCAAGTGTGATACCGCAATCGTAACCGTCGGCAACCTCTCTTACGTCATCCTTAAATCTGCGAAGTGAAGCAACCTTATCGTCGGCAACGATAATACCGTCGCGAACAACTCTTACAAGAGCGTTTCTTACAACCTTACCCTGAGTTACGTGACCGCCGATAACCATACCTACGTTAGAAATCTTATAAACCTCACGGCACTCTGCCTTACCGAGGTTAACTTCACGGTACTTGGGTGCGAGCATACCCTTCATAGCTGATTCGATTTCCTCGATGCAGTCGTAAATAATTCTGTAAAGACGCATATCAACGCCGTCGCGCTTAGCGCTTTCTTCAGCTACGGAATCGGGACGAACGTTGAAGCCTACGATAATAGCGTTGGAAGCGTTTGCCAGCATAACATCGCTCTCGTTAACGGCACCAACAGCACCGTGGATAACGTTAACTCTTACTTCTTCGTTTGTAAGCTTTTCAAGAGACTGGCGAACAGCTTCAACAGAACCCTGAACGTCTGCCTTAACGATAACCTTTAATTCCTTCATTTCGCCAACCTTCATCTGGTCGAAGAGGTTATCAAGTGTAACCTTAGTCTGAGAATTGAAGAGGTCTTCCTTCTCCTTTGTAATTCTCTGCTCAACCAATTCACGTGCAAGACGCTCATCGGAAACAGCGTTGAAAATATCGCCGCCTGTGGGAACGTCGTTAAGACCTGTAATCTCAACGGGAACGGAGGGACCTGCAAGGTCTACTCTTCTGCCCTTATCGTTCATCATTGCTCTTACTCTACCTACGGTAGTACCTGCAACAACGATATCACCTGTATGAAGAGTACCGTTCTGAACGAGAATAGTAGCGATGGGGCCTCTGCCCTTATCAAGGCGCGCTTCGATAACCGTACCCTTAGCTGCTCTGTCGGGGTTAGCCTTTAATTCCTTAATATCGGCTGTTAAAAGGATCATCTCAAGAAGATCGTCGATACCCATCTTTGTGTGAGCAGAAACGGGAATACAGGGAACATCGCCGCCCCACTCTTCGGGAACAAGCTCATACTCTGTAAGCTGCTGCTTAACCTGATCGGGGTTAGCTGTAGGTTTATCCATCTTATTGATGGCAACAATAATGGAGACGCCTGCTGCCTTAGCGTGGTTAATTGCTTCAACTGTCTGGGGCATGATACCGTCGTCAGCTGCAACTACTAAAACTGCAATATCTGTAACCTGAGCACCTCTTGCACGCATTGTTGTGAAGGCTGCGTGTCCGGGAGTATCGAGGAACGTGATATCGCGGCCGTCTATCTGAACTGTGTAAGCACCGATATGCTGTGTGATACCGCCTGCTTCGCCGGAAGTTACGTTACTGTGTCTGATAGCGTCAAGAATAGATGTTTTACCGTGGTCAACGTGACCCATAACAACTACAACGGGAGCTCTCTCTGTGAGGTTTGCATCGTCGTCTTCACTGTCGTCGATAATTCTATCCTCAATTGTCACAACAACTTCCTTTTCAACCTTTGCATGGAATTCATCTGCAATCAAAGAAGCTGTATCGAAATCGATTACGTCGTTAACCGTTGCAAATACGCCCATCATCATAAGCTTCTTTACAACTTCGGCAGAAGTAGCCTTGAGCTTTAAAGCAAGGTCGCCTACCGTAATTTCGTCGCCTACGGTAATAGTCATGGACTTTGCCTTTCTTTCCTGAGCTATACGGTTAAGACGCTCTGCCTCTGTTTCCTTCTTGCCCTTCTTCTTGTTATCCTTCTGGGGCTTTCTGTTTGTAAACTTCTGCTTTGTAGCAGCTGACTCGTTGCTGCTGCCGCGGTCGTTTCTGTCGAAAGCGAGGGAATCGTACTTCTCGTTATACTTTTCGATATTGATGTTGGAAGTTCTTGTATCAACAACTCTTCTTGTGGGCATCATCATATCTTCTTCAGATACTATCTTGCTCTTTTCGTTTGTGCTGCCGCTTATTTTAAGAGTTTCCTGCTGAGGTCTTGCTTTGGCTTTTTCCTTCTCTTTAGGCTGCGCAGGTGCCTGAGGCTTTGTATTTTCTTTATTTACAGGCTTATTGTTTTTCACATTAGTCTGAGTATTCTCACGGGATTTATTTTCCTCTGCCTTATTTGCCTGAGGTTTAGCGTTTGTATTGGCGTTTGCGTTTCTTGCTTCCTGCTGAGGCTTTCTGTTTTCGCCTTGATTCTTATTTTCAGGCTTTCTTTCATCGCGGGGCTTATTATTCTGGTTATTTCTGTTTCTGTTTTCGCCGTCGCGCTTATTATCGCCCTGATTTTTGTTTTCGGGCTTTCTATCCTCGCGGGGTTTTCTGTCTCGGTTTTCTTTATTCTGGTTATTTGCCTGAGGCTTTTTCTCTGCCTTATTTTCTTCCTGAGGCTTCTTTACTTCCTTGGGAGCATTGGCGGAAGCAAAGTAGGCATTAAAATTCTGGCTTTCGTTATTCTTTGTTACAGTTTCGAAAATGATATCCAGCTCATTCTTTTCAAGAACTGTTGTAGCCTTTTTATTTTCAATGCCGTTTTTAGCTAAAATATCAAGAATATCCTTATTCTGAAGGTTAAGGTCCCTTGCTACCTCGTTAACGCGGTATTTTATCATATTATTATTTCACACTATATCAGGTTAACCCGATACCCTTTCGTTAATTTTCGTTTTTTGCGGTAAGTTCAACTAAAGCCTTCATGAAGCCAGCGTCACTTAGTGCGAACACACCTGCTTTTTTGCCTATGGCCAAGCTTGCTTCGTCTATTGTTATTTCGAGTTTTAAAATATCGGTACCGTACTTCAAAGCTTCAAACTTCAAATTCTTCTCTGTTTTTTCCGATATATCCGATGCGTAAAGAAGGCATACTGCTTTTTTATTCTTTAAAGCTTCAACGGATGAATCAAAACCGTATACAAGCTTTCCTGCTTTTCTCATAAGACCTAAAAGCGATAAAAGTTTCGGTTTATTCATTTAAAAGCTGAGCCTCCAGAGCCTCGTATACTTCGTCCGGGATCTTACAGGAGAATGCCTTCTCAAGTCTTCTGGATTTTCTGGCTTTTTTAAGGCACTCAATATCACCGCATACATAAGCGCCTCTGCCGGGCTTCTTGCCGGTAAGGTCAAGCGATATTTCACCGCCTGTTACCACGCCGTTTTCATCAGTCTTTTCGGGAGACTTTACTACTCTTACAAGCTCCTTCTTAGGCTTCATCTCACAGCAACCGGAACACATACGCAAGGGAATTTTCTTTGGTTTTTGTACTTTGGGCATTTCATCCTGTCCTTTCCTGCGTTTCTTTTATTCTTCGCCGTAGAAACCACTTTCGGGACGGATATCTATCTTCCAGCCTGTAAGCTTAGCAGCAAGACGGGCATTCTGACCCTTGTTGCCGATAGCAAGTGAAAGCTGGCTGTCCGGTACGGTTGCCTTACTTGTCTTTGCCTGAGCATCGATAATCTCAACGCTTACTACGCTTGCAGGGGAAAGCGCTGCTGCAATGAACTTTGCGGGATCTTCGCTATATTCTACGATATCGATCTTCTCGCCGCCCAGAGCGTCAACTATCTCACTTACTCTTACGCCTCTTGAACCGATGCAGGCGCCAACGGCATCAACGTCGGGATTCTGGCTATATACTGCAAGCTTAGTTCTGGAGCCTGCTTCTCTGGACACTGCCTTGATAACAACAGTACCGTCGTAAATTTCGGGAACTTCTTTTTCGAAAAGTCTCTTAACTAAATCGGGGTGAGTTCTGGAAATGATAGCCTTGGGACCTCTTTCGGTCTGCTTAACGTCTACCATAAATACCTGAATGAAATCGCCCTCTTTAACGTTTTCGTTGCCGAACTGCTCACTCTTGGGAAGAACAGCTTCTGCCTTACCGATTTTAAGTGTGATAGCTCCTGTTTTGGGGTCGATTCTCTCTACCTGACCGCTAACCAGTTCCTGATTCTTGCTCTGGAATTCCTGGAACATCTGGCCTCTTTCGCTGTCTCTTATACCCTGACGGATAATGTTTCTTGCTGTCTGAGCGGCTACACGGCCAAACTGCTTTGTATCGAGCTTGATGTTTACAAAGCCGCCGAGCACTGCTTTTTTATCTATTTCCTTAGCCTTGTCGATATAAATCTGACGGTTAGCGTCCTCTACTTCTTCAACAACTTCTTTTCTTAAAAATACTTCAAACTTATTCTTATCTGCGTTGATTTCAACTACAACGTCTTCATTGCCGTAGTTATTTTTGCAGGCTGTTACAATAGCCTTTGTGATTCTGTCCAGCATAAAGTCAACCGGAATGCCTTTTTCCTTCTCAAGGAGGTTTAATGCCTCAAAAAATTCCTTATTCATTTTGTTAATCAAGCCTTTCTTGTTAATTTATATTTTTATGATTATATTAAACTTATTATTCTTCGTCATCGGAGAAGTTATCGAAATCGTCGTCAAGAAGGATTACGCTTGAACACTCTTTCTTTGTGAAAGTAACAGTTGTATCCTCTTCAATAATAACTTCGAAATCACCGTTATCGAAAACGTCAATAAGTATACCTTCGATTTCACGTCTGCCGTCTTCCAAGGGGCGCACAAGCTTAACTCTTACGGGAGCCTCGAGGAATTTTTCAAAATGTTCTTTTTTGGTAAGCTTACGGTTGATACCGGGTGAACTTACTTCCAAAGTGTATTCGCCTTTAATGGGGTCAACTTCATCCAAGATGGGATTTATCTTGTGAGTCATATCAACGCAGTCGTTAATATCCACACCGCTTACCTTATCGATGAAAATTCTTAAGTACCACTCAGTACCCTCTTTCACGTAATTTACGTCCCATAAGTCAAGACCTAACTTTTCTGCAATGGGAAGAGCCAATTCCGTAACGATTTCTACGGTAGTTTTTTTCTTTGCTTTAATCTCTTCAGACATAATTTTTCCTTTCAGAAACTTTAATAAACTTACTTATACAAACAAAAGAGCGGGTCGCCCCACTCTTTTGCCAAAACAACTATTCATCCTTTAGTATTGTATCACAAGCCCTGAAAAAAAGCAATAGCCCATATAAAAAATCCCGAAAAAAATATAATTATTCCTGCATTGAGGAAAGTATCTCAGAAAAAGTTTTCATACATAAAAGAAAACCTTCCGTTTCACCGGGTTTTCCCGTCACTATAGCGCCGCACACGTCGCCGCCGTGAACTATTGGAAAAATATAGGAAGTCATTTTATCGCAATTTTCGCAAAGAGGTACTTCCGCCTCTTTCTCCGCTCTTTTTTCCATAACATCCTTTATTTCTTCACTTATGTTTTTCCCTATAAGCTCTTTCATCTTACTGCCAGATGCAGAAATAATTTTGTCAAGGTCGGTTATGGCGCACCATGCGCCGAAGGATGTAAAAATCGACTTTGCAAAAGCATCGGTGTAATTTTCCATCTCCCCCAATTGCGAATACTTTTTAAAAACTACACTGCCGTCGGTATTTGTGAAAATCTCCAAGGGACTTCCTTCCCTTATTTTTAATGTACGCCTTATCTCTTTCGGTATAACCACCCTGCCAAGCTCATCTCCACGTGTCAAGTATTCACCAAGAGTTTTAAAAATCCTTTATTTTACAGGGTTTTTGGGGCTTTTTGACTTTTTCGAAAAAGGTATAGAATGAGGTATAAAAACACCAAGAAACCAAAAA
>SVPY01000020.1 GCA_015065615.1 Oscillospiraceae bacterium | reverse complement strand
ATCGTAAGAAACGGGGTCGGGCATTTTCTCTGCCTTGGTACCGACTCTCGGGGAGAAAATAAATGTGAAAAGGGAAGTAAACTCAACTTCCTCGATTAAACTTAAAGTATCCTTGAATTCCTCGTATGTTTCACCGGGGAAACCGACGATAACGTCGGAGGTAAGCGAAAGGTCGGGAATAACGGATTTTGCGTATTTTATTAAATCGAGGTATTTTTCGCGGTTATAGATACGGTTCATTTCCTTTAAGACTCTGTCGTTACCCGACTGGAAAGGAAGATGAACGTGGTGGGAAATGTGCTTACTGTTAGCGATAACGTCGAACATTTCGTGTGTGGCGTCTTTAGGGTGAGACGTCATAAATCTGATGCGGTAATCGCCTTCGAAGGAATCCAGAATCTTTAAAAGCTTGGGGAAATTTATATCCTCCTCAAGACCCTTGCCGTAGGAATTAACGTTCTGGCCCAGTAAGGTGATTTCCTTATAGCCTGCATCCACAAGCTCTTTGAATTCTCTTATAATATCCTCACTTTTACGGCTTTTCTCCCTGCCTCTTACGTAAGGAACGATACAGTAGGAACAGAAGTTATTGCAGCCGTACATAACGGTAAGCCATGCGTGACTTTTGCTATCACGCTTAATGGGTAATCCCTCAAAAACCTCGTCGCCGTCATTACCGTGAAGGAAAACGCGGTGGGAATCGGTGATTGCGGTGTATATCATTTCGGGAAGCCTGTGAATGACGTGAGTGCCGAAAACGATATTAACAAAGGGAAAGCTCTTTTTAATTCTTTCGGCTACGTGACGCTGCTCCATCATACAGCCGCAAACGGCGATTATAACGGAGGAATTCTTTCTTTTTATGTTTTTAAGAGCGCCTACGTTACCGAATACACGGTCCTCTGCGTGTTCACGTACTGCGCAGGTATTAAAAATGATAAAATCAGCCTCTTCCTCATTTTCCGTGAAGGAAAAGCCCATTTTATTAAGCATACCTTTTATTTTTTCGCTGTCGGCAACGTTTTGCTGGCAGCCGTAGGTTCTGACGTGTGCTACAGGATTTTCGCCTTTACATCTTATTTTCATTATTTCCTTTACGTCGGCGTAATATCTTTCCTGTAAATTTAAATCTAATTTATTATCGTACAAGATAATATCTCCTTTTTTCGTAATCATCTTATAATAACATTTTTTTAAGATTTTATCAATAGAAATAGGGAAATTTACATAATTTTTACTTATCTCCCATTAAATCCCAGGGAGTTAAAAGACCTAAAAGCCGCTCTGACTTTCTGCCGTTTTCGGTAATGAAAATAATGGAAACGCGCTTATTCTTCCCCACTACCCTTTCAAATATTTTTCTGGCTTCTATTGAGGAAAGATTTCTTTGGGCGAATACGAAATTTTCACTGTGGGAGGATAAATCCAGCACCTTATCGATATCACGTATAGTAGTTTTATAATTGATGGGATTTTCGGGATTTTTAAGCGTATATTCAAAAACGGTACCCGTGCTGAAAACGCCTACGAAATAGCCGTTTTCCATAACGGGAACGTGGGAAAAGCCGTTTTTATACATTTTATTCATTGTTTTAAGAACGGTTGCCGAGAGGTTGGCTTTTAATATCATATCCGCAGGAGTAGCAAAAGTAAGCGCTAAAGGCGGCTTTTTAATAAATTCTATACATTCTTTTAAGTTATTGAGAACTGTTTCGGAGGGCTCTACCACACTTTCACCGCCGAGCTTTGAGTTGTGAGTCAATACGTTTCTTATTTCACGGCATAAGTCAAGCTTCTCCCTTATGGGGGCACTATCCTCGCTGTTTAAAAATTCAAACACCACGCTGGAGTAATGAAGCTTTTTGCCTGAATATTTCTCTTCAAGTAGATCCTCAAGCTCGCGGAATATTTCAAGAAAAGTATCTGCTCTCATAAAGTCACCTTCGAATAAACAAATTTATACATATTAATTATATAACAAAACGCGCTTTTTTACAAGAAAAAACCGACTTTAGTTAAGAAAGCCGGCTTAATTTTATTTATAAATTTAATTTAATTTAAATTTTATTTTGACGGTCAGTTTTTTGAATGGATAATTTTGCTAAGCTCATCCATAAAGGTGTTTATATCCTTGAACTGGCGGTAAACGGAAGCAAAACGAACGTAAGCTACTTCGTCCACAGTTTTTAATTTCTCCATAGCGTACGTACCTATCATGTGTGAAGGAACTTCGCGGTCGAGAGAATTCTGAAGGAGATTTTCGATTTCATCAACGATTTTCTCAAGTGTATCGATGGAAACGGGACGTTTTTCGCAGGCACGGAGCAAACCGTTCATAAGCTTGTTTCTGTCGAAGGTTTCACGGGATTTATCCTTTTTGATAACAACAACAGGCACTGTTTCGATAACTTCGTAGGTTGTAAAGCGCTTCGTGCACTTCAAACATTCGCGGCGACGGCGGATTCGCTCGCCTTCGTCAGTAGGACGTGAATCAATAACTTTGCTTTCTTCATAACCGCAATACGGACATTTCATAAAAATCACCGCGCCTTATCGGCTTCCCTTTATTTATTCTATGGTTAAATAAAACTTTAACCCCAATATATAGTATATATTATAAACCTAATAGAGAATAAAATCAAGAATTATTTTATGAAATAAAGTACCACTTTATTTGGGTACGGTCTGCCGCTTGTTCTTTGGTGAACGCGGTTTTCGGCAAACATAGGCAGCTCGTCTTTTTCGGACTCAGGGTATGTAGGGATTGTAATTTTGCTTTCATAAATATTAACAGGGTTCAAAATATCATTTCCTTTTTATATTATTTTACCGTATTATAGCTTAAAAACCTAATGCATTAAAGCTTTAATATTACTCTGTTTTTAACAAATCTTACTTTTGTTTTATGAATGCAAATAAAAAAGCACCGCCGAAGCGTTGCTTGAATAAACTGGATTTGTTTTGTTATATTTAAACTTTTGTTTTTAGTGATACCGTTCGCCCGTGCTCACGGTTAAATAATTTACTTAGCTAATTTTGAAATCTGGTTTAAATTTTAGTGAAGCATCGGCAGACGCCGATGTGATGTTATGCCAATGGCATAGTGATGCAGCTCGTTTTACTCGCAGTGATGCGATGTTTGCAAAAATAAATCAGCGAAGCGAGAATTTCACATTGCGAAGCAATATTTCACCCACCTGTAAGGGTGGATTTAGTTGAAAAAACCGACAAGTCGAAACTTGTCGGTTTTTTCTGGCAGGGGCAGTAAGAATCGAACTCACGGCACGTGGTTTTGGAGACCACTGCTCTACCAGCTGAGCTATACCCCTATGTTCTTTTGGGAACATTAGAGATTATATACAATGAAACGAAATTTGTCAAGCTTTTTTTGAAAAATTTTTATTAAATAAAAATAATTTGTAAAAAATGTGAATATTTACTATAAAACTATAAAATAACAAATGAAAGAAGCAAGAAATATAACAAAATAAACGGTAAAAAGTAAAACAGGTACCGAAACCGAATGCTTAAATAAAACACCCGAGAGAGAATTCAGGTCTCCCCCGGGAGTTATATTTTTTTAGGACGCAGTCACGGTTTACAGTTTAAGGTTAACTGAGCTAATTTATTTAAAAAATGTAAATTAAAGCTAAATAACAAATCGCTTAAATACCGTACTCCTTATCGATTCTCTCTGAGTAAGCATCCCACATTGCCTTGATTTGCTTCTGCTCATCGTCGGTGAATGTGAAATTAACAGAGGGGTCAAGCATATAGATATCGGGAACACCAAGCTTATAGGAATTTAAAATATAATCCATAGCTTCATCCTTATAGATATAGGAGGCGGAGTCGGTATCGATTAAGGTAAGAGGCTGAGAAGCGGATGCGATATCTGCCCTATATTTCATAACACGGAACTCATCGCTTACAAAACGTCTGTTATAGTCGTTGAGTCTTATATGGTCGGTAACTTCGCTGAAATAGGGATTTACGATACTGTTATTTATAAGTGCATCGGGTTTTGCTTTTTTAGCGGCATCGTGGAAGAGTGTGATAAGCTTTTTGAATACTTCAACACCGTAGAGGCTGTTATCATAAAATCTTACTGCGGGGTGCATAAATATGTTGTTTATGAAGTCCAGCTTGAAGCCGTCGCAGTTATAGCAGCCTTCGTCGCTTGAAAGGAGCTTATGAACTGTTTTATACATTCTTTCCTGATATTTGGGATTTGTGGGGTCGGCAGCGTAGGGGATTCTTTCGTACATCATACATTCGTCTAAATCAACGCCCTCGTTGTGCCAGGCTCTTACCCATAAAATAACTCTTCTGCCCTTTTTGTGCTGATCATCTGCAAATTTACGTAAATCGGGCCACTTTGCTTCGTCTACTTCGAGGCTGCCGTGATTTTTCTGCCATTTATCGTCGATGATAAGCATAGTGGGCTTAAGCTCCAGTTCATCAAGGCGGTCGCTTAATTTCTCGTAGAATTCCTGATTTGCAAAATCCTGAGCTTTTTCGGTATCATCAAACTTGCGGGCGCTTTCCTCGCACTGGTCTCCCCAACCACAGTAAATGGGACCCTGCCACCAGCGGGGTTTTTCTTTATTGCCTATATTACAGAAACCGTGATTATAAAGGAATGAAGAATATTTACCTATTACTTCTTTGTAGCCTTCACCGATATCGCACCAGATACCCTGGCTTTCCCACTCGCCCTTTACTTCCGTTCTGCCGTCTAAAGGAAGTTTGAAATAACACTGATCTTCATCCTCGAGATACATATATCTGAATCGGTTAAACTTATACTGACCTTCGCCTGCAACCACACCTATACCGATAAAGGTATTCATATCCTTTGTAAAGAAGGGATAAACGAAGCTCGGTACCTGAAAATAGCCGTAGGAAATATTGCCGTCACCGTCCATTTTGCGGCACATACCGTTAAAGTCGGTCATAAAGGCTTCAGGGATTGAAAAACCTTCGGTAGCAAAATCGGTACCTCTAATAGGTTTATTATTATTTATAAAGTAATCGATATCCTCTATTTTGCCTTCGCCCTTGACTTTAATTCTGTAGTAAAAGCCGTCGGGGTGAATTTCGAGTATATAGGTTTTCTCTTCCCAAAGTGTGCTTTTTGTGTGCCAGATTATTTCAGTGTAAGAATCTTTATTATGTATTTCGGGAATAGATAATGCTTCATCCTTATCTTTTTTTCCTAAAGTAGTTACAGCTGTGTTTACAGGGAAAGAAAAATATATTGTGCCGTTATTTTCAACGTTAAAAGAGTTTGCGTAAATATTGATTTTTGCGCCGCTTTTTAATGCAAAAGTATACATTATTTAATTTGCCTCCTTATAATCTTTATAATTAAATTATATTATAATTTTAGAATATTCACAAGTGCAAAAATCAGCATCCTATATGAAAAACGGTTCAGTTTTATATATAGTTCGGTTTACAAAAGGAAATCGGCGGTATATAATAATAAAATAAAGGAGTGATTTTGTGATACTCATTTTGTATAAAAATAAAGACAGCAAATGCACATTGGCTTTAAATGAACTTAATAAATACGGTAATATTATATTTAAAGAATATTTTGTTCCCGAAATAAAGGAAAGGGATACTTACGAGGGTGTTTTTATTCTCGGAACTGAGGACGAAAGTGTTATAAACGGCTGGGTAGGTACGCCCCATTTAAGAGTGTGCGCTGATGAAAAGGAGCTTTTGGAGGAAGTTAAATTTTTACTCGGTATTCCTGTTCCTTTGGAAATAGAGCGAAAATATCTTATAGAATATCCCGACTTAAATTATCTTGAAAGCTTAGAAAACTGCAAAGCGGTTATGATTACTCAGACCTATATTGAACCTCAAAACGGTGAAAAATACAGAGTGCGAAAACGCGGGTCTTCGGGCTTCTTTACCTGTTTCCACACTGTAAAAAGGCTTATCGGCGGTTTTAAAAGAGTTGAAGAAGAGAAAATTATAACCGAAGAAGAATATATAAGCTATTTAAACGAAGAGAACGCGGAAAAAATTCAGCTCAGTAAAACAAGATACTGCCTGATGTACGAAAATAAATATTTTGAAATAGATATATTCCCATTCTGGCAGGATAAAGCCTACATTGAAATTGAACTTAAAAGCGAGGATGAAGAGGTTTGCTTACCTCCCTTTATTAAGCTTATAAAGGACGTAAGCGAGGACAGAAGCTACAGCAATTTATCACTTGCGAAAATTTACGGAAAAGTATTATAAAAAAATGGAAAGAAATTTACTGAAAGCCAAAGAGCTTGCGGAAAAAGTAAAAGAAAAAGGCGGCAATTGCAGTTGCAGTTGCGGTTGCATTTGTCGAGCTTATTTTGTCGGCGGATTTGTAAGAGACAGGCTATTGGGGATTGAAAATAAAGATATTGATATTGAAGTTCACGGAATTGAGCCGAAAGCGCTTGAAGAGATACTTGAAGATATCGGCGGTAAACTCAGCTACGGCGAAAGCTTCGGTATTTACGGCATTAAGGATTACGGTATAGATATCGCAATGCCCAGAAAAGAAAAAGTGAGAGGCAAAGGTCACAAGGATTTTGATATTTTTGTTGACCCTTATATAGGCACATTAAAAGCAAGTGAGCGCCGTGATTTTACCTGTAACGCCTTATTGCAGGACGTGCTGACCGGTGAGATTATTGACCATTTCGGCGGAATTGAGGATTTAAAAGCCAAGATTTTAAGGCACATAAAGGACGAAACCTTTATTGAGGACCCTTTAAGAGTATTGAGGGCGGCGCAGTTTGCTTCAAGATTCAATTTTGAAATTGCAAGTGAAACTTTTGAGCTCTGTGAAAGTATGGATATAAACAATCTTTCAAGAGAGAGAATATATCTTGAAACAGAGAAGGCGCTTTTAAAAGCCGAGAAGCCTTCGGTATATTTTGAAATACTAAGAAAAATGGGTAAACTTTCTTTCTGGTTCCCTGAGCTTGAAAATCTTATAGGCGTAAAGCAAAACCCAAAGCATCACGCTGAAGGCGACGTTTGGGTGCATACTATGATGGTGCTTGATGCGGCGGCAAAGTATAGAGATAAGGTGGAAAATAAAATCGGCTTTATGCTTGCCTCTCTCACCCACGATTTCGGTAAAGCGGTTGCCACTGAGGAGATTGACGGAGTAATACATTCCTATAATCACGAGATAAAGGGACTTAGCTTGGTAAAAAGCTTTTTAAGAAGGCTTACAAATGAAAATAAGCTTACGGATTACGTACTGAATCTCGTCAGAAACCATATGAGACCCAATACTTTAGCGGGGGCGAATTCTTCTTTTAAAGCATCAAATAAAATGTTCTACGAAGCTGTTGACCCTATTGCGCTTATTTATCTCGGTCTTTCAGACGGCGAAGGCAGAATAAAAGAAGGCGCCGACGAAAGCAAAAACGCCGAATATTTATGGAGAAGACTTGAAATTTACAATGAGCTTATAAAAAAGCCTTACGTTATGGGGCGCGACCTTATTGAAGCGGGACTTAAGCCCAATGAAAATTTTACCGAGCTTCTGGAATTTGCAAACAAATTAAGGCTTTCGGGCATAGAGAAAGAGAGCGCGCTAAAACAGACCCTTGCTTTGGCGGCAAGGCTTAACAAAAAGAAAACGAAAAAATAAAAAAGCGGTGGCACTTCAAAAGAAGAGTCACCGTTTTATTCAATTCTATAGGTACCGAGCACTTTAAGGCTCGATTTTAAAAGCGACGAGAATTTTTCGGGCTCCATACAGTTGGGTGAAGTGAGCCATCGTAAAATAGCGCACATCAAAGCGTCGGATATAAAGTTTACGTGGAATTCGGTAGTTTTTTTATCGTAAAGAGAGCTCTCCAGCACTTCGGTAAAAACAGGCTGGCACAATTCCCTGAAATGTTCGGTGAAGGAATTCTGGCCGTCTATCTGTAATGCTTTTTTATAGAAGGAGCGGTTTTCGTAGAAGTAAACGAACAGTACGTCGAACACTTCATCTATATTCTGGCAGTTACTTTTCTTTACTATCTCAATAAATTCAGTATCGAATATCCAGTTTAAAAGCTCGTATTTATCACGGAAGTGGTAATAGAAGCTCTTTCTGTTCATCTGGCATCTCTCGCAAATATCCGCTATATTTATTTTAACAAAGGGTACTTCTGCCATTAAACTTTTAAGTGAGTTTGCAAGTGCTTTTTTTGTGCTGCCTGAATCTGCCAAAAGTATCCCTCCTTTTTATTTTTAATTTATAATTTTATTTTATAATCAAGATTTCGGCAAAGCTTTTTTTAAGGCTTCGTGTAAGGGGATTTCAAAAACCTTAAGGTCGGTGCATGAATAATTATCCTTCAATCTGAAAAGTAAGCCCTCTGCGTTTACGCCTGCAGAGCAGATATTTTCGGATATTTTACCGTCGATATATCTTGTGTCGTTTAAAGCATCCCAAGGTATGGTAATAAATTTCTGGTTGAGCCTTGTTTCTTTTACGTAGGAGTAAATTTTATCTACGGTTTTTATATTGCAGTTTGCGTTGGGGGTGAAAATCGTAAATAGCGGTCTTAAATTTTCGATGCTCAGAATAAATTCATCGCTTGTGATAATATCTTCGTCGTTATCGGTGTAAGAATAATAAACCGAATAGAGCATCATATTACTTCTTAAAAGACGGCAGGCGTCCTCTGCCCCTTCCTTATACTTTACGGCAAACATAAGGTTATTTATATTTTCCGCTTTTCTGATCAGCTCGTCGTTTATTAAGTCTGGGTCAACAAAAAGTACGAAGGCGCAATCCTCATGCTCTTTTAAAAGCTTTAATAAATTGAAAAGATTTTCATCCGCGCTTATATGCCAGCTGTAAATTCCAAGCTCCACAGCTTCGCTGAATAATTTGGAGTAGCTTTTAAATAAAGACGGATTAAATTTTTTTGCATCAAGGTACATTGACCAAGGGATATCGAAATTTTCTTCCTGCTCTATTGCCCGTATTTTAGGTGAGCCTACGGTTACGCTGTTGTAGCCTATATTCATACCGAAGGTAAGAATTCTATCGGTATTTATATGATTCATAGCGTCTATTACCATACGGTAGTAGGGCGTGTTTTCATCCTGAAGAATTTTTTGCACTTTCAGCAAAAAGTCGCGGAAATACTGACCTTCGGCAAGGTTAAGCGCAAGGTCTACAAGATTTCTGGATTTCCTCTCGGGTGAATCTTTTATTTCGTTTATCGCTTTTTTCGCAATTGATTCGGCTAATATACGTTTTAAGCTTTTCAAAAAAACACTCCTATTTAAAATATAGCGCAAATATAGTTTACTAAATATATTTTTATTTTACAAGAGGACATTTGAAATTTTTTGTCCAACAGTTAGTTTTTTTATTCCGTTGATAAACTGCTTTCTCTGTGGTATAATAATTTGAAAATTAATCCTTTGGAGGAATATTATGGATAAAATTGCAAGCTTTCAGATAGACCACTTTAACCTTTTCCCCGGTATTTACGTATCAAGAAAAGACGTAAGAGACGGCACCGTGGTAACAACTTTTGATTTAAGGTTTACGTCCCCCAACCGCGAGCCCGTTGTGGATATGCCCGCCCTTCACACCATTGAGCATCTGGGCGCAACATATTTAAGAAACAGCAGCATAAAAGACGATATAGTTTATTTCGGACCTATGGGCTGCAGAACCGGCTCTTACCTTCTTATGTTCGGTGATTTAAAGCCCGAGGATATATATGAGGATATTTTAAAGATGTGCGACTTTATTATCGCTTTCGAAGGCGAAATTCCCGGAGCAAAGGCAGAAGAGTGCGGCAATTACCTTGAGCAGAATTTAAATATGGCAAAATACTACGTTAAAAAATATAAGAAAGCTTTGGTTGAAGAAAAGAATTTTAAATATAACTGAGATTTTAACAAAGATTTATAGTTTATTTAAAATATATTAAAATAAGCGGAATAATATAATATTTATAAAAAAACCAAGGAGAAAACGAAAAGTGAATCTATACAGCTCTAAACGCGACGAGGTCATTAAATATCTGCAGACAGACGTCAAAAGCGGTTTAACTACCGAAGAAGCAAATAAAAGAATACTTGCTTACGGCGAAAACAGACTGAGAGAAAAGAAAAAGAAAACCAATTTACAGCGTTTTCTTGACCAGTTTAAGGACGTGATGATTATCATCCTTATTCTTGCGGCGGTTATATCCTTTGTAATTGCCTGCTTTGAAAACGAGCCTATGGAATTTCTTGAGCCTGCCCTTATACTTATTATAGTTATTTTAAACGCTATAATGGGTGTTTATCAGGAGGGTAAGGCAGAAAAAGCTCTTGACGCGTTAAAGAATCTTTCCGCTCCTCACGCAAGAGTTTTAAGAGACGGTAAGGAACAGATAATAGATGCAAAATATCTCGTTCCCGGTGATATTATCCATCTTGAAGCGGGCGACTACGTACCCAGTGACGCAAGGCTTTTATATTCCTCCAGTTTAAAGAGCGAGGAATCTGCGCTTACCGGTGAATCCGTTCCCTCCGAGAAGGATGCAGAGGCTTTCGTTAAGGAAAACGCACCTATAGGCGACAGAGAGAATATGGTATTTTCAGGCTGCAGTATTACTTACGGCAGTGCCGCCGCCGTGGCTACCGCAACGGGTATGAATACGGAGATGGGTAAAATCGCAAACCTTCTTGAAGGCGAAGAGAGTAACGAAACTCCCCTGCAGAGAAAGCTTGCAGATTTGGGTAAATATCTTGGTTTTGTGGCTTTAGGTGCCTGCGCGATTATTTTTATAGTAGGTCTTGTAAATAAGCTTGACCCCATGGATTTATTTATGACGGCGGTTTCCCTTGCGGTTTCCGCTATTCCCGAGGGTTTACCTGCCATAGTTACCATCGTACTCTCAATAGGCGTGCAGAGAATGGTAAAAAAGAACGCCCTTATAAGAAGGTTGCCTGCAGTTGAAACTTTGGGCAGCGCCTCCATTATATGCTCCGATAAGACGGGTACTTTAACCCAGAACAGAATGACTTTAACCAAAGCTTACGTTGACGGCGAAGAAAGTACCGAAGATATAAGCGATAATAACAGCGAAAAAGTTAAGAATTTACTTCTTCTTTCGGCTCTTTGCTGTGACGGCAGCGTTATATTTAAAGAAGACGGTGTTGAGCACATAGGCGACCCCACAGAGACTTCAATCGTATACGCCGCTCACAAAAACGGCTTTATCAAGGATGAGATAAACAGAAAATATAAGAGACTTGCATCTCTCCCATTCGACTCAGACAGAAAATTGATGTCCACCGTAAACGATATGGACGGAAAGCTTGTGGTTATAGTTAAGGGCGCTTTTGACGTAATGGCAGAAAGATGCGTAAAGGGCAATATTGATAAGGCAAGAGAATATGTCAATAAACTCAGCGGCGATGCTTTAAGAGTGCTTGCCGTAGGTTATAAGGTTATAGATGCGATTCCCGAAAATTTAACAAGTGAAAACCTTGAAAGCGGGCTTACTTTCTTGGGTCTGGTAGGTATGATAGATCCCCCAAGACCCGAAGTAAAAATTGCCGTTGAGACCTGCCGCAAAGCAGGCATCAAGCCCGTTATGATTACGGGTGACCACGTAGTTACCGCTTCGGCTATAGCAAAGGAGCTTAAAATCCTTGAGGAGGGTGACCTGGCGGTTACGGGCACAGAGCTTGACAGCATGAACGATTCAGAGCTTGACGGCAAGGTAGAAAAAATTTCCGTATACGCCCGTGTTTCTCCCGAAAATAAAATAAGAATAGTTAAGGCATGGCAGAGAAAAGGCCACGTTGTATCAATGACGGGCGACGGCGTAAACGATGCTCCTGCCTTAAAAGCCGCCGATATAGGCTGTGCCATGGGTATAACGGGTACCGACGTAGCTAAGGGCGCTGCTGATATGACCTTAACAGATGATAACTTTGCTACAATTGTTGATGCAGTTAGAGAAGGCCGCGGTATTTACTCCAATATCAAGAAGGTTATCGGCTTCCTTTTAAGTACAAATATCGGTGAAGTTATTGCGGTTTTCGCTGCTATGCTTTTATGGCACCGCTCCCCCTTCCTTTCTATGCAGCTTTTATGGATAAACCTTGTAACCGATAGTTTACCCGCCATTGCTTTAGGTATGGAAAAGGTTGAAAGCGACGTAATGGATAAAAAGCCTAAGCCGAAGAACGAAGGTATTTTTGCAGGCGGATTAGGCGTAAAGGTTGTTCTTCAGGGTATAATGTTTGCAGTATTGTCCCTTACAGCTTACGTTATAGGTGAAAAGTATACTCACAGCGTTTCGGGCGGTCAGACAATGGCGTTTATGGTGCTTGCTTTAAGTCAGGTAATTCAGGCCTATAATATGAGAAGCGACCGCTCTCTCTTTAAGATAGGCGTTTTCAGTAATAAGAACTTAAACCTTGCTGCTTTGGCGGCGGTGGCTTTAATGGCACTTGTACTCTTTACTCCCGTAAGAATCGCTTTCGAGCTTGTTATTCTTCCTTTAGATCTTTATCTTATTGCCTTAGGCTTGATTTTCGTTCCTCTCATTATAATTGAGGCTGTGAAATTTATTTCGGCAAAAATTAATAAATCATAAAATCAAAATTAAAACAAAAATTTTCAGCTCCGTATTCTCTGTCGGGTACGGAGCTAAATTTTGTGCCAAAAGGATATTTTATACTTAAGGTTACACAATATAGAGAAGAAATAAGAAAATAATTGCCAGAATATTAACAATGATTGACAATAATAGTGTAAAGATATTATAATTAATTTGATTTACTGTGTTTAAATCATATCACTTTGAAATGAGGTAAAATTATGCCACTGTTTTCTCTCCCGGGCGTACACGTCCCCCACAGAAAAAACACTTCAGATATGGCTGCTGTAAAAGGCTTTATGCCCAAAACGGTTTTAATTCCCACTGCCATGCATATAGGTAAACCTGCAAACGTTTGCGTAAAGGTAAATCAGCAGGTAAAAGTCGGTGAGATTATTGCCACAGCAGACGGTTTTGTATCATCCAATATTTACTCCAGCGTATCGGGTACAGTTAAAAAAATCGATAATCTTCTGCTTTCAAGCGGAAGTTTCGCTCCTGCGGTTTTAATTGAATCCGACGGTCTTTTTACTCCCTTTGAGGGCATCACTCCCCCTGAAATTACTGATTATAAGAGCTTTATTGATGCTTTAACCAAGAGCGGTATCGTGGGTCTGGGCGGCGCAGGCTTCCCCACTCAGGTTAAATTATCGGTTAAAGATTTAAGCTTAATCGATGAGATTATTGTTAACGGCGCCGAGTGTGAGCCCTATATTACAAGCGACACAAGAACCATGATAGACGACGCCGAAAAAATAAAAGAAGGTGTAGAGCTTCTTGAAAAGTATCTTCTCGTTAAGAAGGTTACCGTAGGTATCGAAAAGAATAAGCCCGAAGCTATTAAGAAGATGAGCGAAGTATTTGCTTCCGACAGCTCTGTTACTGTAAAGGCTCTGCCTTCTTTATACCCCCAGGGCGGTGAAAAGGTGCTTATTTTCAATATTACAGGTAAGGTAGTACCCGAGGGTAAGCTTCCCATCGATGTGGGCGTTATCGTAATTAACTGTACCACATTGGCAGCTATTGCTGATTTTGTAAAAACAGGTATGCCTTTGGTTAATAAGTGCGTTACAATAGACGGCAGCGCAATTAAAGAGCCCAAGAACCTTATCGCTCCCATAGGTTCTTCCATAGAGGAGCTTATTGAGTTTGCAGGCGGTTTTAAGGAAGAGCCCGGAAAGGTATTCTACGGCGGACCCATGATGGGTATTGCCGTTCCCGATTTAAGCGCTCCCATATTAAA
Organism: Oscillospiraceae bacterium; assembly: GCA_015065615.1. Lineage (GTDB taxonomy): Bacteria > Bacillota > Clostridia > Oscillospirales > Acutalibacteraceae > SIG603. The sequence goes on along the minus strand of SVPY01000020.1, from coordinate 34,945 downwards.
GAACACAAACGCAATTATTGCTCTTAATAAAAAGGATTCCGTTACACCTGAGCCCACGGAATGTATAAGATGCGGCAAGTGCCTGCTTCACTGCCCCTTCAGCTTACAGCCTGTTAAAATTGCTGCCGCTTATAACGCAAAGGACGGCGCAGAGCTTAAAAACCTGAAAGTTAATTTGTGTATGGAATGCGGCTGCTGCAGCTTTATTTGCCCTGCAAGAAGACCTCTTGTACAGACAAACAGACTTGCAAAGGGATATTTAAGAGAATTCCTTGCACTTGAAGCAAAAAAAGCAAAGGAGGAAAATAAATAATGGGTATGCTTACGGTTTCCGCCTCACCTCATATAAGGGCGGCTCAAAATACTCAGGGCGTAATGCTTGACGTTATTATCGCTTTATTGCCCGCTGCAATTGCAGGTATAATCATATTCGGAATAAACGCACTTTTCATTATTCTTACAAGCATTATATCCGCAGTGCTTTCAGAATTTATTTTCGATAAAATAGTTAAAAAGAGAAATACAATAACCGATTTAAGTGCGGTTGTTACAGGTTTGCTTTTAGCTTTAAACCTTTCTACAAATATTCCCCTTTGGCAGGTTGCCATAGGCTCCTGTTTTGCTATTGTAGTTGTAAAGTGTCTTTTCGGCGGTATCGGTCAGAATTTTGCAAACCCTGCAATTACGGCGCGAGTATTTATGCTTATCTCCTTCTCCGATATGGCACAGTCCGCTTTCCCCACCATAGTAGATTCCGTTGCCACAGCTACACCTCTTGCAATTGCTTCGGGCGTAAGCGAAGGCACTCTCCCCTCTCTTCTTGATATGTTCCTTGGTTTAAGAGGCGGCTGCTTAGGTGAAACCAGCGCACTTGCGCTTATTATCGGCGGCGCATACTTAATGATTAAGAGAGTTATCTCCTGGCATACACCCGTATCCTTTATCCTTGTTTCATTTATTTGTTCATGGATATTCTTAGGCGATTTAAACGGCGCTTTATATCAGGTTATGGGCGGCGGTCTTTTAATCGGCGCGATATTTATGGCTACCGACTACGCTACAACTCCCGTAACAAAGAAGGGTAAATTCGTATTCGGTGTTTGCTGCGGTCTTATCACAACCGTTATCCGTATATGGGGTTCTTCTCCCGAAGGCGTTTCCTACGCAATTCTTCTTATGAATATCTTAACACCTTACGTAGAAAAGTTTACTGCAAAAAAACCTTTCGGAGGTGTTGAAGCATGAAAAACAATGTAAAACCTGTTTTAGTTTTAACTGTTATCTGTCTGGTTATTTCTCTTTTACTGGGTGTGGTTAACTATTTTACTGCCCCTGTAATTGCCGATAACGACCAGAAGGCTGCCAACGCTTCTTTGGTTGTTGTAATGCCCGAGGGCGGCAGCTTTGAGGAAATTGATATTAGCGCTTACGAATTACCCGCAACGGTTGTAGCGGCTTTCAAGGCTGAAAACGGCGGTCACGTAATTAAGCTCAGCACAGCAGGCTACGGCAGCGGTATGGTTATTATGTGCGGTGTAAATACCGAAGGCATGGTAACAGGCGCTGAGTGTATTGCAAGTAACGAAACATTAGGTTTCGAAAAAACTTACGGCGCAAGCTTTAAGGACGTAACAGATGTTGAGTCGGTTGATACTATTGCTACCGCAACTCTTACTACTACAGCATATAAGAATGCTATTAAGGATGCTCAGAACGCCAACATCATTCTTTCCGGCGGCTCTGTTGATATAAGAACAGAGGAGCAGATTTTAGCTGATAATTTAGCTTTGGTGCTTCCCGAGGCTGAGGGCGCATTCAGCGAGGTATTTATCGCCGAGACAGTTGATGCAAGCGTAAATAAGATTTTTGAAGCCGAAAACGGCGCGGGCTACGTAGTTAAGCTTGGTGAAAACTTTGTTTCCACTGATGCAAAGGGTATAGTTATTAATTCTACTGATGCTTCAGTTGAAGCTATTGCAAGTGATGCTGTGAAGCTTGTAACTTCTACAAAGCTCAGTGAAATTGATTTAAGCGATTATGAATTACCCAGAGGCTTAAAGAAGACTCTTGAAAAAGCATACGTAACCGAAAGCGGCAACTACGTATTTGAAATGAAGGCTGCAGGCTACGGTGTTAACGCTAAATACGGCGCTAACGGTGTTTATATTAAAATTAAGATTTCCATTTCAGCCGACGGTGTGATTATCTCCTGTGTAACAACAGAACAGGCTGAAACAGAAAAGATCGGTGACGTATGCGGTAAGGAAAGCTACTATAGCCAGTATAACGGCAAGGATGCTGAAACTTACAAGGAAGTTGAAACTATTGCAGGCGCTTCCGAATATACTGATCCCGCTTACAAGGGCGCTGTGAGACAGTCCTTTGAAGCATATGAATTCTTTAAAGGAGGACTTGAATAATGAATACTAAAGAAAATAAATTATCATTTTTAACAAACGGTATCATTAAAGAAAACCCAGTTTTCGTTCTTGTTCTCGGTACCTGCCCTACTCTTGCTGTTACTACAAGTGTTATAGGCGCTTTCAGTATGGGTATTGCAGCTATGGTAGTTCTTATCTGCTCCAATATGGTAATTTCAGCGCTGAGAAATATTATTCCCGATAAAGTAAGAATTCCCTGCTACATTGTTGTTATCGCTGGTTTCGTTACCATAGTATCCATGGTAATGCACGCTTATCTGCCTGAGCTTTACGATATGCTGGGCTTATACCTTGCTTTGATAGTTGTTAACTGCATTATTTTAGGCAGAGCAGAGATGTTTGCAAGTAAGCACAGCGTTATAGAGTCCGCTCTTGACGGCGTGGGTATGGGCATTGGCTTTACTTTGGCCCTTCTCTCTATGGCTCTTATCCGCGAGGTTATCGGTAACGGTACCTTTATGGGTATGGCTATTCCCTATTTCGAAAACTTTACCATCAATATTTTCAAAATGGCTCCCGGCGGCTTTATGGTATTCGGCTTTATGATAGCTATTGTAAATTACTTTACAAAAGGCAGAGCCATCAAGAAAAAAGATTTCGGCTGCGAAGGCTGCCCCAATATGTCTGCCTGCAGCGGCGGCTGTGAAGGTTGCAAAAAGGAGGGTGAATAATAATGGATTTTAAAGGTTTAATTGTTATTTTGCTTACAAGCGTATTTGTAAACAACTACGTTTTAAGTAAGTTCTTAGGTATTTGCCCCTTCCTCGGTGTTTCCAAAAAATTAGATCAGGCTACTGGTATGGGTCTTTCCGTTATTTTCGTTATGCTTATGGCTACTGCAGCCACATGGCCTATTCAGTACTACGTGCTTGAGCCCTTGAACCTCGGCTATATGCAGACTATTGTGTTCATTCTCGTTATTGCTGCACTTGTTCAGCTTGTAGAAATGATCCTTAAAAAGTATATTCCCGGTCTTCATGCAAGCCTCGGCGTTTACCTCCCCCTCATTACAACAAACTGCGCTGTTTTAGGTGTTACTATCAATAACATTACTGACGGCTACAACTTCGTTGAGTCTATGGTAAGCTCCCTTGGCTGCGGCCTCGGTTTCCTTTTGGCTATGGTACTTTTCTCAGGTGTAAGACAGAGAACAGAAAACTGCGATGCTCCCAAATGTATGAAGGGTTTACCCATCACTTTGATTGCGGCGGCTATTGTATCCCTCTCCTTCTTTGGTTTTGCCGGTGTTATAGATAATTTATTCGCATAAGAAAGGCGGTATTTATAATGACAGATATTTTATTTGCTGTTCTGATTGTAACGGGTATCGGCCTTGTATGCGGTATTATTCTTGCAATCGTATCTGTTTTTACAAAAGTAGAGGTTGATGAGACTGTAGAAAAGCTTCGTGCCTGCCTTCCCGGCGCTAACTGCGGCGCCTGCGGCTATACGGGTTGCGACGGCTATGCCTCAGCTTTAAAAAACGGCGCTAAAACAAACCTTTGCGTTCCCGGTGCGGACGCGGTGGCAAAAGAGATTGCCGATATTTTAGGCGTTGAAGCCGAGGACGTTGTTGAGCAGGTTGCAATAGTAAGATGTAACGGCACCTGCGAAGCTACGGGCAAGAAATACGAATATCAGGGTATTACAAGCTGTGCGGCGGTAAAAACCTTATACGGCGGCAGCGGCTCCTGCGTATACGGCTGCTTAGGTTACGGTGACTGTGTAAACGTTTGCCCCCAGGGCGCTATCAGCACTGAAAACGGTGTTGCAGTAATTAATCCCGATAAATGTACAGGTTGTGGCCTTTGCTCCAAGACCTGCCCCAATAAGATAATTGAAATGATTCCCGACGTTCACCGCGTTGCAGTAAGATGCAGCAACAAGCAGAAGGGCGCAGAAACAAGAAAGATTTGTAAAAACGGCTGTATCGGTTGTAAAAAATGCGAATTAAACTGCCCCACCAAGGCTATTAAGGTCACAAATAACCTTGCAAGCGTAAATTACGATTTATGTATTAAATGCGGTAAATGCGCCGAAGTTTGTCCCGTACACTGTGTGGACTGGGCTGATTTCAGCGGTTATCACCGTCAGAATGAAGAAAACTAAAAAGAAGCTTATCGCCGATATTATTCTTGTACTTTCAGTGCTATTAATATCGGCGCTGTGCTATATTATAGCAAGTTTTAATCAAAGCGAAGGGTCTGAAGTAGTTGTGACCGTAGGTAATGAAGAATACGGAAGATTTCCTTTAAATATTGATAAAAAATTAACAATAACTGTTGACGATGAAACAAATTTGCAGTATAATGTTCTCGTTATCGAAAACGGCAGTGCAGATATAATTGAGGCGAGCTGTCCCGACGGTATCTGCGAGGACCATCTGCCCATAAGTAAAAGCGGTGAGACCATAGTATGTCTGCCGAATAAAGTTGTAGTAAGAATTGAATCGGATAAAGACGGGGTGGATATCGCGGCATGATAAAAACAAAAAAGCTTACTGTGCTTGCGCTTTTATCAGCGGCAGCTTTGATATTCGCTTACGTAGAGTCTCTCTTCCCTCCTCTTGTGGCAAGTGTGCCGGGTATTAAAATGGGACTTCCCAATATTGCGATTATTTTTACTCTTTATAAATTCGGTGTGAAAGAAGCCTTTGCGGTTTCCTTTATAAGACTTATATTCGTTTCCCTGCTTTTCGGCAACCTTGTGTCACTCTCATACAGTTTTGCAGGCGCCCTTTTAAGCCTCAGTGTAATGGCAATACTTAAAAAGTATGATTTATTCAGCTTGGTAGGTATAAGCGTTTCTGGCGGTGTGCTTCATAACTTAGGTCAGATACTTGTTGCAGTGCTTTTGACGGGTGTGGGAGAAATCGCGTATTATATGATTTTTCTTGCAGTATCGGGTACGGTAAGCGGTATTTTAATCGGTCTTGCTTCCGCTTTCATAATTAAGAGAATAAAGCTGAAAATATAATGGCTTTATTAATAAATCAAAAAAAATATAGGAGAATTTTATGAAAAGCAAAAAAGTTATTTCCTTAATCCTCACATTTTTAATGGTTCTCTCCCTTTTCGCACTTACAGGCTGCGAAAGCTCCGCTCCTGCTAAGTTAGGTCTCGGCTTTGTTGCTTCCACTAAGGTTGCTGACGCTACCGAAGAAGCTGAAGGTAACGGCACTACAGCCGCTGTTGCCGCCGCTGTTTTAGTTGATGCCAACGGCAAAATCGTTGCCTGCGATATTGATGAAATTGAAGTTGCTTTAAAATTTGACTTCGAAGGCTTTGCCAACACTTCTTACAGCTTCTCTTCCAAGAGAACTCAGGGCGACAACTACGGTATGGCTGCATACGCAGGTACAACAGAGTGGTACCAGCAGGTTGACGCTTTTGGAAAGGTAGTTGTAGGTAAAACAATCGACGAAGTTAAGGCTCTTGTATCCGAAGGTACATCAAGCGAAGAAGTTACAAAGGCAGGATGTACAATTTATGCAGGTGAGTTTGTAAATGCTGTAAGCAAGGCATACGCAAACGCAAATGTTGAAGGCGCATCCTCTGCAGATAAGGTTGCAGTAAGCATTTCCGCTTATTTCTCCAACGCTATTGACGCTTCCGAAGAAGCTGACGGTAAGATCGAAGCTGATATCGCTATGGCCGCTGTTGCTACAAACGCTGAGGGCAAAATCACAGCTTGTCAGAATGATGCCGCTGTTGCAGGCGTAAGCTTCGATATGGAAGGTTATGCTTTTGAAACTGAGAAAATCGAAACAAAGCGTGAGCAGGGTGATAACTACGGTATGGCTGCTTGGGCTAACACAAACGAGTGGTACGTTCAGGCTGATGCTCTTGATAAGTATATGGTTGGTAAGACAGCTGACGAAGCACTTACAGCTATGGACGAGACAGGCGCTCCCAATGCAGACGTAGCTAAGGCAGGCTGTACAATAAACGTTTTCGCTGCTGTACAGGCTATTGCAGAAGCTGCTAAGTAATTTTAAATACGGGTTTAAATTCGGGTTGCCGATCGGTGACCCGATTACTTTTTATTGATATGAAATTAATAAACAGAACAAAAGCTATTATTTTAATATTGATACTTCTCCCCTCATTACTGCTTTCAGGCTGCGGTAAAAAGGGAAAAGAAAAGTTTACTTCTTACTACTACGAATATTTTGATACCGTTACCCAGATAATAGGCTATGCAGACTCCAAGGAGGAGTTTGATTCAATTTGCGCAGGAATTGAGGAAAAGCTTGGTTACTACCATAAGCTTTTTGATATTTACTATAAATATAACGGGGTAAATAATCTTGCTCTTATAAACGAAAGCGCTTATAAAGAGGAAGAGGGAATTGAAATTGACCCTGAGCTTATAAAGTTTCTTCTTTTCTGTAAAGAAGCATACGAAAAGACCGACGGCTACGTAAACGTAGCTATGGGCAGTGTGCTTAAAATATGGCACCATTACAGAGAAGAGGGTATAGACGACCCCGATAACGCATCATTACCCGATAAGAAGTCGCTTATTGAAGCAAGTGAGCTTAGCGATATAAACAAGCTTATTATAGACGAAAAAAATAACAGAGTTTATATTAAAGAAAAGGGCGTTAGGCTGGACGTTGGCGCCGTTGCCAAGGGATATACTGCCGATATGATTTACAATTACCTTAAAGAAGAGGGCGTAAACGATTATCTTATTAATCTCGGAGGCAATATAAAGGCTTTAGGACTCAGCGGCGGCAAAAAATGGGTAGCAGGTATTGAAAATCCCGATAAAGGCTCTATGGAGAGCATTATTGAGTATATTGAGCTGAGCGATACGGCAATAGTGACAAGCGGCAGCTACCAGCGTTACTACGTTGTTGACGGCAAAAGCTACAACCATATAATTGATAAGGACACCCTATTCCCTGCCGATAATTATTTATCCGTATCGGTTATTACCGATAATTCAGCTAACGGCGACGTACTCTCAACTGCTTTATTCATTCTCGATATTGAAAAGGGCAAAGAGCTTTTAAAGGAATTCCCGGGTGCCGAAGCCATGTGGGTTTTAAAGGACGGAACAAAAATTTACTCCGATAATTTCAAAGACTATATAATGAAATGAATTTAATTTAAATTAAAAGCAGAACTTGGCTTCTGCTTTTTTTATTGAAATCTTAAATATTTTGCTATATAATAAAAATATCTGAAAGGAGTGTTTTTATGTATTTTAATAATGCTGAGTGGATCGTAGCGCCTGATGCTGTCAGTTACCACAAGGATAGCTACTTTGAATATACTGCTGTTTTTGAGCTTGAAAGCACCGAAAATGTTAAATGTTACGTTTCAGCTTACTCTGACTATGCTCTTTATATCAACGGTAAATTTGTTGATGCAGGCATATTTGACGGCTATGAAAATTATCAGGTTTATGATACTTTGGATTTAGCAAACTTTGTAAGAAAAGGTATTAATACTTTTTACCTCGGTGAATATTCAATGGGCGCCAATACTTCAACTGTAAGAGACCAGAAGCCCGGTGTTATTTTCAGTATTTTTGAAAATGATAAGGAAGTTTTAGTAAGTAACACGAAGGTAAAAGGCAGAAGAAACGTACACTATTTAAAGAACGAGGAACTGATTACAGGTCAGTTAGGCTTTAACTTTGAGTATGATGCTAACGCTAAAGAATTGCCTTTAACGGACACAATACTTGCAAATAAAGAAAAGCATCTTTTCCCCCGCCCTGTTAAAAAGCTTATTAACGACAGTAAGGTTACGGGCGAATTGATTTCTCAGGGTGTTTATAAGGAGTATGACGAAAGCTTAACTAAGGCAGAAAGAATTTATAAAGCTTATCTTTCGCATAAAACTTATGAGGAATTAATTAAAGAAAAGGAAAGCAGAAAGTATTACGACGTAAGAAACGAAAACTGCGACGGCGTGTATCTTTTATATAGCACCTCGGGTGAAGCCTGCGGCTTTTTGAATATTGAAATTGAAGTAGATACTGAAACGGAAATTTTAATCGGCTACGGCGAGCACTTGGAGGATTTAAGGGTAAGGAGCAAAATGGGCACCAGAAATTTTGCTTTTAAATATATTGCAAAACCCGGCAAAAATAAATTTATGCACCCTTACTCCCGCTTAGGTTTAAAGTATTTGCAGGTACATATCAAGGCTAAGAACGCAGTTTTAGGCGATATCGGTATTATTAAAACAGATTATCCCTTAACTGACTATAAGATTGATTTTAACGATAAACTGAGAAGTAAGATTTGGGACGTATCGGTTAAAACTCTTAAAATGTGTATGCACGAGCATTATGAAGATTGCCCCTGGCGTGAGCAGGCTTTATATGCTATGGATAGCCGTGTGCAGATTCTTTGCGGTTATTATGCTTTTAAGGAATATGAGTTTCCGAGGGCTTCACTTAGCTTAATGCTTAAATCCCTTCGGGAAGACGGTCTTTTGGAATTATGCCCTCCCGGTATAGTTAACGTTAATATCCCTGCTTTTACTGCGGTTTACGTACGTGAAGTTTGGGAATATTATAAATACACAGGCGATAAGGATTTCCTATTTGAAGTGTTTGACGGACTTAAAACAATCGTAAAAGCCTTTACGGACAGAATTGACGAGACGGGATTGATCCCCTTACTTACCGACGGCCCATACTGGAACTTCTATGAATGGGTAGACGGTCTTGACGATAACGAGGGTTTGGACGATACAAGAAGGCTTGAAGGCAAAATCTACGACTCCCCCATCAATGCTTTTGTAAGCGATGCTTTATACTGTTTAAGCGAGATTTGCAAGGTAATTGCTCCCGATGAAGCTGAGACTTACTTAGATATTAAAACTAAATTAAATATAGCTTTACATAAAAACTTCCTCCACGATGAAACAAATCTTTATTTAACAAAAACTACCCACAATAAGCCTATGCATAATTTAAGTAATGCGTTAATGCTCTTCTGCGGCGCTGTGCCTGAGGAAAACAAGGCGTATTTACGCGAAAAGATTATGGAAGAAAAGCTAACCCCCACCACTTTGAGTATGTATATCTACGTTTTCGATGCTCTTATGGAGGACGAAAAGAACTTAAACTGGATACTTAATAAAATTGACGAAGTTTGGGGTAATATGGTAACAAGAGGCGCCGATACTTTCTTTGAAGTTCAGTCAGGCGCAGTAGCTTTCGACAATGCCGGTTCACTTTGCCACGGCTGGAGCGCAGTACCCGTTTACGTTTACGCCAAGTACCTTGCAGAAAAGGGCTTAATGCCTTAAAAAAAGCGCAAATTACTCTATTTTCCTTGACTTTATAAATCAATATGGTAAAATTTATAGTAGGAATATTTATCTTTTGCATTACGGAGGTATATAAAAATGCAGGATTTAATTAACAAGATGATCGAAACAGGCGTTGTTCCTGTTGTTAAAATTGACGATGCAGACGACGCAGTGGCTCTTGCAAAGGCTCTTCGCGACGGCGGCATAAACTGCGCTGAAATCACATTCAGAACAGCTGCAGCTGAGCAGGCTATCAAGAATATTCACGAGGCTTTCCCCGATATGCTTATTGCCGCAGGTACTGTTCTTTCCACAGAGCAGGCTGATAAGGCTATCGCAGCAGGCGCTACAATTATCGTTTCACCCGGTATGAATCCCGAGGTTGTAAAGCACTGCAACGAAAAGGGCTGGCTCATTATTCCCGGTATCTGCACACCTACTGAGCTTGAGGCTGCTATGGCTCTTGGCTTAAAGTACGTTAAGTTCTTCCCTGCTGAGGCTGCAGGCGGCGTTAAGATGATTAAGGCTATGGCTGCTCCCTACACAATGGTTAAGTTTATGCCCACAGGCGGTATCTCCACAAAGAATCTTGAAGAATACTTAAACTGCAAGGCAGTATTCTGCTGCGGCGGCAGCTGGATGGTTCCCGGCGATAAGTTAGCTGCTAAGGATTTTGACGCTATAAGAGATTTAACAGCTGAGTGCACAGAGCTTTTAAAGAAACTCAGGGCATAATTTAAAAATATAATATAATATAATTTAATTTATAAATACAAGGAAGGCAAATACTATGAATCTTAATTTAAGACCCAAGAGTGAGTGTATGTTCGACGAAATCTCCCTCGGCGAAATTATGCTCAGACTTGACCCCGGTGAGGGCAGAATCAAGACAGCAAGAAGCTTTACAGCATGGGAAGGCGGCGGCGAGTATAACGTAGCCCGTGGTCTTCGCCGTTGCTTTAAGATGAAAACAAGCGTTGTTACTGCTTTTGCAGAGAACGAGCTCGGCTACTTAATGGAAGATTTTATACTTCAGGGCGGCGTTGATACTTCCCTTATTAAGTGGATGCCCTACGACGGTATTGGCAGAACTGTAAGAAACGGTATTAACTTTACAGAGCGCGGCTACGGCATAAGAGGCGCCGTTGGTGTATCCGACAGAGGTAACACAGCTGCTTCCAAGCTTAAGCCCGGTGATATTGATTGGGATTACATTTTCGGTACTTTAGGTGTACGCTGGCTCCATACTGGCGGTATCTTTGCTGCTCTCAGCGAAACTACTGCTGAGGTTGTTATCGAGGCTGTTAAGGCTGCCAAGAAGTACGGCACAATTGTTTCCTATGACCTTAACTACCGTCCCTCTCTCTGGAAGGGCATCGGCGGCAAGGAAAAGGCTCAGGAAGTTAACAAGGAAATCGCAAAGTACATCGACGTTATGATAGGTAACGAAGAGGATTTCACAGCTTGTTTAGGCTTTGAGATTGAAGGTAACGACTCAAACCTTAAGGAACTAAACCTTGACGGTTACTTTAAGATGATTGAGGAAGTTACAAAGGTTTACCCCAACTTTAAGGTAGTTGCTACTACCCTCAGAACAGTTAAGACAGCTACAGTTAACGACTGGAGCGCTATCTGCTGGGCAGACGGCAAAATCTATAAGGGCATTGAGCTTCCCGGTCTTGAAATTCTTGACAGAGTTGGCGGTGGCGATAGCTTTGCTTCAGGTCTTATCTATGGTCTTATGACATACGAGGATGCACAGACAGCCGTTAACTACGGCGTTGCTCACGGCGCATTAGCTATGACAACACCCGGCGATACTTCTATGGCAAGTCTCAAGGAAGTAGAAAACATCGTTGGCGGCAAGGGCGCAAGAGTTCAGAGATAATTATCTATAAATAAAAAAACAACCCGAGAGAAACCAATATTCTTTCGGGTTGTTTTTTTATGCGTATTAAAATAAATTAAATTAAATTAATTAAGATTAAATTTCAGTTTAGTTACGGCTCAGAGCTTGCAAGAGCGATAAATCGCTCGTTATTGCTGTTAACAGCGCAGTAAAAATGATAGTTAACTCCGTTTTCCCGTACAAACCATACTTTATGAGCGTGAATATCCTCAAATTTATTAGTGGGCGCAACAAGCGGTTCCTTATCCCATACTTTCCAGTTAACAAGGTCTCTTGAACAGGCAAAGGTATTATAGGCGCCTTTACCTGCAGTAAAATGGAAGAAAATCATAACGTAAATATCGTCAATAAGTATGATTTGCGGGTCCCCTGCTATTTTTGTATCGGGGTCAATCAGGCACATATCAAGCACTTCTTTACTGCCGTATCTCTCCCACTTCTCACCGTCCTCGGAAACCGCAAGGAAAATTCGTTCTACGTGGCTTTTCGGCTTGGCGTTATAAATATTTACGTATTTATAACCGGTTACCGTTAAAGGGTCTTCGAAAATAAAGCTCTTATATAAAGTTAAAGTTTCGTTTTCGCGGGTATCGTGGTCATTTGGTTTTAATATAGGCTCCTTGAAGCGGATATATGAATCGGCATCAAGAGGGTCGGCTGTTTTTGCAAGACCCATAAAAAGGGGGTCGGGCTCATAACCGTCGCTGTTTCCTGCAAGGTATGATATGTAATAATTGCCGTTTATTTTAGTTAGTTCATTACTGCCGTCAAAGCGTATATCCTTAAAGGCGGCATAACCTGCGCACTGTTTACTGTCCCAGTTATTCAAATTGTTTCTTTTAAATATAGGGCCAAGGTATTCCCAATCAGTTAAATTTTCGGATACGGCTAAATGTGTTTCATAACCTGATACGTTAGTATCTTTAGATATTGCTATAAAATACATATAATATTTGCCGTCTTTTTTAAAAACAGAAGGTGAATCGGTAAAATAATCCTCCCATTTTAAAACCGCGCCTTTTTTATAAGGAGTTTTGATTTTATTATATATATATTCCATTTCAATGTCGGAAACAGGTTTAAATGAACTATATTTAAAGTCTATCACTATAGTATCTCCTTTAATGAAAAAGGTTAAATTAGTCTGTTAAGGGCATTTCGGTCATACGAAGCTTCGCACAGCCGTAGGGATAAAGCTCTTTAATTTCCTCGCCGCCGTAGCTTTCGGTGGATTTAGGTACTCTTGCGCATACTGTTGGGAGCATTCTCTCGTAGCCCCAAGAGATATGCTTCATTTTTGCTTTTACTACGATAGGGGGATTTTTGCTTGAGAAGGGAATGTCTGTAACTTCCCTCTCCTCTACCTTGAGTCTTACGTCAGAAAAGCCGTAGTTCCAATCACTCTTACCGATAAGCTCATAGTCGCAGTAAGGGAATTTCCTCTCCACGCCGTTTCTTTCGTACTCAAGCATTTTCCACTCTGCTTCAATGGGCAGGGAGAAAATAAGTGAGCCGTATTTTACGGATTTAAGGCTATGGGGGCGGTTAATTAATTCAGCTTCAACTTTGTAGCCTATTGTGATTTCGCGGCTTTCTCCTGCCTTAAATTCAAAAATAAGCTTATCCTGCTTAACGGCTTCAGTGCCGTCGATATAAAGCTTCTTTACAAAGGTTGGAATTCTTACAGTGAAAGTAAAATCCTCCTTTGCTTCTATTTTATAACTGAATTTATTCTTGAAGGGGTACTCGGTGTTAAGCTCGATATTTGCTTTATCGCAAGTTAATTTTGTGGGAATCTGAATTGTATTGATTATTTCAGAATCGTTATACATAAAGGCGCTTATAATAAACTTGGGCCAGCCCTGACTAAGGTTTGCTGTGCAGCAGCCGTAATTTGGCTCTAAGCCGAAAAGGTGTGAATCGGGGTTGTTGGTGCCGAATACAGGGTAATGGGGGAACTTGATACAGTTAATCTGGTTGCTCATCTGATCGTACTGATGAGTCCACATATCGTCGCTGAATGTACCGGGCAGAGCGTTGAACGCGATAACTTCAAGTCTTTCAAGCCACTTAATGTCGCCTGTAAAGGCAAATAAAATCTCGTAGCTATACATCTGCTCCACAACAGCGCAGAGCTCGGTGCCGTTAATGGGGCTTAAACCTGCTAAATGCTCGTCGCCTGTGAAAAGCTCAACGGGAGTTCCGTTATAGTTATAAAGCATCTGATACAGATATTCTGCGTTATTCTTATATTCCGCGCCTAAAATATCGTGAGAAATAGCCTCGTATTTAAGCATCATGGCAAGGTTAACTATGTGGGTATGCTGAGGTGTCTGTGAAATTGGGGCTTTATAGGTATGGGCAAAGTCGAGGGGTTCATAGCCCTGCTCTTTTAAGATGGAAGCAAGTTCAATAAGCCAATTTTCCTTATATTTATCATAAACGAAGTTAATTGCCACAAAGCACTCAAACCATCTATGCTTACCCCAAGTAAAAAGCTTAACAGTGCCGTTTTTTAATAATTCGTAGTAATTTTTAAGGGTCTTGTAAAGAACCTCGGGCACTCTCTCGTCCCCTGTGCAGTCGTAGTAAACCTTTAAGGTTTTGGTAATAAGCTGAACAGCCCAGGTATCGTAAGCGGGAATCTCACTATCTTCGCAGGGGCAGATCCAGCCGTTTTCCTTCTGATTTGCTATTATTGCCTCGATATATTTCTGACCTCTTGCTTTTAAATCCTCGTCTTCGAGAAGGTAAGCCATTGGGATGAAGCCGTCCAGCCAATAGGGCACTCTCTCCCATCCCTCGGCGTCGCCGCCTATCCATTTACTGTCTTTAATATCCCGCCACATTTTATCAAGATTGCCGCTGAGACCTTCAGCCTGAATTCTTAATTGATTCTTAATATAACCCAAAGGTTTAATTTCTTTGGTTGTAAATAAATTATACTTTTTCATTTTATTTCCGTCCTTTCAGATTCTATGATAATTGTAACATAAATTTTACTGCGTTAAAATAATAATATCACAAAATAGATTGACAATATCACAGTATTTGATAAAATTATTAAAGGTGATAAAAGTGAAATATATTGATTTGAATTCCGATATAAAATACGAAGCTGCCTCTATGCGTATATTTATGAAAGGCGAAAGGCACGTGACGAGAGTGTGCCCACATAACGTGCTGCTTATAGTTTTTGAAGGTGTGCTTAAATTTAACGAGGACGGCACAGACTATGAAATTAATCACGGGGAATATTATATACAGAGAAAAGGCGGTATACAAAAAGGTAACTACGAAAGTGATGAGCCCAAATACTTATATATTCATTTTAACTCCGATTTTGTGGAGTCGGGCGAAACGATACTGCCTGTAAGAGGTAATTATAATATGGAAAGGCTCCTGCCTTTGTGCCGAAAACTTGATAAATACGCACATGAAAAAAGACCCAGAACCGAGGTGCTTTCAATATTTTATGAAATACTTTCATTACTTTATAAAAAAGATAAGCACGAGAACGAAACGGCGAGAAAAATAAGAAGATATATTGAAGAAAATTACCTTGATAATATCACACTTCAGAAACTGAGCAAGGAGTTCTCTTTCAGCAAAAACCACGTTATAAATATTTTTAAAGCTGAATACGGTGTAACACCCTTTGAATATATAAATAATATTAAAATTAAAAACTGCGAGTATCTTTTAGAGGTTACGGGCGAAAGCATAGAAAATATTGCTTTTAACTGCGGTTTTAATAATTATTCTCAGTTTTACAGGCTCTTTATTAGAAAAAACGGTATGACGCCTAAAGAATACAGAAATTTAAAAAGCTATTGATAATTAAAAACTCTCACAGAAATAACTGTGAGAGAATTTTTTATATTATTTTAAGCTCGCCGCCGCATTCCACTATTGCTTTTTTAGCAAGTATCATAAGAGGGTCGATAAAATTATCGGGGAGCTGGTTGTTTCTTTTAATTACGCTGAGTTCCGTACAGCCGAGAATAACCGCTTCTGCCCCTTTTGCAAAAAGTGAATTAGCAGCCTGATAAAGCATAGGTACGTTTACCTTCTTGCCCATTTTAACCTGATTATAGATTAAGTGCATTACTCTTTCCTGATTTTTTTCATCGGGAGTAATATAGGTTAAACCTGCTTTTTCGCAGGCCTCCTGATAGATGCCGCATTTAACTGTGCCTGTGGTGGCAAGAAGTCCTATTTTTGTAAAGCCCAATTCCTTTACGTGCTCCACGGCAAGCTGACCGATATTCAAAATAGGCACGGAAATGCTTGACTGCAGCTCCTCATAAAAATAATGCGCGGTATTGCAGGTAAGGGCGATAACTCCTGCGCCTGCATTTACAAGCTTTTTAGCCTCCTCCTTCATTACGGGAAGGGGATTTTCCTGACTTTCGCCTAAGATGAACGCCGTTCTGTCGGGTGTGGTGGCTTTGCTGGAGATAATTATATCAAGGTGCTCCTGGTCTTTTTCTGCCTTGGTATTTTCGGTAACCAGCTCGTAGAAAAATACGGAGCTCATAGGGCCCAGACCACCTAATACGCCGAGAGTTTTTTTCTCTTTCATAATATTTTCCTTTATTATAATTTAATTATACCAATATCTACCATCTGCTGTGCGGCAAGAAGTACGCCTAAGTTGCCGCTGTTGTAGTTAAGGCCGCCCTGAAGCCATACGGCGTAGGGCTCTCGTAAGGGTGCGTCGGCGCTAAGCTCAATGGATGCGCCCAAAGTAAAGGCGCCTGCAGCCATAATAACGTCGCTATCATAGCCGGGCATGGGAGCGGGCTCGGGAGCAACGAAGGAATCCACGGGAGCGCCCTTCTGTATACCGCGGCAGAATGCAATTAAAGCCTCGGGATTCTGCAGTTTAATTGCCTGAATGATGTCTCCGCGTTTTTCTGTGGGCTCGGGAGTTACCTCGTAGCCTAATTTTTTAAATAAAGCGGATGCGAATACCGCCACCTTCATAGCTTCGCCGGTTACGTTGGGAGCGTTGAAAGCGCCCATAAATAATTCGCGGTTGTTGCCTAAGGTACAGCCTATCTCCTTGCCCGTACCGGGAGTAGTTAAGCGGTAGGAGCAGAGCTCAACCAAATCGCGTCTGCCTGCAATATAGCCGCCTGTGGGAGCTATGCCGCCGCCTGCATTCTTTATTAAGGAGCCTGCCATCATATCGCAGCCGATTTCCGTGGGCTCTAAAAGCTCAGTAAATTCGCCGTAGCAGTTATCCACCATAATGATTGCCTTCTTCGTTTTCTTGCGGACAGCTCTGACTATTTTCTCGATATCGATGATTCTTAGTGAGGGGCGCAGGCTGTAGCCGCGGCTTCTCTGGATATATATCATCTTATAGGAATCATCCACGGTATTTTCGATAGCTTCAAGGTCCACGGTGCCGTCTTCCTTCAAGTCGATTTCACTGTACTCAACTCCGAATTCCTTAAGTGATCCCATACCGCTGCCTGTGATACCGATAACACCCTGAATTGTATCGTAGGGTCTGCCCGTAACGGAAATCATCTTATCGCCGGGGCGCAGTACGCCGAAGAGGGCAACAGTTAAAGTATGTGTACCGGATACGAAATTATGGCGAACAAGAGCATCCTCGGCGCCTAAAGCGAAGGCATAAACCTCATCCAAAACGTCCCTGCCTCTGTCGCCGTAGCCGTAGCCTGTGGAGGCGATAAAGTGGCTCTCGGAAACGCCTGCATTAGTAAAAGCCGCCTGCATTTTCTGCTGGTTGTAGCGCTGGATTTTGTTTATCTCCTCGAAAGCCTCTCTTGCTTCGTTTTCAGCCTCCTCCCCAAGTCTCATAAGGCGGGGGTCTATTTTAAAATAATTATGTACTCGCATATTAATATTCCTTTATTGTTATAAAATTATCGCTGTATTTAAAAGAAAGTTTATTGTAAAACCCGTTATTTTTATCCTTTTCTTTAAAGACGAATAGATTTCTGCCGCTGAGTTTATTTTTAAGGCTCTGTGTAACTTTAAAGCCAAAGCCCTTGCCCCTATAATCTTTAGCAGTTGCCACTATATTTATAACTGCTGAGAGAGGTGTGATTTTATTTGAAAATGCGGCAGATATTATTTTGCCGTCCATTTTAATTGCTTCAAAGGCGCAAAGATTTTTTGATAAAGCAAAAGCGGCATCAGAAATAAAGCTTTCTTCGTTTTCTATCATATTTTCCTTTTTGAAAAAGTCTGCCAATTCGAAAAGGGAAACTTCGGGGTCGTTTGTAACGGTTTTTACTTCCCCTTCTTTTGGGCAGATAAGAATCTCGCCCTTTTCAAAGGCGTCCCCCACTATTTCATTAAAAAGATTTTCGCTTAATAAAATATAACGGGGCGAAATAAACTTAATAAAGGATAATAGCTCCTCCCTATCCTTTATTTCACCTGCAATTCTCAGGTGATTATTCCGCATACTTAAAAAGAGGGAATTATCCTGATGCCAGAAGAAGGCGCTGTACTTGTGGCTCTCTTTGCCCCAGGTGCTTATTTCCGAGAGTATCTCGCAAGCCACGGCATCGTTACCGAATAAAGCAATTTGGGGATTAAAGGCGTTTATATCGAGATATTCAATCATCTGTAAGTATCTCGCTTATAATTATGGGTAAAAATCTTTCGGCGGCTTCAATATCTTCTGTGAAACACATAGATATGGGGCTGTGGATATAGCGGGTGGGTACGCTTAAGCCCATAGCTCTTGCACCGTTCTTGGTTTTGTGCATATACATGGCGTCGGTAGAGCCTGCGCTGAGTGCGCGGGGCTGAATTTTTATGCCGTTTTCTTTACAGAGTTTAAAAGCAAGTTTAATAAGCTTGGGGTCGTAGAGAGTGCCCCTATCCTTTAATGATACCGCAATACCTTTACCTAAAGTGGTGCAGGCTTCTGCCCCCTCTTTACCTAAAACGTCACCTGCTACCGTGCCCTCAACGCTGATGCAGAAATCGGGGTCAATTAAGGGTGAAACTGCGGCGGCACCTATAGCACCAACTTCCTCACGTGTTGTGAACACGAAATAAGTATCGAAGGGTAAATTTTCCTTCATTGTTTCAAGTAAAAGATAGCATCCGATTCTATCGTCAAGAGATTTGGCGGTGATTTTACTTCCGTCCGCTTCGAATACGGGTTCAAAATTAATAACATCGCCTACAGATACGTATTTTTCGGCATCCTCTTTATTTAAAGCACCTATATCGATACTAAGCTCCTTGATAGGCACTACTTTTTCCTTTTCATCCGCGCTCATTAAGTGAACGGGCTTGCCACCGATAACGCCTAAAGTATTTTCGTTTACATATACTCTTTTACTAAGCAGCACTTCAGCGTTTACTCCGCCTATGAGGATGAATTTTAAAGAGCCGTCCTCCAGAATATCGTTTACCATAAGACCCACTTCGTCCATGTGAGCGCTTATCATAAGCTTCTTTTTGGGAGTTAGCTCACCTTTTTTTAAGACAATAATATCGCCGAGGTTGGAGATTTTAACTTCGGTATTTTCGATTTTTTCCACTTCGGCAAGAATTATATCTCTTACCTTTTCTTCACTGCCCGAAACACCTATGGCGGTGCAGAGCTTTTTAAGTAATTCTGTATTTTTCATATTGCACCTACCCTCAGATTGATAAAACGTATAAAGCTATAAGCTTAGCAAGATTTTCAATATCCTCTAAGTCGCAAATTTCAGCAGGAGTGTGCATACTTCTTTGAGGAATTGAGAGAAGGGCTGTATGTACGCCGCCGTTCTGGGTTATGATATCGTCGCAATCCGTTCCCGTGGAACCGCCCATAACTTCAAGCTGGTAAGGGATATTATTTTTCTTACAAAGCTCTGTAAGCTTCTTTGTCATAGTTTTTGAAAGTACGGGTGAAATACCTATCATAGGGCCTGCTCCCAGTTCGCCTAAACCGCTTTTGCCGCTTAAACCCTGCTGTTTGGCAAAGGAGACGTCCACGGCAATAGCATGGGTGGGTTTATATCTTTTAGCGGAAATTTCGGCGCCCATTCCGCCTATTTCCTCTTTGCTTGAAAGGCATATATGAACACCGCATTTAAGCTTAGCGTCCTTTAAAAGCCTGCAGGCGCGTATAACAGCAGCACAGCCTGCTCTGTCGTCAAGAGCTGAGCCCGTTACGCGGTTATTTAAAAGCATCTGCGTCTCGTTTTCCAAAATAACGGCGTCGCCAACGCTTACGATTTTTGAAGCTTCCTCAAAATTTAAACCGATATCGATATACTGCTTGTCGGTATTTTCCACCTTATCGCCGCTTTCGCTTATATGGGGAGGCAAAACGGAAACTATACCTTTAATTTTCTTTTCGCCGTAAACGGTAACTATACTGCCCGGGAGAGTTCTCCTGTCAATACCGCCTACGTTTGTTACGTGCAGAAAGCCTTTACTGTCTATCTCTGTAACCATCATACCTATCTGGTCGATGTGAGCGTCCAGCATTATCTGCTTTTCTGCGTTTTCGTCGCCCATAAAAGCGTAAAAACCGCTTGTTAGGTTCTTTTCTATTTTATTAATAAAGGGAAGAAATTCCTCTGCTTTTTCCATTACATTATCTTCAAAGCCCGAGATACCGCCTATATCGCTTAAGGCTTTTATAATATTAAAAACATCGCTGTACAAAAAAACACCTTCTTAAAAAATTTACCTACCTTATATTATAAGATGAAATGAGTATAAAATCAAGTTTACAGGGGTATAAAAAAATAAAGGCAGACTTAAAAATCTGCCTTATACTGAATATTTAAATCAGGTAAAGTAAAGGATCATGTTAATAATAATTACAATAAGGAAGAATCCTAATGCAAAGAACTTGGTCCACTTGGAAAGGAAAGCGTCAACTGTGCGAGCCTGATTCTTTGAAAGGAAAGTTTCAGCTGCGCCTGTGATAGCACCCATACCCTGCTGCTTACCGTCCTGAAGAAGAACAACAGCAATAACTGCGATAGCAACGAGAATAAGAATTACACCAAAAACGATCTCTAAAGCACCCATCAATCCAAACCTCCTATCTTGAAACGGTACTCAATTAACCATTAGATTATACCATAAGGTTTTAATATTTGCAAGAAGAATTTAATATATTTTTATATAAATTTAATCTATTTTACCTGCTAATACTCTTTCATCTATAATGGCTTTTTTATCTGAGTTAATTTTGCCTGATGCGGCAAAAATTAGCTCTTTGCGAATTTCTGCCATCTGCTTTGTATCGCGAAGGTAATTACCATTGCAATGTTTTACTATTTTTTCTGCAAGGCTTAAAGCATACTCAGGGTCTTTTTCTTTAAGGATAGAGAGAAGCTCAAATTCCTCGGCACCGTCACGGATATTATTAAGCCTGATGCTTGATTTTACCTTATTGCTGTAGGGGTCGGGGTGAATAAGCATTTCGTCGCCTTTAAATTCGGTTTCGTCAATTTTAAGGTTATCGTTTTCACCGAGGGCGCAGTTATTCCAGTAGTTTAAAGACCAAAGCAGATAACCATCGGAACCTGTAGAGAAAATTCGCCATATAAATGAGCGTATCATATAACAGGGAAGGTCAATAAAGGACTTGAACCAATCGCCTATAGGACCGCAGCAGGAATATGGGAACATCTCGATGCCCTCTGCCCTTTTAGCTTTATAATATTCTATATCTTTTTCGAAAGAATCTTCCAGAGGTGCTAAGAATTTAACGCCTAAGTTAACTTGCTCATCGGCGTGTTTTACATCCATAACTGCATCGCCGTATTTAATTTTGGGGCATAATTCCTGCATTTTCTTACATAAGAAGATATAATTGCGCATTTGCTCCTCAGTAAAGCATTCGTCACCAATATGCTGATACCAGATATCTATTACGCCTAATTCTTCAAGGTGTTTTTCCAAAGCAGGTAAAAATTCATTGAGCCAATGAACTGAAGTTTCGTTTGCCCAGTCCCTTTCAATATCAACTACTAACTTGCCATTTTCATCAGGCTTAATTAATACCAAAGGATGAGTTAGAGTTCTGTAGTCGCAGGAAGTTAAATGGTCGCCGATTAAAATTTTGAAAATTTTGCGCTTTCTGAAAAATTCAATATATTCATCGAACTTGGACCAATTAAATACATAGTTGCCGTTTTCATCAATATAGGTGCCGCCATCTAATAAAAGATTTTGGGTGCTTACGTAGAGGTCGTTGATGCGGTTTTCCGCCATTTTATCTGCAATATCAGATACTACCTCCCACCACTCTTTCGTGTACTTCTCGTAGCCGTATTCGCGGTAAATTGTGGTGCTTAAAATTTGCTGCCAGATAATAAATTTAAATTTACTCTCGCAGGCATCGGGAATAATTACGGGGCAAACTTCTGCTTTGATATTTACAAAAAATTCGCCTAAGCTTGTATTAATTTTAATTTCGCCCTCATAAGTATCGGGTATGGTATCTTTAGGGGTATATAAAGTAACCCAAATAGGCTGAGTTACTTTGGGGTTAACGCTAATTGAGCGGCTGTTGGATATTGGGTCGGGGAAATAGCCCGGAGCTTTACGTACCCACGCTTTTTCCTCGGTTTCTTTTGAATTGCGGCTTAAATATTCATACTCAACAAAGCCGTAAGATAAATTTTCGCCCTTAATAATATTGCCGCCAGCGGACTTAAGGTCAGAAAAAATAACGCTTCTAATAATAAAATTTTGGTCGGCGCGCATTAAAATTTGAAAAGATTCTCTTTCGTTTTGCGCCATAGTTAATTCTGCTTCAAAATCACTCCATGAATTACATAAAGCATCCTGAAAAACGTTTTTATATGAACTTTCGATCCAGATTCTCATAAAAACCTCCAATTTAACTCTTTACTTTGTTAAAACATCTTAGCATATTTATAAATTCAAGTCAATAAATTTTATGAATAAAAAATAACTTAAAGCATATAATAGAAATAAGCAAGCAGGCAGTTCGTTTGTGGGCTTTACTTACTGAAAGATGTCGCCTTTAAAAGAAGAAGGCGGGCAGTCAGGAGATTGCCGGTAAAGCTTTTGACCTGATTGCCCGCCCTTTATGCCTTTTGGTGTAAGGGGCTTTTGTATTTTAATTTATAAAGTTAACTGTTCAGCTGATTCTTCCTCGTTGGGCATAGCGCCTAAAGCGGGGATTTTTTTCTTATACCTTGAAGGAGTTTTGAACATACCCTCTTTGTAAAGCTCTGCCTTCATTAAGCGCTGACCTTTTTTAAGATTAAGTACCGCCACGCCCTGAGTGTTTTTGGTGGTTTTGGGAGCGATTAAAGCGGAGTTAAATAAAAGGATTCTGCCCGAGGAGGCGGTAACAACAATATCGCAATCCTCTTTGATATATAAAGCTGCAGCCAAGGGGGATTTATCACTATAGGCTGAAATAAGCTTCTTTCGGTTTGTTTTAGTTTCGTAGGCGCTCATCTCCACCTTGGCTACTTTTCCGTTTTCAAAGAAGAAAAGCATATAACCCTTGTAATCGTCGGTTGCAGCCATATAGAAGGCGTTTTCGTTTTCGTCCATCTGGCATTTGGCAGGTACGTAGTCGCCCATTACGCTTGCCTTGGTATCGGAGAAATCGTTGGCTTTTAATTTATAGACCTGAGCTTTATCGCTGAAGAAAAGAAGCTCAGTTGTGTTATTTGCTTCTATCGCCTCAATAATCTCGTCATTTTCCTTTAATTTGTGTTCGCCGCCCATACGAAGTGATAAGGGAGTAATTTTCTTAAAGTAGCCTTCTCTTGTAAAGAAGAGATGTACGGGGTAAGAAGGAATTTCCTCCTCTTCTTCAATAATTTCCTCGTCCTCGAAAATAAGCATACTCTTTCTTTTCTGGGCGTATTTTTCGGAAATTTCCTTAAGCTCTTTTATAATGATGTTCTTGACCTTCGTTTTACTTGCTAAAATGCTTTCAAGGTCCTTTATCTCGTTTTCAAGGCTTTCGGTCTCCTCGGTGCGCTTTAAGATGTATTCGCGGTTTAATTGCCTTAATTTTATCTCGGCTATAAATTCAGCCTGAACCTTATCTATACCGAAGCCTATCATCAGGTTGGGCACAACTTCCTGTTCTTCATCTGTCTCGCGGATGATTTTAATAGCCTTATCGATATCAAGAAGAATGCTCTTAAGACCTAAAAGAAGGTGTAATTTTTCTTTTTTCTTGCTTAAATCATAATAGGTTCTTCTTCTTACGCACTCAATTCGGAAGGCGATCCATTCTTCCAGAAGTTCTTTTACACCTAAAACCATAGGTGTGCCGCCGATAAGGACGTTGAAATTGCAGGAGAAGCTATCTTCAAGAGTTGTTGCCTTATAGAGCTTCTGCATTAATTTTTCGTAGTCGGCGCCGCGCTTCAAATCTATGGTGATTTTAAGGCCGTCGATACCGGTTTCGTCACGTATATCGGTAATTTCTTTAATTTTGCCGTTTTTTACAAGCTCAATAACCTTTTCAACCACGGCTTCACTGGTAGTTGTGGGAGGCAGCTCAGTAATATCAATGCAGTTTTCGTTTTTATCGTAGGTATATTTACACCTTACTTTAAAGGTACCTCTGCCGCTTTCGTAAATTTTACGCATATTATCGGGGTCATATACTATAAGACCGCCGCCGGGGAAATCGGGAGCAGGCAGGGTGCTCAACACATCGTGGCGCTCGTTGCGCATAATCTCTATGGTGGTATCGCAAATCTCGGCTAAATTGAAGGAGCAAATTGAACTTGCCATACCTACGGCGATACCCGTATTGGAGTTAACTAAAATTGAGGGGAAGGCTACGGGCAGGAGCTTTGGCTCCTTCATGGTGTTATCGTAGTTATCGGCAAAATCCACCGTATCCTTATCAATATCCTTAAAAAGCTCACGGCATATATTATCAAGCTTTGCTTCGGTGTATCTTGAAGCGGCGCAAGCCATATCTCTTGAGTAGAATTTACCGAAGTTACCTTTACTATCTACGTAAGGGTGCAATAAAGCCTCGTGGCCTCTTGTCATACGAGCCATGGTATCGTAAATAGCGGCGTCACCGTGTGGGTTCAGTTTCATTGTCTGACCCACAATATTGGCGCTTTTTGTTCTCTGTGAACCTAAAAGATTCATCTTGTACATTGTATATAAAAGCTTGCGGTGAGAGGGCTTCAGACCGTCTATTTCAGGAATAGCGCGGGAAAGAATAACGCTCATAGCGTAAGGCATAAAATTGAGCCTTAAGGTATCGTCGATATTCTGGCTTAAAATTTCGCCTGCGCCTTCAATAACGCCTTTCATTTTAGGGGCGCGCTTTGATTCTGTGTCTTTTTCTTTTTTTCGAGCCATTTTATTACCTTTTTATTTTAAATCAATTAATCTAAATTTAACTTAAACTGATATCAGGAAACGTCCAGATCGTCTATATAGAGGCTGCCGTTTTCGGCAATATAATCTTTTCTGCCTGTTAAATTATCGCCTAAAAGAAGGTCAAACATATATTCAACGTTCTTTTCATCGGAGGGAAGAACTTTTATAAGTCTTCTGGTACCCGGGTTCATGGTGGTTAAATTCATCATATCGGGTTCGTTTTCACCAAGACCTTTGGAGCGCTGGATGGTATATTTCTCGCTGCCGATTTTCTTTATGAAGGTATCTTTCTCAATTTCGTTATAAGCAAAGTAGGTTTTATCCTTAGTGCTTATCTCGTAAAGAGGTGATTCTGCGATAAACACCTTGCCCTCTTTTATAAGGGTGGGCGCAAGGCGGTAAATCATAGTCAGGAGCATTGTTCTTATATGGAAGCCGTCTACGTCGGCATCGGTACAGATAATTATTTTACTCCAGCGTAAATTTTCCATGCTGAAGGTAGAAAGGTTTTTATTTGCCTTGCTTTTTACTTCAACGCCGCAGCCTAAAACCTTTAATAAATCGGTAATGATATCGTTTTTAAATACCTTATCGTAATCGGCCTTCAAGCAGTTAAGTATCTTACCGCGGATGGGCATAATTGCCTGGAAATTGGGGTCGCGAGCCTGCTTACAGGCGCCCAAAGCGGAGTCACCCTCTACTATGAAGATTTCTCTCTCGTTAATATCCTTACTGCGGCAATCTACGAATTTAGCCACGCGGTTGGTTAAATCCATTTTGCCTACTAAATTCTTTTTAACGTTCTGCTTGATCTGCTCGGCGTTTTCACGTGCTCGTTTATTTATAAGCACCTGATTGCAGATTTTTTCGGCATCCATTGGGTTTTCGATAAAGAAAACTTCCAGATTGTGCCTGAGCATCTCCACCATTGCATCCTGAATACCTTTATTGTTAATGGCCTTTTTGGTCTGATTTTCGTATGAGGTTACGTTGGAGAAGGAGCTTATAACGATGATCAAACAGTCCTCAACGTCGTCAAATACTATTTTCTTTTCGTTTTTTGTGTACTTATTATTATTCTTTAAGTAATTATCAATCTGGTAAACAAAGGCGTTTCTTACCGCCTTATCGGGCACACCGCCGTGCTCCAGCCAGCTGGAGTTGTGGTAATATTCCAGGCAATTTACTTTATTTGAGAAGTTTAATGCCACGTTAACTTTTACGTTATAGTAAGGTAAGTTATCGCGGTCACGAACCTTTTTCTCTGTAGTGAAATACTGGGTAGTGATCATTGAGCTATCCCCCACTATTTCGTTTACGTGGTCTATAATACCGTTTTCATAAATAAAATCGGTAGTTTCAAATTTACCCGGCGCGATTTCATCCTTAAAATGGAATAAAATGCCGCTGTTAACTACTGCCTGACGCTTGATTGTATCGATAAAATATTCTTTAGGAATATCGATATCGGTAAATACCTCTAAATCGGGGCGCCACTTAATAATTGAGCCTGTGTCCTTTTTGTTATAGGGCTCTTTTTTCATTTCCCCTACTATATTTCCTTTTTCAAAATGAAGGGTATATTTGAAGCCGTCGCGGCGAATGTTTACGTCCATATATTCACTGGCGTACTGAGTAGCACAGGCACCGAGACCATTTAAGCCTAATGAATATTCGTAGCTTGAAGCATCGTCGTTATTATATTTACCGCCTGCATAAAGCTCACAGAAAATGAGCTCCCAGTTATAGCGGTTTTCTTTTGTATTAAAATCCACGGGGATACCTCTGCCCTTGTCCTCCACCTCAACGGATTTATCAAGATATCGGGTAACGGTAATCTCTTTACCGAAGCCCTGACGAGCTTCGTCTATAGAGTTACTGAGTATTTCAAAAACAGCATGCTCACAGCCATCGAGACTATCGGAACCGAATATAACTGCGGGGCGAAGCCTTACTCGGTCCGCGCCCTTGAGCATACTTATGCTTTCGTTATCGTAGGTTTTAGCTTTTTTTGCCATTATTTTGCCTTTCTGTTCGCTTATTTAGAAACCATATATAATTTATTATACAATATTTGGTGGTGCTTGTAAAGAGGTGGGGATTTCGAAATTAATGAAAATAAACCCCACCACCGCTTTGCGGTACCTCCCCTTACAGGGGAGGTGAGGAAATTTGGAATAGTGTTTCTTGTAATGAACGAAAATTTTAATAAAGAATTCCCTCTCGACCCACTGCTTTCCCCTTGAGGGGAAGGCAGTGGGCGATTGAAACGAGTTGGTGGATGAGGTGTTTATTTAAATTAACTGCAAAGCTCTCTCTATATCAATGGCTTTGTGAAACTTATCTTACTTGGAATGGACTCCCGCAATTTGCCTGCAAATTTGGCGCCACTACAATATTATTTTGATATTTAACCACTGTAGCGGTGCCCACTGGGCGCCACCTACTATTTAAACAAAAAAATAAGGGAGAGTGCGATTTCGTGAGAAATCTACCCTCCCCTACGGAATTTTTATTAAATTTTATTCTTCGGATTTTTCTTCTTTTTCTAAAGCTTCTTTGCTTTCTACTGCATTAATAGCCTCTTCGCTGGGCTCCTGCTGAGCGTATGCAGGAAGAAGAGTACCGCTTACAACGTCGATAAATTCGCTTGCATCAAGCTTTTCCTTCTCAAAAAGAACTGCGGCAACGCGGTGGAGAATATCGATATGCTCACTAAGGATTTCTTTAGCTTTGTTGTAGCCATCCATAACAAGCTTCTTGATTTCGGAGTCGATTAAAGCACTGGTTTCTTCGGAGTAGTTGCTTACGTGACCCATCTCTTTACCGAGGAAGGGGTTACTTTGGTCAGTGCCGTACATAATGGGGCCTAAAACCTCGCTCATACCGTACTTGGTAACAATAGCGCGAGCCATCTTGGTAGCTCTTTCAATATCGTTGGAAGCGCCTGTGGAGATATCGCCTAAAACCAAAGCTTCGGCAACTCTGCCGCCTAAAAGAACGATAATTTCCTCCTTCATTTCCTTCAAGCACTTATAGGAGCGGTCCTCGGTGGGAAGGTGCATAGTGTAGCCGCCTGCCATACCGCGGGGAATAATGCTTATCTGATGAACGGGGTCCTGAGTTTCGCAGTAATAAGTAGTAACTGCGTGACCTGCCTCGTGGTAAGCGGTTAAACGCTTCTCGCGCTCGGTCATTACTCGGCTCTTTTTCTCGGTGCCTACTACAACCTTTATTGTTGCTTCCTCAATTTCCTCCATTGTGATAGCCTTCTTATCCTTTCTTGCGGCTAAGAGAGCTGCTTCGTTAAGGAGGTTTTCAAGGTCGGCGCCTGTAAAGCCTGCTGTGGATTTTGCAATAGTGGAAAGTACAACGTCGGGAGCAAGAGGTTTCTTTCTTGAGTGAACTCTTAAAATATCCTCTCTGCCCTTAATATCGGGATAACCTACCGTTACCTGACGGTCAAATCTGCCGGGTCTCATTAAAGCGGGGTCAAGAATATCGGGGCGGTTTGTGGCAGCTATCATAATAACGCCTTCGTTGGCGCCGAAGCCGTCCATCTCAACTAAGAGCTGGTTTAAAGTCTGCTCTCTTTCATCGTGACCGCCGCCAAGACCTGCGCCGCGCTGACGGCCAACGGCATCAATTTCGTCTATAAATAAAATACAGGGGTTATTTTTCTTTGCCTTATCAAAAAGGTCACGGACTCTGGAAGCACCTACACCGACGAACATCTCAACAAAGTCGGAACCTGAAATTGAGAAGAAAGGTACACCTGCTTCGCCTGCAACTGCTTTTGCAAGTAAGGTTTTACCTGTTCCGGGAGGGCCAACGAGCAATACACCCTTGGGAATACGCGCGCCCAGCTCGTTGAATTTCTGGGGTCTTTTTAAGAATTCAACTACTTCTCTTAATTCTTCCTTCTCTTCGTCGGCGCCTGCAACGTCGGCAAAGGTCCACTTGCGTTTTTCATCACTTAAAGACTTAACTTTAGCTTTACCGAAGTTCATCTGGTTGCCACCGCCGGCTCCGCCTGCCATTTTCTTCCACATAAACGCCCATATAACAACCAAAAGGATGAGCATAACTATAGTGGGAAGCATACTTACAAGCCAGCTTGTTTCCACGGGACGCCTTACGTCCTGAACCATTTTGCTATCGGGGTGATTTGCGTTATATTTTTCAATATCCTCACTTACTGCTTCGTAGAAAAGTGAGATGTTGGGCACTTCGTAGCCTACTTTTTTATCATCCTGCAAAGTGAGCACCATTTCGCCTGTGCCTAAATCGAGCTTATAAGCCTTTACCTGCTGTGTTTCAAAATAATCCAGTACGTCGGAATATTTAAGGGTGGGGCCGTTATCAAGACCCTTACCGAACATAAAGAAAATAATGAAAAGTACTACGATAGGTATACCGAGGTAAATAGCAAGATTTTTTACAATCTTTTTGTTATTCAATGTTATTTCCTCCGAAGAAATTAAATTAATTAAAAATTTTTATTATTTTATTTTATTTTATATTTATCCGCCGTAAACCTCGGGCTTTAATATGCCTACGAAAGGTAAATTGCGGTAATTTTCTGCATAGTCAAGACCGTAGCCAACTATAAAAGCATCGGGAATAACTGTGCCCACGTACTTGGGGAAAACGGGAACCTGACGTCTTTCGGGTTTATCGAAAAGTGTGCAAAGCTCTATTGAAGCGGGATTTCTTGCCTGAAGAATTTCCATTAAGTAGCTTAAGGTTTTGCCGCTATCGAGAATATCCTCAACTATTAAAATATCGTAGCCTTCTAAATTCAAATCCAGGTCCTTTACGATTTTTACGACTCCGCTGGTTTTTGTGCCTGAGCCGTAGCTGCTTACAGACATAAAATCGATTCTTGCAGGAATTTTAATTGCGCGCATTAAATCCGCCATAAATGCAACGCTGCCCTTTAAAACGCTGACTAAAAGAAGGTTTTTGCCCTCGTAGTCACGTGTGATTTCAGCGCCTACTCTATCTACCATTTCCTGTAAATCTTTTTCGCTGTAAAGAACTTCCTGAATATCGTTTAACATATTTATTATCCCCCTCTAAAATTATACTATGTTATAATTTTTAAATTTTAAATTATGAAATTATAAAAATTCAATGCTTAAAATTTTCTCTGTGTTTTTTCCTACCGAATAGGGCTTGTTTACACCTATATTTTCGATAAAGACTATATCCCTTTCGTCGCGGATAATGATAATATCATCACGCAGGGACGAAGGAATTTTCATCTCGTTAAAAAGCTTTTTAAGGCTTTTTGTTACGTTTCTTTTATTGAGCGTAAATTTATCCCCCTCTTTTCGGCGGGAAACTTTTAAACACCCATTGATTTTATCACAATCTAAAGAGATATTAAATAACAAATTGTGAATTTTTTCATTTTTTGTAATATTTTTACAAGAAATATTGATTATTCTGCCGTCGGGAAGTAGGTTTTTACCTATATTAAGTGAAATTTCCTCATTTGGGGTTTTCCTTTGGTCGGTTACGGTGAGCATATTCTGCTTTACGTTTAAATATTTGCCCCCGGAAAGAGAGACGGCGGAATTAAATCTGACGGCATTTAAAGCCTTTTCTATATGGAATGAAGTAATTTCTTTTACGCCGGATTCCTTTAAAATTAAATATAAAAGGTTTCTTTTTAGTGAAATATCGTAGTTTTCAAAATCGCTTACGTCAAAGTATTTATCTTTTTTGATATTATTTAAAATGCTTATACAGTAAGAATCAAGAAAAGCCTTATCGTCACTTAAAAGCCTTGTGGCAATAAAAGTGTTTTTAGTAAACTCGGGGCAGATATCCTTGATGTTTTTAATTACATTGTGCCTTACTTTGTTCCTTAAATATATATCCTCGTTATTCGTGCTGTCGGTTACGTATGAGAGATTATTTTCCTTTACGTAAGCTTCTATTTCCTCGCGGCTTAAATTGAGTATGGGTCTTATTATATTTCCTCTTATAAAAGGAATACCGCAAAGACCGCCCGTGCCGCAGCCGCGCATTAAATTCATAATTAAGGTCTCGGCGTTATCATCTGCATTGTGGGCGGTGGCTATTAAAGATTTATCGCTTAAAATAAGGGAACTGAAAAATTCGTAGCGGATGAATCTGCCGCACTCCTCTTCCCCCATATTTCTTTCCTTTGCAAGACTTTTTACGTCGGCGCTTAATAGCCTGAATTCAATGCCGAGACTTTTTGCAAAATTTTCGGCAAAAAGAGCGTCGGAATTTGCTTCCTCTCCCCTTATATTGTGATTTACGTGGGCGCAGAGAAGTTTTTCGCTTCCCAAAGCCTTATAAAGAATATGGGTCAGACAAACAGAATCGGCTCCGCCCGAAAGACCTATAATGATTCTATCCGCCTTATTTAAGTAAGAAAGGGCAGTACTGAAAAATTCATCATTCATGGCGGACGTATTCCTCGGAAGTAAACCTTGTAAATTCGCCCTGCCAGTGCAGGGGTATTGATTTACTTTCACCGTGACGGTTTTTTGCGATAATACATTCACTCTTATTCTGGTTCATATCTTCCCGGCTTTCGCCTTCACCGGGGTAATAGGCTTCGCGGTAGAGGAAAAGAACAATATCGGCATCCTGCTCGATAGAACCTGAGTCACGAAGGTCACTAAGTACGGGCTTGTGGTCGTTACGCTTATCGCTGGAACGGGCAAGCTGACTTAAAGCAATAACGGGCACGTTTAATTCCTTAGCCATAATTTTTAAGTTACGGGTGATTTCGGAAATTTCCTGAACACGGTTATCGATTCTCTTTGCGCTGTTCATAAGCTGGAGGTAGTCGATAATAATTAAATCCACGCCCTGCTGTCTTCTGATTTTAGCCTTCATTTCGGGTACTGTGATACCCGGGGTATCGTCGAAATAAAGCTCTGCCTTACTTAAAATATCGCCGCCTTCAATAAGCCTTGTCCATTCGGCTTCGCTGAGTTCGCCTGTTCTGAGTTTTGTGCTCTGAACGAAGCTCTCACTTGAAAGCATACGGGAGGCAAGCTGTTCCCTGCCCATTTCAAGGGAGAAAAAGGCTACCTTGCGATTGCATACTACGCTTGCGTGACGGGCAATATTTAAAGCAAATGAAGTTTTACCCATACCGGGTCGGGCGGCAAGAATAATAAGGTCGCTGCGGTTAAGACCGGTAATAGTGGCGTCCAGCTCGCCGATGCCTGTGGGAATACCCTTGTATTTATCTTTATCGGGTGAGTTTAAAGCATCCAGCCTATCGTAAACCATAAACAGGACGTCGCTTAACCTCTGAAGGCCCTGCACGGCTTTGCCGCGCCTGATATCGAAAATATTCTGCTCAGCTGAATCGAGAAGCTGGGGAGTTAAAGCGGCGCCGTCCTGACTGTCGTCAAGAATTTTCCTTGCGGCAATAATGAGCCTTCTTCTGTCGTAACAGTCCCTTACAATTTCGCAGTACCTACTTACGTTATCGATGGAAGGAACAAGCTGAGTAATTTTAAGTATGTAGACCTTATCCGTCTCCTCGTCGTAGGTGCCCATGCCCTTCATGTGCTCAATGGTGGTGACAAAATCCACGGGTTTACCTAAGGTAAACATATCGAGCATAGAGGCGTAAATGCGCTGGTTAGCTACCTGATAAAAATATTCTACCCTCGGAAGCATCTCGGCTACGGTGCTGAGTACTTCGGGCGCCATAAATATAGCGCCTAATATAGACTGCTCCGCTTCGGGGGCAAAGGGCAAAGCCATGCCCGGCACAGCCGAAGTTAAAAGCTCATTTTCATTGAAGCTTGCCGTTGCCATAAATAAAATCCATCCTTAAAGTAAATATAAATTAAAGTTCTGTAACCTGTACGCTTATCTCGGCGCTGATGCCTGTGTAGAGCTTGATTTCTGCCTTATAGGTGCCGAAAGCCTTTATATCGGCATCAAGTGAGATCTTTCTCTTATCCACGTCGATTTTAAACTGCTTTTTAAGCTCCTCGGCAATTTCCTTACTTGTAACAGAGCCGAAAAGGCGGCCGTTTGAGCCTGCCTTAGCCTTGATAACTACCTTCTTATCCTTTAAAGCGGCAGCGGCGGCTTTTGCGTTTTCGGTATCCGTTTTAATTTTATATGCCTTACTTTCCTCTGCGTTCTTAAGCTCGTTCATAGCCTGAGCGTTGGCTTCTTTTGCAAGCTTCTTGGGGAATAAGAAATTTCTTGCATAGCCGTCGCTTGTGTTTACGAGCTCACCTTTTTTACCGAGTGCCTTAACATCCTGAAGTAATACAACTTTCATCTTTTTCATACACCTTTGCCCTCGCAAAGGCTCTCCTTAACTTTGCTGCTCCAGCCTCATATCTATCTGGAACATTAATTCTTTTATAGCTGTTTCAATGGTGGTTTCCTTAAGCTGTGCGCCTGCCATGGTTAAATGACCGCCGCCGCCGAAGGCCTCCAGAATAACCTGTACGTTTAATTCGCCGAAGGAACGGGCGGAAATGTTTACGTCGTTTCCTATCTTAAAGAGAACGAAGGAAGCAACAACTCCCTTGATAAGCAGAAGCTCGTCTGCCGCCTGCGCCGCCGCAACTCTTACGTTGGGTCCGCCATCCTCTGTATATGATATTGCGCAGCCCTTGTAGATATCGGCATGACCCACAAGGTCGCTTTTTTCTTTGTTGGTTTCGGGTGTATTGGCAAAAAGCTTTTTGACAAGAACCGTATCGGCACCGCAGCGGCGAAGGTAAGCCGAAGCTTCGAAGGTTCTTACGCCCGTTTTTAAAATAAAGTTCTTTGTGTCAAGAGCAATACCCGAGAAAAGTGCGTGGGCGGCGTACTCTTTGATAGAACATTTTTCCATATACTGAATAAGCTCCGAGACCATTTCCGAAGCTGAGCTTGCGTAGGGCTCGTGGTAGAAGATAACGGAATTTTTAATATGGGTGACCATCATTCTGTGGTGGTCGATAACCACTATCTTTTTGCATATATCAAGAAGATGGGGGTCCTCCACGAATACGTAGGAGTGAGTGTCCACAACTATTAAAAGGGTCTTTTCGTTTGCCTGCTGCCTTGCTTCGTAGGGAGTTATGAAGATATCGTCCCTGCCGCACTGGCTTTCAACCATCTGAATAAGAGGCAGAGCCAAGGTTCTTTCCTTATCAATTACTATATTGACGGGCTTATTTATGCTGGAAGTGATGGCGCTATAAAGACCCACAGCGGCGCCTACACAGTCCATATCGCTGTTTTTGTGGCCCATAATAAGAACTTTATTATTCTGCCTTATCTGCTCTAAGAGAGTTGAAGCGATAACACGGGTACGTACCTTATCGCGCTTTTCAACGCCTTTGCTAAGTCCACCGAAGAATTCGTATGTATCGCCTTTTTTCATGGCTACCTGATCGCCGCCGCGTCCCAAAGCCATATCCAGAGCCTGCCTTGCCCAGGCCTCGCTCTCCATTACACTGGATGCCTCCCTGCCTATACCTATGGAAAGTGTGGGAGAAAGATTATTTACGCCCTTGATGTTTCTTACTTCGTCGAGGATTCTGAACCTTCTCTCCCTTGCCTTTTCAATATGGGCTTCGTCGGTAATAACCAGATATCTGCCGCCGGAAAGCTTCTTTATAAAGCCTTCAAGCAGCTCTTCGGTCCATCTTCTTAAATAATTTTCAACCTCACCTATAATTCTTGATTCGTCGCCGCCGTTTACGTCCCTTGTTAATTCCTCGCGGTTATCGAAGGAGATAATGGAAACTACGGTGCGCTTTTCCTTGAATTTACGGTTGACGGTCTTAAAATAGGTATCGTCGATAAAATAGAGGATATTGGTGTTATCCGCCTTGGAGTGATATACCGTGAACTCTTTATTGCCGTAGCTTACATAGGAGCTCTCACTGCCCATAAGCTGGATAAGGGTTCTGGGGTAAATATAGGGAAGCACGCAATAAAGA
>SVPY01000019.1 GCA_015065615.1 Oscillospiraceae bacterium | reverse complement strand
ACATCCCGATTTTTTAATTCACAGCTTACTTTCCTGTTTATTTGAGTAATCCCATTTTTTCAAAAGGTATTGTTTCAAAATCAGGAAGAATTTCTTGAAGCCTTGCAAAATCCACTTTAAGTTCTTTATCGTTAACAATATTAAGGAAAGCTTTATCCTTTATTTCTACGTTATTACGGAAAATATTTTTGTATTTTTCCTCAAAAGCGCTAAAGTTAACAGAAATTCCTTTGTGATTTACAATAAAATTATTTTCAATTATGCAGTAATGGGGAAATCTCTGCTCAGTTTCGGGATCCCAGGTTAAATATTCGAGAATATGGGGATAGGTGTTTTTCCAAAGTTCACTATTATAAGGAACTTTTTTAAGTGTTTTCCAGTGTTCATCTACCTGGTTATGAAGTCCGCCTTCAACCAAAGTCTCCCAATATCCGTAAGCGTGGAACATCAAACTGAAGCGGCTTCTTTCGGTAGCATCGATAATTAAATTATTCTTGAAAATAATATCGTGGCCACCGTGTAAAAGAAGTGCACTCTGGCATCTTTCCATAATATTGCCGAAAATTTCGTTTCCGCCTAAATTATCGTCGCAATACATAGCGAAAGTACCAATGTGCTGAGTATCTGCCACACTGCCTATATCGTGGAAATAGTTGTACCTTATTTTATTACCGCAAATAGTATAATCGCGGCCGGAATAAATTGAGCTGGAATCATCGGCAATTGTACATACCTTATATATTTCATTATATTCAAAAATATGCTCGTTACCGCCGAAACCTATTGCCATATGGGCAGAATCGTGAATACAGTTATTGCTTACCACACTTCCCACGCCTAAAGCACAAACTGCAGGGCGGTAAGTTCTGAAAATTTCGGCAATATGGTGAATGTGATTATTTGTAATAAGATTGCCGCTTTTTCTTAATACGTTTCTGTCGCCGCCTTCAAGAAGTATGCCGCCTTCGCCCATATGATGAATATGGGAATTTTTGAATATAAAATTCTCCGCCTTACCTTTTACTGCCCATCCGCCTATATTTTTAATTTCACAATCTGAAAAACTTATATCACTGCCGTTTATATCAATACAGTTAGCTCTTGTGGAAGCAAAAGTAAAGCCTTCGAAATTAATAAAACTTGAGCCCTTAATATTTATTAAAGCTTTGCTCGAAAACGAAAGGCAAATTTCTGCATTTTCAAAATTCTGTGGTTTATATAAATAAAGAATCAGGTTTTCTCTATCTAAATACCATTCGTTTTCACTATCCAGCTCTTCAAATACGTTAAAGAAGTAATAAGGTGCGTGCTCGCAAATGCCAAACATACTTACATACTTGGTTTCAAGAGTTCTTTTTTCTGTATCAATATCGATTACAGGTGAACTCTCATCCGCCCAGCCGTACTTCGGGTAGCCGAACACCCACACATCCTTTATATTTTTCCAGCCTTTTACTCTTTCGGCAGTAGCTTTATCAATTCTTCTTATATCGCCTAAAGGATTTCTTAATTTATCCCATTCTTCCTGAGAAAGCCTTATTTTACCCGTAGGCTCTTTTGCCTGGCCTTCGCGCACGGGCTCCTCTGTATATATAAAGCCTTCGTTAGGATATCTTGCAATTTCAAGCCTTTTATCGTTTACAAAAAGTTCGCACCACAAAGGCTTAAGCACGGCGCCGTCGTACTTATTTGCTGTGCCGTGGGAACCGATAGCGCATATTTCGCCCACTTTTTCTCTTGTGATTCCGAATTTTTTAAGGTCGGTTTTCACAACTTTTTCTTTGGCATCGTTTTGTAATCTTTCTTTTTCTTCAGAATCTAATTCTTCAAAATCTGTATATTTCAAATACACGCCGCCGTGAACAACCGCCTTGCCCTCTGCTTTATACGTAACAGGGCACTCACTTGTACCGGAATCAGCTTCTGAAAACTCCAGACCCCCTGTATAATATTCGCCCTCTGCAAAGTGGACTGTTATTTTTTCGTTTATACCTTTGCTGATTATTTTTCTTACTTCAAGCTGAGCTTTTTCAAAACTGTTTATTTCTCTATCTTTAGAAACATAAATATCCAAAATATATACCGCCTTTCCGCATTATAGTTTAAGTATATAAAAAGTAAAAAAATAATGCAAGACAAAACCTATACAAAATATAGACAGATTTTAGCCTTGCAAAACTTTTTATTTTATATTTAATTTAAAATAGACTGATCTGCTCCTCAAAGGGGAACTTATGAAGGTAAGAAAATATCTCCTCCACCTCGTGCATCACGCCGTGCTTTTCGCATTCACTGTGAAAAATATTCATTAAGCGGATGTTATTATCACTTAAAAGGCTGTAGCTTCCGCCGTACTTTTTAATATACTTTTCTTTGAGGCCCGGGAAATATTTATCCAAAGCTTTATAGAAATATTCACGGTTTCCTTCCCTGAGTGTTAAACCCATACCGAAACATAAAATTCCTTTCACACCTGCTTCAAAACAGTAATTTAAAATCCCTCTTAAATTTTCCTCCGTATCGTTTACAAAGGGAAGTATGGGGCTTAGCCACACTACGGTGGGGATATTTTCCTTTTTAAATTCCATTAAGGCTTCAAAACGTTCTTTTGTAGTGCTCACGTTTGGCTCTAATATTTTGCACAAGCTTTCGTCGAAGGTCGTAAGTGTCATCTGTATAACGGCTTTGCTCTTTTTATTGATGCTTTTATATAGATCCATATCCCTCAGCACGTTTTTAGACTTCGTAATAACCGTGGCGCCGAAGCCGTATTTCTCGATAATCTGAAGGCACTTTCTTGTAAGCTTCAGCTCATTTTCTATATGCATATATGGGTCACACATTGAGCCTGTGCCTACCATTATAGGGCTTTTCTTTTTTCGCAGAGCATTTTCTAATAATTCGGCAGCGTTTATTTTAACTTCAATATCTTCAAACTCATGATGCATATTATAGCAAACAGAGCGACTATCACAGTAAATACAGCCGTGGCTGCAGCCTCTATAAATATTCATACCGCCGCTATTTGATAAAATTCCTTTAGCTTCAACAATATGCATACTCTCCCCTCCCTTTATACCTTATTATATACCTTCGCCCTTTAAAAGTCAAACATTTGTTCGATACAAAAAATTTCAATTTTAAATTTGTAATTTATGAATTATAAAACAAAAAAGGCAAGCTTAAAGCTTACCTTTCAAACATTTCATAAATAGAAAAACCAAAATATTTTCTGAGCACCCTATCAACCTCGTCCGGTTGATATTTACCTGAGCAATTATAACCAATCTTTTCCGAAGCAAATTTTAAATAATCCTTCATTAACACTAAATTTTCAGGATTTTCTATGTCACTTTCGCTTAAAGGATAATTATCTTTCCCTAAAAAACACACTGCTTCATAGGTTATGTCATTACCCGATTTATTACCGTTTGCCAAGCAGAGAAGATATTTTTCGCCAACTTTAAAATCGCAGATTATTTTTTCACGGGTATCAACAGTAGTTAAAAAGTGGTAATAGCCGTACCTAAATCCGTTACCCGATTCCTGATAAGTTTCGTGAGAACTATTTATTGCCTCTCTTTTTGGTAATCTTACTTTGATTACATCGTCTTCACATTCACCGAATATAACTTCAGTAACCTTGAAACTGCAATAAACATCATCGCTGTCACCTACAAGCTCTGCTATAAGACAAGCTTCGCTGTAAATTGGCTTAGTTGCCATAATTTTGTAAACGTACTGATATTTATCGTTTAATTTACTGAAATCAACGGGAAGTTTAATTATCTGTGTGGAAAGAAGTAAGCAAAGGATAAAAACTATCAGACAGGAAAAAGCGATACATAAATTCTTTTTCATTTTATTCTCCGATTATATATTCACCAAACGATGAAAATTTGACCCTTATCTTCTTATCAAGGGCGGCAATTAAAGCGGAAGCCGATTTTTCGGGGAGCTCAATCCATGGGAAAGTTTCGCTCATACTTTCTAAATAATGGGAGTCGCTGTCGGTTAAAATTATCTTGCCCATTATCTCGGGGTTAGTTAAATAAAGTTTATTTATATCGGCATTTCTTGTAATTTCCACCGCTTTGAAGCCTGCTTCATCGGGAATTACGCCTAAAGAAGCTGTTACACTATATGAACTTTTATCCACGTGAGCAGGGAAAGCCGTGCCGCCGTACTTGTGAACAAGCTCGTATACTTCGTCCACTCCTATAAAGGAGGATGTGATAAGAAGCTTTTCGATTGAGCCTATTTCCTCATCTTCCTCGTTTAAAATTAACTGACTTCCAAAAATATCGGGGCGGTTTTTAATATTTGGGGTATTTTTCATTACGTATGAATCAAAATCAAGGGCGCCCTCCAAGGTTTCGAAAAGGCACACCACGTGAGCTTCTTCACTGGTACATAATTCCATACCGGGGATAACGAGCACTCCAGCTTCTTTACCTACCTTCATGGCGGCAGGGCAGTTTAAAGCAGTATTGTGGTCTGTAATGGCAATTATGTCGCAGCCGTTTAGCATAGACATATTTACCATATTGTTGGGAGTCATATCACCGTCACCGCAGGGTGAAAGGCATGAATGCATATGTAAATCGTATTTAAATTTTTGCAAAGCTCTCACCCTTTCGGTAAAGTAATTTCATTTAAAACAAGTTATTCGATAATTGCGATAATCTTTTTGGCGGTTTGGTAGGTATTATCCTCTGTGCTATAGATGTTTACACCGCGCTGCTTGGCCCTTTCCAAAGCTTCGGCGTCTAAAGCAGAATTCTCGGTAAGCACAATGGCGCTTGTGTCTGCCAAAACCGCCACGGCAATAGCATTTACATTGCCCATAACTGTAAGCCAGACGTTATTTTCCTGCGCTCTGCCCATTACCCAGCTTAAAAGGTCACCAATATAGCAGCCTTCCACTTCTCTGTCCTCGGCAAAACTGAGAGCCTTCCAGCCGCATTTTTCTGCAAGTTCTGATATTTTCATATTTATAACCTTTCTTTAGTGAGATTCATCAAAGACCCGTTTCAAGATCATCGTCAAGCTTGGAAATAGTGCTTGCCACTTCCTTCATTTTTGCTCTTAAAACGAACACGCAGTCGCTCTTTTTGCAGAAACCGCGCACCACGTCCTCCGCAAAGGCGCGGCAGGAGGGTGAGCCGCAGGCGCCGCAGTCAAGGCCCGGTAAATCCGATACTATCTTATCGATAGCGCCCATCATCTGCATTGCTTCGCTTAAATCCTTGCTGAGAGTTAAAACGTCGGAAAATTCAAGATTCTGCTCCCACTTCATTTCGCCCAAGGCTATACCGCTCTTCTGGAGATGATTCTGAGATACGGGCAGGTACTTGCGAAGGCGCTGAAGTCTTGCCTTTGCGATAAAGGGATTCTCAACACAGAGAACACCGCCTACGCAGCCGCCTGTGCAGGCGTTAAGCTCAATAAAATCTAATTCGCCGATTCTTTCGTCCTCAATTTCCTCAAGCACTCTTATTACGTTTTCGATGCCGTCGGCAGCTAAATATTTTTCTTTTAACAAGGCGCTGGATTCGCCGCCGCTTGTAGCCCAGCCCACACCGATAATACCTGAACGGGACAAGGGCTCTATGCTTGTTAACTTATCCATTTTGCCCGAAAGCACGGGGAAAATTTCACTTATGGCAATAGCGCCGTCCACAGCGGATTTTTCAACGCTGATGGGCGCCAATATATCGCTTACCTTTGCAGGGCAGGGAGTAATAAAGAAACATCCTATATCACTTTCCTGAAGACCGGTTTTTGCTGCGGCATCCTTTTTCGCTCTTCTTGCGGCAAACTCCATGGGAGAATAAAGGGGCAGCACGTGGTCGCAAAGGTCGGGGAATCTTACTCTTATAAGTCTCACAACAGCGGGACAGGCAGAGCTTATTACAGGCTTTTTAAGCTTGCCTGCTTCCATAAGTTTTCTTGTAGTCTCACTTATAAGCTCAGCAGCGGAAGCAACTTCGTATACGTCGTCAAAGCCAAGCTTTTTAAGTCCCGTAAGCACGTAGTCCATATCGTCAAGATTATTGAACTGACCGTAAAGAGTCGGGGCGGGAAGGGCAATTTTGTACTTGTATTTTTCTATAGCATCCAAATGGTCAAATCTTGCCTTCTTAGCGTGGTGAGGGCATACTCTGATACATTCGCCGCAGTCGATACAGCGCTCGGATGTGATAACAGCCTTTCCGTTTCTTACTCTTATAGCTTCTGTGGGACATCTTTTAATGCAGTTTGTACATCCGACACAGCTTTTTTCATCAAGCATAACGGAATGATAAAACATATCCAATTTGTCGCACACCTTTCAATTATTTTAATCAGGATCTCTGGGCGTAAACTATCATTCTAACTGTACTGCCCTTGCCAACTTCTGTTTCTATGTACATTTCGTCTGAATACTTTTTCATATTGGGAAGACCCATACCTGCGCCGAAGCCAAGGCTTCTTACGTTATCGGGAGCAGTTGAGAAGCCTGCCTGCATAGCCTTTTCCACGTCCGCAATACCGGGGCCGTGGTCGATAAGAAGAATCTCCACTCTGTCGGGGTCGATGTTAACTTCCGCCTCACCGCCGCCTGCATGGATAACCATATTTATTTCGCCTTCATACATAGCGATGCTTACTCTTCTGATAGCTTCGGGGTTATAGCCGATTTTCTTAAGCTTGTGCTTAACGTCACCGCTGGCTTCGCCCGCACGTGTAAAATCATCACCGGGTACTACGTACCTGAGTTCCAGCATACTCATATATCACACCCGCCTCTCAAACCACTGCTGAATAATAAACCGCAAGCTGTAAACATTCTGTAAGGAGAAGAAAGCACTGTTATATCCTTCTGCCTTGCCAGATTAAGAATAGTATCATCGGGTGTTTTGCCGCGTACCAAAACGATGCAGTGCATATCCATCATTTCGGCTGTTCTTACTATCTGAGGATTTACAAGACCTGTTAAAAGAAGTGACTGATCCTTTACGTATGCAAGCACGTCACTCATCATATCGCTGCCGCAGGCTGTTAAAACCTCTTCGTCCATATTGCCTTCTACAAGAATAGAAGCTTTTAAAATTTCGGCGACTTCTGAAACTTTCATATTACAAAACCTTTCTGCCGTTATAGAATAGAATAAAAATTAAGCATATACCAAACGCTCGTTTATATATTAATATTTTATCATAGAAAAGG
The DNA here is from genome assembly GCA_015065615.1 of Oscillospiraceae bacterium. Classification (GTDB taxonomy): domain Bacteria; phylum Bacillota; class Clostridia; order Oscillospirales; family Acutalibacteraceae; genus SIG603. Next base: position 41,655 of record SVPY01000019.1, on the reverse strand, counting down.
TACTGATTACAATATAAATATAAAAAAATCTTTTGCGCTTTTATGTGATATAATCAAAAACTTTTTGCAAGAAAATAATCCCACACTTTCAAATTTTTAATTCCAAAAAGGCTATTTTTATTTAAAAATGAAATTTTATTTAATTAATTTGTCAAAATAGCTTGATTTTCTTTTATCAATCGTTTATAATAGTCCGTAATTTCTTCGTTTTACACGAAAACGAATATTTATATTAATTGGAGGTTTTACCTTATGAGTCGTGTGTACAATTTTTCAGCCGGTCCTTCTATGCTTCCCGAATCCGTTCTTACAAAAGCTGCAAGCGAAATGCTTGATTACGAGGGTTCAGGTCAGTCCGTTATGGAGATGTCTCACCGATCTAAGGTGTATGACAAGATAATCAAGGATGCAGAAGCTCTTTTAAGAGAAGTTATGCAGATCCCCGATAATTATAAAGTTCTTTTCCTTCAGGGCGGTGCTTCTTCCCAGTTTGCTATGGTTCCCATGAACCTTATGACAAAGAGTGGAAAAGCCGACTATGTTGTTTCCGGTCAGTTCTCCGGTAAGGCATATAAAGAAGCTCAGCGCTACGGCGACTGCAAGCTCATCGCTACAAGCAAGGACGTTAACTTCAGCCGTATACCTGATTTAGATCCTGCAACATTCACTCCCGATGCTGACTACTTCCACATCTGTATGAACAATACAATTTACGGCACATGCTGGAACAAGCTCCCCGAAACAGGTTCCGTTCCGCTGGTTGCAGATATTTCTTCCTGCATTCTTTCCAAGCCCATTGACGTAAGCAAGTTCGGCGTTCTCTATGCAGGCGCACAGAAGAATATGGCTCCCGCAGGTTTAACAGTTGTTATTATCCGTGAGGACCTTATCGCTGAGCCTATGAAGGGCACACCCACAATGTTCAATTACGGCGAGCACGCAAACGCCGAGAGTATGTACAATACTCCTCCCTGCTATTCCATTTATATGTGCAAGTTAGTTCTTGAGTGGATCAAGAACGAAATCGGCGGCCTTGAGGAAATGGAGAAAATCAACGTAAACAAGGCTAATATCCTTTACGATTACCTCGATAACTCCAAGCTCTTCAAGCCCTGCGCTGAGAAGGAAAGCCGCTCTATTATGAACGTTACTTTCGTAACAGGCAACCCCGAGCTTGACGATAAGTTCGTTAAGGAAGCTACAAAGCGCGGTTTCGTTAACATCAAGGGCCACAGAAGCGTAGGCGGTATGCGCGCTTCCATCTACAACGCAATGCCCACAGAAGGTATCAAGAAGCTTGTAGAATTTATGGCTGAATTCGAGAAGGAGAATGCATAATGGCACAGTATAAAATTAACTGCCTGAATAAAATCAGCCCCTTAGGTACTGAAAGATTCGGCGCAGACTACTTAATCGGTGATAATTTCGCCGATGCAGAAGGTATAATGGTACGTTCTGCAAATATGCTTGAAAATGAATTTGATCCTAACCTCCTTGCTATTGCAAGAGCAGGCGCAGGCGTTAATAACATCCCCGTAGAGAGATGCACAAACGAAGGTATCGTAGTATTCAATACTCCCGGTGCCAACGCAAATGCTGTTAAGGAACTTGTTATCGCCGCATTATTTATGACATCCAGAAAAATCATCCCCGCTATCGAATGGGCTAAAACTCTTAAGGGCAACGGCGCAAACGTAAGCAAGATGGTTGAAAAGGGCAAGGGCGCTTTCGCAGGTCCCGAAATCAAGGGTAAGAAGCTTGGTGTTATCGGCCTCGGCGCTATCGGCCGTCTGGTAGCTAACGCTGCTCAGGATATGGGCATGACAGTATTAGGCTACGACCCCTTCATTTCCGTTGACGCAGCATGGGGTCTTTCCAGAAAGATCATTCACGCTAAGGCTTTGGAAGAAATTTACGCTGATTGCGATTACATTACAGTACACGTTCCTTTAACCCCCGATACAAGAGGCCTTATCGGCAAAGAAACTCTTGCAAAGATGAAGGACGGCGTAAGAATCCTTAACTTCTCCCGCGGTGAGCTTGTTGACAGCGAAGCTATTATCGAAGCTTTAGCTTCAGGTAAGGCTGCAGCTTATGCTACCGACTTCCCCAGCGACGAGGTTATCGGTGTTGAAAACGTTATTGCTATCCCCCACCTTGGCGCTTCCACTCCCGAGAGTGAAGATAACTGCGCTGTAATGGCAGCAGACCAACTTAAGGAATTTATTGAAAACGGTAACATCAAGAATTCCGTAAATATGCCCGAAATCGAAATGGCAAGAGAAGCAGGCCACAGCCGTATCTGCATTATCCACAAGAATATTCCCAACGCCATCGCTTCCTTTACTGCTTGCTGCGGTGAAGCAGGTATAAACATCGAGAGCATGCTCAGCAAATCAAGAAAAGATTTCGCTTACACAATTCTTGATATCTCCGACGATGCTACGGAAACTCAGCTTAACGCTATCAAGAACATTGAAGCAGTTATCAGAGTAAGATACATCAAGTAATTTCATAATCAAAATATTAAAAGCCGGGTTTTAAAGCCCGGCTTTTTCTTTATATAAGTCATTTATTAACTTCAGGATTATCGGTACGGCATAAAATATAATCTATACTTACGTTATAGAATTCTGCCAATCTCACGAGCGTTTCCGTGGGCGGAATTCTTTCCATATTCTCAAATTTAGAAAGCAGAGCCTGTTCAATGCCCGTTTGAATCTGCAAATACACCTGAGTATATTTTTTTACTTAATCTTAATTCTTTCAGTCTGTTTTTCATAACATCACCCAATGACGTTTAGCCATATAATGGTTTGAAACTGTTTTTAGTCCTTTATGCCCTCGCGATACCACCTGCGGAATTATTTTATCAAGTCCTCAAAATTTATTTCCAATACTTTCAGTATCCCTGCAATCTCAATATCTGTAACAAACCTTTTGCCGCACTCAATGCGCTGAACGGCGTTTTTATCGATATTTATACCTGCAAGCTGCAACTTATCCGCAAGCTCGCGTTGAGATATATTCATTTTAAGGCGGTATTCACTTATCTTTTTACCGCATAAATTATTAAGCCCTTCAGGCGTTTTATTTATAAACACAATCTCACTCCTGACATTCAGTGCTTGTCAACAGTAAAATTATATGTTATACTCATTAGGAAAATGACATTCACTAAATGTCATTTATATTTACGTCAAAGCGAGGCTAAACGCAATGGATATTATAACCGACCTTAAAAACGGTAATTTATCACCTTACGATAATTTCGGCAGGGATAACCCCGAGCTTTTAAAATACGAAGCCGAATGCGAAAAGCTAAAAGAAAAACTGGCAAACAAACTCGAAGGGGATTTATTGAAGTTATTTTCAGATTATCTTACTTTAAGCGAAAAATATCAGTTAGTGTGTGAAGAACAAAGCTTTCACGACGGCTTCTGTATTGGCACTAAAATTTCCGCCGAAGCTTTTCTATGCTGTGAGAAAATATTAAAATAAAAAACGGTAAGCTTTAAACTTACCGTTTTATTTTTCGTTTTATCAGGAATTGAATCCTCTTGATTTTATGTACAGCATTTCGCTTCGCATGGAGGCTAAATTGATATTCAGAAGCAACCTTGAAACAAGGGCGCTCAGCACCGCCGCCTTCATTATAAGGTCGTTTTTGTCAAACAGGAACATAACTACCAGCAGACCCAAATAAAGCAGAATGATAATATAATTATAGAAAATAAGGAAAGCCGATACCTTGCCCATTATAATGCCTTTTTTAAGAGTCTTATCCACAGCTTTTAAAGTAGAAGAAAGCTTTTTTACGTAAACGGAATTGAAAACTATAACCAGCACCATAACCGCGAAAGTTACGGCAAGAAGTATAATTTCATTTTCGGGAATCGTGTCGCCCATATCCACCATATCCACAAATAAAGGCATAATATGAGAAAACTGCAAAATAAATACCGAAACAACAATTATAAATGAAAATATCATTTCAATTACTGCGGAGGTTTTTATAAAACCCCTTCCTGCGCCCAATTTACAGCTTTCCTCTTTTTTCCTGCACATTGTGATAAACACAAAAAGCATACCGAAAAACATTATAACGTCAAGCAAAGCTTTTAATAAAAACGGAACGAAAGCAAAATCGAGCACGTATGGGTAATACCAGGGCACGAAACTTAATTGTGAACCGGGAAATAAAGGCGTAATTATATCGCTGAAATAGGAAGGCGACATAAAGAATTTCAAAACCGTAAGCGCTGCTGATATTAAAAGGAATACTGCCGAAACGATATATAATGACGATGAACCGATATTTTTTATTTTTTTACACGTCTTATTCATTTTTATTCCTACCTCTGACCTTTCAAAGGCACTCCTTAGAATAATTACGGATCTGCTTATTAAAGTCTGGGAAACAGAGAGTTATAAAGCTCTTTCATTTCCTTTTTAAATTTAATCAAAACAACTGCCGATGTGATATATACGCCTGCTTCAAGAGCCATTGTAATTCCTTCAAGAATTCCTCCCTCTGCAGAAGGAATACCGATAAGGTCAGTAAATGCAAAAATAAAGGAAACTACAATTAAAAATGTGCTTACCTTGGTATTGGGCGCACCTGTTACGGCTACGTCCTTTACGGAATCGATAGTTTTTATAACAAAGAAATAGATAAGACCTATCAGAACCGCAACCAGTAAAAATACAATACCGATAATAGTGGTTACAACCCCCGTAAGCTCAAAGCCGTAAGAGGAAATGAAATAATTAAGATAATCGATAACGGTATTTCCGAATACAAATACAAGTACAGCACAAACCAGCATTGTTACGGCGATTATCGAACTGATTACAATATAGTATGTACGAAGAATCTTAAAGCCTCTGGTATTTACTTTAGTACCTGCAGGCTTTTTGCCGTCAAGGTAAAGGAACAGTAAGCTTAAAAGCATTATTACCGCATCAACGTCAAAGCCTCCCCAGGAATAAGTAGTCTCACCTACTATATCATAACCCTGAGTGGGAATCATGCTTAAGATGAGCCTCACTCCCGTAAGTGCCAATAACACAAGCATAAAGGGGGAAGTAAGATATTTTTTAAGTATGCTTACTGCCGGGGGATCGATTCTCTCGCGAAAACCGCAGTTAAAACAAAACCCGTTGGAATCAAGAGCTTTACCGCAAACAGGACAAACACCCATAAACCTACCCTAAACCTTTCTTATATTTCAAACTGTCCGCACTGTAAGGACAATTTGCTTTTTATACAAATATTCCTTACACTACCCTATATATTAATTTTAACACATTTTTGCTATATTTCAAGATATTTTAGTGATAAACTGCAACAACTTCTAACTTTTCGTCCAATACTACTAAATCTGCCTTTTTACCTCTCTTTATAGAACCTACAACCTTGTCCATATTTACAGCCTTTGCAGGGTTAATAGTCATAGCTTTTACGGCAGTCTCAAAGGGTATGCCCCAGCTGACTAAATTTTTAAGCTCATCGTGAAGGTTAGCCACTGAGCCTGCAATAGTACCGTCATTAAGTACCGCTACACCGCCCTTTACACTTGTCTCCTGACCGCCGAATACTCTTGATTCACCCTCGGGAATACCTGCAAAAAGCAGAGCGTCGCTTATTACGCATATTCTGTCTCCCATAATTTTGAAAGTAGTTCTTACAACCGCGGGGTCAATGTGGTGGCCGTCACAAATAAGCTCGCCTCTCACTCTCTCGTCATCAAATACGGCGCCCACAACACCGGGAGCGCGGTGGGTATAACCGCTCATAGCGTTATAGAGGTGAGTTGCGTGGGTAATGCCCTTATCAAAGCTTTCTTTTGCAATTTCGTAGTTTGCCGCAGTATGAGCTATTGAAACCGTGCAGAGCTTACTTGCTCTTTCGATAAAGTCATCTCCGTCCTTCACTTCCTCGGGTGCGATATCCACAAGCTTAATAATGCCGCCGTAATCATTATAAAGCTTTTCAAAAAGTTCTATATCGGGAACTTTTACGAAAGATTCGTTCTGTGCACCTTTTTTGCTCTTGCTGATAAAAGGACCTTCCATATTAATACCTAAAGCAGAAGCGCCTTCATCGGAGTTTTCGTCCATATATTCCTTAACCGCCTGCAAGGTAGCTCTTATATTTTCCTCGGAAACCGTCATGGTAGTGGGGCAGAAAGAAGTAACGCCGTGGCTTAAAAGATACTTAGCCATTACTTTTACTTCCTCTTTGGTTACTTCGGGGTCGCTTAAATCCACACCTGCACCGCCGTGAGTATGAATATCGATAAGGCCGGGAATCATGGTATAGCCCTCGCAGTCGATAACCAGGTCGGAATCAAGGTAAGGAATTTTCTCCCCTACCCTTTTGATAATGCCGCCGTCTATTTCAATATCGCCCTTCTGCATTTTAAAATCGTCGTCAAGATAATTGATATTAATAAAAATCATACTGTTACCTTTCAGCTTCGCCCTCGCAAAGCTTTTCCTTTATATTAAAAAATAAAATTTTCAAGTACCAAAAGCGCCGTAACCCCGGGAATACCCAGCAAAAAGGATACGGCTGAATTTATATAGGATACCGTAAGATTCACGCCCATATAAAAACCGAATAAATTTACCAGAATAAGTGAAATTACCCCCGAAAAGGCAGAATATAAAAATTCTTTGAAGTATTTCATATTTAACCTTAGTTTTGCTTCAGCAAAACTTTCCTTTCATGTATTATTTGCGGTGTTTTCACAAGAAATTGAAACTTTTAAAGTTTCAAAGCCGCAAATATATCAGTTTGAAAATTTATTTTCAAACTTTTTACCTTCGTTTCTTTTTTAAAATAATATGAAATACTTTTATTTACTATTCGAAAACTTAATCGGCAGGTGCAAAATCCGCTTTACCTGTGGCTACTGATGCGCTTAAAACCTTAATTTTCAATTTTGTACCTATAGTAAGCACCCTGCCCGTTTTTAAACAGCGCTGAGTAAGGGCGCCGTCGAAAACGAACCTGTGCTCTTTAAAAAGCGATACGTTCAAAAATCCTTCGGCTGTGTTACTGAGGCGCACGAAACATCCGTTCTTCGTAACGGAACTTACTTCACCCTCAAACTCCTCGCCTATATGATTCTTTAAATATTCCGCCATATAAACGTCCTCACAGTCTCTTTCGGCGCGCATAGCTCGTATTTCGGCAGCTGAGGAATCCGCCGCGCTGGCTTCGGCAAAGGCTGAGTAGCGTTTTACAATGTTTTCGGGAGTTTCGCCCTCAATATACGCGCTTAAAATTCTGTGGATTGAAGTATCGGGATATCTTCTTATGGGAGAGGTGAAGTGGCTGTAATCCTTTAAAGCAAGACCGAAATGACCCTTGGGCTCCACGGAATATCTTGCCTTTTCCATAGTTCTTAAAACCTGCTTGGAAACAAGACTTTCGGCTTCTGTGCCCTTTGCCCTCTCTAAAATCAAAGCAAAGTCGCCCGTTGCAGGCTTTTCCTTTAAAAGCTCGCGGCAGGGAATTCCCAGGGCTTTCAGTAAAGTGACAAGCTCTTTCACCCTCTGAGGCTCGGGCTGCTCGTGGATTCTGTAGAGGAAAGGTATTCCCAACTGCAGAGAAAATTTTGCCGCCGCAATATTGGCACTTATCATAAACTGCTCGATAAGCCTCTGAGCTTCACCTATTTCGCGGGGCTGTATATCGATACATACGCCCTTTTCATCGAGAACGAACCTTGATTCATCGCTTTCGATTTCCATAGTACCGCGGCTGCCCGTATTTTCCTTTAAAATATCCGCAAGGGACCTTGCAATCTTTAGATCAGTTAATACTTCGCCGTATTTTTCTATAATCTCCTTCGAAGCCGTTCCTTCAAAAATTTCGTTTACTTCGCTGTAAACGCCCCTTACTTTCGAATTTATTACGGTTTTCTTAAAATCGTAAGAGAGCATTTTACCGAAATTATCAAAATTCATTATGCAGGAAAAAGCAAGTTTATCGCTATCCTTATTAAGTGAGCAGACGCCGTTGCTTATACATTCGGGGAGCATGGGGATAACTCTGTCCGCAAAATATACTGAAGTGCCGCGAATCATGGCTTCCTCGTCTACTAAGCTTCTGCCCTTTACGTAGTGGGAGACGTCCGCAATATGAACGCCTAAAATATAACCCGTTTCCGTTTTCTCCACACTTATGGCATCGTCCAGATCTTTTGCATCTGCGCCGTCTATTGTAAATATATTCTTATCTCTTAAATCAAGGCGGTTTTTAATATCATCTGCCGTTATTCCATTTTCGCATATTTTCTCGGCATCCTCCAAAACTTCCTTTGGAAATACAGAAGGAATTCCATACTGCTCTATAATTGCATCTGCACAAACTCTTGCACACTCTGCTTCACCGAAAATTTTAATTACCTTACACTCGCTCCACTCATCGCGGTAATCTCTGTAGAGCTTACAGAGCACCTTGTCGCCATCCTTTGCGCCGCCAAGGTCCACGATATAAGGATTATACCTTAAATTATTATCGGGAATAAGCTCGGGGTAAAGGTTTTCGAAGCTGACAACACCGGTTGTAACACTTCTTGCTTTCTCCATTACCCTTACTATTCTGCCGTTAAAGCCTTCCTTGGATTTTTCAATATCCGCAACCAAAACCTTATCGCCGATATAAGCGCCCTTCAAATCCCTGCCGTGAATGAAAATATCCTCGCCGCCGTCATTGGGGCGCACGAAACCGAAGCCTTTTGAAAGGGAGATAAGCTCGCCTTCCGTTTCTTTTTTAAGCTCGTTGAGCACGATATCGTGATTATCGTTTATAATATAGCCTTCGCTCTCAAGGGAGCGAAGAGCTCTGTAAAACTCCGCTTTATCATCCATCCCCGATATTCTGAAAAGCTCACGGGAAGAAAACACCCGCTTTCTGTCCCTTCTTAATACGTTCATTATTCTGCTTTCAAAGAAATCAAGCTCGCGGGGGATATTTACCGCAAAATCCCTTTTATTCTCTCTTCTTTCTTTAAAATTCTTTTTACCCGACTTTATCCTTGCCGATTTATGCTTGTTATTTGTTTTGTATTTCATTTTTACCTTTCTTAACTAAATTCGCCGATACTGAAATTTATTTTATTATTTTCCATATAACTTTCTAATTAAATTTTATTGTATTTTGGCGGATTTGTAAAGTATCAATTATCAATAATTATTTTTACCTTTAAAGCTTTCTATATTACATAAAAAAGCCTCCCTTTATTAAATAAAGAGAGACTTTGAAATTTATTTAAAGAAATGCTCTAAAAATTCATCCATTGTGCCATCGTATACTGCTTCACAAAGGAAGGAGTAATGCATCTGATCGCCGTTAGAATAATAAATATGAACTTTATTTTCATATTCAAAAAGATCTATATCACTGCAGTTTATGTTAAGCCCTGTTCTGAGCAGGTCCATCTCCTCATCGGTGAAAACCACTCCCTCTTTGGGGATTCTATCCTCGTCACCCCACATCATCATAGGGTTATGGAAACCCACTTCCCAGTTTTCAAAATCCTTTGTTCTGTAAATGTATGGTGCATACCTCTGGCAAGGCAAAGCTTCAAGGCATATCATATAGTAATAGCCTTTGCTGTAGCGTAAAGCAGGGCAAGCATTATACCTTGTATTGGTGTAGGAATATTTATCAGGAAGCATCTGCCAATTTTCCATATCCTCAGATACTGCGAAAAAGCTTGTAAAGCCTATACCTATCTCGGGAATATTGAAGCCTTCTTCACTGCTTACTTCAATGGCCATTACGTATTTATCTTCACCCTTACATACCGAAGTATTCCACATTCTTCTGTCGGGTGCGTGAATAATTACTTTTTCCTCCCAATTGATGCAGTCTGTGGTTTTGAACATTTTAACCTCGTGACCGCCGCGGGGGTCGTGCCACTCGGCGCCCTCTTCTACGTACATAGTCATAGGCTTATTATCGCGCTGAGTTGTGGCAAAAACGTACAAAACATCATCCTTAACAAAAGCGGAGGCAAAGTGATGGTCTTTACCGAAATGAGGGTACTCCTGACCTGTTGTGATATTTCGAACTGAAATATTCTGGTAAGGAATTTCCTTTGTGGGACCATGGCTTTCCGCCATAACTTTTTCCCCCTTAAAGATAACGGGAGTTTGCTCCATACCCATCTTTAAAGCGCCAAGCTTTTTGATTACGGGAGCAGGGCCTGTTTTCTGATATAAATCATATAAATGTTCTTTCATATTGCACCTATTTTATTCTGTTAACTGCGTGGAAAGAGCTTCGCTTACCATATCCTTTATGCCAAGCATATCTTCCTGACTTTTTTGATACTTAATAACCATATTGGCAAGAGGAGGAGTACCAAGAAAAGCCTCGCCGCAGCTCTTCCAGAAAATATTTTCTTCAGATTTATAAATTTCTTCACTGCTGCTAATTCCGTTGGTAATAATTAATTTTTCACCCTTACTTAAACCTTTAAGTTCAAGCACCTCTTCACTGCCAAGCTTAACATACAAAGGCTCAAATACCTTTATACCGCTTTCGTTTTCAATATAATATTTAAGATTTTCGCAGTCAATAAATTCGGGTAGTTTAATAAAAGAATTCTCGCCGCGCAGATTTTCAACCGAAGCGTTAAATGCACCGCCTCTATTTTCACAGCTTACTTTGAATCCGCCTTCAGCATATAAAGTAAAGGCAGCATTCTGTTTCTTTCCCATTGCAGGTAAAATTCTTATAATACCGTCGTAGCTTTGAAGCAAAGCTTCGTTAAGGGAACTTGCAAGTATAGGTAAGAATTCCATATCAAGGTGGCGGAAATAGAAACCTTCAAGATAAGTATGAGGTTCCTTTATATCACCGATAGGCGCTGCACCGCTGCAAATTGGGTGGTGAAAGAAGAATCTGTTTCGTGCCTCTTCTATGAAGCTATCCGCACCCATACCGCAGGGGAAAGTCTGCCAATCATTAACCACTTTTCTCAGGTACGGAAAAAGCATATCGCTCATACCCATTCGCGCAAGGTACTGAGGCATCATACACCACCAGCTGCAGTGGTCACTGTGAATTAAAATACTATTCATAATAGCATCGAAAACTCTTGTGCCCTTATCTTTAATACCAATAATACCTGCAGGGTAAACGGGAGAAATTTCAGTATCGGGGAATCCGTACCAGTCTCTTTCTTTATTACCGAAAGTTCTTCTTACTAATTTATCTTTAAGCTTACCAATAGCTAAAACTTCGCCGCCGTTTTTAACTTCTCTGCCCTTACCTATACCGAGAAGAATTTTACCATCCTTATATTCTTCACCTTCGAAAAGGTTCGTATATAAATAATCTGGAAGATTATTTAAAACGTCCCTGTAAATTTCTTTTTCACTTTCGCTTACAAGCTCATCAGGTAATTTTACCATAACACCGAAAAGCGCTTTAATCATTACGGTATCTGTAATAGTATCGTCAAATAAAGGTGTACCTTCGTAAGCTGTAGTACCGTGAACGTGGTAGAGGCCATCAGCCTCCTTCTCACCAAGTAAATCGAGATAAAATTCCGATACACCCTTCATAACCGGGAGAGCGGAATTTTTCAGGAAGTTTTCGTCTCCATTCATTCTGTAGTGGCGGTACATAGCCATAGCTATCTGTGAGCCCGGTGTACAGTTATCGCTGTCATATTCAGCGCATCTGCCTAGATAATCGGTTACGTCGTGATAGAAAGCTCCCTTCATATTTTTCTTATGCTGTGCAAATTTGTAAGCTACCGGAAGCCCCTCTACTCGCATTCTGTAGTAATTTTCCACAAGGTCACCGTGGCCGCTTGCTTCCAAAGGAGCATACATATGCTGCATATTGTAGTGGAAATAATAGTTCCAGGGTACAAAATCATGCTTAAACCCCCATATTCCGTTAGTAAAGTGCGGGGCATAGGCTCCGCGGCACTCACTCTGGGAGTAATAAAGGCTTAAGTACCACAGATTTTCAAGATAATCGTCGGGAATATTTATATAGGATTTATTCCAGAAGCTCTCCCAAGCTTTTTTGTGCTCTTCGTAAATAGCATCGAATCCCTTATTTTCAGCTTTTTCCAGAATTTCGCGGCACTTATTTTCGGCATCGAGTTCACTTTCGCCGAGGGAAATATTGTAGTAGAGAATAAACTCCTGCTCTTTTTTACTGTCAAGGAGCATTTTTGACGTGTGGCTGTTAATTCTCTTTGCAGCTATATCACCGTTATAAATAAGTGAAAGACCTAACGAGAAAATTGTTCCGTTCAAAACCTGGGTGATAAATATCTTTTTATTCTCAGCTTTTGTTTCAGTGCCGCCAAGGCCTGCTTCAGGCTTATCGCTTACGAAGTTATACCAGCGCCAGCTATTTTTACTGCCATATCTTGTTAAGGTAATTTCAGGGCATTCCTCTTCTTCAGTAATTACCTTGAACTTCAAAGCAGTAACTTTATTTTCATTGGAAGCAAAGCACTTAGCCTTAATATCCGAAAAAGCGGTTACCGAATTAATTTCTGCCGAAGCAGTTGAAAGTTTAAGTCTGCCTTCAAATTCCTTCTGATAAGTGAAATCAAAGCAGGGGGAATTGAATTTAATAACAAGCTCGCCGCCGTGACGCAGGCAGGTTAAATTCTCGTGAATTTCCGAGCTGATATATTCGTGGTCCCAGGTGCTGTCGTCCCAAAGGTCGGTTTTATTGATATTGATATGTAAGCCGTTCTCTTCAAACCAAACAAGGGAGCCTATATCGCCGTCGCCTATAGGGAAGCCCGCCAGCGGCTCACACATCGGTGAACCGTAAATAATATCGTGCCTCTTTACGCGGCTTAAAGTGTTTTCCGGTATTTTAAAACTAATAAAATTCACCTTCCGCAGTTTATTTATTAATATTATAACATTTAAAAGCCCGTATGGAAATACATATTTCCTGCAGATTTTTATGTATTTCTGTACTTTTCTGTTATCTGTACTTGAATTTACGGAATTTATATTTATAATAGGATTATCAAATACCAAGGATTTAGAGTATGAAACATTTTGAAACAAAAATCGTGTGTATGAAGGATAAGAAAATCACCTCCAACCACGCAAGCGGTATGCCAAGCAAAATTTATCCCAACAACGGCGTTTACGGATACCACGATTTCTACGAATTTGAATTTTTTACAGAAGGAAAAGGCGTTCACTATATAAACGGCTCTCCTTTTGAAGTAAAAAAGAATTACGCTTATTTATTGTTTCCGGGCGAAAGCCACCACAAGCTTCTTGACGAGGAAACCGAGTTTGATTTATATAATTTAAAATTAGACGTCAGCGTGCCTGAAAAAAGTCTTATCGATGAATTAAGCGAATATAAAAATCCCCTCTGCGTTTATTTCAGTGATGAGGACAGCAATTTAATTGAAAATGAATTTAAATTACTTATAAATATTCTGGATAATAACCTTTATAATGAGCGGATGGCTGAAAACTGCGCCGAAAGGCTTTTAAACCTTTTCCTCTGCGCCGTTGAAAAAGCGGAAAAATCGGAAACCAATACCGGATATGAACCTATATGGGAAACCATAAAATATATAGATAAAAATTTCGTTAAAAACATAACTCTTTCGGATATTGCAAAGCTTCTGAACGTTTCGGAAAATTATATGGGCGTTTATTTTAAAAAACACACCGGTATGAACTTTTCAAATTATCTAAACAGTAAAAGGCTGTTTCACTCGTTAAATCTTTTAAAAGAAACCAATATGAGCATAAAGGAAATTTCTTTTGCATCAGGATTCAATTCCCCTGAATATTTTACGAGAGTTTTTACCGCGGCATTTTCAAAAACTCCCAAAGAGTACAGAAATGAGTTAAAAAAAGGATAAGCTTATGCCTATCCTTTATTTTTCACGCCTCTATCAATACAATTGAGTAAGCGGGAATGTTTTTAATTTCGAAGAAGCTGTATTTTCCGTCGAAGCTTATTCTGTTTACCTTATAGTTTTCGCCCTTTTGATTATAAAACGTGGCAGATTCCTTATCACCTTTAACGGCAACGGTTATATTTTCGTAATTTTCGTTAGAGGGATTTAATAAGCTTACGGTGATTTTTTCACCATCAACAAAAGTGTGGTTGCGGATTCTTACAAAGCTTTCAACGTAAGAAGGCAGATTAAAACCTGAAAGATACTTCATTAAATTTATTATCTGACGGCTTTTATAAAAATCCGACACCCAGCTGAAAGGATAATAACCTGCGGCGGCAATTTTACCGCCCTTTTCGTTTTCGAAAACACCCAAGGCACATTCTGATGTTACGTTATAATGGTAATCGATTGTTTTAGTGAGGGTTTCCGCTTTTTCGTTAAGGGGGAGAAATCCGTAGGAATCGCCTTTATTAAAAGCCTGCCTGCCGTTTCTTATTCCGCCCTTTATGCCTTCGTTTAATTTATGTTCGGTGTATATTTCCCTTGCATCCACAGGGATTTCCTTTTTCACTTCAAAACCCGTAAGATTTTTAAAGCCGCGGCTATTTAAATAGCTGATTGCCTGGGCGTCCAGATACATACCGCGTTTTAAAAGCTTTTCTGTTTCTTCATCTGTATAGGAATAAGCAAACCTGCCTTTACCTAAAAATACCAAAGTGTTATCGGGATGGTAAGCCTCGGGCAAACCGAAATCAAACATCTCTCTGGCGTAATCGGAATACATACCGCCCCAAGTATTTATAAATCCACCTTCGGGTACGTTTAAAATATCCTCCTGCTTCCAGGCATAGCCTACACCGAAGGGGCTTTTACCCGCTGTTTTCTCTTTTAAAAGCTCGTATAAAGGTAATAATTTATCGATGGCTTTTATATGAGGCTCAATAACCTTTAAAGGCTCTCCCGTTTCCCAAGGAAGTATATTGAAAGCCGCGCCCGTACAGCCGCTTGTCATAGACCAGGCAGCCTCAATAGCTGTGGAAGCAGGAGTCTTTTTAATTACCTGATAGGGGAAATTTTCAATTTCGTACTGACTTTTCGTTACGTATTTCGGCAAATAAGCGTTTTGTCTGCCCGTCTGCTCGCATTTTTCCACAATTTCATCAAAGCGATAATCGGTATAAGCACCGCCGCCGGGACGCCACATAATTTCGTACTTGCCGCCATCGCTTAAAGCCTCTGCCCATTTATCGAACCGATAGCCTTCACTGAATCTTTCACCCGTCATTATGCCTAAAATAATATTTTCATTTACGCTTCTTACGGTTTTGCCTATTAAACGCAGAATATTTTCAATGGCTTCGCTCTGCTTTTTAAGCCAAAGCTTTCTTATGTTAAGGTCGCCTGAATTTAATTTTGCAACTAAGCTTTCTCTTGTAAAATCAAAGCCGTTTTCTTTATTGAATTTTTCTATACATTTATCGCAGAAACAGCCGTTGCCTATTGGCATATGACCGTAGCGGATGTCGTCATCCACTAAAATAAAATCAGGGTCAGCCTTTGCAAGACCTTCATAAAGGGGAACAATGTACTCATTAAGGTAATTTTCGTCGTTCATACAGTAGCTGCCGCGGCAAACTCTGCCGTCCGTACCCGTCATGAAGCTGTATTTATCACCTAAGCCGTTGGATAGATCTTCCTCGTGATGACCTATGGTGGTAAGGTGATTTATGCCCGTGTTATAGCCTGCCTCTTTAAAAAGCTTTATGTATTTACTTAAAATTTCATTACGTCTCAAGCCTTCCTCAAGAGTATAAGGGATGTGAACAAAATTTGTAAAAAACGCAATATCGTAAATTCCTGCAGGATATTTTTTAAGCATTTCCAAAAGTTCGCAAAGCCTTTTTTCGTCGCTTTCCTCAAAAAGCAAGGAAACTCTTAAAAGGTGTAAGGATTTATCGTTTACCATATTTATGACCGCAGTTTTGCTCGGGCAAAACTTTCCTTTCATTCATTTTTCGGCCGTTTCGTAAGAAGCTGAAACTTTTAAAATTTCATATCCACAAAAATCGGTTTGAAATTTATTTTCAAACTTTACCTCTTATCGTTTATCATCATTATTATACCATTATATAAATATGCTAACAAATAAAAATCCTGCAGAATTTCACTTTTTTCTGCAGGATTCTGTGTTTATTTACTTAATACTATCTCTTTGTAATAATTACCGCGGACTTCAAAATTAAGATACATATCAAAAGCCGTGCAGGCAGGACACAAAGAGACTATATCGCCCTTAACCGATTTTTCCAAAGCCGCATCAACTGCTTCTTCCATATTTTTCACGAATATGATTTCGATATTTTCCGCATTATAATTCTTTGCGTTTTTAACTGCGGCGGCAATTTTCTCGGAGGCGTTAGGCTTGAAACCCTTCTTTATCTCCTCAGGTTTAACTAAAATAAGAGTCTTTACCTTTTCGTTTACTGTTTCGCCCATCTCGTCGAAAGGCACGTTTTTATCGGCGCCGCCGGCTATCATTATGATCTTATCCTTATAAAGCGAAAGCGTACCGGACATAGCTCTTGAAGGGCTGGATGCAATACTGTCGTTATAAAATTTTACGCCGTTTATCTCCCTTACAAATTCTGCTCTGTGGGCAACACCGCCGAAGTTTTTGGCAACTTCAATAATGCTCTCCTTCTTAACTTCTCCCCACAAAAGAGCTATGGCTGCAAGGTAATTTTCTATATTGTGGTTACCGGGAATCTTTATATCGGAAGTTTCCATAATATATTCGCCGTCAGCGTAGATTTTATTTTCAAACGCGCAGGCACCTTTATTTATAAATGCACGCCTTGTGAAAGGCATAAACTGACCTCTTACTTCATCCTTAAAGGAAGCTGTTATCTCGTTATCGAGGTTTAAAACAGTTCTTGAGAAAGCGTTCTGATGAATGAAAATATTTTTCTTTGAGTTTACGTACTCATCCATATCCTTGTGTACGTCGAGGTGATTTGGCGCAAGGTTTGTTATTAAAGCGTGGTCGGCACTCTTTCTCATTGAGATAAGCTGGAAGCTTGAAAGCTCAACCACAACGGCGTCATCTTCATTAATTTCGAAAATATCGGGAAGAAGAGGTCTGCCGATATTGCCGCCTAGATGAACTTTTTTACCGTCTGCCTTTAAAATTTCGGCAGTTACTGAGCTTGTGGTGGTCTTGCCGTCGGAGCCCGTTATGCCGTATATCTTGCAGGGGCAAAGGTCAAAGAATATTTCCATTTCGCTTGTAACGATAACGCCGTTTTCCCTTGCGATATTAAGCTCTGGTAAAAAGAAAGGCATACCGGGAGCGCGGAATAAAATATCCTCGTCAATATTTTTTAAATAATCCTCACCTAAAATAAGCTTTACGCCCATATTTTTAAGAATCTCGCCATTTTCGCCTAAGTCTTCTTTCTTATCTCTTGCGGAAACTATAGCGCCATATTTTAAAAACATTTCGATAAGGGGCATATTACTTCTTCCGATACCGCAGAAGGTAAGTTTTTTGCCTTTCATACCGTTAAAAAATTTCTCAGCTGTCATAATAAATCTTCTTTCTTTGTTATTTAAGGAAAGTTTTGTAATCCTCGTAATTTTTCTTTAAAAGATTGGGTGTATCAAGTCCGTAGGGGCACTTAGCCTTGCACTGACCGCACTCGATACAGTCTTCTATTTTCTTCATTTTTATTTGCCCTGCTTCACTTAAGTGACCTGCGCTGGGTGAGCGGCGAAGAAGCAGCGACATTCTCGCGCAGTTATTTATTTCAATACCTACGGGGCAAGGCATACAGTAACCGCAGCCGCGGCAGAATTCGCCCATAAGTTCTTTTCTGTCACTTTCAATTAAAGCTTTTATATTTTCATCCATTATTGAAGGATTAGTATTAAGCTCAATAAATTCATCAAGTTCCTTATCGCGCTGAATGCCCCAGATGGGGAGAACATTTTTATATTCTGCCATAAAAGCATAAGCAGCTTTAGAGTTTGTAATAAGTCCGCCCGAAAGAGCTTTCATTGCTATAAAGCCCACGTTTTCCTTTTCGCAAAGTTTCACAAGCTCAATTTCTTCATCTGTAGCCAAATAGCAGAAAGGAAACTGCAAGGTATCGTAAAGACCCGAGAGAACAGCCTCTCTTGCAATATGTATGCGGTGGTTCGTGATACCTATAAATCTTATTTTACCCTGCTTTTTAGCTTCGAGCATAGCTTCGTAAAGTCCCGTGCTGTCGTTTGGCTTGGGGCAGAAGGAAGGATTATGGAACTGGAAAATATCAATATAGTCAGTTTTAAGCAGCTTAAGGCTGGTTTCCAGATCCTTCCAAAAATCATCGGCATTCTGCGCAGGAGTTTTTGTAGCTATTATAATTTTATCTCTTACGTCACTTAGCGCCAGGCCTAATTTATACTCACTGTCAGTATAGCTTCTTGCGGTATCGAAAAAATCAAAACCGTTATCAAAAGCTTTTCTTAAGAGGTATTTTGCTTCATCGGGTGTAACTCTCTGTACCGGCAGAGCGCCGAAAGCATTCTTATTAACTTCTATATTCGTTCTTCCGAGTTTTACCTTTGCCATTTCCTTACCTTCACTTTCCATATACTTTTACTTCTATATTATCGCACAAAGAAAAGAAATAATCAAGTGTAAAGAAGCTTCTTAAAATATTGAAAACTCTGAAGCTTTTTGATATAATTATTTTGAATAAGTGTTTATTTAAGAAAGGAAGCAGAATAAGAATATGAAAATTTGCATACTTGACGGCGGCAGCACTAACCCCGGCGACATCAGTTGGGCACCTATCGAGAAGTACGGCGAAACTACAGTTTACTATAATACTCCTTCAGAGCTTGTTATTGAAAGAGCAAAAGATGCCGACGTAATAGTAATGAACAGAATAAATTTATCAAGGGAAGTAGTAAATAATCTTCCCAATTTAAAGCTTGTGGCAGCATTGGCTACGGGCTATAATAGCATCGATTTAGAGGTTACAAGAGAGAAAAACATCCCCGTATGCAACGTGCCTGTTTACTGTATTGAGACAGTTGCACAGCATGCATTTGCTCTTTTAATGGCGCTTTGCAACCACGTTGAGCACCACAGCGAAATGATAAAAGCAGGCAAGTGGGACGAAAGCATCGTTCACTCCTCCACAGTTGTTCCTTTCTTTGAATTATACGGCAAAACTTTGGGCATCGTGGGCTACGGCAATATAGGCAAAACCGTTGCAAATATGGCAAAAGCTCTCGGTATGAAAATAATAGTTTACACAAGAACCAAAAGAGAAAACCAAGACAGCGTGGAGTTTGTTTCCCTTGACGAGCTTATGAAAAGAAGCGACGTCATCTCCCTTCATTGCGCTTTAAACGAAAATACAAGAGGTTTAATCAGCCGTGAAAAAATCGCTTTAATGAAAAACACCGCTTTAATTATAAACACGGCAAGAGGCGCAGTGGTGGATGAAGAAGCTTTGGCAGAAGCTTTAAACGAAGGCAGAGTGGCGGGCTACGGCACCGACGTTATGACTCACGAACCTCCCCTTGAAAGCGACGCTTTACTTAAAGCTAAAAACACGGTATTCACTTCCCATATAGCCTGGGCAAGCCGCGATGCAAGAATGAGACTTGTTGAAGTTGTTGCAGGTAATATCGGCGCATTTATTGAAGGAAAACCCAGAAACGTAGTTAACGGATTATAATAAACGAGAAATTCGAGAAAGCATGGTAGAAAAAATGCTCCCTTTTAAGAAAAACGATACTTTTAAATTAAAAATAGAAGCAATGGGCAGCGACGGCATGGGTATAGGCAAACACGAGGGTGTTGTCATATTCGTACCCCTTACTGCAGTCGGCGATGAAATTGAGGTTAAAATAGTTAAGCTTCAGAAAAATTTTGCTTTCGGTATTATTTCAAAAATGCTCAGCGAAAGTAAAGATAGAGTACCCGTAGATTGCCCCTATTTTAATCAGTGCGGCGGCTGTGTTTACCGCCATATCTCCCCCGAAAGCGAAAATAATATTAAAGCCGAAAGAGTAAAAGACTGCATTGAAAGAATCGGCGGCTTCAGTTTCGCTGACGGTTCAATAGAATTCGAGGGCATTGAGGGCGGTACGAGATACAATTACCGCAACAAAGCACAGATACCTCTGGGGCTTGATAAAAACAATAAGCTTATAATGGGCTACTACGCAAAGCACAGCCACAGAATCGTAGATAATAAAAAATGCCTTCTCCATCCCGAAATTTTTAACTCTATTATTGATGTTTTCCGCGATTGGTATGAGCAGTTTGGCGACAGTGTATATAACGAGGAAACCCACAAGGGTGTGCTGCGCCACCTTTATCTCAGAGTAGGCGAAAAAACAGGCGACATACTTTTCTGCCTCGTCATTAACGGCGATAAAGTTAAAAACCTTGATAAGCTTGCAGGTATGCTTAAAATGAATATACCTGAAATCAAAAGCTTCGTTTTAAATATAAATAAAGAAAAAACCAACGTAATTTTAGGCACAAAAGAGAGAATTATTTTTGGTGAAGAACACATAAAGGATATTTTATGCGGCAGAGTTTTTAACATCTCCCCTCTTTCTTTCTATCAGGTAAACAGAAAACAGGCGGAAAAGCTCTATAACAAAGCAAAGGAATACGCCGATTTAAAGGAAAACGAAACTCTTTTAGACCTCTACTGCGGTGCAGGCACCATCGGCCTCTCACTTATAAATGAAACCAATAAGTTAATAGGCGTGGAAATTATTCCCGACGCAATAGAAAACGCTAAGAAAAACGCAAAAGAAAACGGCATAGAAAACGCCGAATTCATCTGCGGAGATGCTTCCGACGCTGCAAAAATCCTTTCCGACCGCGGCGAAAAGCCCGACGTAATTATAGTTGACCCGCCGAGAAAGGGTCTTGACAGCACTTTGATAGATACCGTAAGTAAGATGTCCCCCAAGCGTGTGGTATATGTCTCCTGCGACCCCGCTACCCTTGGCAGAGATTTAAAGATATTCAGCGAAAAGGGTTACTTAACAAAAAAAGTAAAAGCCTTTGACCTCTTCCCCGGCACAAGCCATGTGGAAACCGTCTGTTTGCTTGATAGACAAGCAAACGTGATATAAATTCAAAGCAAAGAGCATAATAAAAGCTTAAAAAACAGAAAAAGGAACTAAGGTTACAAGAAATGAACTACCTTGAATATTTAATTAAAAATCATCCTACAAGAAAATGTAATGATGAGAAGGAAAATTTCCGCAAATACGTTTTAAGCGAGGCAGAAAAGCTTGATTATGAAGCTAAAACGGAAAAAACTTCCGATAATAAAAACGATAATATAGTTATCGGTAACCCTGAGAAAGCAAAGGTGGTATTCTGCGCTCATTTTGATACCCCTGCCTCTGCCCTTTTCCCAAATTTAATGCTGCCGAGAAATAAGCTTCTCTTTTTCCTCTATCAGTTTATTCCTGTTACCTTAATGCTTTTATGCTCGTATATTCCTGCTATGCTTATTTCCGATTACTTTTTCAGCAGTGAAAGTAACGCAAGTGCCAATATAATTACCTTTGAATTTATATTTTTATTCCTTTATTTTGGATTATTCTACCTTCTTTACTTTGCTTTCAAAAATAAGAATAATTATAACGATAATACTTCGGGCTCTGCGGTTTTACTTTCTATAATGGCAAAACTCAGTAGCGAAGAAAAAGAAACCGCCGCTTTTATCTTTTTTGACAATGAAGAAAAAGGCAAGCTTGGCTCAAAAGCTTACTATAAAGATCACAAGGATTTTATGGAAGAAAAACTTGTAATCAATTTCGACTGCGTGGGTAACGGCAAAAATATTCTCGTTTTATTTAATAAAAAAGCAGAAAATACTGCCGAAAGCGAAATTATGAAAGAAAGCTTTACGGGAAACGACATATTTAAAACCTATTTATTTCCTAAAAAGGGCAGCGTATGTAATTCAGACCATGCAAGTTTCCCCATGGGGGTAGCGGTTGTTGCCTGCAAAAATACTAAAAACGGCATTTTCTATACTCCCAATATACATACTGCAAAAGATACCGAAGCCGATAACGGTAACATCGAGTTTATAAGCGACTGCGCAAAAAAATTTGCAGAAAACGTTTAAAAGGAAAAAGAATATGGAAAATTTTCTTAAGAAATCTCAAAAAATATTTACAAGTACCTGCGATGATAGAGGTCAAATAAGCATACCCGCTGTTTTTAACTTATTTATGGATTTAGCCACAGAGCACGGCACCGCCATTAAGCTTGGTGCCGATGACCTTATGAAAAAAGGCTGCATTTGGCTTACTTCAAAAACAAAAGTTGTTTTTCATAAGCTCCCCAAATTTATGGATGAAGTTGAGCTTGAAACCTGGCCAGAAAAGCCGGGAAACGTGCGCTGTAACCGCTATTACACTATTTCAAAAGACGGTGAAATTTTAATTGAAGGCAAAAGTGAATGGGCTATTATCAACGTGGAAAGCCAGAAGCTTACAAAACTTTCTGAAGTATATAATAATGAAATAATCCATCGTGAGGATAAAGTAGCCGATAAACCTTTTACCCGTATGAGTGATGATTTCGGCTCTGCAGAAATCCTTGAAAAATACAAGATTCGTTCAACCGATATAGATACAAGCCACCATATGAATAACGTAGCCTACGTTAAAATGATTTTTGGCGCATTTACTACAGAAGAGCTTGGCAAAATGAATTTTAAAGAAATAGACGTTCTCTTTAAATCCCAGAGCTTCGAGGGAGAAGTTCTTACAATTTGTAAACGACCCTATGAAAACGGCTTTGATATAGGCGTACTCCACGAAAACGGCAGCGTAGCAGTAGAAGCAAGATTTATTTTTAATTAAGGAGAATTAACATGGAATTAAAACTACCTAATCCCCCTGAATTTGTCGATATCTTTTATTGCAAAAATATCCTTGATGAAGTATATAAAGAAACAGATAACGTTTCCAAATTAAGCGACGACGAAAGATACAATTTACTTATAGGCTATGCTGATTCTAAAAAAATAGGTTTTGCCTTCACTTTTTACTACTACGAAAATTGCGCAATTGAAAGGGAAAAAGAGTATGAACCATCAGATATTGAAGGTATAAACAGCTCTCACCGCCGCATCAAGTCATATGTTTCCAGAAAACTCAACGATTATCTTCTCTCCCACAATGGTGAAATAGATAGTTGGCCTTATCCCTATACAGTACCAATACATAAATTGCAGAGGCATACTTCAAGTGAAGATGATTCTTTGCAGTACGATTCAAGAAATTACATTTACTTCGATTATAATTACTTTTATTCCCAATACGTATCTAAAACCGAAACCTTCACTTCTGAGCACAAGTTCAGAAATACTATTGAAATAACAACCAACACCTACGTTGACATATCAAAAGCAGATGACGGTTTTGAAAACCCTACCAATTATTTACCTACTGAAAACGAAGAGCTTGCAAAAATGGAAAGCGAGCTTTCTAGCCATAATATTACTATAAAGTACCACCACGAGTCTGTAAAAGAAATACGCGCAAATAATTTTAAAAAAACAATTGCATTAATCCCTGCCGTCCTGATTATTATAAACGCACTCGCAATCCTATACTGGAGTCTAAGCGGCAAACAAGGGTATGAAAGCCTTACTCTCATGCAATATATTTTGCAGTTCGGCGGTAAGCTAAATAATGAAATAGTACAAGTTATTTCAATAATCATCCTTTTACCCACATTGTTGTGTGCCTTTTTCTGGAATATACTGAATTTCATCCCTTCTCCTTTTAATATAATTGCTCGTTTTGTAGTTGCTGCCATAATTATAGCTTTAGCTTTGGGACTTAACTCATTTCTTAAAGAAAAACTTAATGTAAAAAAGAACCTGATCAGTATAAAAGAATTAAAGGCACGTTACAGTGAAGCCCGTAATCGCATAGTGGAAATTTCATCAGACAGCAATTACCGTAAACTTGATTCAATCTACATTAAAAATATAGACGAATGCAAAAAAGTTTTCAGTAAATGGAGCGATACCTGGTACCGTTATTATAAAGCTAAGTACACAAACTCTCTTTTCAATTCAATTAAATACCGTAAAGATTAATTAACAATAAAAGCAGGTAATTATGGAGCTTAAATACAAAATCCGTGAAATTGAATTCCGCGATAATAAAGAAATTGAAAATATTATAAGAACCTGCCTTATTGAATTTGACGGCGTAAAAGAAGGCTGTGCCTGGTCTGACCCCGATTTAGGCAGATTTTCGGAAATTTATAATAAGCCGGATAGAAAATACTGGGTGGCAGAAAGTGAAAACGGCAGAATTTTAGGCGGTGTAGGTATCGGACCTCTTGATAACACCGATAAAATTTGTGAGCTTCAGAAAATGTACTGCATAAAAGAAGCGAGGGGTAAGGGTGTTGCCCACGGTTTAATTAAAAAAGCGCTGGCATTTGCAAAAACGCAGTACGAAAAATGTTATCTTGAAACTTTCAGTAATATGGTAGCCGCCCATAAATTTTATGAAAAATACGATTTTTACAGAATTTATGAACCTATATCAAACACAGGTCACTTTGCTTGCGATGTGTTATATTTAAAGGATTTATAACCAGGAGGTTTTATATGGAACTTAAAGGCAGACTTATTGAAGATTCTTACTGCAGTGAAAATTTAAAATACGGAATGAATAGCACATACACCCTTTATATTCCCGAATTTGCCGAGGGTAAAGAAAATTTAGCCTTAATAGTTGACCACGACGGCGATAATAAAGCCGCAAGAGAAGCAATGGAGCTTTCTTTTATAAAAGGTACTATGCCTGCATCCGTGTTTATCGGTATCAATTCCGGAAATGTAAAAGCTACCTTGGAAGGTGGTTTCGACCGCGGTATGCGCTGCGATAACTACGATATTTTCGGTAATCGCTACCCCGATTTTCTCTGCGACGAAATTCTCCCCCACGTTATAGAAAAATATAATTTAAAAATCTCCGCTTCCCCCGATATGCATATGATAATGGGCGGCTCTTCAGGCGGCATTTCCGCTTTTAACGCCGCTTGGTTCAGAACAGATTATTTCAGGCGCGTTTATATGAGTAGTCCCAGCTTCCTTTCTATGAACAACGGTCTTGAGATCACCGCTTTAATAAGAAAATGTGAAACAAAGCCCATAAGAGTTTGGTCCGAATTTTCAGAAAACGAACCCGACGATTATTTTGGCTCCTCCTTTACTGTTGCCGATGCTGCTCACAGAGCTTTAAAATTCGCTAATTACGATTGTAACCTCCGTTACTACCCCGACGAAGGTCATTGCAGCCGCTATAAGCACGTCTATACCCTTATGGAAGTTTTCGAATTTATTTGGAAAGATTATGAAACTCCCATCACCCCCAACGCTAACTCCCCTCGCTTTGATAAAGTGTTTACAAAAGGCGAAGCTTGGCAGAAAATTGATTCATTTGAATTCAGCTCTAAAAAAGAAATTTTCATAAAAGGAAACGGCTTTACCTATACCGTTTGCGGCAATAAAATTTACAAAGTTAAAGATGGCGAAAAGTCCGAAGCTTACACCTTTAAAAATAATATTGATGCTATCGCACTTTCTAAAGACGGTTGGAAGCTTTATATTGCAGGCAAAAACCTCCCCTGTGTTTATACTTTAAGCATACTTGATAACGGTGAATTGAAGGGTGAACTTATCCACTCACATATTCACAGACACACCGATTTCCTTTTCGCAGGTGCAAGTGATATAGCTATCGATAATCACGACAGACTTTTCGCCGCTACAGAAATTGGCATTCAGGCAATAAGAGCATGGGGACTCAGCGACGCTATCGCACCTCTGCCCGAAAATCTTATTCCGAAAAACATAGAAGTATTAACCGAAGAAAACAAAAGTTTTATAGTTGTAGGTACCGAAAAAGGTATTTACAAGCGAAAAATCGAAGTTTACGGTGAATTACCTGAAAACTTCCCCTACCCTCACGACTACTATGATTAAAAGAAAAACTTTATTTATATCGGATTTAGACGGCACCTTGCTTTCAAGCGAGCAGAAATTTACCTCTTTTACCGCCAACGGCATTAAAATATTGCAGGAAAAAGGTATAAATTTTACTTTTGCCACAGCAAGAAGCCTTGTTTCAACCAGAAAAGTTATAGGCGATGTAAAAATTAACATCCCAATGGTGCTTCATAACGGCTCATTTTTAGTGGACGCCGTAAAGAATAAGAGAATAATTGAAAATCTTCTGCCTGTAAAAGATTCCGAAAACGCCGTAAAAGAGCTTCTGGATGACGGAATTCTGCCTATGGTCTACACACTTATTGAAGACGAGGAAAAATTTCTCTACGCGGAAAGCCGCCTTGATAAGTTCACTTTGCCTTTTGTAGAGGAAAGGTTAAATGACCCCAGAAGAAAAGCCGTGCAAAGCGAAAGTGAAATGCTTCAGGGCAAGCGCTACTATATAACCGCCATAAACGAAAAAGAAAAACTTCTGCCGTTTTTTGAAAAGTATAAGGATAAATTTCACCTTATTTTAAACCGTGATTTTTATTCCAAGGATTGGTGGCTTGAATTTTTACCCCAAAACGCCAGCAAGGCACAGGCCGCTCTTCAGCTTAAAAATCTGCTTGGCTGTGATAAAATCGTTTCATTTGGCGACGGCGTAAACGATATTGAGCTTTTTAAAGCCTCCGACGAATGCTATGCAGTAGAAAACGCCGACGAAAACTTAAAAAACATAGCCACTGAAGTAATCGGTCATCATAATGACAATTCCGTTATAAAGTGGCTTCTGGAAAAAGCAGAAAAATATGAATAAATAAATCAACCTGAAGGAGAGATTATTTTGCCATACAGTTTAGACCGCAAATTAGTAATAGGAGTCTCTTCCCGCGCGCTTTTTGACTTGGAAACAGAAAACAGGATTTATGAAGAAGAAGGTCTCGAAAAATATTCCGCCTACCAGATAGAGCACGAAAAGGATATTTTGAAGCCCGGCACAGCCTTTCCCCTTATAAAAGCATTACAGAAGCTTAACGCCGACGGAAGAGAGCTTACCGAAATCATAGTTATGTCCCGAAACAGCGCCGATACGAGCCTTCGTATTTTCAATTCTATAGAACACTATAATCTGAATATCACGAGAGCCGCGTTAGTCAGCGGAGCTTCTATTTCACCTTATCTCGGCGCATTTAAAACCGACCTGTTTTTATCTGCCAATGAATCAGACGTTCAGGATGCCATAAACGCCAACGTAGCGGCAGGTATAATTTGCAGTAACGACGATCTTCCTATTGACCCAAACGAGGATATCAGTCAGATTCGTATCGCCTTCGACGGTGACGCAGTAATTTTCTCCGATGAATCCGAGCGGATTTATAAAGAAAAGGGTCTGGATGCTTTCGCGGAGCACGAACAGGCAAACGCGAAAAATCCTATGTCCAAAGGTCCTTTTGCCAATCTCTTAAAAACTTTGTCGCTTATTCAGCAGCAGTTCCCCAAAGAGACCTCACCCATAAGAACAGCCCTCGTAACTGCAAGAAACGCCCCTGCCCACGAAAGAGTCATCCGCACTTTAAGAGCATGGGATATCCGAATTGACGAAGCCTTCTTCCTTGGGGGAATTGAGAAAAGTAAGGTGCTTAAAGCCTTCGGCGCAAATATTTTCTTTGATGACCAGACCGTACATACCGACTCCGCTTCTAAATTAGTCCCCTCCGCAAGGGTCCCCTATAAACAGAATAAAAACTGATTTTTACCGTAACCGTATAAAATTAAAAGGAACGCTGCAAAGATTAGAGGGGTTCTTAAAACAGTTAATCCGACCTACAATTTACTCATAGGTCGGATTTTTTAATTCTCTTGAATGTGAATGCCCAAGGGAGGCTTTGGCGCTATGTAGGACCGCACACCGTACGGTATACGCAGTAAGTGTACAGAAATGCGCCCTTACTGCTAAACAAATTGAAATTTATCGCTGATAATATCCAATTGCCCCACAACCAATAGTTGCCCAATAATTGGCTCGTTTCAATTCATACTCTATCTCATCATCGGACATAGGATTTCCGTCGTTTTTAGCTTCTTCAATCATTTCTGTAATGTCATCAGGCAGTGCTTCTCTATAAACACCAACACTGATATTTGAAAACTGATAGGAGTATCCGTTTTCGTCATCGCAAATTTCTCCATTGTTGTTTGCCTTTAACACATCGACCAATTCAGCAGAATTGATATCAAATGCAGAAACTCCATAGACAGTAGGTTTTAGTTTACCATCAACACCACCTAAAAACTCTATAAAATCCACTTTGTTTTCTTGATAATCAATTGCCATTTCACTATTGAAATAATAGTATCTGTTCCCAATTACTTCGCCTGCTCCAAGTGCAAGTTCAACCGCTGATTTTTCCATACCGAAGTGAATAGAAACATCGTCAAAGACAACCTTATCTAACGGATAGATTTGAATCTTCATCCAATTATTCTCCTTTGCCAAATTCAAGTTTATCTATCTTTTCATATACTATCATAATTTAGCTGAATACGCAAGAAAAGACACAGCAGTTTAAGCCGCCGTGTCTGTTAACTGTTTTATGCGTGCCGCCCTTTCACGACGGCGTTTTACTTTATTTCTTGCAATAAATTTTTATGGCTTCGGAAGCAAATTCCGCCGTGCCTTCACCATTACTATTAATGTTTTTCTTAAATCGCTCGTCGCAGACGTACATCTGTCCGAGCCCTGCGAGAATATCATCGGTACAGTAATAAAAATTCAAAGTGATATAGTCCTGCAGTTTCTTGACGAGCTGCTGTGCCTTTTCGCTGTCGGCTCCATCGCCGCCGTTCCTGCACGCGGCAAACTCGGCAAAGACACCGTTCAGCCCACCGAGCACGTCGTTCCATTTATCTTTAGAGTAGCCAGATGTCTTTGCTCGGCTTTCCTTATAAGCGTCGGTGTGTCCCCAACGTTTTTTTGCCTCGTCCTCGTACTGCTGACGGGCGGTCTCGTATTCGCTGTTATCAAATGCGCTCATAGTTATCTCTCCTTTTTCCGCTTGTTCCAGAGCTTCAATCAGCCGTGTGAGCCTGTTTTTCTTAATGGTCAAGAGCCGCTTCTGCTCAGCAAGTGCTTGTTGTTTATCGTAATTTGGCGAGGCGAGGATCTCCGCAATGCTTTTCAAAGAAAAATCCAACTCACGGTAAAATAATATCTCCTGCATTCGCTCTAAAGATGTTTCGTCATAAAACCGATAGCCGTTTTGCCCGTCAACAAAGCTCGGCTTCAATAAAGCTATTTCATCGTAGTAATGCAACGTGCGCACGCTGACACCGGTAAGCTTTGCAAATTCTTTGATCTGTAGTTTCATATCTTCACCTCACAAATGGGAGTATACACTATAACGTAACGTCAGAGTCAATACTATTTTACACTATTTTTTGCAAAAGGTAAATAGGGCGGCTTGTTGCAATATTCACGCGTCAGTGATATAATAAACCTACGGTGAAAACCGAATTTAATTTTTTGGAGAATGCTGTTTGAAAAGAAACAACACCTTGGAGATTGTATTGTAAACGAGAGGTTTGCAAATACATTCTCGGCAATCCTCTCGTATGTTGTGCGTCAACGATTTATGAAAGGATTTAAAAATGGAAAATTTGACGATACGTTTAGAAACTGAAAAAGACTATAGAGCTGTAGAAGAATTAACCCGCGAGGCGTTCTGGAACCTCCACAAACCGGGCGCTGACGAGCACTATTTTGTTCACATGATGCGAAAACACCCCGACTTTATTCCTGAGCTTGCCTTTGTTCTTGAAAAGGACGGTAAAATTATCGGTAATATCATGTACACCAAAGCTTGGCTTGAAAGTGATACGGGAGAACGCAAGGAGATTCTCTCCTTCGGCCCTCTTTCTATTGCGCCCGAATACCAAAGGCAGAAGCTCAGCAAACTTCTTATCGATTACTCCTTTGAGGCGGCGCGAAAAATGGGTTACGATGTGAATATCATCTTCGGCAACCCTGGCAATTACGTAAGCCGCGGGTTTGTAAGCTGTAAAAAGAAAAACGTCAGCTTTGTTTTTGACGGCAATTTCCCGACAGCTTTACTCGTAGCCGAGCTTGTTCCGAATGCCCTTGACGACAGAAAGTGGATGTATATCCCCTCCTCCGCAGCCGATTGCAGTGAGGATGCTTCCGCCGTGGAAGCCTTTGACGCCGCATTTCCGCCTAAGGAAAAGAAGTGGATGCCCGGCCATGAGGAATTCTATATCTATAGTCATTCATCAATAGTCCAATAAACGTAAAAGTCGATGAGGAATCAAAAATTCTTCATCGGCTTAATTTATATTATTTAAAGAATGCCATAAGGAGCGTGCCTGCAATCATCAAAAGCAACCCGAGAAAGGCTTTTTTTGAGAGCTTTTCACGAAAAACAAGATAAGAAAACGCAACCGTTACCACGATACTGAGTTTATCAATGGGAACAACAACGCTTACCATGCCGTTTGCAATGGCGTGATAGTAGCAAAGCCACGAAGCGCCTGTCGCAATACCCGAAAGGGAGATAAACAAAAGCTCCTTTTTATCGATGGTCTTAAGTCCTTTTTGCTTACCCTTTGCAAATACGATAATCCACGCCATAACAAGAACCACAGCTGTACGAATTGCCGTTCCGAGATTCGATTCCACACCCGATATGCCCACCTTGGCAAGTATTGAGGTCAATGCAGCAAATACGGCGGAGAGTACGGCGTATATCATCCATGAATGTCCTTGCGCCTGATGCTCAGCCTTTTTCTTTTCCACCATCAAAAATATTCCGATACCGAGAATGGCGGTGGCAATAAGCTTTATTACAAGGTTTGACGTTTCGCTGAAGCAGATAATTGCCAGCAAAACCGTAAGTATTGTGCTCGATTTATCAATGGGCACGACCTTATTTATATCGCCTATGGAAAGCGACTTGAAATAGCATATCCAAGAGGCGCCCGTCGCAATAGCCGAAAGAACAAGGAACAGAAGCGACGTAGGTTTTATGTCGGTTATCGTTCCGAAAGAACCTGCAACAAACACCATTATCCACGAAAATATAAGTACGACTATGGTGCGCAAAGCCGTTGCAAGATCGGAATCGGTCTTTTTAATGCCGCATTTAGCAAGAATCGAAGTAAGTCCCGCAAAAACGGCGGAAAGAATAGCTGTTATGACCCAAAACATAAGCGTGTTTACCCTCCGCTTGATAACAAATAACTGTGTTTTATTCTGGTTTCATTATACAGCAAAATTTGCCAATTTTCAACAGATAGTCAAATGAAAAGCCGACGGGGAATCCTTTGATTCTTCATCGGCTTTAGCTTTAGCTTTGGTTTCAATTTTCAGAATTGATTTTCTTCCACATTTCTCTTGTCATCAGCATTACGTGACCCGTACGAATCTCATTTACCTGTTTAACTTCAAGTCCCTCGGTGGAATGGTGATAAATAAATCCCAGCTTCTCCATTACTCTGCGGGATTTTGTGTTGCCGTCATAGTAGCCGCACCATATTTTTTTCATACCGAGATCCTCAAAAGCGTGGCGCAGTAATTCAAATGAAGCCTCGCAAGCCAGACCCTGCCCCCAGAATTCTTTACCTATCCAGTAACCCAGTTCATATTCATCATCACTTTGGGCAATATCGTTGCGGTGGAATCCCACACTGCCTATAGGCTTTCCGTCTCCTTTCAGACAAATTGCATAGGTCTCATCTGCCGTAAGCACGTCATGTATAATCTGTCGGCTGTTTTCTATACTTGTGTGTGCAGGCCAGCCTGCAGGCAGACCGACTTCCTTATCTTTTGCGTGTTTATATAATTCCTCAGCATCATCCTCGCACCACGGGCGAAGAATAAGCCGCTTTGTTTCAAATATCATAACCATTCCCCTTTCTATCGCTCTATGATAAATGCGTTCGTGTCATTTTTTGTGTATTTTGTGTTCTTCGTCAGATAGGTGATTCTACACAAATCAGAAATCTATTCTAATATAAAATAAAAGCTAAGTACTCATCGGTTTTAGCCATAATACTTTTTTCTAATAATGTTGACGTGGATATTGTAACACTTTTTAAGCCATTTCTGTTAGCGTAAACAAGCGCATTAGCCTTATGCCTACCAATATTCTGTTCGTTCTTTGCGATATACTGTTCAATCGCAGAAATGGATTCAACTGTCATTTTACGGGTATCAATCTCGGATTTTAAAAACTTTATTATATAAGCACGCCGTCGCAATGGTCGATTTCGTGCTGGATTATCTGGGCGGTGAAGCCTGTGTAAGTTTTGATACGGGGCTTTAAATCTTTATTCAGATATTTCACCTTTATATTTTTATAGCGCTTGCATTTTCTGGGGCCGCCAAGCAGAGAAAGGCAGCCTTCCTCCGTTTCGTAAGCAACCTCCTTTTTGATAATTTCAGGATTCAGCATAACAGTATAAGAAGGAACTTTTCCGCTCTCATCAAGAAAAGCGATTATGCGTTTCTTAACCCCTATCATATTTGCAGCCATGCCGACGCAGGCTTCTGTATGGAAAAGAAGTGTATCAAGCAGGTCTTGGGCAACGGGTAAATCTTCTTTTGTAGCTGTTTCCGACTTTCCCGCAAGAAAAATCGGGTCGTGCATTAATTCTTTAATCATTTAATATCCTCCCACTCTTCCCTTGTGATTCTGTATACGTAAACAAATTCGTCTTTAGGGTCTGGGTACTCTTTGATTTTTCTGAGTCCCACACTCTGAGCAGTTGAATAAGAAGCAATATTTGTATATTTCATATAGGAATACACGGAATCAAACTCGGTATTATTAAAAAGCCAATCCCTTACCGCCGCGGCAGCTTCTTTGGCATAGCCTTTTCGCCAATAATTCTTATTTATATGATATCCGATTTCAGGCAGACTTTCGCTGTCGATATTCTGCATGGTAATTCCGCAGTCACCTATAAATTCACCGTTTTCTTTAAGCTCAATTGCCCAGAGACCGAATCCGTACTTACTGTAATTATCAAGGTTCCAGTTAATCCAACGCCACGTACCGCTTTCGTCGTAGGGCTTTGGGTAATGCTTCATTGTTTCAGGGTCGGAGAGAATCTTATAAAGAGCGTCGAAATCATTTTCCGTATATTTCCTGAGAATGAGACGCTGTGTCTCCAATACTTTTTTCATATAATTTATCTCCCGTAAATTTAACTTAAATAAAAAATTATTATCCGGTATACAAATCTTAATGTACAATACACCGCATAAGTAATATCAACACGTTAATTATATATTTTTCCGTTAATTTCTTCAAGGTAAATTTTAATATCACCGAATAAAGCAGCCGCTTAATCTTTTTTCTTTACTATGCCTTGATTTTAATCAGTTCTGCTTATTTTTAAAGTAAAATGCCGACGGGGATTTTAATTTCCTCATCGGCTGAATTTATCTCTTTTTATAAATAACAAGCTCGGGGTTTTCGCCGTTTGCTTCATAAGTGGATACGAGAAGGAAATCCATTCCTGCGGCAATACCGAAGCATCTGTCACCGCCGAATTCACATTCAAGCTGATTTCCGAGGTAAGTTGCATTATCATCAAGGAATTTTACCGTCTCGCCGTTTGGCAATCTGTAAGCTGTATTTATAAAACTGCCCGCAAGCACGTGTAAGTCCTCTACTTTAGGAAGCCCCTCAATATGTAACAGAGTGTTAAATTCATTAATAAGCTGCTTTTTAAATTCCTCAAACTTTTCTTTTCCGCCGAGTTTTCCGTAACGTTTCCAGAAATCCATGGTAAAATCGCCGTCACAGTAGCACCAGCTGCAATATTTCTCGTTAAAATCTCCGTTTTTCTCTCGGCTGAGATCGCCGTCTTTCATCGGCATACCGCAGCACTCGCAGTAAAGCTCAATAGGCGAGCCGAGAAGCGTATTGATTGAAACACCGAAAAGTTTCGAGAGAAGCTTTAAAGTATCTGTACCCGGTACAGTCTCACCTGTCTCCCACCTTGAAACCGCCTGCCTTGTAACAAACACCTTTTCTGCAAGCTCATCCTGAGAAAGTCCCATTTTTGTTCTGAGTTCGAGTATAATATTTTTTGTTTCCATATTTTTTACCGCCTTTATTTACTGTATCTTTATTATATCGTTTCAGATCGGCGATTACAAGCAACCGTCTGTTGCCTTTAATTAATAATACTCCGTAATTTCTTAGTATATTTTTAAAAATCCGTGAGAAAGTATTAAAAAATATATGGAGGCAAAAATATGTTCAAACACGAAAAAATGTTTTTTCATCCCGTAACTATCGAGAAAATCAACCCTCAGTATGCGGCGCTTCTGCAGGAGCAGCTTGGCGGCGGCAACGGCGAACTTAAAGCCGCGATGCAGTATATGTCACAGAGCTTCAGGATTAAAGACCCTGAAATAAAGGATTTATTTCTGGATATTGCCGCTGAGGAATTAAGCCACATGGAAATGATTGCCCAGACTATCAACCTCTTAAACGGACACGACGTAGACGCTTCGAAAGTACCTTCGGGCGAAATTCAGACCCACGTACTTTTAGGTCTTAACCCCGGTCTTATAAATGCTTCGGGCTATTCATGGACGGGCGACTACGTAACCGTCACGGGCGATTTGTGCGCCGATTTACTCAGCAATATTGCCTCGGAACAGCGCGCAAAGGTTGTGTATGAATATCTCTACCGCCAGATCGACGATAAATGCGTACGGGAGACTATCGACTTCCTCTTAAACCGCGAGGAGGCCCACAATCAGATGTTCCGCGATGCCTTCAACAAGGTTCAGAATTCAGGCTCCAACCGTGATTTCGGTACAACCAAGGCCGCAAAAATGTATTTTTCCATGTCCGACCCCGGACCCAACGCCTTTTCTTCAAACGAAACAAAACCCGTATCTTTTAATTAAGCGCAAAAAAGGAGGTGTCTTTTTAGACATCTCCTTAATTTTTTTACTTATGTAAAGCTTTTTTAAGTATGGGTGTAATTAAAAGTGCCACAGCGCCGCCGATAAGGGCTGTTATAAGCTGAGGCCACGTGAACATAGTGGGAAGCATCTCAAGCATAGGAGGAGCTAAAACAACGATCTCGCCGATTTTCTGACCGAGCAAAGCACCTGAAGCAAGACCGCAGATAACAACAACCACAAGGAAGTAAAGCACACCGAACTTAACTGCGGCAGCCGCTATAAGAGCGGCAATCGGGCGCCAATAGGGCTTGAAGCTTTCGCCTGCAATTAACTTTAAAAGCACCACAAAGCAAACGTTACCTATCATAATGGGAAGCACGGTAACAAAGTTAGGCGCTATACCTAAAAGGAAAGCACACACGGGGCTTATAAGCGCTACGGAAATACCGCCGCCCATACCAACCAGCATCACTGTGATTGCAAGCACGGCATTCACGCATGAGCCCGTAACTATCTGACCCAAGGGCTTTGTAACAGCCTGCAAAGCGATTAAAAGTGCCAGCATTACGGCTGTTTCCGTAATTTTAAGAATCTTTTTATTCATCAATATTCTCCTTATACGTAAGCTTAATAAACTTACACTAAATTAATTGTCTTTACATTTTACACCAAAGGAACAGCTTTGGCAAGGTTTCTTTTTCGATATTTTCGTTAATCGCTTTAAATACATTACCCCTATTGTGCCTTAGAAAAAATCTGAACCCTGTGATCAAACTCAGTAATGTGAATTATATTCACATTGCTATTTCATATTTAGCAAGGTTTTTATGATGTGTTTTTTGTATTCAGCTCGGGAATTCAGTAGTATTTCAGTTTAAAAATTATTCAGAATATGTGTTTTCAGGCACAAAAAATCCACACGTCTTTCGGCGCATGGATTTAATTCAGTTAAATTTAAAAGGTATTCATTATTCAGGCTCGCGCATTAAGGCAATCTCAGCACACCAAACGGTGTACTGAGTTTCTTTGCTTGCTACGGTTTAATTTAAACCATTCCATAACGAAAAAATCCACACACCTTTTGGTGTATGGATTTCTTTTGCAAGTTGCACCGATTTAGATATCGGTAAAATCACCTAACATACACCTATTCAAAAGCTCTGCCATTTTAGACGGCTCGCAATTTAAAAAGATTTGCTTAATATTTTTATCACTTTTATTTCCCTTATAAAACTGCTTTTTTGTCCCATCATACCATCCACCGTCCAAGTTTTCACAGTAAAAATACGGCGCATCGGGCCGAATCGCATACAGGGAGGCAATCAAATCCCAACTTGGTCTTGAAAGATTTTGACCGCTTAACCATATTTCATATGCGCGCCTTAAAGGGTGCTCCTTGGTCAAGTCAGAACTCAAATGACCGCCGGTAAAAACGTCTGTTCCCTCGGCACTGATATAGATTGGAACAGGGCTAAAGGAAAAGAATTCTTCCGCTCCGAGGGCATCCTTTCCCCAATTGAAATCATTTATCTTTCTCGGGTTTCCCATAGTTATAATTTTCTTGACCTTTTTTCTGAACAGCTCCACACCGTTAAGAGGACTGATATCATCAGGCGGTGAGGAGAGCGCATAAGCGGCGGCTGTGAGCATTCCGACACATAACACTGTAACGCTGTTATCTTCAGCCTCTGACAATAGTTTTCTATACACCTTCGTTGCCGATGGATAGTCACTGTCGCTTTTATTAATCTCCTTTGTAAAGGAATAGTTATAACTCTTACCTGCCAGAAAACAATTTTTGCTGTGCCTTATATAGTCGGCAAATCTTTCTTTATCGGCTGCAGTTTCAGGATAACAATAAGAATAAGTTGTGCCCACAGGAACCTTAACACCATAATACTTAGCTATCATTTCACAGCAAGGCGCAGCATAAGAATTCATCGAATCGGCAACAACTCCCAAAAGCTGTACTTTATTGCTAAGGTGTGCTTCAAGCAGCATAGCAAAAGCGCCTGCATCATCACAGTCGGTATCCATATCTGTATCAAAAATAATGCTGATTTTTTTATCCATAAGCTTCACCTCATATTTATTATACTTAATATAAAACAGTAAAGCAAGACAGAGCCTTGCAGGATATTTATTCACTGTTACTTACAGCTTTCAAAAAACTCTTGCAGAAACAGTAAAAAGTTCAAAATGTTTCAAGCCTTATGAGAAGAGAAATTTTCGCACTACGTACCGATTCAGTTATCAAATATATAGAACTACAATCAGCTATTCTTCGAAGCAATCATATTTTTTAAGGATACATTTACCTAAATCATAAATATATCTTTCAAAAGCATCTCTTAGCTCAATGGGAGCATTCATCAAACGGTTATCACGTGAATATTGACGTCTGCTTTGAGCAGATGTAAAAAATGAACCTATTTCAAAAGTAAAATATCCCTTATATCCAATATCTAAAAGTCCGTTCATAACCGCATCCAGGTTCAATGTGCCGAGAAAAGGAACAAGGTGAGAGTCCTGATCCCCCATATTATCCTGAATGTGTAGTGCACGTACGTGATCTCCCAAAAGTAACAGTGCCTCGTCCTGCGGCATTTTCTGCATGTTTGCATGCCCCACGTCCCAAACAGCGTGAAAAAGCGGATGATTTACACAGTTTATCATAGATAGCAAATCGGGGGCATTATCTATCCAATATATATCGGCACAAGACATCTTATTAAAATTTTCAACAAGAATATTTACGCCGTAACGTTCTGCCCGTTCAAGTAACGGCATAAAAAACGCTTTATTCTGTTTAAATGTTTCTTCCTTGGAAAGACCCGGTGCATATCCCGAATGAACAACCAAATTTTGAATATTCCAAGCACCGCAAGCATCTACGCAACGCATTGTATCAGCAAGAAAACTTCCGTCATCCAACAGCGGCTTTCCCATTGGCGAATGTGCTTGGACAAGTTTGATTCCAATTTTGTCGCTGGCCTCAGAAATACTATGGACATAATTTTCAAAGTCTGCGGTATAAATACCACTCCCTTTATTATAATCAATACCAAAATTATAATCTGCATACTTGAATCCTGCTCGGCGAATATGCTCTAAAGCCTCTGCCTGAGAATTTGTATAGAGAGAAAAATCAAACGTTGATGTTGCAAGCTTCATAGTAAAATCTCCTGTTCTTTTGCAATAAAAGGGTCAAAGCAAATCTTTTGGTATAAAACTCTGCTGTAAAAAGCCAATGCTGAATTATAACGATACTGTTACAAACCGTCATTTACTCAGCAGATTTTCAAACAAGTGTAATAGCTGCTGTGCTATACAAATATAGTAACATACTATCACAGAAAACTCAATGGAATTACGAAAATGTAAATTTTATAAAAATAACCGTTTTCAAAACTTCTGACTGCATAAAAAGCAAGAAAAAACCTCACTCCCTATTGGAAATGGGTTTTTTTGTCGCTTCGCACTGAAAAAGATATCAACTGTAAACAACTGATTTTTATTCTTTTGTTTCGACGGCAGAAAGGATTCTAACCTGATCTTTATATATCAGTTTCATTGTTTTTTGTTCATTGGAATAAAGCTGTACAGAGGTGAGTTCTCCGTCACTTATGGTTGCTTCAATCACAGCACCGCCTTTAACAGCAAGCTTGAAAGAAACATCAGAAAGCGGGAAAGCGGGAAGCAACCTGATTGTTTCTCCGTCGCTTTGCACCAGCATTTCATTGACAGTAGAAAGGTAAATACCGGCTGCTGTTGTGAACCAGGGTCTTAGTCTGACAGCAGGTTCATTAATTTCGAACATCTCAGCAAAAACACCGACTGATTCATATGCACACTTTAAAAATCCATATGCATTTTCGCCGTCACCGATACGTGCAAATCCTTCTGCCTGCCAACAAGCATACCAAGGAGAAAGACGTTTTCCTGTAGCGTACATATTGCCAAATGCCGACCCGTTATCAACAAAATCCTGCCACGCAGCAAGCATTTTAGGATCGTTATCCGAAATCACGTCAAAGGGAAACTTACATGAAAATACGCCAATACTCTTTTGGTTGGCACCAATGTAAGGCAGATACTTTACACCATCTGAGGGCAGTGTTTTGCGCAGCTTTGCTGCAAGCATAAGGCATTCGTCGCGGTACTCGCTATCTATTCCAAGAATCTCCGCAGCACTTGCCGTGATCTCAAGGGTTTTTATCACGCCGCAGGAAGTCATGAGCGGGTTTTCAATGGAAGAACCGAGTCGCTCAAGGTCGGTACACTTACCAACGATTACATTCCCGTTATTTTCATATATCATATGCAGCGTATAGAATTTGGCGCAGGCTCGAATCATGGGATAGCAACGTTCTAAAAATTCAATGTCCCCGGAATATTCATAATATTCATATGCACCAAGAGCAATAACTGCCATATGGAACACATGATCCATCCAATAACCTATAGGTGCAAGTTCCTCACCATGTTCGCCCGTTAACCAACAAAAACGTGCTTGTTCGTCGGTAATGCACGTTTGTCGCTTAATGGCAAGAGGAAAACAAACGTTTAGTCGAAACTCCGGCACATGTTTTGCAAGTTCAGGGTGGTTCGCACCCAAAAGTCCCAACAGGCTATAGTATTCATCAAAGGCGAAAAAGCATCCGTTCCACTGCTTGTTATTCAGTCCAACGGGAATCGACCATTTGGTAGTATAACACTTTAAATGGAAAAGTGCTGTTTCATATATGTTATTGAGGGTATCGTCAGGAGTAATTACGTAGTTTTTGTCAAAAAATTCCTTCCATCCCTTTTTATTCTCGGAAAGCAGACCATCATATCCCAGATCTTCGATTTTTTGTGTGATATCTGCATTTTGTGTAAGATAGTCACATCCGTCCATATCGTCACCGAGATATAAAAAGAAAGAGACAGGCTTTCCGAATTCGAGTACAAAGGAAAGAACAATATCGTAATTGTTGCTTACGTCATACGGTGTATCAAGGTGCAAAAAAAGCTCTCCCTTGTACTTATCGTTTCCGTCAAGTAAGAATGACAGTTTGTTACCGTTATATGTTTTACTGCGGATAGCATCATCGGTTACATTGTTGTATCCACACAAGTGATAGCGCCAGTTGCAGTTAATTGTACCCTCTGTAACAAGCGTTTTTTGAACACAGTAGAGCGCAAGCTCGGGGTGAATAAATGCTTGAGTCCTTATAACAGCACCGTTCTCATAACTGCACGTGCTGTTTACAACACCGCTCTTTACATCAAGCTCTTGTTCAAATTCAGAAACAGCAGACCCTGCATCAAACCACAATTTACCGAAAGATAAAATATCTGATTTATTTTTATAGTTAGGTGCAAGGCGACGTCCGGCACGGTATATTACACCGTCAAAGCCTTGAACATTTCCAAAATCGTTTCCTCCATGATTTATGCCGCCCTCAGGGTCAACGGAAAATGTCATATCACCGTTACCGAGCATCGGTGGGAAATAGTTTTGTGCTTCCATTTTACTGTTATATATCATAAAATCACCTCAAGCACAGTATAACACATTGTCAGCGGATAAGTATATATGATAATCACGCATATTTAATTGACAATTACGCGGCTTATTAATATAATGTTTTTGAAAAGAGGTGTGTATAGCGATGAAAATTTGCTATTTTACCGGAGACAACACAGATCTTTACATAACTGAGATTGGGCACAGCCGAGTTGAGTGCGAAAAATCGGTTGCGCCACGTGTGCGTGAAGACTATTTACTGCATATTGTAATAAACGGTGTCTGTCATTTCAGTGAATTTGATGTATCTTCCGGAAACGTCTTGCTGATATCAAAAGGAATCAAGCATCATTTTTCGGTTGAGGAAGGCTACGAGCATTTCTGGATAGGTTTTGGCGGCAAAAAAGCCAAAAAACTACTTGAGGAATATGGAGTTGATGCCGTTCATCATAATCTGTTGCCAATTCGGTCTTTTACTTTTATCCATAAATTGATTGCCCTATCCCTTAAAAGCTGTATTGCAGAAAAAAATGAGGAGATCGCCATCGCAACGCTTAAGGCGTGTCTTCAATTGTGTGAAGTAAATAAAAAATACGTTAGCAAATCTACAGATATAGACCGTGCTATCAGATTTATAGAGAATAATTATCACAAATCCCTTAAGATGGAGGAGGTAGCTAACTATATCGGTATCAGTGAAAAGCATTTTTGCCGTAAGTTTGTACGTTATTTGGGAATTTCGCCTCAAAAATATCTGATCAACGTTAGAATGGAAAAGGCACGGGAACTTCTCCGTACCACAGATTTTCAAATTAAGGAAGTAGCCTGTTCGGTTGGATATTCGTCGCAATTGACTTTTTCAGCGATGTATAAAAAACATTACGGCCGCTCTCCGTCATTTGAACGTACTGTTGATAAATAGAAATTCATAGATAAAACAAGAATCTTCAGGTTGTTTTATCTATCGGATACGCTCGGCTCTCCCCCTCTTTTGCAACCTCACTCAATAAAATCATATCTTTCTACATAACGAAAAAATCCGAAACCGCAAATGCGATTTCGGATTTCTTTGGCTCGTAGCACCGAAAAAGATATCGGCTTGTTTACTGTTTTATGCTTATATTAATATCACCCGTATCCGTGGTAATTTCGCATCTGCCGCCGTTTACTGTTTTGGGGACATCGACTTTTCCTGTA
>SVPY01000058.1 GCA_015065615.1 Oscillospiraceae bacterium | reverse complement strand
TTTAGGCTATAATACGGGGAGAGAGTGTTGGACATGACCTATCAGGAGGACGTGGAGCTTATGCTCTATGCCGAAAATAAACTTTTAAGGGAAGCGCACAATATGAGTGGGCTTATAAAATTTATTAAAGAGGGCAATTTGCTTACAGCTAAAATAAGCCCTAAAAATAATATTCTGCCGCTTCTTTCTTCCCATTTGTGCCGTAAGCTCAAGGGTAAGGATTTTGCTGTGTTTGACAGCACGCACAATACCACGTTTTTACATAAGGACGGTATAAAAAAATTTATTCGCGCAGCAGAGTAAGGTTTGAGTAAAACAGGAAAGAGTGATATAATAAAGGCAGTATTATAATGAAAGAGTGAGGCGAAAATATGAAAACTGTTATTATAGGCGGTGTTGCAGGCGGTGCTACCGCCGCGGCAAGACTCAGAAGGCTTGATGAAAAAGCTGAGATTATCATATTGGAACGTGGGGAATACGTATCTTTTGCAAACTGCGGTCTGCCTTATTTTATCGGCGGAGTAATAAAGGAAAAAAGCGACTTGACATTGCAGACGCCCATCAGCTTTAAAAAGAGATTTAATATTGACGTGCGGGTGCAGAACGAAGCGGTAAAAATTATTCCCGATAAAAAGAAAATCACAGTAAAAAATCTTGTAACGGGCGAACTTTATGAGGAAAGTTACGATAATCTGATTCTTTCTCCCGGTGCCAAGGCTATAATACCTGATATAAAGGGGATTGAAAGCGGTAATGTTTTTACTTTAAGAAATATCCCGGATACTTTAAAGATAAAAAATTATATCAGTAAAGAAAAGCCGCAGTCGGCGTTAATTATCGGAGGCGGATATATCGGTGTGGAAATGGCGGAAAATTTAAAAGAAGCGGGGCTTACAGTAAGCATAGCAGAGCTTTCCGACCATTTGATAGCTTCGCTTGATTTTGATATGGCGGCGGACGTTCACAGGTATATAAAATCGAAAGGAATTTCCCTTTTCTTAAATAATGGCGTAAAAGAAATCAGGGGTAATAAGGTTATTCTTCAGAAAGGCGAAACTAAAGCCGATATTATAATTATGGCGGTAGGTGTAAGACCCGAAACCGAACTTGCGGTAGAGTGCGGCATCAAGCTCAACAGCCGCGGCAGTATAATAGTTAATTCTGAAATGCAGACCAATATTCCGGATATTTACGCGGTAGGCGATGCTGTTGAAGTGGAAAACTTTGTGACAAAAGCCCCTTCCTTTATTCCTCTTGCAGGCCCTGCCAACAAACAGGGAAGAATCGCTGCGGATAATATCGCAGGAAAAATAAGCGAATATAAAGGCACTCAAGCTACTTCAATACTGAAATTATTCGATATGACCGTAGCTTCCACAGGTCTTAATGAAAAAAGCGCAAAAGAAGCAGGGTTTGATTACGATAAAGCTTACACCTACTCTGCTTCACACGCATCCTATTATCCAGGAGCCAAGAATATGTCAATAAAAGCGTTGTGGGATAAAAAGACCCTGAAAATTTTAGGCGTACAGATAGTGGGCTTCGACGGCACCGATAAGCGTATGGACGTGCTTGCGGCGGCTGTTCGGTTCGGCGCGAAGATAACGGACCTTACAAGCCTTGAATTAAGCTATGCTCCGCCTTTCGGCAGCGCTAAGGACCCCGTGAATATGTTGGGTTTTGTGGCGGAAAATATAGTAAGCGGAAAAGTCAAACAGTTTTTCTGGCACGACGTTGAAAATCTCCCTCGGGACGGAAGCGTATTTTTGCTTGATACCCGTACGCCTATGGAAGTTTCCCGAGGAAAAATAGATGGCTTTATTAATATTCCTCTTGATGAGCTGAGAAACCGTATTGGAGAGATACCGAAAAATAAGTCCGTATACGTTCACTGTCATTCGGGTCTTCGCTCTTATCTTGCCTGCTGTATTCTTTCGGGAAACGGATATGACTGCTATAATCTGGCAGGCGGATGGAGACTTTACGAATCTGTAATAAACGAGAGAACCGTGCCCGAGTATATATGCAAAGAATGTAATAAGGATTAAAATCAATAAAGCGGAATGTTTTAAACACTCCGCTTTGTTTTTTTATTTATTCTTTTTGGATTTAAAAAGTTTTTTAAATTTTTTAGTGATGGGGGAAGTTTCCTTTGCGCCCTCTTCGGTTATTTCGGCTTCAATAATTGTGAGGTATTCCTCCCTAACTTCACTGCCGTCTATAATCTTATCGTCAATACCCTCGCTGTCAAGGCGTTTATTTGCCTTGTATTTGATGAGTCTGTAGAATACGGCGGTTAAAGGTGTGCCCAAAAGTATACCGGGGATACCTAAGAGGCTGCCTAAGGTCATAACTGCTGTAAGAGTCCATACGCCGGGAAGACCCATTGAGGAGCCTACAACTCTGGGGTAGATTACGTTGCCTTCAAGCTGCTGCAGACAGATAATGAAAATGAGGAACCAGATCACGTCCATGGGGTTGACCATTAAAAGCAGTATGGAGCCTATACCTGCGCCGATATAAGCGCCTAAAATAGGAATTAAAGCAGTAAGCGCGATAATGGTAGAGATAAGAAGTGCATATTCAAAGCCTATTATGCTCATACCGATGTAGCAAAGCAAGCCTAAAATAACACATTCGGTAAGCTGACCGCGAATGTAATTGGAGAAGGTGTAATTGCTTACGGAGAGGAAAAGGCATATCTTATTGGCAGGTTTTCTGGGGATAAAAGCGTAAAGCACTTTTTTAAAGGAGTGTATAAGCTTTTCTTTGCCTGAAAGGAAATATACCGAGTAGATAAGCGCCATAACGAAGGTGAAAATGCCCGAAGCGAGGTTAACAGTTGCAGATACGAGCTTGGTT
The DNA here is from genome assembly GCA_015065615.1 of Oscillospiraceae bacterium. Lineage (GTDB taxonomy): Bacteria > Bacillota > Clostridia > Oscillospirales > Acutalibacteraceae > SIG603. The sequence goes on along the minus strand of SVPY01000058.1, from coordinate 4,106 downwards.
ATCATATCGGAGGTAAATTTGGAAACTTCCTCTAAAATGCCTGACCAGTCAAATTTACCTGTTACCCATTCGTTTAAAGTTGCGTTTATATCAACGCTGATGTTAAGGTCGTTTACAAAGTTGACTACCCATTTTGCAATATTTGTAAAATATACCGGGAGGGTTGTTTTTGCCGTTTCGATATATCCTTCAACGGAGAGGATAAGCTCGGGGATAATGAACAAAGCAATAAGTGTAATGAAAAGTGCTATAACAAGGTAGGAAAGGACAAGGCATATGGGCCTTTTAATTTTGTTCCATATTTTTCCTTTTTCAAACTTCTTATTAAAATACTTGAAAATATGCTTTTCAAACAGATTGACAAAAACGTTAAGCACAAATGCAAAGGCAAGGCCGCACAAGAAAGGCATAGCGGCATCTAATATTATATTTAAGGTTGCCATTACGCTGTCGAAACGGAAAAAAAGGAAAACTATAAATACGGTTACGGCAAGTACGGCGAAGAACCGTACCAGAGTTTTTTTCTGTATGCTTGAAATTTTTTCGTTATCCATAAATATATACTGAACCCTTTCTTTGTTTATTAATATTGAATTAAACCTTTTTTATAAAGGTATTACCGCATTTCTGACATCTGACCTGAATATTTCCTCTGCCTTTCGGAGCTCTGAGCCACTGCTTACAGTTGGGGCAATGAAAATATTTGTGAGTTTTTCTGTTTTTAATAATATCTTTTCTGATTCTCACGTAGCTTTTTATTCTGTCCAGAAGTTTTAAGAACGTATATAATTCCTTTTGCCTTGCAGGTATATTTTTGGAAAGCATTCTGTAAAATGCGTAACCGTAAAACACGTAGGAAATCATAGCTAATATACCGAGCCAGAATATTTGCCCGATAACAATAAGGATCATACCGCAAATGATCAATACTACGTTCAGCAGGTCGCTACCGTAGCGTCCGTACATAAACTGCTGAAGTTTTCTTAAAATCATTTTATTTCATACACCGACTTTCATTTGATGAATTAAGTAAAAAAACTTAATTTGTATTTATAGTATAAACCACAAAAATTACTAATTCAATAATTATGAAATTCGTTTACAGGAAATTTACATTTTATATATATTTATTTAAGCCGTTTTATTGCTTGGGCGCCTTCATGGTTAAGGAGATACGTTTTTTATTTTCATCTACCTTTAAGACCCATACCTTAACTATTTCGCCGACTTTCAGAACGTCGCCGGGGTGCTTTACGAATTTATCGCTGATTTCGGTAATATGAACGAGACCGTCCTGATGAACGCCTATATCAACGAAAGCGCCGAAGTCGATTACGTTTCTTACAGTACCCATAAGCTCCATACCGGGTTTTAAGTCCTTCATATCTTTAATGTCGCTTCGAAGCATTACTTTTTCAATTTCTTCGCGAGGGTCACGGCCGGGGCGCATAAGCTCAACTATAATGTCATTTAAAGTAGGCACGCCTATACCGATTTCGTTTGCCGCCTTTTCTATTCCGTAAGCTTCAATTTTTTCTCTTAACTCCTTAAAACCGCCTTCGGGAATCTTCTTTAAACTGTAGCCTGCTATGGTAAGAAGCTTTGAAGCTGCACTGTAGCTTTCGGGGTGTACTGCCGTATTATCCAAAATATTATCGCTTTCGGGAATTCTTAAGAAACCTGCGCACTGCTCAAATGCCTTGGGACCCAGTTTGGGAACTTTTTTAAGCTCGCTTCTTGATTTGAATTCTCCGTTTTCTTCACGGTAAGCAAGAATATTTTTAGCAATAACGGGAGTAACACCTGCAACATTCTTTAAAAGTGAGGGAGAGGCGGTGTTTAAATCAACGCCTACCGTGTTAACGCAATCTTCAACTACGCCCTCCAAAGCAGTACCCAACTCCTTTTGGGGCATATCGTGCTGGTACTGACCTACGCCTATGGCTTTGGGGTCTATTTTAACAAGCTCGGAAAGGGCATCCTGAAGTCTGTGAGCGATGGAAACGGCGCTTCTTAAAGTTAAATCGTATTCGGGGTATTCTTCGGCGGCAAGCTTTGAAGCGGAGTAAACGGAAGCGCCCGCCTCGCTTACCACCGCGTACTCTGCGTTTATATTCTCTTTCCTTAAAAGCTCGTCGGTAAAAATTTCAGTTTCCTTTGAAGCTGTACCGTTACCGATAGCTATTAAGGTGACACCGTGTTTTTTTATTAAATTTTTAAGCGTAATTTCAGCGTTTTTCTTCTGATGTTCGCCGTGAGTAACGTAGATGACGGAGGTATCAAGAACCTTGCCCGTGGCATCCACTACCGCAACCTTACAGCCTGTTCTGTAGCCGGGGTCAAGGCCTATTGTCACTCTGCCTTTTACGGGAGGCTGCATCAATAGTTCACGGAGGTTTGTTTTAAATACCTTTATGGCGCTTTCACAGCTTCTGTCTGTAAGCTCATTTCTTATTTCTCTCTCAATAGCGGGGAAAACAAGGCGGCTGTAAGCATCAAGGCAGGCATCCTTAACAATTTCGCCTGAAGGGGAATCGTTTTTTACGTAAGTGCTGAGAAGGATGTTTGTACCCTTTTTCTCGTCAAGCTCAACGCTTACCTTTAAAAAATCTTCTTTTTCGCCGCGGTTAACGGCAAGAACTCTGTGTCCCTGAATTTTTGAAACAGGCTGAGAGAAATCGTAGTACATTGAATATACGGAGTCCTCTTCCTTTGCAGCTTTCGTTTTTATAAAAGCGTTGGCAAAAGTAACCACTCTCAGGCGTTTTCTTATATTTGCATCGTCGGCAACGATTTCCGCAATAATATCGGAAGCGCCCTTTAATGCTTCTTCCTCTGTTTTTACGTCTTTTTCTTCATTTATAAAAGCTTTTGCAAAGTTGTAAGGAATAAGCTCATTATCCTGCTCCAGAATTTTCAAAGCCAAAGGCTCAAGTCCTTTTTCTTTTGCAACGGATGCTCTTGTTTTTCTCTTTGGCTTAAAGGGGCGGTAAATATCTTCGACTTCGCTCATAGTGGCGGCTTTTTCAACGCTTTTTATAATTTCATCCGTTAAGGCGCCCTGAGCTTCAATAAGAGAGATTACCTCCTGTTTTTTTGTATCGAGATTTCTTAAATATTCAAGTCGCTCGAAAATTTTACGAATTGTCTGGTCGTCAAGAGAGCCGTGCGCTTCTTTTCTGTATCGTGCAATGAAGGGGATGGTGTTACCTTCATCAATAAGTTCAATAAGTTTTTCTGCCTGCCAGAGCTGTAAACCGAATTCGGCGGCAAGCACGCTTGCGTGATTATTGGTATTTTTATTTTCCATATTTATTTTCCTTTTTATACTGTATATTCCACAAAAAAGAAAGCTTTCAAATAAAAGCTTTCTTAATATTTATCGGTATTAGATTTTAGCACAAAAGTATAAATATTTCAAATAAATTATTTAGTAGTTGTGGTAACCGCAGCTCATTGAACTCGGAGACGAGATGCTCCTGCCTGAGTGAGAGGAATAATCGCAGGTACATTGGTATCCGTCGTAATGGCTGCAATTACTGCAGGACTTTCCGTACTTAGAATCAGTAACGTCGCCTTTCGTTGCATAATGCTCGTCCATTACTTCACCAAGAGCGCTGAAAAATCCTTTTCTGTCGGAAGATGAATAGCTGTCTGCAGAAGATGAACTTTTGGAAGTATAGGAATTATTGTTATTAACGGAATTGGGATAACGGCTTGCTTTCCAGGCTTCATATTCACGTTGTTTTCTGTTTTCTTCTTCCCAATGCTTTGCAGCTGCTTCTAATTCTGCATCTCTTTTGGCTTTTTCAGCTCTTGTGGGTACGGTAAAAGTGTCTTTAAGGATATATGCAAAAATTGCGAAGGCAGCTAAAACCACTAAAGCCCAGGCTTCGCCCAGAATGGTTAGAAAAATACTGTCGTGAGTTTTTATGTTTTTTATTAAGGTATATAAAATAAAACCTACATAGGGAAACCACTTGCATCTGTCAAGGAAAAGTAGACACTTAAAAACCCCATAGTATTAGAAGCCCAGTTCGGTCTTGTACTGAACTGGGCTTTTATAGCCCAGAGCGGCCGCAGGCCGCCTGTTATTAAAGTAATAC
>SVPY01000018.1 GCA_015065615.1 Oscillospiraceae bacterium | reverse complement strand
GTTATTAATAATACCCGTAATTTCAAAAAAGTGGGAGAGGTGGTGCTCACTGCCGGAAGCGGGGCGGGAATTGCCTAAAAAGCTCATTGCTATACCGGCAATAACCAAGGCCTCCATAAGAGTACCGATGCTTTCTTCGTCACGCTGTAAAAGTTTATCAGCCAAGGGTAAGGTCTTTTTCAGTGCATCGAACATTAAATCGTAAATATATTGGCAGAAGAATTCGCCGTATACGATATTGCTTAATTTCCAATCGTTTAAAGCGGAATATTTACCTATAATATCGCCGTAACCAGCCTTTATCATTTCAAGAGGAGCATACTTTAATATTTCAGTATCGGCAATTATGGCGTCGGGAACTTTTGCAGAATATGTAACTTTCATTCCGCTTGTTATCATTGCAGCACCGCTTGAAGCGTAACCGTCCATTGAAGGAGCGGTAGCTACTATGAAGTAAGGAATTTTTGAGTAGAATGAAACGTATTTACAAAGGTCCTGAATAACACCTGAACCTATTCCTACAATTAAATCAATATCATTAAGATTTGACTGAGCTTTGCTTATAGCGGCCTCATTGGGGATAAGAATTGTTTCACCGGGGAAAATAAGCTCTTTTTTGATTTTACCGCTTATAGCAGAATTTACTTTATTTCCTGCGGCTTTATATGTGTTACCGTCGGCTATAAGTAAAATGCTGTTATGGTTTATGCAGAGCTCGCTGAGTTTTTCGGTAGCGTTATTTCCGATGTAAACTGCAGAAATATCACAGCTGTGGTGCTTTCCGCAATCACAGTCAATTCCTTTTAATAAAGTGTTTATATCCATAATATCACCCTTAATTAATTTGATAGTATTATTATAAACTTAAATAGTGAATAATCAATACTTTTAAACCTTCTTTTTATATTGAAAGCACAAAAATTTTGTGATAAAATCAAATTAAGAAAACGAGGTGTTACTATGATAATACGCGAAATGGTTAAAGAAGATAAAAATATGGTTGAAGAGTTCTTTGGTAAAATGGGCGGAGAATCAAGAGCTTTTTTCAACAGGGGAAACGGCAACTATAATTTTACTATGAGATTTTTTGAAGGTGAAGATTTAAATACAAAGTTTTTTGTAGCAGAAGAAAACGGCGAGATGTTAGGCTACGTCTTTTTAATGGATATCAATACCTTGATTCCTCTTCTGGGTATTGCGGTAAATGAAAATTATAAGGGCAGGGGAATAGGCTTTAAGCTTATGAAATATGCTGAGGAATATTCAGTAAGCCATAAAAAAGGAGGAATTGTGCTTACAACTCATACCGCAAATATAAGAGGTCAGTCACTTTACGAAAAGTGCGGATTTGAAAAAATCGGTATTCACGGCGCTTCCGGCGAATTCTTTTATATGAAAAAATTTCCTGATACGGATTAAAAAGGAGAAAAAAATTATGAAAATTTTATTTGGCTCAGATATTTCTTTCAATAGTTTTGAAGGATCAATATCAAAAGAAAAAGCCTACTCCATAATGAAAAATACTGCAGAGGTTTTTAAAAAAGCTGATTTCAGTATTTTGAATCTTGAAAATATTATGGGCAACGAGAAGGATTATACTCCTATAGTAAAAACGGGTCCAAATCTTATTTCCGATGAAAGCTACATACATTTTATAAACGCTTTAAAGCCCACGGCTTTAGGTCTTGCCAACAACCACCTTTACGATTTCGGTGATGCCGCTTATAAAAATACGGTAAGACTTTTAACAGAGAACGGTTATCTCTATGCAGGCGCAGGCGATAATATAGACGAAGCTTATAGACCCGTTATTTTTGATGACGGAGATAAAAAAGCGGCTGTATTCTGCGTTTGTGAAAATGAATACGGTATTGCTGAGCTTAATAAGTCAGGTTCGGCGGGATATCAGCTTGGCAGAGTAACAAAGGCTATAAAAAATGCTTTAAAAGATAATATGCTCCCTATAATTTTCTTCCACGGCGGCAACGAGTATAATCCCTATCCGTCCCCGAGAAAAGTTGAGCTTTACCGCCATTTTATTGATTTAGGCGCAAAGGCGGTTGTTGCCATGCACACACATTGCCCTCAGGGTTATGAAATTTATGAAGGTGCACCTATTATTTACAGCATGGGCAATTTCTATTTCCCTGAAGACGGCAACCTTAAATGCTGGGATTACGGATATATGACCATGATGGATATATCAGATGGGATTTCAGTTGAGATAATTCCTTACACCTTTGATTTTGATACTCACCGCCTGCTTGAAGGTAAAGAGAAGGAAGAATTTTTGAAATACATCGCATATATCTCCAAGGATTATAACGACGAGCAGCTTATGCGCGATTATTTCGATTCCTGGACAAGAATTTCAGGCCTTTACGGTTATATCAACCACTGCGCGTTTACTGCAGATATGCTGGATTGTGACCAGAATAAGATCCGCGAGCTTAAAAATTTATTCTCCTGCGAAGCTCACAACGAGCTTATTGAAAAATCCACAAAGGTTATTTACGACGGCAGAATAGAAGAAGTGAAAAAGTATGAAGCTAAAATAAGAACGCTTCAGAATATGGAGATACCGGAGGAATAATATGAAAGCGGAAATTACGGACAAGGAAATAAAAGAGCGGATAGAACTTAATTATAAAAGACTTCTGGAGCCTTATTATCAGATAGAAAACGTTTTTTCTCCTTCCGATTACGATTGGTACGGGGATAAAGAGGGCAGAGCGCTGCTTTCTTTCGTAAGCTTATATAAAGCAACGGGAAATAAAATTCCCTGTATGGAGGAAATGCTGAACGTTATCAAAAGCAAGCTTAATGAAAAGCTCTATTTCGGCCCCGCGTATAAAGAAGGCGGGTATATAAGAGAAGAGCAGCTTTCGGGTCATTCCTGGTTTTTAAGAGGCTTGTGCGAACACTACGAGCAGTTTGGCGACAGTTTATCTTTTGAGCTTATTAAAAGTGTAATCGGCGGTCTTTACGTGCCTATAAAAGGAAAATTCAGTACTTATCCTATCTATAGAGAAAAGTCTACGGAAGGCGGTGTAAGCGGAAACAGCGGCAAATACATCGGTCAATGGGATTTATCCAGTGATATCGGCTGTGCCTTTATGAGTATTGACGGTATCACTCACGCATATAAAATTTTAGGCGATACAGATGTAAGAAGTCTCGCGGATGAAATGATTGATACATTCCTTAGTATCGACATAGTTAAGCTCGGCGCTCAGACTCACTGCTCATTAACTGCCGCAAGAGGTATGGTCCGTATGTATTTGATTACAAAAGAGGAAAAGTATCTGGACGGTGCAAAGAAAATTTTTGACCTCTACGTAAATCACGGCGGTATGACCTATACTTACCAGAATCTGAATTGGTGGCAAAGACCTGATTCGTGGACTGAGCCCTGCGCGATTGTGGATTCATTTATGGTAGCAATGGAGCTATATAAAATTACAGGTGATGAAAATTACAGATTTTTAGCCGCAAGGATATATCATAACGGACTTTCCACTTCCCAGAGAAGTAACGGCGGTGCGGGTACAGATTCCTTGATTTGTGAGGGTAACGATAATTTATACCTCAGTTTACAGATGGAAGAGGCGTTTTTCTGCTGCAGTATGAGACTTTCCGAAGGTTTGTGGTATATTCACGAGAATAAAAAGCTGTTTTATGCTGTAACCGAGGGTGAAGTTAAAAAGAACGAGAAGGGCATTTACTGCGACGGCGATATAATTTACTGCGAGCCTTCTGAAAACCTCTTGCCTTACGCTGAAAATTTAATAGAGATTGACGGCAAAAAACTGACACCGATAATTAAATACTATAAAGTGCCTATGAATATTGCAAAAGAGGCAAAAATGCGAATTGTATTTTAAGGAGGATTTATGATTAATTACGAACATTGGATATGGCTTCCGGAAGATAAATACCCTGAGTATCAGACGGTTCCTTACTCTGTGCTATGCAGTGCTGTGCCCGAAAATTTTACCGTGGCAGAATTTAAACGTGAGTATAATTTTTCTAAAACCATAAAGAACCTTAAGCTTCGTTTTTCGGGCGATACGGAATATCAGCTTTATTTAAACGGTGAAGTTATTGCCACCGGTCCCGTAAACGTAGGCGGAGATTTTACAGCAAACAACAGAGCGAGAAGTAATTATTACGCATCAAATTTAGATATAGATTTGAATGCGGATAAAATCAGTTTATTCGCAAGAGTTAAATTAGGCTCAACCGAGATTCTTGACTATTCATTGGGTCACGGCGGATTTATGCTAAGCGGATGCGTAACTTTTACAGACGGCACTAAAAAATTAATCAGTACAGATAGCACGTGGCTTGCAAGAAGAAACGTATTTTACGATAAATCCCGTTCTTTTAATAACAGCTATGAAGAGGATTCATTTGTAAACGCCCAAGAAATTAATAATATCTGGCATCCCACCGATTCTTTAATTCCCGTAAGAACCGAAAAATTAATTGTTCCTGAAAATAACTTAATTAAAGTTCTTCCTTACGAAGAAAAAACGGTGGATTTACCTCTTGATTTAATTTACGGCGGATATATTTACGTGAAAGTTAAAACTCAAGGTAAAATCAATATTCTGTTTAAGTGCTATGAACAAAATTACGATGGCTATGAAGAGAATTTAGTTTTTACTAAAGATGGTGAATATCGCGGGTTTAAAATGCACAGCGCAGGGGGATTGCTTTTAAAAATTAAAAGTGAATCAAGTTTTGAGGCTGAAATTGAGCCTATGTTTATCGCTGCGTGTTACCCCACACCTGTCGAAGCCAAAACAGTCACAAGCGATTTAATGCTTAATAAAGTGTTTGACGTATGTTCTCATACTCTTAAATACTGCCGTCAGTATATTCATCTAGATAGTCCCCGACATACAGAACCTCTTGCATGTACCGGTGACTACTACATAGAATCGCTGATGACTTTATTTACCTTCGGTGATATGAGACTCAGCGAGTTCGACGTTATAAGAACTGCCGATCAGCTGATGCACAATCACGGCAAGATGTTCCATACCACTTACAGCCTTATTTGGGTTTTGATGGCTTACGATACCTATATGTCTACAGGAAATATTGAGATGCTTAAGTACTGTAAAAATGCGCTTATGCTGCTTCTTGATCTCTTTGATACTTATATGGGTGATAACGGATTACTGGAAAAACCCTCCGATTATATGTTTATCGATTGGATTTATATCGATAAAATCAATTTACATCATCCGCCGAAAGCTTTGGGTCAGAGCTGCCTTAATATGTATTATTACGGCGCCTTGAAATGCGCCGCCAAAATATACAGCTTGCTAAGAGAAAACGAAATGGCTGCTGATTGTGAAAATAAAGCGGAAAATTTAAAGAAATCAATAAACGAGTATCTTTACGACACGGAGAGAGGCTTATATTTCGAAGGCTTAAATACACCTACAGAGGAATATTTGATAAGCGAACATATGCCTCAGAACGTGGAAAAACGCTACTATAGAAAGCATGCCAATATTCTTGCGGCTTTATTCGGCGTTTGCGATAAAGAGACTTCGGTAAGACTTTTAGATGAAGTAATGAATAACGATGAGCTCGGCGTAGTACAGCCTTACTTTATGCATTTCCTTTTGGAAGCTGTTTACAAGTACGGTCTCAGGGATAAGTACACATTAAAAATACTTGAAAAATGGTATGAGCCTGTAAAGGAATGTGATAAAGGTCTTGTTGAAGGCTTCTATAAACCCACTCCCGAGTATAGCTTTGACCACAGCCACGCATGGGGTGGTACACCTGCTTATTCGCTGCCCAAAGCTTTGCTCGGTTTTGAAATGCTGGAGGAGAACTTCAAGAAGATAAGTTTCAATCCCTCACTTTTGGGTTTAAAGAAAGCAAAGATAGAAATGCCCACACCTTACGGTATGCTTGTTTGTAATTTGGAAGAAGGCAAAGAACCCGAGTTTATTATTCCCGACGGTTTAAACGTTGTGAAATAAAAAACTGTATGAGTCGGGAGCGACAACCGAAAATAAACTTCTTGACCGACTCAAAGGGCGTAGCAGTATAAAGCAGAGCGATTTGTGTAAAAATGTTCGTTTTAGCATATTGCAAAATGTCTTCGGTTATGGTATAGTGTCAAAAAATTAAATACGATATAAGAAGATACGGTTTGAAAAGTTGTTAACTTAGTAGATGAAAAAGGGAATCAGGTTCGAATCCTGAACAACCGCCATTACTGTATTTGACTGAATGGTAACACAAAGTCCATTGAAGTGTTTGGTAGTAATGCTTGCACTTTGAGAAGGATAGTTTCCCGGCAATATATATTGCCACATCATAAGTCAGGAGACCTGCCGTAGCTTTTTAGGTTCAACACAACTTTGGTAAGAAGAGTGCAGCCGATTTATCGCCGCATAGTCGGCTTTGGTTTTGCACTCTTTTTTATTTGTAAATTCCCAAGCTCTTATTCGCTGTGTTGTTTTAAGTCAGTTGTACTCTTTTTACCTTTTTGGTTGAAAGAGTATTTTTGTTTGTAAAGGAGGGTTGTGGGCATTGATAGCTCTGGATTCCAACGACTATGCCACCAATGACACCACCATCCGCCAGCAGTGCATCGATTCCATTCTGTCCCTGCAGCATGATAACGGCACATTTGCTTCAGGCGGCAGCGAATGCTCTGAAAGCTGCGCGTGGGTTATCGTCGCTACTACTACTTGGGGCATCAACCCCGATGCTGACAGCCGCTTTATTAAGAACGGCAATTCCGTTATGGATGCGCTTCTGACCCACTATATCATTTAGAGAATTGCGGCGGAAATCACAGTTTTACCGAAAAAGGTATAAAGGATTGCTCAAACTGTACCTTGCCGCATAGGGCAAAGAACTATCAATATATTATGGATAAACTGAAAACTAAATAGCAAAAGCCCCCGTTCGGAGCGCTGTGATTTCTGCGTTTCCGACGGGGAATTTTTCGCTATATAAGCCTTGACCCCTTGGGTAATCAATTTACTTATTTTTGTGTATTTAAATGATAAAAAGGAACGGTGCAGCCCTTTATGGGGTTACACCGAACCTATAAAGATTATTTTTTATGATACTGCGCCCAAAACAGCGCACTTTTATCGTTATTTATCAGCAGCAGTTGTTACCGCCGCAGCCACAGCCGTTGTTGCCGCAATCATTACCGCCGAAACCGTTACCGCAGCAGAGAAGAATGAGGATTATAATAATAATCCAGGAACAACCGCCAAAACAAGAATTACCGCACATAAAAATGCCTCCTTTCGATTTACACTATATACTATGTACAGTAAGGAAAAGTGTTACAGATAATTAATAAATGATTTATTGACAATTAAAAATCTCTGTGTATAATAACATAACAGTAATAATCAATCGGAGTTATTATTTATGAAATACAAAAACGAAAATACTTATTATAACGATAATAACAGAATATGTCCGTTTTGCGGTACTGTGAAAAACGAGATAACAGAAAATAAAAAAGCAGGATGCGCTTTTTGTTATGAGATTTTTGCAGAGGAAATCGAGTTGATGCGAAAGCAAAAATACGGTGATTTTCCGTATAAGGGTAAGGTTCCCGGTGCAATGCAGGCTCTGGTGCCGGTTTATAAGACTTCCGCTATAACTATATCCAGTCTTTCTCTTAAAGAGGCGAAAAAGAGGCTCCTTGATATTGCCGTAAGAGAAGAACGTTATGAAGATGCAGCAGTGCTCAGAGATGAAATAAGAGAGCTTGAAAACAGAAGGAGGGCTGAAAATAATGAGTGATTTTTATAATGATATTATAATTGATTCATCAGTTTCCCTCAGAAGAAATTTAAAAAACTACCCTTTCTGTGAGAAAATGACTCCTGCCCAGAAAAATGAACTGCTTTCAAACTTAATGCAGTACATTAAAAATAAAGCTCACTTGCTGCCCTGCAAATTTAATTATAACGAAGCTGTGTTTTTAAGTGAAAGAGAATTTAATTTCCTTAAAGATTATTTAAAGCTTGAAAATTTTAACAAAACCGAACTTTCTTCAATAGGCATCTTTAAAGCGGAAAGCGATAAAATTTCCGTAGTAATAAATAATAACGAGCATATAGGAATTAGCGCTTTATCCTTCGGTTTATCATTAAATGAAGCTTACAGTAAAATAAAATATATCGATAACGTAATTTGTGATGAATTGCCTCTGGCTTTTAATAATAAAATAGGTTATCTGTTTTCTGAAATATTGGAAAACGGTACAGGAATAGATGCTTACTGCACAATGCATCTGCCTGCTCTTGAGCATACATCAGAGCTTAAAAGATACTCTGAAAGTATGAAAAACTTCGGAATAAAAATAGAGAAAACAGGCGAATTCGGAAGTATTTATAAAGTCAGGAACGTTTTAAAAGGTCTCGTTGATGAAAACGAATACCTTGAAAATCTTACTGCCGTTGTAAGAAATTTAGCTTACGAAGAAAAAGCGGCAAGAGAAACAATGTTTATTACCGATGAGATAAAAAAGAGCATAGTATTAGCTGTAGAAGTTCTTAAGAACTCAATGGAACTAAATTATGATATGCTGCTGCAGATGATCTCTTTAGTCAAAATCGGTATTTCGGAAGGCTTTATCTTTGGTATTAATATCGGCGAAATCGAGAAATATATGGATATTTTAAGAGATTCCTCAATTGAATATTCATATGAAGATGAAAATAAAGACAGAAGAAGAGCAAAGCTAATTAAGTCAATTTTCGAAAAAGTTTATTATTAATAAAAAGCCATGCACCCAAATGAGTGTTGTACTTAACGGAGAACTTGAAAATCCTTCAACTTCCGTTGAGAACCGGCATCGCATTTGTGCGTACAAATGTACTTGGGCAGTAGCCCAAACCCACTAACAACAGAAAAGAGAAGATTCGTATATTAACGAGTCTTCTCTTTCTTTTTGTCTGTTAAGTGATATGCTGACTAAAGTCAGCGTGATATTTTGTTTTAAAAATCCCTCGCCTATGGCGAGATATTTATAAAACAAAGTTATATTGAAATCTTGCGGATTCAGAGATATACTATTCGCCCATAAACTTGCGAAGCAAATATCACTCGGCATAAGCCGAATAACACTGCGTAGCAATAAAACTCGCCATAGGCGAATAGAACTGGAGCGATACTCCGTTAAGAGTATCATTTCAAAGGCGTATGGCTTAATTTTTATACAAAAGAAGATTCTATTATCTTGTTTGAACACGGCGGCGAATATGTAAATTTATCTATATGTGTATCGTTTATATAATATTTAGGTACCGAGGGCTTATAATTTTGCTCAAAGGTCTCGATAATTATCAGCTTGATTTTCATTCTTTGAGGAATAATGCTTTTGATATATACGCTTGCCTGCTGACCCGATGAAACATTATCTTTAAATTCAGCCAAACCCGCAAGGTTGGGGGTGAGCTCAACGAATATACCGTAGTTTTCGATGCTTCTTATTACTCCTGCAACGGTTTCTCCCGGTGAAAAATTATCTGCATTTTCCTGCCAGGTGCCCAGAAGTTCTTTTTGAGATAAAGTTATTCTGCCGTTTTCCGAGGATTTTACTACGGCTTTGATATTCATACCCACGCTGTAGCGTTCAGACGGATGGTTGATTCTCGATACCGATATCAAATCAATGGGTAAAAGAGAAATAATTCCGCAGCCAATGTCGGCAAAAATTCCGAACTGCTCTATATGCGTGACTTTGGCGTTTATAATATCTCCGGGAATCAACTTTTTTACGTAGTTTTCCATACATTTTTCCTGTGCTTCGCGCCTTGAAAGAATAGCAGTAAGATTTCCGTTTACATCACGTACGAATTCTTTTATAACAAAACATACGGGTCTGTTTACTCTTGAAATTATGGCGATATCACGTACGGTTCCTTCTTTTATGCCTAAGGCGCCTTCATCGCGAGGGATAATCCCTTTCATACATTTTAAGTCAACAATGATATTGTGTTCGTGATCGCAAACGATTGCTCTTGCTTCTAATATTCGTTCTTCTTTTAGTGCTTCTGCCAAAGAAGAGGGATTCAGCATACTGTTTTGATTTTCAGGTGTGTCTATAATATAACCTTCGGGCAGATATTTCATATTAAATAGTCCTTTCATTAATCACACTCTATATTTTATGTATATATATGACTGTAAAAAAATAAAAATGCGTATGACTTGAATTATTAATAAATATGAAATATAATAGATGAAGATTTTTAATTAAGAGGTTTGCTATGAAAAAGTTTGTTTCAATTATTCTTGTGCTATTATTAACCGTATCGGTATTTACTGCCTGCTCGGATAAATCCGCCGAGAAAGTAAATGTTCTTGATACCGAAGAAGGCGGTATAGTAAAAATGTCCGAATTAAAACAGAATAAAACCAATAAAAAGGCGGGTTTTCAATTAGAAGAGCCGGAAATCGGCGAGGAGATTGCCGTGGTGGAGACAACTTCTGGTACTTTTAAAATAAGATTTTTCCCTGAAGAAGCGCCTATGGCTGTTTATAATTTCAAGAAGCTCGCTTTGGAAGGCTATTATGACGGACTTACATTCCATAGAATTATGGATAATTTTATGATTCAGGGCGGCGACCCCACAGGCACGGGTATTGGCGGCGACAGTATATGGAATGAGGATTTCCCTGATGAATTCAATGAGAATTTAGTGAATATCACAGGTTCTCTTTCTATGGCTAACAAAGGCCCGAATACAAACTCCAGCCAATTCTTTATTAACTATTGTAAGACTGCTCCGGATTGGGAATATTATGAGATGTTTTACGATGCATACAAAGAAGACCCTGAGTTTATCAATGAATATTACGGCGGTTGTGTTGACCTTGATAAGCTTTCAGATGAAGTGAAGGCTATGTATAACGAGCACGGCGGTAATTTACATCTTGACGGCGCTTTCAATACAGCAGGCAGTGGCCACACTGTTTTCGGTCAGGTTTTTGAAGGACTTGACGTAGTAGAGAAGATATCAAAGGTAGAGACGGATGAAAATAACAAGCCTTTAGGTAAGGTTATTATTAAAAGCATTACCATAGTAAAATACGAATAATTCCCGCTGATATCTTTTTAATAAAAAATTAACCGTAAGGATTTTAAAGCTCCTTACGGTTTTATTATTATTTATCTGTGGGGAATTTGATTCCTGCTTTCAAGCGGATGAATTCGGTTACCTTGGCTACTTTTATGCACATATCGGTACACTTATTATATTCATCAAGGTGCTTTTCTTTTTCAGTTATAAATTTATAAAAGCTTATTGCTTCATAACCCATTAATTTGAATTTAGGCGTTTCTCCTGAAATTATTTCTTTTGTGCCGTCTGAATATTTAAGAACGATATTTTCAAGCTTGGAAATGGAAGTGGTGGAAATCGTACCTTTATCTCCCTGAATATCGCTGTCAACGCCTGCCTGACTTGTTTTTGAGTAGGGAATGCTGAGGAGCTTATCTTTATAAACAAAGGTGATAACACCGCTGCCGTCAACACCGCTTGACATCATGTTTACTCTTACGTCAATTTCCTCAGGCTCGCCGAAAAGATATAAAGCGGGGTAGATGCAATAAATTCCGAGATCCATTAAAGCACCTGTTTCCATTTCGGGATTGAAAATATTTGGCAGTTCACCCCTTAAGTAAGCGTCAAGCTTGCTTGAACGCTGGCAGAAGTCAAATTTAGCAATGCTTATGTTGCCTATTTTTTTAACTGCTTCACTTAATTTGTCTCTTTCGGGAAGATGCATAAACATAATAGCTTCCATAAAGATTACGCCGTATTCTTTGGCTTTTTCCGTAAGCATTATAACTTCGTCAGCGTGGCTTGATACGGGCTTTTCGCATATAACGTGTTTACCGTTTTCAATAAATTTTAATGCGTGTTTTACGTGCAGATAATTGGGGCTTGCGATGTAAACAGCATCGATTATATCTGATTTTGCCATTTCATCAATATCTGTAAAAACTGTATCCACTTTATATTTATCTGCGAAAGCTTTTCCTTTTTCAAAATTTCTTGAATATACGGCTGAAAGATTCCACAAACCGCTGTCAAGAGCGCCTTCAATATAAGCATCGGTAATCCAGCTTGTACCTATAGTACCGAAATTAAGCATTTTATTTTAATTTCCTTTCTTATTCACCGTCGTAAATAATTGTTTTAACTATATCTTTTATTTTTATCATATCGTCGAGAACTGCAAATTCATATCTTCCGTGAGCGTTTTCACCTGAAGTACAGATATTGGGACAGGGAAGACCCATAAATGAAAGCTGGGCGCCGTCAGTACCGCCGCGGATTGGAATGATCAAAGGCTCTACGCCGTTTTTAAGCATTGCAGCTTTTGCCTGGTCGATAATAAACATATTGGGAATTATCTTTTCTTTCATATTGTAATATGAATTTTTAATCTTAAGGGAAACGGGCTTGATCTCATATTTATCGTTTAAATAATCTGCAATTTTATGGAATCTCTCAATTTTCTTATTGAGTAAATCAAGGTCATGATCGCGGATGATGTAATCAAGAACCGTTGTTTCAATATCTCCGTTAATGGATACCAGATGGCTGAAACCTTCATAGCCTTCGGTGTGCTCGGGAACTTCGTTTTTAGGAAGCATAGAAGCAAACTCCATAGCAACCGTCATAGAGTTTATCATTTTGTTTTTGGCGCCGCCTGGGTGCACGCTTCTGCCTTTTACTGTAACTGTTGCCGCAGCTGCATTGAAGTTTTCGTATTCAAGCTCTCCTAAACTTCCGCCGTCAACCGTGTAAGCGTAGTCGGCACCGAAACCCTCTACGTCAAAACAGGAAGGTCCGTTACCTATTTCTTCGTCGGGAGTAAATGCAATTTTTATTTCACCGTGCGGTACGTCGGATTCTAAAATTTCCTTTGCCGCCTGCAGTATAATTGCAATTCCGCCTTTATCGTCGCAGCCTAAAAGCGTAGTACCGTCGGTTACTATTAAGGTTTTGCCTTTGTGCCTTGTAATTGCGGGAAAATCCTTGACTTTTGTTACTATACCGAGTTCTTCGTTAAGTACGATGTCGCTGCCGTCGTAGTTTTCAACGATGCGGGGTTTTACGTTTTCACCGCTTATTTCAGGGGAAGTATCCATATGTGCAATAAAACCGATAGTTTTTTTGCCTTCAACCGTAGAGGGGATTCTGCCGTAAACGTATGCGTGTTCATCCACAAATACATCGCTGATGCCCATTTCTTTCATTAAGTCGGAAAGGTGATGAGCGAAAATTCTCTGCTTTTCGCTGCTGGGTACAATGTCGGGGTTATCACCTGATTTAGTGTCGTAAGAAACACAGTCTAAAAATATATCAAGTAAACTCATAATTATTAATCCTTATAATTCATTCCAGTATTTCTTTAAATTATTAAGACCTATCTTCACTGCCGTATAAACCTCTTCAAGACCTTCGAATTCTACAACCAGACATTCATCATATCCGTGTTTTTTAAGCTGATAGAGACACTGCTTAACGGGAACTGCGCCGTGGCCTACTATGGTACCGCGAAGGTAATTACCGCCTCTTGTTCTGAAATAACCTTCTCCGGGGTCAGCGCAGTCGAATGGCTTATAGATAAAATCCTTGGCGTGTACGTGAACGGCAAAGGGAACAAGCCTTGCAAGGGCATCTACGGGATTTTCATCAGCGCACATAAAATTGCCTAAATCACAGAGTACACCGAAATTCTTATGGTTAACGGCATTATAGAGCATTTCGATTCTTTCGCTGTCCTGCGAATAATAGCCGTGGTTTTCTGTCATGGTCATAACACCTTTTGTTTCGGCGTATTCGGTAACTTTTCTTACTCTTTCGCTAAGTTCGGCAACTACCTCGCTGTAGCTCTTATATTCTTTGCCTGACCTGCCGCCTGTAATATCATGGCGCATTTTTTTGATGCCTATTGCTGCGGCAACGTCTATGTATTTCTTGAGAGTTTCGATATCATCGTCGCCTTTTAATAAATCGGCACCAACGCAAAGAGTAATTATTTCAATGCCTGCTTCATCTGCGGCTTTTTTAAGTTCAAGAGCGTGGGGGAGCCACTGGCTCTGATCGCTGCCGAAATTAGTACCGTCTACAAGTTCAATGGCATCGAAACCAAGCTCTTTTGCTTTTTTCATACATTCAATGTCGGTTATCTCACCGCGGCCTATAAGTCTTGAAAAGCTGTAGCAGCTTACTGCATATTTCATATTAAAATCCTCCGTATGATTTAGTATAATTCAATAGTTTAATTATCATACATAAAAAATTAAGTGTCAAGTGATATAAATTAAAATAAAAAATTATTTAGAAAATATCAAAATAATGCTTGACTTTTTCTTAAAGTAGGTATATAATATCAAAGTCGTCAAGAGACGAGCCATGGAGAGGTATTCTAATGGTAAGGAGCCACATTGGAAATGTGGTGTGCAGCAATGCATTGTGCGTTCGAGTCGCATCCTCTCCGCCAAAAACCACTTGCTTAAAGCGAGTGGTTTTCTTTTTTTTGTAACCTGCTTTTTTAAAAGTTTATATAGAAAAAACAAGGTTATTTTTTGAAATTTGCTTGACTTAAACTTGCAAAAATTGTATGATATTCTATATTGTTTTTATTTTGCTAAAAGGAGGAAATTTGCATTATGAAAAGAACAGAAATTGCAGCCTTATACTCAGATATCGCCAAGTATAAGGATAGTGTTATAACTGTTTACGGTTGGGCAAGAACCATAAGAGATTCAAAAGCATTAGGTTTCATTGACCTTAACGACGGCAGTTGCTTTAAAGGCGTACAAATTGTATTCGAGGCTGATAAGATAAATAATTTCAGTGAAATTGCTTCTCAGAACGTAGGCGTAGCTTTAAAGGTTACAGGTCTTGTACTTGAAACTCCCGAAGCTAAGCAGCCTTTTGAAATACACGCACAGGAAATCAGCGTAGAGGGTGCATCAAGCCCCGATTATCCTTTACAGAAGAAGAGACATTCAGTTGAATATCTTCGTACAATCGCTCATTTAAGACCCAGAACAAACCTTTTCAGCGCTGCATTCAGAATAAGAAGCGTTGCTTCTTATGCTATTCATAAGTTCTTCCAGGATCAGGGCTTTGTTTATGCACATACACCCATCATCACAGGCAGTGACTGTGAGGGCGCAGGCGAAATGTTTAAGGTAACCACACTTGATATGGATAACCTCCCCAAGAATGAGGACGGTACTGTTGATTTTAAAGAGGATTACTTCTTAAAGCAGACTTCTCTTACAGTTTCCGGTCAGCTTGAAGCTGAATGTATGGCTATGGCATTCGGTAAGACCTATACTTTCGGTCCTACATTCCGTGCTGAGCGTTCATTTACTCCCCGTCATGCTGCAGAGTTCTGGATGATTGAACCTGAAATCGCTTTTGCTGATTTACAGGACGATATGGAGCTTATCGAAAGCATGGTAAAATATATCATCAGATACGTTGTTGAGCATTGTCCTCAGGACATGGCTTTCTGCAACCAGTTTGTAGATAAGGGCCTTCTTGAAAGACTTGATCATATCGTAAATTCCGACTTTGCACGCGTAACTTATACAGAGGCTATTGATATTCTTTCAAAGAAAAACGACCAGTGGGAATACAAAGTATTCTGGGGCAGCGACCTTCAGACAGAGCACGAAAGATATCTCACTGAGGAATACTTCAAGAAGCCCGTATTCGTTACTGACTGGCCCAAGGAAATCAAGGCATTCTATATGCGCCTTAACGACGACGGTAAGACAGTTGCCGCTGTTGACCTCTTGGTACCCCAGATCGGTGAGCTGGTTGGCGGTTCACAGCGTGAGGAGAGACTTGAGCTTCTCGTGGACAGAATTCATGAGATGGGTCTTACTGAGGATGATTACTGGTGGTACCTCGACCTTCGTAGATACGGCGGCAATAAGCACGCAGGTTTCGGCTTAGGTTTTGAAAGAATGGTTATGTACCTTACAGGTATTTCCAATATCCGCGACGTATTACCTTTCCCCAGAACTACAAGTGTTTGTGAATTCTGATTAAATAAAAATTGCAAAAAGAGCTGATTTTATTAAAAAATCGGCTCTTTTTTGTTGTTTCGGGAAGTAAACGGCTTCAAAATCAGCTTTTGGGTATACAATTTGCACATAAAACACCGCAAATCATACACTGTATAGTGCAAAATGTTAAAAATTGCAAGATTGATAAATTCTTCTTGCATTTTTACTGCATTTATAATACAATATTGTGGAAACGCGAATTGAAAATGCAATTTAGCGGTATTTGAGAATTCATTTAGAACGGAGTTATTGACTATGTGTTTTTCAGGATTAACAGAAACTGAAATTAAAGCTATATATAACGATGCCGTTGCTGTATATAACGAAGCAAAGGCTAAGAATCTTAAATTAAATATGGCAAGAGGTAAGCCCAGCGCAGAACAGCTTGAACTTGCTATGGGTGTTTTGGAAGCATTAAAATGCAGAAGCCAGTTTTTAAGTGAAAACGGTGAGGACTGGAGAAACTACGGTATATGGGACGGTCTTCCCGAAATGAGAGAGATAGTAGGTAATATGATAGATGTTCCTGCTTCTCACGTTATTTTGGGTAATAACTCAAGCCTTGCATTAATGTTCGATGCTATTTCAAGAGGTGTTACACACGGTTATAACGGCTGTAAACCCTGGGGAAAGCTCGACACAGTTAAGTTCCTTTGTCCCGTACCCGGTTACGACCGTCACTTTGCCATTACAGAATATTTTGGCTTTGAAATGATTAATGTTCCTATGAACGAAGACGGTCCCGATATGGATATCGTTGAAAATCTTGTAGAGAACGACGAGAGCATTAAGGGCATCTGGTGTGTTCCTAAGTATTCCAATCCTACAGGTATTACTTTTTCTGATGAAGTTGTAAGAAGATTTGCACGTTTACGTCCTGCTGCAAGAGATTTTAAGATTATGTGGGATAATGCTTACTGTGTACATGACCTTACAGATACTCCCGAAAAGCTTCTCGGTATTTATCAGGAAGCAGAAAAATACGGTAATGAAGATCAGGTATTTATTTTTGCATCCACATCCAAGATTTCGTTCCCCGGCGCAGGCGTTGCGGCATTAGCTGCCAGTGAGAAAAACGTAAAGGCTCTCAAGAAGCATTTTACAACTTCCACAATCGGTCCCGATAAACTTAACCAGCTTCGCCACGTTCTTTTCCTTCACGATATAAACGGCGTTAAAGAGCTTATGAAAGGCCACAGAGCTATATTAGAGCCCAAGTTCAGAAAAGTATGCGAAATCTTAGAGGAAAATCTCGGTGAGTTGGGCATTGCAAAATGGAATATGCCCAACGGCGGCTATTTCATTAACGTAGACGTTATGAAGGGCTGTGCAAAAAGAGTTGTAAAGCTTTGTAAAGAGGCAGGCGTTGTGCTTACCGATGCAGGCGCAACCTATCCTTACGGTAAAGACCCCGGCGACAGCAACATAAGAATCGCTCCTTCATTCCCTCCTATAGAGGAACTTGAAATGGCAATGAAGCTTTTCTGCGTTTGCGCAAAGATTGCAGCTGTTGAAAAATATCTTAATATATAAAGAAAAATCATCAGCCTCCTTTCGGAGGCTGATGATTATTTTCCTGTAAGTAACCAGGAAATGCTAACATTAAGAATTTCAGAAATTGCTAATAGTTCAAAATCGGATACACATCTAATTTGTCCTTCGAGCTTTGAAAGACCGGATGAGTTCATATCCACTCCGCGGACCTGAAGCTGAGCCAAAAGCTCCTTTTGCTTCATTCCCTGATTTTTACGTGCCTCCTCAACTCTAAGGCCGATAAGATTTTTGTCTCCGATAGGCTGTTTTCTAAGACGCATTAAAAACTCTCCCTTTCGAAACTTTATAACACTATTATAAGATAAATTTTCAAAAAATCAAACAAAATTTTAAAAAAATGTACAATTTTTTTAAATATTTTGCGGAATTAATGTTAAATTTCATTTAAAACAAAAAAATACTGTACTTTTCTTGATTTTTGTTATAAAATATATATATTAAAAAAGGGGGTGTTAATATGAATAGTTCTATTAATGAATTAAAGCAAAATCTAACAATGCTCACCGATTTTTACGAAATAACAATGGCAAACGGTTATTTCGCAAACGGTTATAAGGATAGAATCTGTTATTTCGATATGTTCTTCAGAAAAGTTCCTGATGGCGGCGGCTTCGCAATAATGGCAGGTGTGGAACAGCTTGTAGATTATCTTAATAATCTTAAATTTACCGACGAAGATATCGAATATTTAAGAGGCAAGAAAATATTCAAAGAGGAATTCCTTGAGTATTTAAAGAATTTCGATTTTTCTTGCGATGTTTGGGCAGTTCCCGAAGGAACTCCTATTTTCCCCGGTGAACCTATTATTACCGTAAGAGGTCCCATTATTCAGGCTCAGTTTATAGAAACAATGGTTTTACTTTGTATCAATCATCAGAGCCTTATCGCAACAAAAACAAACAGAATAGTAAGAGCTGCACAGGGCAGAGCAGTACTGGAATTCGGTTCCAGAAGAGCACAGGGATTCGACGGCGCCGTTTACGGAGCAAGAGCTGCTTATATCGGCGGTTGCGCAGGTACAGCCTGTACTATAAGTGACCGAATGTTCGGTGTTCCCGCTCTTGGTACTATGGCTCACAGCTGGGTACAGCTTTTTGACAGCGAATACGAAGCTTTCAAAGCTTACGCTACGGAATACCCCAATAATTGCACACTTTTGGTAGATACTTATAACGTACTTAAGTCAGGTGTTCCCAATGCCATAAAAGTATTTAACGAAGTGCTGGTTCCCAAAGGCTTCAGACCTGCAGGCATAAGAATCGACAGCGGCGATATCACTTACCTTGCAAGAAAAGCAAGAAAGATGCTTGATGAAGCAGGCTTTGAGGATTGTAAGATTTGCGCATCCAATTCTCTTGATGAATATATTATCCGTGATATGCTTATGCAGGGAGCAAAGGTAGATACCTTCGGCGTAGGTGAAAGACTTATTACTTCGTCAAGCGAACCTGTTTTCGGCGGTGTTTACAAGCTCGTTGCAGTTGAAAACGATGACGGTACGATAGTACCCAGAATTAAAATAAGCGAAAACGTTGCAAAAATTACCACACCTTGCTTCAAGGATTTATACAGACTCTACGATGAGGAAACGGATAAGGCTATTGCCGACGTTATTACGATGAACGGTGAAATTATTGACGACACTAAGCCCTATACGATATTTGACCCCAATCATACATGGAAGCGTAAAACTCTTGAGAACTTCAGGGCTGTAAAACTCAGAACAAAGATTTTCGAAAACGGTAAGTGTCTCTATACACCTCGTTCAATAAGCGCTATAAGAGCTTACTGTGCTTCTCAGGTGGATACACTTTGGGAGGAAGTTACTCGTTTTGAAAATCCCCACAGCTACTACGTAGACCTCTCTCAAAAGCTTTGGGACGAAAAGTACAGACTCCTTTCAGAGAATCAGTATTAATCAGTTTATAATGTGAGCAAGCCGAACGATTGCGGGCGATACCCGAAAGGGTACGTCTGAGGAAAGTCCGAGCTCCGCAGGGCAGGAATAACGGCTAACGGCCGCCGGGGGCGACCCCAGGGACAGTGCAACAGAGATATACCGCCGATTTATCGGTAAGGGTGGAAAGGCGAGGTAAGAGCTCACCGGCTCATTGGAGACATTGAGGCCATGTAAACCCTATTCGGAGCAACACCGCGGAGGAACATTAGGCTTGCCCGGCCGTTCCGTGGAGGTGGCATGATCCGTATGGCAACGTACGGACTAGATAGATGATCGTTTAAGACAGAACTCGGCTTACAGACTTGGTCACATTTATAATAAAAATTACCGGTAAGGTTAGTCCTTACCGGTTTTTTCTTTTATTTGTTGTAGTAATTTGCCTGAGCGTACCAAAGTTCGTGGTACTTGCCGTTTTTATCCTTCAAAAGCTCCTCGTGGCTTCCGTACTGAACTATTTCTCCTTTGTCAAATACCGCTATTTTATCGCAAAAACGGCAGGAAGAAAGGCGGTGGCTGATATATATTGCTGTTTTGTCGCCTACTATACTGTCAAATTTGGAGTAAATTTCAGCTTCAGCTATAGGGTCAAGGGCTGCTGTGGGTTCGTCAAGAATTATAAAGGGAGCATCCTTATATAAGGCTCTTGCAAGGGCTATTTTCTGGGCTTCTCCGCCTGAAAGCAGCACACCCTTATCATCAAAATCTTTATAAACGGGTGTTTCCAATTTATCCTGCATTTCTTTATATCTCTCGAAAAAACCGACTTCTTTAATTAAACACTCGCATTTTTCCTTGTCCCACTTATCACATGCCGCTATATTGTTACCAAGAGGAACGGAAAGCAGGCTGTAGTCCTGAAAAACAACGGAGAATAAATCAAGGTATTCGCGGTAATCATATTTTCTGACGTTAAAGTCATTCATTATAATATCACCGTCCGTGGGGTCGTAAAGCCTTGTTAAAAGCTTTATAAATGTTGTTTTGCCTGAGCCGTTCATTCCTACTACTGCAAGCTTTTGGCCTACCTTAAGGCGTAAATTTAAGTTTTTAACAGCGTAAGCATCACTGCCCGGGTATTTGAAGCTTACGTTTTTAAATTCGATATCGAACTTTTTGTCGCTTCTTTTTTCGGTAGTAAGGCTTCCCTGGTACATATCGTTTTTCAGTTCAAAATATTCAATATAGGGAACAAGGAAAGGCTCGTTTGATTTAAGCGAGTTATAATAATAAAAGAGACTCAGTGTGTGGTCTATAATGTTTCTTAAATAGCCAATATATTTAATAATTCCGCCGATTGAGAATACGCCTTCCAATGCGTAGAAACATACAAGCAGATAAACGAACACTTCAGGTATATTTGAGAAAAATACGTAAGGTGTATTTGCCAACATAGCCTGATTTCGTGTCCATATAAAGAGCCTTAAATGTTCTTTGTTCATTTTTGTCTCAATTTCCGTAACAATATCCTGCTGTTTATAGATTCTTGAATCCATACCGTTTAATCTGTAACCCTGACCAAAACGGTTTTCTTTAAGCATAAATTCTCCGGTTGTTTTGTCTCTTGAAGTCATTCTTTTTAAGGAGAACTTTTGGTAAAAGGATATTGTAAATACCATAAAGAAGATTATAAGGCAGAAAAATATGAAGGTACCCGGCTTAAAGCCGACTTTAAGTACGTCAACAAGCATTTCACTGAAGAAGATAAATGCAAATAAAAGGCTTATACAATGCTTGAAGGTGAATTCTAAATTTTCTCTTAAGGCTTCTATTCCATAACCGTTAATATAGGAATTTTCCGTAATTTTTCTTCTTAAAGTTCTTATTTCAGGGTCTTCAAGCTTGATATAATCCAGGGAAAGAGTTTTGTTATTTAAAGCGCGGCTTTCGTTATCAATAAGTACCTTGTATTCAGTATCAGCAATTCTGTTTAGCCAGGCGCTTAAAATATGAATTATAAAATTTCCTGTAACTGTAAGAAATATTAAGCGGAATACAAAGCTTTGTTCCTTGTTATCGTAAAGTGCTGTAACTATCTCCGCAGACATCCAAAGGTTATAGTAGGGGGATATTTCACTAAAAAGCAGACTTAAGAACTTAATGGGAAAGTATTTTTTATTAAAGCCGTGGTACAGCTTTAAAGCTTTTAAAGTTACTTTTTTATTCTTCATTAATATCGTCCTCCTTGTAATATTTACTTTGAACGGAGAATAGATGAGCGTATTTACCCTTTAAAGCCATAAGCTCATCATGGGTGCCTGCTTCTTTTATTTCACCTTCGTCAAGCAAGATGATACGATCGCAGAAGCGTGTGGAAGCAAAGCGGTGGGATATGAAAACGGAGGTTTTATTTCTGTTAAGATTTTTATACTGTAAATACAGGTTATTCTCAGCAATAGGGTCAAGGGCAGCTGTAGGCTCATCAAGAATTAAAATAGGTCCGTTTTTGTAAATAGCCCTGGCTAACAGAAGCTTTTGCATTTCACCGCCTGAAAAGTCAACACCGTCGTCATGAATACCTTTCATTAGGTGGGTATCTATACCGTTTGGCAGATTTTTAATTTTATCGTAAATTCCTGCTTTTATCATAGCATCAACAGCTTCTTCGCGGGAATTATTTCTCTGCAGATCACTGCTGGCAACGAATTCGTACATTGTAAAAGCAACAGGCTTGATTTCCTGAAAGACGGCTGAAATTAGGGAATAGTATTCATTTATATTAAACTCGCTTATTTCTTTACCGTTTATAAGTATTTTACCTTTTGTAGGGCTGTAAAATCCGCAGATAAGCTTAATAAGCGTAGTTTTTCCTGCACCGTTTAAACCTACCATGGCTATACTTTCGCCTTTACTGATAGTGAAATTGATGTTTTTAAGGGTATAATCGTCAGCGCCGTCGTATTTATACCATACGTTCCTAAATTCAATTTCAATTAAATCAGTCGGTACAGGCTTACCTTTTGAATAATTAAATTTGTTTTTTACAGAATAAAAATCACGGTAATATTCTATTTTCTCTGCTCTTGAAGCAAGCTTTGCCGTGCTGCCTATTATGTTTTGCAAATATTTTGCTACGCTTCCGACAGCGGAAAAATAGAAAACGAATTCACCTACTGAGATATTTCCTGAGAATAATGATGTGGTTAAAAATATATAAGCCGCTCCGTTTTGAATTAAGGTCATTAAGCCTGATAAAAGGGAGGCTATAAAACCTCTGAAACTGCACTTTTTGTTCCAGAAAAGTACAAAGCTTTGGTAATCGGAAAGCAGCTTATCAAGCCATTTTTCCATACCGTAAAGCTTAATGTCCTTTGAAAGCTGAAGGTTTGAAGATATTGAGCTGAGGTATGATATTTTTCTTGATTCTTTTTCGAAATTATGCTTATTCTTTTCGTAATATTTCGGTTGCATTCTTGTTGTGAAATAGGTGGACAGAGAAACAAAAGCTACAACCAAAAATAAAAAAGGGTTTAAAGAACCTAAAAGATAGCCGTACACAATAATACCAAGTAAGGCAGTTAAAAAGACTTTTGTGTCCTGTGCGATAAATTCTACTGCTGCATTACCTCCCGTGGCATCGGAAAAGGCGTATTGTTTTATCTTTTTATATTCCTGGGTTTCGGTGATTTCATAATCTGTTTCCGAGTTTTCCATTTTGGACATTTCCGTTTGGAACACGCTGGTAGGGTAATATTTGCGTGCACTGAAACGCGTTCCTAAAAATACGTAAATAAGCTCTGTGAAAAAGACAACAGCTATGAAACTAATAACGATATTAACTATGCTTTTAAATTCGGCACGGCTTTGAACGGCGTCAATAAGCACTTTAGAGAAATAGGATGCAATAAGCGGCGAAGCTATAAGAAAAGGAACGTCAGCGAAAGTGTAAAATATAAACTTCCTTTCGATATTCCATAGCTTTTTAAAAGCCCATTTTATTGAGCTTAAGTGTGAATGTTTTTGTTTTTCTTTATTTTTCAAATCTATCACCTCAAGAAAATATTAGCATAAATAAAATAAAAATGTGCAGATTGATACCAAATGCTTAAAATTTGATGCCAACTGCACTTTTATTATTGAGGTAGCATAAGTTCAGTAGAAAAAGATTCATCCTCAGAGGCTCTTTTAATATATCCGCCGTATTTTTTAACTATATTATCGATTCTTCTCAGTCCAAAACCGTGACCATCGCCTTTTGTGCTTATAAAGCTTCGTTTTTTACTGCCTTTAGCAGTATTGATGAGGGAGAGGTACAGAAAATTTCCCTTCATTTCCATATAAAGTCTTATAAGCCTGTTTTCTTCAGGTAATTCACAGCAGGCATCAATAGCATTATCAATCAGATTTCCGATAATTATACACAAATCAAGCTCGTTTATTGTAAGTGAAACAGGGATTTTCGCTTCCGCTTTAATCTTTATTTTCTTTTCGCTTGCAAGGGTAAGCTTACTGTTAAGTATAGCATCAGCCATTTTGTTACCTGTCTTGACTACTGTTTCTACGTTTGTCAGGTCATCATCCAGCATATCGAGATATTTGTCAATATCACCGTATTCACCTTTAACCGAATGAGCTTTCATCGCCTGGATATGATGGCGGTAATCATGGCGCCAGGCTCGCATTTTGTTATACATAATTTCGGTTTCTCGGTAGTATTTTGCTGCCATTTCATTTTCTATGGCGGCAAGTTTCTTTTGAAATATTCTGTCAAATAACATATAAACTCCGATTATAAATATCTTATAAGCGCTGAATGAACGGTTTCGTACATTCCTCGGCTTATGGGAACAATGTCGCCTGAAATAAGTGTAAGGTCCTTTTTCGTGATTTTCTTTATGTAGCTTAAAGACACGATAAAAGAGCGGTGAACCTTTAAAAAGGAATCGTCAAGGTTTTCGTAAAATTTAGTAAGGGGCGTTCTTGTACGGTAAACGCCGTTTACTGTATGGATATTGATAAATACGTTTTCTGCTTCAATATAAATAATATCGGAAAGCGGTATCTTGATATCTGCATCCTGAGTATTTATCAACACTGAACGCTGGCGGTATTTTAGATTATTTATAGCTTTATCAAGAACAGGGAAGAGCTTGCCTTCGTCAACTGGTTTGATTAAATAGTGAAGAGCAGAAACGTCAAAACCGTCGCTGAAATAATCATAAAATCCGGTTATGAAAATAATTTGTAAGCTATGATTTTCTTTTCTTACGGTTTTAGCAAGTTCAATACCGTTTATCTCGGGCATTTCTATATCTAAAAGCAGAATATCAAAATCCTTCTCCGATTCATAATCAAAAAGAAAACTTTTAGCGCTGCTGTATTTTTTTATATCAGCCAGGATATTATTTATCTTAAGCCAAGGTGTTAATATTGATTCCAGAAAATCTACCTGTGATATATCGTCATCACAAATTGCAATTTTGTATTTCATATCATCGATTCTTTCGTTTTAATGCCTTATTTGCCCTTTAATTTATCAGAGGTCATCGATGCCAAGGGATTGGATTCGATGGCGTTTTGACGCTGTTTACTTGAAATATGGGTGTATATTTCGGTGGTTGAGAGATTTTCGTGGCCTAATATATCTTGAAGCACTCTTATATCAACTTCACCGTACTGATACATAAGTGTAGCGGCTGTGTGGCGAAGCTTATGAACGGAATAACCTGAGCCAAGACCGATTTTTTCAAGATTAGTATTAACGATGCTTTGTACGGTTTTGGGGCTGATTCTTGTTTTGCGGCTGCTTAAGAATAATGCGTTTCTTTCCGTGCGTTTTTCGGGAATAGGGCGGACCTTCAGATAAGCATCAATGGCATCAAGGCAGGCTTTATTTAAATAAACGGAGCGTTCTTTATTACCTTTGCCTTTTACAACAAGTGTACCGTTGCCGCGAAGAATACTATCAATGTTGATTCCCACAAGCTCTGAAAGACGGAGACCGCAATTCAGAAATAAGGTTATCATACAGTAATCGCGCTCTTTAAAGGGACCGTCAACTGCTTTTAATAAATCGATACTTTGTTCGAGTGACAGGTACTTGGGCAAAGATTTTTTCTTTTTGGGGCGAACAAGTGTTTCGGTAGGGTCGGAATCCAAAAGTTTTTCGTGAACACACAGGAAATTGAAAAAGCCTTTGATTGAAGAAGTTTTTCTTTGACGTGTGGATGACATGTTGTTGCGCTCGTCAGCGACAAAATTCATAAACTCAAAGATCTCTAGATTTGTAATTGTTCTTATAAATTCAAGGTCACAATCTTTAACGTCGATTTCTTTAAAATCTGTATCGCTGTGAACAAGACCGCGATTCATTTTTATAAATCTGAAAAGCGTTCTTAAATCCATACAATATTCATCAACGGTTTTTGCACTGCGGCCGCTGATGTTTCTTAAATACTGCGAATATCTTATAACAATGTCTGACATCTGGTCTTTAATTATAAATGCCATAGTATTAATGTGCCTAAGCCCGCGCAAAGGCTCTCCGGGTTATTTTAGTGATTTTGAGGTGTTTTTAGCCTTTAAAGAGCTTTTTACCTCCCTTCAATTATACAAAACATTTATTTTGTATAATTAGATATAATTTTTACATATCCTCTATACCTGTATTTATAATAATAAATCAGAGAATTACGGTGATTATTTGTAAATATAATTAAAAGGAATTTAAATCATTTATATATGAATTACACCGATGCCGCCTATATCGGTAAGCTCAAAGCTGAATTCAAGTATACTAAGTTTTCTCTCTTTGATAAAATTTCGTATTCTGTTTTTATCGGGATGATTTTCTAAGCTGCCGCAAAATATAATTAACTCATTATTGATATTACCGCTGCAGCCGCCGATAAACCCGTGATTATATCCCTCAAGCTTTATAAATCCTTCGCTTATCAGTAACGCTTCAACTTTATTTTTTACCGCTGCTTCGTAAATACTTTTATCTGAGGTTATTATGGAATTATCGCTGACTTTTAAAGTTGAACATCCTGTGTAACCCTGATTGACGTGAATTATCTGCAGACCTGATTTCAAAGCAAAATCAAGGATTTTTTTATCGATGGTTTTTGTATTGCAAAAAAACTTGTCACCTATCTCTTTTCCGTTGCACAGTACGTCGCGGGGATAAAATTTTCCGGCTCTTTCGGTTAATTCGAAGTCTATATTATGTAAACTGAGGAACTCGGTTACAGAATTACTTTCAGGCAGAACAAATGTTTTGCTTTTTAAAGCAATGAACTGCATATCAGCGTGTTTACACACAGGCTTATCCAAACAAATATTCGAATTAAGCAAATGTGTTTTATAGCCGAGGGAACTTAGTTTATCGGCAAAATCGGAGAAATCCGAGTTTATTATAAGTGTGTAATCTGATTTATCAGGTGTTTGAACAGGCATCAAAAGCCTCCCTTATGTTTTTAACACCGATTATCTCAATTCCGTAATTCTTATTAGTCATATTTTTAACAGAATAGTAAGGAATAACACAGCGTTTGAAACCAAGTCTTTCTGCTTCACTTACTCTTGAATTTATATTATTTACAGCTCTTATTTCGCCTGCAAGACCGATTTCACCGAAAATAACGGTATCGTCACGTATGGGTGTATCCTTTAAGCTTGATACAAGACTCATTGCGATGGCAAGGTCCGCAGAAGGCTCGTCTATTCTTAAACCGCCAACAACGTTTACGTAGGCATCTAAATTTGAAAAATAATAACCTGCGCGCTTTTCAAGAACTGCCAAGACCATCGAAACACGGTTATAATCAAAGCCGTTGCACATTCTTCTTGGAGTACCGAAACCCGACGTGGAAGCAAGACCCTGTATTTCGGCAAGTATGGGTCTTGTGCCCTCCATAACCGCTGTTACGCAGGTACCCGTTGCATTTTCGGGTTTGCCTTCGAGCATAGCCTTTGAGGGGTTTTCCACCTCTATTAAGCCGGATTCGCCCATATCGAAAACACCGATTTCATTGGTAGAGCCGAAACGGTTTTTTACCGCTCTTAATATTCTGTAAGTAAGCTGCCTGTCACCTTCAAAATAAAGTACGGCATCAACGATATGCTCAAGAACTTTAGGACCTGCAATAGCGCCGTCTTTATTAACGTGTCCGACTATAATTGCAGGGATATCAAGAGCTTTTACAGTTCTTAATATCATATTTGTGCACTCTCTTACCTGTGTTACGCTGCCCGTTGAGGATGAGAGCTCGCTTAAATTCATCGTTTGGATGGAGTCTATCATTACTATGTCGGGTTTTTCTGCTTTTATATTTTCACATACGTACTGAATATCGGTTTCAGTAAGGATTTTTAAGTTTTCACTTGTAACACCCAGTCTTGCTGCACGCATTTTAATTTGCCTTGCGGATTCCTCGCCTGATACGTAGAGAATTTTTAAATTCTGACCTAAATATTCGCAGATCTGCAAAAGTATTGTGGATTTACCTATACCGGGGTCACCGCTTATAAGCACCAAGGAGCCTTTTACTATTCCACCGCCCAGTACTCTGTCAAGTTCGGAAAGACCTGTTTTATAGCGGTGCTCACCGTTTACGGGGATTTCGTCTATTTGCATAGGTTTGTTTATTAAGCTGTTAACTGAGATGCTTTGTGTTTTTGCAAAGGAACTGACTGAGCTTTGGCTTTGTACCAGACTTTCCTCCATAGTATTCCACTGACCGCAATCGGGGCACTTACCCGACCATTTAGGCGCTTCATAGCCGCAGGATGAACATATATAAACAGTTTTATTTTTGGAAGCCATAGTTATACCGCCTTAGGAAAAATATTTTGTATAATTATATCATAAAAAATATTTCCTTTCAACTTTATGAGTTTAAATATTTACAAACTCCCGTGTAAATTGCGGCAGATAATTTGTTTACGTAGCTTTCGTCTTTCAGCTTGATAAGTTCATCGTGATTTGAAATAAACCCGCATTCTATAAGCACAATGGGTAAAGCTGAATTTTCTAAAATATATATACCGTCTCCCTCTTTTATTTCTCTTTTGTTAGTAGGCTGAAGGGCTGTTTTAATTTCACTTTGCAAAATTGAAGCCAATTTTTTGCTTCCTTCCTGTTTGCCGTAAAACATCTGTGCGCCCGAATATTTTGAATCCTCAAAAAAATTCTGATGAATGCTTAAAATTAAATCCGCCTGACTTTCATTACAGATTTCTGTTCTTTTAATTATATCCGATCTTTTTCTCTCTCTTACAGTATTTAAATTTTTATCGCAGAGGTCTGTATCC
This sequence comes from Oscillospiraceae bacterium, assembly GCA_015065615.1. Classification (GTDB taxonomy): domain Bacteria; phylum Bacillota; class Clostridia; order Oscillospirales; family Acutalibacteraceae; genus SIG603. Next base: position 26,109 of record SVPY01000018.1, on the reverse strand, counting down.
TCTTCCCTTGTCATAATTACTTTAAAGCCGTTTTTCTCGAATATTTCTTTCAGTTTAAGGGAAATATTAAGATTAATATCCTTTTCGTTCGTGCCGTCGTAAGCTACTGCACCGCCATCCTCACCGCCGTGCCCGGGGTCTATTACTATCACTTTTTCTTCAGTATTCATATTTACAGCGGATGCTACTCTGTAAAAAGATACCGAGAGATTAAGGAATGTTAAAAAAGTAAGCAACAAACAGACAATAGTAAATGTTTTGTTTTTCATAAATAACCCCTTTTCTTTTGCGTAGGTAACAAATCTATATTTTGATTAAAGGGTAAATATGAAAAAATCCCAAGCAAAAAGCTTGGGATGAAATTCAATATAAAATTAAGATTGAAACTGAAATTAAGCGTTTCTTGCTTCTTTTAAAGCTTCGGCAAGCTGTGCGGGGCAGGAAGTTGACTTGTAGCCGCACTTGATGTTTTCGCAGCGGGAAATGTAATCGTCAATGTTCATGCCTGTTGCCAGCGCTGCAACACCCTGAGTGTTACCGTGGCAGCCGCCTACGAACTCAACTGACTTAATGATATCTCCCTCAATTTCAACGTTTATCTGTCTTGAACAAACACCTTTTGTTTTGTAAGAATACTTCATAAATTACTCCTTATAACTTATAATATAAATTTATTTACTGTTTCGTTTTCGGTAGTAAAGGTACCGATAGGATGAGGCTTGCTTGTATAATAACCGTGAAAATCAGTACCGCCTGTAAGAAACAGACCGTATTTTTCTGATAATTCCCTGATTGTTTTTACGTCCTCTTCCCTGTTTCGCGGATGATAAGCTTCAATACCATCTATAAGCTTCTTTTCGCATAATTCATAAAGAAGCGGCATACTGCTATACTCGCTGGGGTGTGCAAGTACAATTTTTCCGCCTGTGGATTTCACTTTATTAATTATATCAAAAGTATCGGGATAGTCAATATCTATATAGGCAAAACCGTTTTTTGAATTAAATAACTCTTTAAAGAAACTGCCGAATATCTCGTTTGTAATACCAAGCTCCAAAAAGCACTGCATAATATGCTGCTTGAAAATACAGGTGGCATCTTTTTTGTTTTTCATAACCATTTCAAAGGATATAGGGTACTTGGTTTCAAGTATCCTGATGCTCTCTTTCATGGCATCAAAGCGCATTTTCGTTATACCGCTGATTATACCGTTTAAAACACTTGTATCTTTAGGGTTGTAGCAGAGTATGTGAGCTTTTTTACCTCTTGATTTATCGATGGTAGAAATCTCTATACCCTGAATAAGGTTTAAATTATAATCCTTATTCAGATTCAATGCTTTATAATAGCCGTCGAAAGTATCGTGGTCGGTTATTGCTATACCCGTAAGTTTTGCTCTTTTAGCGGCATATAAAAGAGATTTTATATCTGTGGAGCCATCCGAAAATACAGAGTGGCAGTGTAGATCAAATGACATAAAAGACCTTTCCGAATAATTTTGTAAGAATCTTAAATTAAATATATCGCTGTGTATCTTACCTTACGGCAGAAGTGCCTTTTTCGTTGAGGTAAGTTGAGTGAAGGTCGGCTAAATGAAGCTTAACGGCTAAAGAATATTTTTCAAAAGCCTGACTCATTGCATATCCGCCCGCTCTTACTGAATCGTCAAATCCGCCCATATGCCATCTTATAGCCATAGCTTCGTCCAGCTTGAGTCTCATAAATCTCTCAATAAGAAATACTGACTTTTCACCGTGACCGTATGGGAACAAATCTTCAACAGTATAGTAAGGTACCTTTTCCCACTGACCTGTCTCCTCGTTTTTCTGGTTTCTTGTAGAGGTTTTATAATACTGAGCTTTACAGATATCGTGAAGCAAAGCACAAATTGTGAAGCTCTCTATATTATCGCCGTCTTCCTCGCTGAAATATTTCTCCATAAGTACTTTATAAACGCTTAAACTGTGCATAACAAGGCCGTATTCGCAGGCACAGTGAAACTTTGTGCTTGCAGGCGCATGGAAAAAGTCAGTTTTCTCAAGCCATGCAAGAAGCTTTTCACTTCCCTCTCTTTTTACGTTTTCTCTGAATAAGTTTAAAAACTCCTGTTTATAATCCATATTAAAAATCCTTCCCGTTTTTTATTATAATAACATATTTTTATATAAAAAACAAACGGTTAAAGAAAAAAATAAAACGCAGTATGACTTTAAGCCATACTGCATTTGACTTTTATGTTATAAATATCAGAGAATGATCTCGCCGTCAACTGTGCCGGGAAGAGCAGCAGCGTTGGATTCGTCTGTATCAACGTGCATAGCAGCAGCGTACTTGGGGCTTACTCTTACAACTACGTCGCCGTAAATAAGAGAACGGCCGTTGTAATCAACCTTAACGGAAACGATCTGCTTGTCTACTACGTTAGCTTCAGCAGCCTCTTCTACGTTGAAGTGGATGTGACGCTTAGCAGCGATAACACCGCTTTCAAGTGTAACTTCACCTGCAGGTCCCTTAAGGATGCAACCGGGTGTGCCTGCTAAATCGCCGGACTCTCTGATGGGAGCGTTGATGCCCATCTTTCTTGCATCGGAGAGAGAAACCTCAACCTGTGTTTCGGGTCTTGTGGGGCCGAGAATAGACATAACAAATGAACCCTTAGGTCCGATTACTTCTACCTTCTCGTTTGTTGCGAACTGACCGGGCTGAGAAAGATCCTTTTTATTGGAGAGCTTAGCGTCGGGTCCGAAAAGAATTTTAAGGTGCTCATCAGTTACGTGGAGATGACGAGCAGATGTTTCTACCATAACTTTCATTGTAATATACACTCCTTGTGGTTTATTGTGGTTTTACAGATATATTTTACTACTAAAAATCAAATAATTCAACATAAAGGTGTATATATTTCTAAAAATATATGATATAATTTAAGAAAATATTTAAAAGGATATGAATTTTATGATAAACGATATAATTGAACTTGAAAAAGAATGTAAAAAATGTGAGAAATGCAAGCTCAGTAAGACCCGCACAAACGTGGTTTTCGGTGTAGGTAACCCTGAAGCTGACGTTATGTTTATAGGAGAAGGCCCCGGTGAAAACGAGGATTTACAGGGTGAGCCCTTTGTAGGCAGAGGCGGTCAGCTTCTTGATAAAATGCTGAAAGCAGTTGACCTTGACAGAAAGAAGAATATTTACATAGCCAATATAGTAAAATGCCGCCCTCCCAAAAACCGCGACCCCGAACCCGGTGAGCAGGAGGAATGTATTCAGTGGCTTCGTAATCAGGTGAAACTTATTAATCCCAAAATAATTGTATGTCTCGGAAGAATTTCAGCAGCAAAGCTTATAAAACCCGATATTAAAATTACAAAGGAACATGGAATATTCTTTGAAAAAGGTAATTTTTTGATGATGGCAACCCTCCACCCTGCCGCACTTCTCAGGAACCCCAATAATAAACCTGCGGCTTTTGATGACTTTATTAAGCTGAGGGAAAAAATGGAAGAGCTCGGATTAAAATTATAAAAAGATAACGAAAAAGCGGATGCCTTACTTGGTATCCGCTTGATTATTTTTTGGGGTTTTTGTAAGCTGGTCAATAATAATTATTACAGCGCCTAAAAGAATGAAGATATAATAGGTGAAAAAGCGCCATATAAGCACGCTTGCAAACATACTGCCTTCACTGAAATAAGGCGCCATAAAGGCGGAAAAGCCGATTTCCTGAGCGCCTGAAGCACCGGGCATTGGCATAAAGCAAACAGCCGACTGCAGAATGGTTTGCATAGAGGTGATTTCAATGTAGCCTGCGGCGGTATTACCCATAGAGCGGTAAACAAAATACAGAATACTCATCTGTAAAAGTGCCTGAGGAACGGAAAGAAGAATGGAAATAAGAATTTCTTTTTTGTTTTTGCGGAATCTTTCGGAATAATCGCTGAAATCACGTCTGAAATTATCAATTTTTTCTTCGAGATTATATTTTTTAAGGAAAGCGATTTTATTTATAAGCTTTATACAGATGCCGCATAGGAATTTAAGGCATCTTCTTGAAAATAATATGGGGATAATAACCAGCCATAAGCCGTTCATAAAAAGTCCGAAATAAGTAAAATAGATAAGCATATTACCCATTTCCACTAACTTATGATGCATAATTACGGTTGAAATAATTGCGATTATCATAAAAGCGTTCTGATAAGCGAAAAACTTCAGAAACATAGCGGCAAGTGAGCCGCCAAGAGGTATATTGCGCCTTTTAAGGTAGGCTGCCTGAGCGGGCTGACCGCCCGTGGAGCTGGGGGTAATAAAGGAATAATAAAGACCTATCATACCGATTTTTATAGAATCCCATAAAGTTACGTTGGTTTTCTGGGTTCTTAAAAGGTAGTGGATAACCAATCCCTCAAAGAAAAGAAAAACAAGCACAACTAAAACGGTAATAAAAATATAAAACGTATCTATTTGCGTTATTATTCCGAAAAAGCTTTTTACTTCGTCGTTTATAATGCCGAATATTATAAGTACTGCAAGAGTAATCAGAATATATATTCTGGACCAGAATACTTTGTCCTTTAATAATTTTTTCAAATCCTTCACCTTGGCTATAAATTATTTATATATAACTAATTAATAATACAGAAAAACAATAAAATAGTCAAGCTTATAAACCTATATTTATCAGTAAAATGCTTAATGTTACGGTTAAGAAATCGCAAAAAATTGCAACGGGAACGGTATAGCGCAGATTTTTATAGTTGTTTTCGGAAAGATAGACGGATACTGCGTAAAGTGTGGTTTCGGTAGAAGCCGCCATAACCGATGCCATCTTACCTATATCGCTGTCAGGCCCGTGTACGGCGAATATTTCCGTAAGTATTCCGGTGGAAGCGCTGCCCGAAATTGGTTTGGTTATTATTAAAGTGATAAGTTCGGCAGGAATTTTAAGTAAATCTGTTATGGGTTTAATGAAAAACGTAAGCATATCTATAAAACCTGAAGCTGAAAGGAGATTCACGGCGGTTATTATGCCTATGAAAGTAGGGAGTAATTTTACAGCTGTCTTGATACCGTCTATTGCGCCGCTTTTAAAATCGTCGAAAGTATTCTGATTTTTTATGAAAGAAAGTAAAACCGCGGAGAATATTACGAAAACAACAAACAGATCGGCTGAACTTTTCATTTGTTTTTCCTTTCACTTATTTTTCTTAAAATAAAGCACAGGCTAATGCCGAAAAAAAGCGTGACGCAAGATACAATTAATATATGAGGTAAAACGGAAAATGGCTCTTTACTTTCATAATTGATTCTTAAGGCGGAAAGATTAGTAGGTATAAGCTGCAGTGAACAGGTGTTTATTACTACGAATAAAATAATTTCGTCACTCAGAAATCCGCTGCCCTTCCCCATTTTTTCCACGGCTTTTATTCCGTGAGGGGTAGCCGCGTTGCCGAGCCCTAAAATATTGGAAACCAAATTCATCGTTATGTGGTTTCTTGTTTCCTTATCTTTAAAGCTTTCGGGAAACAGCCTTTTAAGTATTGGAGAAAGAAATTTGCTTAAAGCGGTAACAATGCCGTTATTTTCGCAAATACGGCTTATTCCCGACCAGAAAGCCATAACGCCCAGTAAGGTGACAGTAAGCTTCACGGCGGATTCTATGGCGCTGTAGAGCGTTTTTAAAGCTTCGGCTGAATTGCCGTTTAAAATAACCGTGAAAAGAGAAATTATTATAATAATACTCCAGATAATATTTAACATTTTATAAACTCCGCATTTAATTACTTGACTTTATACGATAAAAAAGATATTCTAAATGAGTAAATATATTTACATTAAGGAAAGGAAAATAAAAATGTTTGGTGATAAAATTCTTGAATATTGGGACGATATAGTAGCTGACCTTAAAGCTATGATCGCTATCCCCTCCGTATGCGGTGAAGCTGAAGGAGAATATCCCTTCGGTAAGGAGCCTGCAAGAGCTATTGACCTTGCAATGGAGCTTGGAAATAAATACGGATTTAAAACAAAGAACGTAGGTTATTATGCCTGCCACAGTGAAATCGGCGAAGGTGAAGAAAATGCTGTGGTTATGGCACATCTCGACGTTGTTCCCGAGGGTGAAGGCTGGGACAGCGACCCCTATACACTTACCGAAAAAGACGGCTTTTTCTATGCAAGAGGCATTTCCGATAATAAAGGACCTGCCATTATTGCCCTTCACTGCTTAAGAGCTTTAAAGGATGCGGGTGTTAAGGGTAAGAGAAAATTAAGAGTTGTTCTTGGTTCAGGCGAAGAGATCGGTATGGCTGATATGGAAAATTATTTTGCTTCCGAGCAACTTCCCACAATGGGATTTACCCCCGACGCAGGCTACGGCGTATGTAACTGCGAAAAAGGTATCTTACATTTTACCGTTGAAAATAAGAATGATTCAAGTGTCGTTAAGAATTTTGCAGGCGGTACGGTTGTAAACGCTGTTCCATATAAGGCGGAAGCCGATATAGTTTGCAGTGATTTTGAGTATGACGTTTTAGCTGAGGCTGCTTATAAGCTTGGTGATTTTAACGTAACAAGAACAGACGACGGCTGCCATATTGTATCAAACGGTATTGCCGCTCACGGTGCCTCCCCTGAAATCGGTAAAAACGCCGCTTCATATCTTATCGATTTACTTTACAGCGTTTTCGGTAATAAGATAGGCTCTGTTCTTACTTTTGCAAATAATAAAATCGGTTTAACTTACGATGGCAGTAAAATAGGTGTAGCCTGCAGCGATGAGCCCAGCGGTAAGCTTACTTTCAATTTAGGCGTAGTTAAAGTTGACGAAAACAAAGCTGAATTCTCCATTGATATCAGATATCCCGCAACACTTGACGGCAATAATATTATCTCTAAAATCAAGTCCGAGGTTGAAAGCGCAGGTCTTCTTTATACAAACGAAACTGTACAGGCACCCTTATACCTCCCTGCTGACGGCAAGCTCGTTTCTCTTTTAAAATCTTCCTACGAGGATATTACGGGCGAAAACTGCAAGGTATTCTCTATGGGCGGCGGCACTTATGCAAGGCAGATGGGCGGCAACGGCGTTGCTTTCGGCGCATCTTTCGGCAGACACAACGAGCGCGGCCATAATAGCAACGAAAACTGCTGTATTGAGGACATGAAGGAGCACGCAAGAATCTGCCTTGAAGCTATGTACAGACTCTACACAACTGACTAAGGTGAAATTATGAATAACAGCGTTTATAATTATCCTACTCCCGAAGAGGTTTTCAGCGCGCCCGAAATAAAAGCATATATTACGGCAGGTAACGATAACCTTGAAGCCATAGGTTACACCGAGCACGGTTTTGCTCACGCTAAAAAAAGCGGCGATACTGCTTACAGTATTCTTTATAAGCTTAATCACTCAAGAAGAACCTGTGAACTTGCGGCAATTGCCGGTTATATTCACGATATAGGTAACGTTATTAACCGCGAAGACCACTCCCACAGCGGTGCATTAATGGCTTTTACCATATTAAATAAACTTAATATGGACCCCGAAGAGATTGCGGTTGTTTGTGCCGCTATAGGCCACCACGATGAAAAAACCGCGTATCCCGTAAATACGGTTGCCGCCGCTTTGATTATTGCCGATAAAAGCGATGTGCGCCGCACAAGGGTAAGAGGTAACGACCTTGTAGGCGATATTCACGACAGAGTTAATTTTGCGGTGGAAAGTTCTGCCCTTGATATCGATACCAAGAATAATACCTGTATATTTAATATTAAAATAGATACCTCAATATGCCCCATTATGGAATATTTTGAAATATTCCTTGACCGTATGGTTTTGTGCAGGCGTTCTGCAGGTGTTCTGGGCCTTGATTTCGAACTTATTATCAACGATACAAGATTACTATAAAAAATTATCGCAGGAGTAAATTCCTGCGATTTTTTTGTTAATTATTCAACTATTTTAATTAAAACGGAATTTTTGCAAAAATTCAGTAAAATAATGCATATTTACAAAATTGCTCCAATTCCCTATAATTAAATTAAAGAAAAGGCTTTAAGCCTATAAAGAGAGGTATGTTTATGAGCGAGAAAATTTACAGAGTTGCACTTGTTGGTTTCTGCCATATGCACATCAACAGTGTTGCAGGTTATTACTATGAGCATCCCCGCACCCAGATTGTTGCAGCGGCGGATACAAAACCCTATATTCCCGAGCTTAACCCCGACGGTATGTTTGCAAGAAACTGGAATAAGGCTCACTGCGTAAAGAAATTTGAAATTCCCAAGGTTTATGATAATTACCTTGAGATGCTCGATGCAGAAAAACCCGACTTAGCAGTTATTTGCTGTGAAAACGCCCTTCACCCCGAAGTTGTTGAAGAATGCGGTAAGAGAGGCATTGACTGCTTTGTAGAAAAGCCTATGGCTATGAACCTTGACCACGCTCTTTCTATGGTACGTTCAATGGAGCATTACGGTCACAAGGTGCTTATTAACTGGATGATGCCTTTTAGCCCTGCTTACTTAAAGATGAAAAAGCTTTTTGATGAAGGTGCAGTAGGTAAGCTTATTGAATTCAAGTGCAGAGTCGGTAATATGGGTCCCTTAGGTAAGGGCTCCAAGCACCCCGGTATTGCTGAAAGCGGTGTAGGATTAACTGAAGCTGAAAGAGGCAGCACATGGTGGCATCAGTTAGCTTCCGGTGGCGGTGCAATGACAGACTTTGGCGCATACGGCTGCCTGATGAGCACCTGGTTTATTGGCGAAAAAGCTATTTCTGCTTACGGACTTCGCGGTAACTTTACAGTTCACGCAGGTAATGCTGATGATGAATCTGTTATCGTAGCCCGTTATCCTTCCGCTATTGCTATTTGTGAAGGTACTTGGACTTCCATGGGTCATGCTGATATGGGTGTTAACGGTCCTATTCTCCATGGTGAACTCGGTGATATGTGGATTGGTAAGGATGGCGTAATGCTTTTCTTAAACGATGAAAATAAAACTACTTGCATTGCTCCCGATCCTCAGCCTGATCATCTGCTTGGTGTAGCTAACTCCTATATTTATTTAAAAGAAACAGGTAAGTACGCTCACGAGATGCAGGATCCTGTATTCAATTTAAACGGTGTTGCACTTCTTGATGCAGGCGCAAGAAGCTCAAAATCCGGCAAAGCTGAACTTATTAATGACTTTAACTGGCATATCGGTTAATTTTGTGAAGGAGAATTATTATGACAGAATTCAGTATAAACGAAATGCAGGAAATGCAGAAGGCTCTTTATGAAAAATATAAGCATAAGTGGGAGCCTATATGCCCAGAGGTTGGCCAGAGTAAGCTTTTGTGGATGATTGGAGAAATAGGCGAAGTTATTGACGTTATAAAAAAGAACGGCGCTAATAAGGCTACTACAGACGAAAATCTCAGAAAAGATCTTATTGAAGAGATGGCGGACGTGCTTATGTATTATAACGACGTAATGCTGTGCTATAATATAACTCCTGATGAACTTAAAGAGGCATACACAAAGAAGTTTGAAAGAAATATAAACCGCTGGTAATTTGTGCTTTATATTCCCCCCACTCCCCTTTAATAAAATTAAAACGGAGACACTTTATAACGAGGTGTTCTCCGTTTTTTCATATAAAAAATGACGCTTTCAAAAAGAAAGTGCCATTTGGTTTTACGTATTTTATTAATTATTTTGTACCGAAAATTCTGTCGCCTGCATCGCCGAGACCGGGAAGAATATAACCGTTTTCATTCAGCTTCTCGTCAACTGCCGCGCAGTAAATACCTACGTCGGGATGTGCTTCGTGAAGTGCCTTTAAGCCTTCGGGAGCTGCGATAATACAAAGGAACTTTATGCTCTTGGGGTTGCTTCTCTTAACTATTCCTATGGCGTCAATAGCGCTGCCGCCTGTAGCTAACATGGGATCAAGAATCATAACGTCTCTTTCCTCAATATCACCGGGAAGCTTATTGTAGTATTCAACGGGCTGAAGAGTTTCGTGGTCACGGTAAAGACCGATATGACCCACTTTAGCGGAAGGAACGAGATTGAGCATACCGTCTACCATTCCGAGACCTGCTCTTAAAATGGGAACTAAAGCCACTTTTTTACCGGCTATTTCCTTTGTTACAGCCTTCTGCATGGGAGTTTCGATCTCAACGTCCTGCAAAGGCCAGTTTCTTGTTGCTTCGTAGCAGATAAGTGTAGCGATTTCGTTAACAAGTTCACGGAACTGCTTGGTACCTGTGTGTTTGTCTCTTAAAATTGTGAGCTTGTGCTGAATAAGAGGGTGATCCATTACAAAGATATTATCTTTCATTTTTATCGCTCCTTAAATAATATTTTCTTCAATATCGCTTAAAAGCTTTATTCTTCTTTCGTGTCTTTCGCCGCCTTCAAATTCTGTGCTAAGGAATATATCGGCAATTTTACATGCGATCTGCTCTGTGACAATATGGCCGCCAAGGCAAAGTACGTTAGCGTTATTGTGGCGCCTTGTCATTTCTGCAGAGTGAAGGTCACCGCATAAAGCAGCTCTTATGCCTTTAACTTTGTTTGCTGCTATTGAGATGCCGATGCCTGTTGAGCAGATAAGAATACCGTAGTTATTTTCACCGGCTGCCACGCTTCTTGCAGCTTTTGCAGCGAAATGGGGATAATCTACGCTTTTTTCGTCATAACAGCCGAAATCGGTAATCTCAATACCCTTATCGCTGAGATATTTTTTTAAAGATTCTTTTAATTTGTAACCGCCATGGTCACAACCCATTGCAATTTTCATTTTGACGTAGATCCTTTTAAATTTAATTTTGGCTTTCTGTTTTCTTTTTTAATTCTCTTGTAGCCTGAGGAAGCTGCAAGTAAATTGGCTGAATTGAAGCTGAATCGCAAGCGCCTTTTTCTTCAAATATTTTTATTGAAGCTAAAGCAGCAGACGAAGCTCTGATTTCAGAAAGAGCTGCAGGAACAGTTAATACCTCGGGGAAAGAAACCTCTTTTAAACAAGGCGCTGTACCATCGCCGATTATATATACGGGTAAATCACATTCCTTTACACAATCTGCAAGATCAGTGATTTTTATTACTCTGTCCTCGGTAATTCTTTCGATATTTCCGTTACTGTACTTAAATAGAGCGTTATAAACCTGACCGCATCTAGCATCGATTACGGGTGATATAAGGAATTCGCCTTTTAAACCTGATAAATTATAAGCCAACGCTTCAAGGGCGGATACGCCTATTACGGGGAGGTTTTCACTGAAGGCAAGTCCCTTGGCGGAAGCTACGCCGATTCTTACGCCGGTAAATGAACCGGGGCCTAAAGTAACGGATATAAAATCCGTATCATTCAGCATACTGCCGCTTTCTTTTAACACGTGCTCAATTATAGGCATAAGAGTCTGGCTGTGGGTAAAGCCCGTGTTTAAAAAATATTCAGCCAGTATTTTACCGTTATCAACTATAGCTGCGGATGCCGCTTTTGTAGATGAATCTATAGAAAGTATTTTCAATTTGATTTCCTTTCTTAATCACTCCTCCGCCATTGTGCGGATGGTGATGGTACGTTTATTTTCCTCTTCACCCTTACTGATATTTACAAATACCGTGTTTTCGGGCAGAGCTTCGTAAATATTTTCGCTCCATTCGATAAGAAGAATGGAACCGTTTTCAAGGTAATCGAAAAAGCCTGTGGAATAAAGGTCATCATAGGTATTTACCCTGTACATATCAAAATGATATACAGGGCAAAGCGGAGTTTCATATTCGTTTACAAGAGCAAATGTGGGACTGGAGACAACGTCGTCGCCTCCAAGTCCTTTAATTATTCCTCGTGTAAAAACTGTTTTTCCCATTCCCATTGAACCTTCATAGGCGATTACGTCACCGGGGCGAAGATTTTTTGAGAAATTTGAAGCAAATTCCTCGGTTTCTTTATAGGAATTTGTTATAAAAGTTTGCATATTAGAATAAACCGTGAATCATTGAGTTTTCATCAACGTCGATTTTTTCAGCAGCGGGAACCTTGGGAAGACCGGGCATTGTCATAATGTCGCCAGCGTAAGCAACTACGAAGCCGGCACCGTTGGAGAGGCGTAAGTCACGGATTGTAACTGTGAAGCCTTCGGGTCTGCCGAGAAGAGAAGCATTATCGGAAAGTGAATACTGTGTTTTAGCAATACATACGGGCATAGCGTCGCCGCCGAGAGCCTTGATTTCCTTTAAAGCCTTCTGAGCCTGAGCTGTGAACATAACGTCGTCAGCACCATAGATCTTTGTAGCAATAGTCTTGATTTTTTCTTCAATTGTGATATCAAGAGGATAAATAGGAGCAAAGTTCTTGCTTGTATCCTCATCACCATCGATAACGGAGCAAACTGCCTTAGCAAGCTCTACGCCGCCTTCGCCGCCTTTAGCGAATACTTCGCTGAGAGCGTAGTTAACGCCTAATTCCTTACAGCAGGAATCGATAACCTGAAGTTCAGCATCTGTATCGGTATGGAAGCGGTTGATAGCAACAACAACGGGAATACCGTACTTGTGCATGTTTTCAACGTGAGCTTTCATGTTTACGATACCCTTCTTGAGAGCTTCTACGTTCTCGTTAGCGAGGTCTGCCTTTAATACGCCGCCGTTATACTTAAGAGCTCTTACAGTAGCAACAACTACTACGCAGGAGGGCTTTAAGCCAGCGAAACGGCACTTGATATCAAGGAACTTTTCAGCACCGAGGTCGGAACCGAAGCCTGCCTCTGTAATGCAGTAGTCTGCGAGCTTTAAACCGAGCTTTGTAGCCATAATGGAGTTACAGCCATGTGCAATGTTAGCAAAAGGACCGCCGTGCATAACTGCAGGTGTACCTTCAAGTGTCTGAACGAGGTTGGGCTTGATAGCATCCTTTAAGAGTGCTGCCATAGCGCCGTCTGCGTTGATATCTCTTGCAAATACGGGAGTACCGTCGTACTTATAAGCAATAAGAATGTTGCCGAGTCTCTTTTTAAGATCTTCTATATCGTTAGAAAGGCAAAGAATAGCCATTACTTCACTTGCTACAGTAATGATGAAACCATCTTCTCTGGGAACACCGTTGATTTTGCCACCGAGACCTACGATTACGTTTCTGAGTGCACGGTCGTTCATATCAAGGCATCTCTTGATGAGGATTCTTCTCTGGTCGATGCCAAGTACGTTGCCCTGCTGCATATGGTTATCGAGCATAGCGCAAAGAAGGTTATTTGCAGATGTGATAGCGTGCATATCGCCTGTGAAGTGGAGGTTAATATCTTCCATAGGAAGAACCTGAGAGTAACCGCCGCCTGCTGCGCCGCCCTTAACACCGAAAACGGGACCTAAGGAAGGTTCTCTTAAAGCAATAATAGCGTTCTTACCGATTTTTGCCATAGCCTGGCCGAGACCTGCTGTAGTAGTTGTTTTACCTTCACCTGCAGGTGTGGGGTTGATAGCTGTAACAAGAATGAGCTTACCGTTTTTCTTATCCTTTAATCTTTCAAAGAGAGAACTATTTATCTTAGCTTTATATCTGCCGTATAATTCAAGTTCTTCCTCCTGTATACCGAGGTTTTCGGCAATTTTTGCTATGGGAGTAAGTTTGGCCTGCTGAGCAATTTCGATATCTGTGAGCATTTTCAATTTTCCTTTCTGAAAAACAAATTAATTTGAAATACCAAATTCATTATAATATAAATTTTGTGATAAGTAAAGTGTAATACTTAGATAAATTTTTGTTGATTGATAAAGAAAAAAGTGTTATTATTATCTAAACAGATTAATTCAGGGAAGTTTATTCAGGGAAGTTTATTTTTAAATATGCAAAGTATAAAAAAGAATCATTTGATATTATCTTTAAAAAGATTTTTTACGGAATCTGACCACATACTGTGGACAATAATAATTATTATATCGGTATTCGCGCTTTTGCTTTTAAAAAGTGTTTCAAGAGCTACAAATACCGATTACTTTGAAACACAGCTTATTGCCGTACTTTTAGGTCTTGTCGGCGCCTTTTTCTTTACGGTTATCGACTATAAAACCATATCCAATTACTGGGTGCTTATAGCCGTTTTTTCTGTTTTCTTTCTGATTTACACTATGCTTTTCGGTGTTAATATTTCCGGCAGCGGCGGTGTTAATGCAACTGCTTGGATAAATATTGCAGGCAGAACCTTCCAGTCAAGTGAGCTTGTAAAGATTTTATTTATTATCACTTATGCAAAGCACCTTGATATTTTGAAAAATTCGGGAAAGCTTAATCAGGTTTTAAGTGTTATTTCTCTTGGCATTCACGCTTTCATTCCTTTTTTCCTGTGCCATGAACAGGGTGATGACGGCGCAGGCTTTGTGTTCTTTGCTATATTTATTTTTATGAGTATAGTGGCAGGTGTTCATTTAAGATATTTCGCCATACTCTTCGGCGCTATTTTGGTAGTGTTTCCTTTTATCTGGAAATTCGTATTAAGTGAATATCAGATATTAAGATTTACGTCGGTTTATAATCTTGATGACCCTACTATTGCAATGAATGAAGGCTACCAGCAGTATCAGGGCAGAATTTCAATAGGCAGCGGCGGATTTTTCGGGTACGGATATTTTCAGGGACCCAGAGTTGAAACCAATGCCGTTACTTTCCAGCACAGCGACTTTATATTCTCTGTTGCAGGTGAAGAATTCGGATTTATCGGATGCAGTTTTCTGATTCTTTTACTTTTTGTGCTTATGATAAGGCTGGTTCAGATTGCTTCAAAAGCAAGAGATGATATGGGTAAATACATCTGTATCGGATTTTTCGGACTTGTTGCTTTCCAGACCGTAACAAATATAGGTATGTGCCTTGCGATTTTGCCCGTTATGGGTGTTACCCTCCCCTTCTTCAGCGCGGGCGGTTCATCCGCAGCCTGTCTCTATTTCGGAATAGGACTTATTCAGAATGTGTATATGAGAAGAAACGACCACGGCGAAGTAAGGCTTAATGCAAGGGATAAAGTAAGGCTGAGATACGATAAGCTGAAAGAACATAATTTATAAAATGAAATAAAATAAGGAGTACTTTAAATGGGTTTACAGGAATCAGGTGAAATGTACCTTGAATCTATATACGTTTTGACAAGGAAAAATCCCCACGTGAGAAGTATTGACGTGTGCGAATATATGGGTTACTCCAAACCAAGCATCAGCCGCGCTATGGGGCTTCTGAAAAAAGGCGGATATATCACTATAGATAAAGATGGTTTCATTTCTCTAACGGATATAGGGCTTGAAATAGGCGTAAAAATATATGAGCGCCACACTATTTTATCAAATCTTCTCATATGTTTAGGTGTTGATGAAGAAACTGCAAAAGCGGATGCATGTAAATTGGAACATGCAATAAGCGATAAATCTTTTGAGGCCATAAAGAATAATTTATATAAATTTAATTAATAATTATATTATAAATTTTTAGGAGGAAAATAAAATGGCAAACAAATATGCAGGTACACAGACAGAAAAAAATTTAAGAGCTGCTTTTTCAGGTGAATCTGAAGCAAGAAATAAGTACACTTATTTTGCTTCAAAGGCTAAGAAGGAAGGTTTTGAGCAGATTGCTGCTTTATTCCAGAAAACAGCCGACAATGAAAAAGAGCACGCAAAAATGTGGTTTAAGGAGCTTGACGGTATTGGTACTACAGCCGAAAACTTAGGCTCTGCCGCTGCTGGCGAAAATTACGAGTGGACTGATATGTATGCAGGTTTTGCTGATACAGCCGAAAAAGAGGGCTTTACCGAGCTTGCAAACAAATTCAGAATGGTTGCCGCTATAGAGAAAACTCACGAAGAGCGCTACCGTGCACTTTTAAAGAACGTGGAAACACAGCAGGTTTTCGCTAAGAGCGAAGTTAAAGTATGGGAATGCCGCAACTGCGGTCATATTATGGTTGGCACCAACGCCCCCGTCCTCTGCCCCGTATGCGCTCATCCTCAGGCTTATTTCGAGCTTCACGAAGCTAACTATTAATTAAAAACGGCAATAAAAAACCCGTAAGGATTTTCCTTACGGGTTTTTTTGCTTTTTATTTAGCTTTATTTTGTTTATTGAGAATTCTTTCTGCGCGTCTTTTTGTTTCTTCTGCATCAACGGAAATTACGCCGTCGTCGGAAATAACGATTACGGTACCGGGTTTTGCTTCTTTAGGCATTTCGGCTGTTTCAATAGCGAAGTACTTTTTCTCTTTGGGTTCCTCGCAGATAGTAAACTGGCCTTCGTATCTGTCTACAATTAATTTTTTCATTTTATATTTCTCCTTACATTATTTTTCTGTTTTATAATAAATATTTTCATCATCAATATTTGAGCATATTACGATATCACCGTTTTTGTCGGTTCTAAGTATTTCTATACCCTTTTCGGAAAGAAGCTTAAGCGTGGCGCTGTTTGGCAGACCCGATGAATTTCTGCCTACGGTAATAACGGCGTATTCAGGATTGAATTTTTCAAGTAATTCTTCACTTATACCGTTTATACTGCCGTGATGCGATGCCTTAATAAGGTCACAGTCATAGGTTTTACTGTTTTCAAGTACGTCTTCAAGTTCTTTTAATTCCATATCGCCTGTAAAAAGCGCGGAAAACTTACCCGCCTCTAACGTGAAAACCAAAGAATTGTTATTGGATTCTTTATGCTTTGTTACGGGAGCTAAAATTTCGAAATCAATAAAACCGATGCTAATCTTATCCCCGGCTTTGAGGTATTCGTAGTTTATTTTGTTTTCGTCTAAGTATTTATGAACTAATTTCGGATAATACCCGTCGGGGTCATAATAACAGGATAAATATACTTTCTTTACTTCATAATTACTTAATATATCAATTAATCCGCCGATGTGGTCGCTGTCGTAATGGCTTATGAATATCGCTTCAATAGTAGTAACTCCATCGGTTTCAAATTTAAAAGCAAGACTTTCCGAATAGGCTTTATCGGAAGTATCTATTAAAATCAATTTTTCATCAGCTTTCAGAAGAGCGATATCGGTTTTACCTGCTTCAAAAAATTCAATGCTGAAATCGAAATAATCGGAATATCTTTTATTATCGTCAAGATTCAAAAAGGTAAATGAGCTTTTAAAGAAATCCTGACCGAAGGGTGTGAGAACGAATATAACATAAGCTATGATAAAAACCGCTGTAATTACCTTGAAAACCCTGCTTTTAAGTATTTCATTAAGAGTTATCTTCTTCATTTACATTATCCGGTTTATTCATATTTCTTTCAAGCCACTGATTGTAGGTCATAAGCACTTGCCTTGACTTTGAGCCTGCGTGAGGACCTATAATACCCATCTGTTCCATCTGGTCTATTAATCTGCCAGCTCTTGCGTAGCCGACTCTCAGCCTTCTCTGGATAAGAGAAACGGAAGCTTCACCTGCGTCTATAACCAGCTTGATAGCTTCTTCCATTACGGGGTCCATAGCTTCGCTATCGGAAACGTCGTCGTTTTTGGATTTATCGTGAACGGCGCGGTTTTCGATATCTTCAACTATCTTGGCGTCGTAATCTACAGAGCGTACCTTTTTAACGAAATCGGTAATGGCTTCTATTTCGCTCTCGCTTACGTAGCAGCCCTGAATTCTTGTAGGCTTCTGTACACCCACGGGTGAAAACAGCATATCGCCCTGACCTAAAAGTTTTTCGGCGCCTGTACTATCTAAAATAGTTCTTGAATCGATAGCGGAAGAAACAGCGAAGGCAATACGGCTGGGGATATTGGCTTTAATAAGACCGGTAACAACGTCTACGGTAGGTCTCTGGGTAGCTACTAAAAGGTGCATACCTGCGGCACGTGCCATCTGTGCCAGACGGCAGATGGAGTCTTCAACCTCGTTGGGGGCTGCCATCATAAGGTCGGCAAGCTCATCGATTATGATTACTATTCTGGGCATCTTTATCATAGGCTGACCGTTTTCGTCCTGATAACCGTTAAGCTCAGCAAGGTGATTGTAGCCCTGAAGGTCTTTAACGTTGAAATCGGCGAAAATCTTATAGCGGTTAAGCATTTCGGTAACAGCCCAGTTAAGAGCGCCTGCAGCTTTTCTGGGGTCGGTAACAACGGGAACGAGAAGATGCGGAATGCCGTTATATACACCAAGCTCAACGACCTTTGGATCTATCATTAAAAACCTTACATCATCGGGAGATGATTTATATATTAAGCTGATGATAATGGAGTTAATACATACGGATTTACCTGAACCAGTGGTACCTGCAATAAGCATGTGGGGCATTTTACCAAGGTCTGCCATCTGTACCTGACCGCCGATATCGCGGCCTAATGCCATAGTGAGCTTGCTTTTTGCGGTAACGAAAGCGTTACTTTCAATAAGCTCGCGCATTTTAACGATGGTTTTATTTTTGTTGGGAATTTCAATACCTACGGCGGCTTTACCGGGAATAGGAGCTTCAATACGAACGCCTGCAGCGGCAAGGTTAAGAGCGATATCGTCTGCAAGACCCGTGATCTTACTTATTTTAACACCGGGCGCAGGCTGAAGCTCGTATCTTGTTACGGAGGGACCGCGGCTTATATCCACGATAGAAGTTTGTACGCCGAAGCTTTTAAGGGTATCAACGAGTTTTCTGCCGTTTGTCTGAAGCTCCTCTGTTTCAACTGCGGCGGAAAGCTTTTTGCCTGATTCAAGAAGTGAAACGGGCGGGAATACGTAGGTGTTTTCTTTATCCTTGTTATTAACGTATAAAGCCATCTGTGCGGAATTTGCCATCTCGATTTTTGCGGCTTCTTCCTTCTTTTTCATATAATCTTCAGCGGCTTTTGCGGCGTTTTCCAGTACGTCCTCAGAGGTTGTGACAGGTAAGGAGACGTCGGAACGGATTTTTTCGGGTTCCTTTCTGTTTATCGCCGTGTTTTCGGCAGACTTGCGCGCAGGCTCAAGCTTCTGATAAGGAAGATAAGCGGTTTCTTCCTTATCTTTTACGGGAACTGTATCGATTTTTTCAATCGGATTTTCCTCAATAATTTCGGGTTCGGGAATATCCGGTGTTTCGGGAAGGTCGGTTATTTCGGTTTTTACTTCACCTGTATTTTCGTTTACGGGATTTTTAACTGCAGGCTTCTTTTTAGGCATATTCTGCAAAGGAATAAGATCGTCGAAGCTTACGTTAACGTTTTCATCGGTGTTTTTCTGTGTAGTGTCTTTTTCGCCTGTTTCAATACCGAATACACGGTTAAGGTTATCAAGCTTTTCGTTTTTATTCTTGGCTTTTTTAGGCGGTTCGGAATTTTCGGGAATACCGCTTTCCGCTTTCAGGCTTTCCTTGGTTACGGGGTGAGCAGGTAAATAATCGGGAACATCGAAATCAATTTTTCTGTTTTCTTCAATTATCTTTCTCTCCTCTGCCCTTCTTTCTCTTACGTCGCGAATACCTTTGGAAACAGCCTTAACGGGTTTTGTGACCGCTTTATAAAGATGCTTTAAAGTGATGCCCGTAAGTACCATAATAAGAACGCAGAGAACTATAACTATAAGGATTCTTGCGCCGTCTTCACCTGTTGCAAGAATTATGGGGTGGCCCACATATCCGCCGGCAAGACCTGCGCTGATACCGTTCATTCCGTTTTCATATAAAGATACTGTAAATTTACCGAAGCTTTCAAAATCATAAAGCTCTTTATTTGAGAATATGTAAACGGCGGCGCAGGTAAGTAAAATTATTACGGTGGAGAGCCAGACTTTTCCGCTTACCGTGTTGTGGGGCTTTTCCATAGCTGTAACTACGGCAACGTAAATCAAAAGCACGGGCCAGAGCATTGCCCATCCGCCGAATATACCCAGAAGCAGATTATGTACGGTTGCCCATATATTCTCGCCGGGGATAACGATAAGAAATATAGATAAAACAGCCGCAGCGAAAAGAAAGACTGCTTTCATCTGATTTCTTTGTTTTATTTCATCAACTGAGCCTACGTTTTTACTGTTTTGTACAGGCTTTTTACTGCTTGCTTTTTTAGTTGAAGCAGCTTTAGCCGCAGAGCTTTTTGCCGCGGGCTTACTTGCCTGAGTTTTTGTGTTTTTGCTTTTTGTACTGTTTTTCTGTGTGGATGATTCTTTCAAAATTTGCCTCCTGCTATATGTAAAACCCGGTCCGACCCGGGAAATGATTTCTGTTATTTTTCTATAAGCTTATCAAGATAATTTAAAGCATCCGATAAATTACCTATGCTGTCAATTAAACCGCATTTAACAGCTTCTTCGCCGTCAAGTACCGTTCCTACGTCCGTAGTAAGTTCAGCCGTATTCATGGCAAGCTTCATAAAGGATTCCTCGCTGATTTTGGAATTAGCAATTACGAAATTTGTAATTCTTTTCTGCATACGTCTGAAATACTCAATGGTTTGGGGTACTCCTAAAATAAGTCCGTTAAGTCTTACGGGGTGAATGGTCATAGTGGCTGAAGGTACGATAAAGGAATGTTTTGCCGCAACCGCCAAAGGTACGCCTATAGAGTGTCCTCCGCCCAATACAAGGGAAACTACGGGCTTTTTCATACCTGCAATAAGCTCTGCTATGGCAAGCCCCGCTTCAACATCGCCCCCTACGGTATTTAAAAGAATAAGCATACCGTCGATATCAGGGTTTTCTTCCACCGCTACTATCTGAGGTATAACGTGCTCGTATTTGGTGGATTTGTTTTGCGAGGGTAAAATGTAATGTCCTTCTATCTGACCGATTATGGTAAGGCAGAAAAGAGTTCTTTTGCCGTTGTGAGTTATTACTGCGCCGTCCGATACACTGGGATGGTCAGGTGAATTTTCGCTGAGGTGAATATCTTCGCTTTCGGAATCTTCATTTTCAAAATTCAGTAAATAATCTGTGTTCATATTGCTGTATCCTTTCTTTTTTCAGTTAGTTTGGCAGAAATACAGCAAAATAAACTAAGCTTACAAATTATTATAACATTTTATTTCAATTACATCAAGAACAATAAATTATAGATTGTAACTTTAATAAAAAAATGTTACAATATATAAGGAACATTGTTTCTGTTTCTATTTTTAGTTTTTTCATTTATGAAAGGCAGGAGTATGGAAAATTTACTGATTTCTTTTAACGTAATAGCGCCGCTTCTTTTAATGCTGGCGGTAGGTATTCTTTTAAAGCAAATAAAGTTTTTGGATGACTACGTGACTGTTAAGATGAACAGGCTTGTAGCTTTGTTCCTTTTACCTCTTTTGGTTTTCAAAAATATTTATAACGCTGAAATCGAAGAACTGATGAACGGAAGTGTGCTTTTATACGCTTTTGTGGGTATTGTGCTTGAGTTCATTATCGCGGCGGTACTTTCACTGGTACTTACAAAGGATAAAAAAAGACGCGGTGTAATGATTCAGGGTATGTTCAGATGTAACTACGTTATTTTCGGTATTCCTATTGCCTACTCCCTTTTCGGTGATGAGGGCTCAGCCGCCAACGCCGTACTTACCATAGTTGTTATACCTGCTCTCAATATTCTTGCGGTTTTTGCACTTGAGCTTTTTAACGGCAACAAAATATCATTTAAATTAATACTTAAGAAAATTGTTACTAATCCTCTTATTATCGCTTCGCTTTTAGGTATGCTTTTCTCATTTACAAAGATAAGCCTTCCCGAGATTATTTATAAACCTATGAGTGACCTTGCTTCATGTGCAACTCCCATGGCTTTCGTATTCCTTGGTGCTTCTCTTTCAATCAGAGATATGAAGGGGCATATTAAAGAGCTTATGAGCACTGTGGCTATGAGGCTTGTGATTTTCCCCATGATATTCGTTTTTGTAGCTATTTTATTAGGGTTCAGAAACGTATGGCTTGTTTCACTTTTAACTGTGTTTGCAGCTCCCACAGCTGTTTCTTCCTTCTCACTTGCGCAAACACTTGGCGGTGACGATAAGCTTGCAGGAAATATAGTAGTATTTACTACCGTGTTTTCAATTATCACAATGTTTGGTTGGGTACTTTTGCTTAAAACTTTAGGTGTTTTTTAAAGAAAAAGCATATATATAGTATGTTTTAATTGACAAATGACTTAAAATATTGCATAATTAATCTATTATTGATTTTTTATTTCCGATAAAAGGAGCAAAGAAAATTATGGGAAAGACAATAGCAGAAAAACTTATCGCCTCTCATTTAAGAAGCGGCGAAATGGTTAAAGGCAGTGATATTGGCCTTAAAATAGACCAGACTCTTACTCAGGATGCTACAGGTACAATGGCGTATCTCGAATTCGAGACAATGGGCATTGACCGCGTAAAAACCGAGAGAAGTGTTGCATATATTGACCATAACACATTACAGACAGGTTTTGAAAATGCCGACGACCACAGATATATCCAGACGGTAACAAGCAAACACGGCATTTATTTTTCACGCCCCGGTAACGGTATTTGCCATCAGGTTCATCTTGAAAGATTCGGTATTCCCGGTAAAACATTAATTGGTTCCGATAGTCACACTCCCACAGGCGGCGGTATAGGTATGCTTGCTTTCGGCGCCGGCGGTATGGACGTTGCAGTTGCAATGGGCGGCGGCGAATACCATATCACAATGCCTAAAATGACAAGAATTAATTTAAAAGGTCAGCTTCAGCCCTGGGTATCCGCCAAGGATATTATTTTAAAGGTTCTTGAAATTATGAGCGTTAAGGGCGGCGTAGGCAAAATTATTGAATACGGCGGCGAAGCTGTAAAAACTCTTACAGTTCCCGAGAGAGCCACTATTACAAATATGGGCGCCGAGTTGGGCGCTTCCACCTCTATATTCCCCTCCGATGAGATTACAAGAGAATTCTTGAAGGCTCAGGGACGTGAAGAGGATTGGGTAGAAATTAAAGCTGACGACGACGCAGTTTACGATGAAATCATTGAAATTGATCTTAACGAATTGAAGCCCTTGGCAGCTTGCCCCCACAGCCCCGACGCAGTTAAGTCCGTTGAGGAGATCGGTGAGATTAAGGTTGACCAGGTTTGCATCGGCTCCTGCACAAACTCCTCCTATATGGATTTAATGAAGGTTGCAGCTATCTTAAAGGGCAAGACCGTTGCTCCCGGAGTAAGCCTCTCTATAGCTCCCGGTTCCAAGCAAGTTTTCAATATGCTTGCTAAAAACGGCGCTCTTTCCGATATTATAGACAGCGGCGCAAGAATTCTTGAATGCGCTTGCGGTCCCTGCATCGGTATGGGTCAGTCCCCCAACAGCGCAGGTGTTTCATTAAGAACTTTTAACAGAAACTTCGAAGGCAGAAGCGGTACAGCCGACGGCAAGGTTTACCTTGTAAGCCCCGAAACTGCAGCAGCTTCCGCTTTAACTGGTAAATTTACAGACCCCAGAACTTTAGGCGAAGCAGTTAAAATTGATATGCCCGAAAAGTTCGTTATCAACGACAACATGATTGTTCCTCCCGTGGCTGAATATCTTTCCGAAACTGTTGACGTGTTAAGAGGTCCCAACATCAAGCCCTTCCCCAAGTGCGACGCTATGAATGATTCCATTGAATGCGAAACAGTATTAAAGGTTGGCGATAACATCACAACTGACCACATTATGCCTGCAGGCGCAAAGATTCTTCCTTACAGAAGCAATATCCCCTATCTTTCAAATTTCTGCTTTGAAGTATGCGATAAAGAGTTCCCCGAAAGATGTAAGAAGGCAGGAAGCGGTATAGTTATAGGCGGTTCCAACTACGGTCAGGGTTCTTCCCGTGAGCACGCTGCTTTAGTTCCCCTTTACTTAGGCGTTAAGGCTGTTCTTGCCAAGAGCTATGCAAGAATTCACTGCGCTAACCTTGCAAACGCAGGTATCGTTCCCTTGGAGTTTGTAAAAGAAAGCGATTACGAGCTTATCGAGCTTGGTGACAAGATCGTATTCGAAAACATTAAAGAAGAGCTTACAAAGGGTCTTGACGTTACACTTACAAACATAACTAAAAATATTAAGATAGCTACAAAGGCAGTTCTTACAGACAGACAGCGTGAAATGGTACTTTGCGGCGGTCTTCTTAACTACACAAAACTCAATGGATGAAAGAGGTAAATATAATGAGTTTAAATAAAATCAAAATGACCACTCCTCTCGTTGAGATGGATGGCGACGAGATGACCAGAATTATCTGGCAGATGATTAAGGATATTCTTATTCTCCCCTACGTTGATTTAAAGACCGAATACTACGATTTAGGTCTTGTTAACCGTGAGAATACAAAGGATCAGGTTACTGTTGATTCCGCTGAAGCTACAAAGAAATACGGCGTAGCTGTAAAGTGCGCTACCATTACACCCAACGCACAGCGTGTAAAGGAATACAACCTTACAGAGATGTGGAAGTCCCCCAACGGTACTATCCGCGCTATATTGGACGGCACCGTTTTCAGAAAGCCCATTCTCGTTAAAGGTATAGTACCTTACATCCCCACCTGGACTAAGCCTATTACAATTGCAAGACACGCTTACGGCGATATCTATAAGAACACAGAGCTTAAGGTTCAGGCCGGAAGTAAAGCCGAGCTTGTTGTAACGGATAAGGACGGCAACGAGACAAGAGCTTTAATTCACGATTTCAAAAATTCCGACGGTATCGTTCAGGGCGTACATAATATTGACGCTTCCATAGCTTCCTTCGCAAGAGCTTGCTTCAATTACGCTCTTGATGCTAAAGAAAGCCTCTGGTTTGCTTCCAAGGATACTATTTCCAAAACTTACGACCACCGCTTCAAGGATATTTTCGCTGAGATATACGAAAACGAGTATAAAGAGAAATTTGAAGCAGCAGGAATTGAATACTTCTATACTCTTATCGACGACGTTGTTGCAAGAGTTGTAAGAAGCGAAGGCGGCTACATCTGGGCTTGCAAGAACTACGACGGCGACGTTATGAGTGATATGCTTGCTACTGCTTTCGGTTCCTTAGGTCTTATGACAAGCGTTCTTGTTTCTCCCGACGGCAAGTATGAGTATGAAGCTGCACACGGCACCGTTACACGTCACTACTATAATCACCTTAAGGGTGAAAAGACATCCACAAACCCCATTGCTACTATTTTTGCATGGACGGGCGGTTTAAGAAAGCGCGGTGAGCTTGATAACATTCCCGAGCTTATGGAATTTGCCGATAAGCTCGAGAAGGCATCAGTTATGACAATGGAGCAGGGAATTATGGATAAGAATCTTGCAGCTATTTCTGTTCTTGAAAACAAAAAGGCTGTTACTACCGAAGAATTCCTTCTTGCTATTAATGAAAATTTAAAGAAATTGGGCTAATATAATGGGTAAAGAAAACATTTCGATGTCGGTAATCAGAAGAATGCCGAGATATTACAGATATTTGTGTGAACTTGAAAATAACGGTATAATGAGAGTTTCCTCTAAAGAGCTTTCCACCAGAATGGGTTTTACCGCTTCACAGATCCGTCAAGACTTTAACTGTTTCGGCGGTTTCGGTCAGCAGGGCTACGGCTACCCCGTTTCACAGCTTAAGCAGGAAATAAGCGATATATTAGGTCTTACATCAAAAAGAAAAGCAATACTTTTGGGTGTAGGTAACTTAGGCCGCGCGCTTCTTTCAATATCTTTTGATAAAATGGGATTTGACCTTTGCGGTACCTTTGACGTAAACAGCCGTGTTGTGGGTACTGAGATAAAGGGTTATACCGTTCTTCCCTATTCCGATTTAAAGGAATTCTGCGAGAGAGAAAAACCCGAAATGGCAATTATATGTATTCCCGCCTCTGCCGTAAGCAAAGTAAGCGATGATCTTATCAGCTACGGTGTAAAGGCTTTCTGGAATTTCAGCCATTATGATATTTCCATGCGTCACCCGGACGTTTGTGTTGAAGGCGTTCACCTTAACGACAGCTTAATGACCATAAGTTATATGCTCAACAGCGACGAAGTTTCTGAATAATAAGAAAAACCGTAAAGCTTTTTAAGCCTTAAAGCTGTAAGATAAAGGTAGACACATGGAAAACACCATGTTGTCTACCTTTTCTTTATGCTAAAATATAGACATAGGAGGTGAAATAATGAGAAAGGGACAAAAGAAGCGGCAATGGACACCA
>SVPY01000017.1 GCA_015065615.1 Oscillospiraceae bacterium | reverse complement strand
TTAATAAATGTGCTGCCGTCAGGATTCATACCGCCAAGCATCACATTTATTAATGTATCGCCGCTGTTGTGCTCGTTTATCATAAGCCACAAATCGGTAATTAAGCTGTAGGCTTCATTTTCTGATAAATACCCTGAACTTATATCTTTTTCATAATAATCTTTCAGCTGGTTATCAAGCCTTCCTATATCTGCGCCACAGCTTGAGATTACTCTTAATTTCCACATTATGTAAACCAGCTGTACTGCTTCGTCAAAATGTTCAGGAGCGTTGGCAGATAAATGTTCTAAGTTTTCACTTATTCTATTGAGCTTATTGCTTTTTACACCGCAATTTTTAATAGCTGTACTGTATCTTTTCAAATATAGGGCTATTTCATTGTAAACTTCATAAATTCCAAGCAAAAGGGATTTGGATCTGTCTGAATCTGTTTCTCTTGATTTTTTCAAAGCTTTTTCAGCAACACCTGAAATACCAAGCTTTAGGTAAGCCGTGCCCATCGGGAAGTGGTAATTATCATTCTTTCCCATCTCACCGCACGGAATACGCTCACTGCCAACTATTCCGGCAATAGAATATTTCTCAGGTATAGGGCAATTTAAATTTCTTATTGTGCTTAGTGTACTTTCAAGAATGTTTTTATACATTATATCACCTTCCGATTATAAATTAAAAACTCAGAAAATTTTTAAGCTTTTATCTTCTTCTGTTTACATTATAATTTGCTAAATTATATCACCAAAAAACAATAAAGTAAATGACTTTTGAGTTAAATAAATAAAACTCCTGAAGCTTTAAAAACTTCAGAAGTTTTAGTAAGAATATTAAATAAGTCCCGAAAGCTCGCTTGCCATTAAAAGGAATGCTCCCATGCCGTGCAGGTCGTTTTCGGTGCAGTCCCTGGAAATATAATAGTCGTAAGTGCCTTCCTCAATGCAGGTGCCAACGCAGATATTACCAAGGCTGAACTCTCCTTCAGGGGCGGGAAGTAAGGTCTCGATAATTCTGTTGTAGGCGCGCTTTGCGTTTTCAAGGTATTTTTTATCAATATAGCCTTTTCGTATTCCCTTACAAATTGAATAGATAAACAGGCAAGTACCTGAATTTTCAGGCCAGTTGCCCTTTTCCTGCCATTTGTCAACAACCTCGTACCATCTGCCTTCAACGGACTGGTTTCGGATAACGGCATCAATAAGCTCTTTTTGTATTGATATAATGTTTTCCTTTTCGGGGTGCCCGTCAGGAATAAAGTCCAGCATTTCGGAGATAGCAAGCACAAACCAGCCGCAGGCGCGTGCCCATATTTCAGGGGAACAGCCGCTTTCAGGGTTTGCCCAGATTGCTTTTTTCGTGGGGTCCCAGCCATGGTAGAGAAGTCCCGACTTTTCATCACGCATATTCTTATACATAATGAATATCTGTTTTATTGCAAGCTCCAGGTACTGGGGTTTATTTGCAAGATATGCGTAGTGGGCAAGTAAAGGCCCTGCCATATAAAGGCCGTCCAGCCACATCTGACCGGGTGTGGTGTAAAAATGCCAGAAACCGCCGTCCTCATTTTTGGGGTAGGTTTCGTATAAATCATCAGCAAGGTACTTTATAAGCTCCAACCAGTGAGGGTCCTGAGTTTCGTCATAAAGGAAGAAAAGCACGTTTGCAGGTTGGCGGAAATCAAGAGTTCTCAGTGATATCCAGTCGGCACCGGGCTCATAGATGGTTCCGTCCTCGTTTTGCATAGCTTTTGCCCAGGCTTTTATGTAATTTAAATAGCGTTCATCCTTGCATAAATTGTAAATACGGCTCATTCCCGTAAGAAAAACGCCCTGATGATAGTTAAAGGTTGCTCTGCCGTAGCCGTGGTCAGGAGGCAGGGTGTTAACGTCAGGATAACGGCGTAACATGGTATCACAGGCCATTATGCCGTATTCAAGGGGTGTAAGTTCATTTTTAAGTGACATAGTTTACTTTCTTCTAAAATTATTACGGTATTTTTACCTCGGGCAGGCCGTAGGTTTTATACATAGGAACATCATCAATTGCGGCAAAGCCTTTCCACTTGTCACAGGGTACAAGTCCGGAGGGTGAGCAGGTACTAAGCTTAGTGCCGCTTATCTCTGTGTTTACGTAAAGGTAGCCTGCTTCATCTTTAATTTCGGTGTTAAGTGGCTCTGCGCCTTCCATACTTACGCAAAAAGTGGCGTAGGCGTTTTCTATCTCATTCAGCTTAAATTCTTTGTATTCGCCGTGGTAGAACACTGTGTCTATATAATAGCGGGGCTCGTCGGTGGTTAATCTGCGGTGCAGGTTTGTGTGGCTTGCCTGCATTTCCTTATCCCAGCTTGTATCACGAATTTCAAGCTTGCAGGGTTTGCCGTCAAATTCAGCGTCAAGCAGGGTGATTTTTATATTCACTCCTCCGTCCTTAAGGATTACGGTGTTGTTTTCAAGAATGGGAGGGCTTTCGATAGCGCCGCCAAGTTCAATTCTGACGCGAATATCGTAGGCATTGGTTTTTTCGTCAAGCATACGGTCAATGCTGCAATGGGTATCGCCGCCGTTTGTACGCAGGGAGGCGGTTATCAGTGCGTTTCCTTTATACTGTGCCGTTACGAACATACCCGTTGAAAAATCATAAAGGTCGTGAAGGATAGTTGCACTTATGAACCTTGGCTTTTCACCGCCCCAGTAACCCATAAGATTACGGCATTGGTTCCAGGTTTCCATACTTTCCCAGGAAGAAAGTGTGTATTCAGGGCAAAGGTGAGCAATAGCAATATGGGTGCGGGGTGATTTTATGGATTCTCCCCTTGTAAAGCCCAGGTTAACGTCGTGAGTTTCACATTCCTTAAAGGCCTTTTTGTATTTTTCGGGGCAGAAAAGGTCTATATAAACAAGGGCAGGGTCGTAAGTAAAACGGTCATCGGTAACAAATTCTTCGCCGTTATCAAGGGCAACACGAAGGAAGGAAAGGGCGCTGTCGGTAGTAAGCCAGGTGTAGCTTCTTGCGTTGGGGCCTGTCCATTGTTTTGTGGGGGCGTGGAAATGCTCTGCCACCGTACGCCAGGCAACGTCCAGCATATCGCCTGCCAGGTCGTGAATGTGGCTGTCTTTAATTTCAGTATATATTCTTGTTAAATCGTTAATGGCTTCAGAGGTGTAAGTTGAGCTGTTGTACTCAGCGAAGGTGCCGTTTTTCATAGTATATTCGTGGGCCTTTTCAAAGCGGCTTACACCGTATTCAAACATATCCTTCCAGCCGAAATACTGGCCTGCAACAAGGGAGACGTAAGCGCCCATAATGGATATATTGGTGTAACCCGGGTGCATATTGCGGCGGAAAATTGAAAGGCAGGCACATCGCACTGTTTCCTTAAGCTCCTCAAGAAGTTCTTTTGGCATTCTCTCGCTGTGGAAAAGGAATACCTGCATTATTTGTTTACCGCAAAAGTCCGCCCAGTTCCAGTCAGGCGGGTTCATATTTTCCAGAGGCTCTTCCATATACCAGGACCATATACCGAAAGTGCTGTTTGCAGGGTCCTTATCCTGCAGTGCGGCGGCGTGGCTTAATACTTCTATAGCGCGGTTAAGGTCGGCTTCATCGCCCGTAGCAAGCAGCATATTGGCATATTCAAAAGCCGTACGTGTGTTGTGTACGTCGCAGTGGTGAAGCTGTGAATGGTAGAAAGGTGCTTCTATTCTGCTTGTAGGACATTTGAATTCTTCGCTGTAAGCATCATCCATTATTTTGTACACTTTTTCGAAAAATTTCCTGTATTTCTCATTGACAACACGCATCTTGGTTCCTCCTTGAAATAATGAAATTTCTGGTAACTGTATATTTATTATATGGCTATAATATTTGAAACGCAATAGGAATAAATTGCTTTAAGCATTTCAAATCTTGCTGTATAATTTTTTAAGGAAAAGATTATGCCTTAAGCTTTACAAATTGAAAATCCTGATATAAGATTAAAAAGGAGGCGGTAATATGGCAAATAACTGGGACGAAAGCTTCCCTGACCTTATCAATCATTCCTTTGAAATATACGATAACTGTACGGACGCGCCTGATATGACACAGTTTCATATGCACGATTTTTACGAAATACGCTTTATTATTCACGGCAACGTTACCCACTACAGCGAAAACGCAGTGCATAACCTTGGGGACGGCTGCATTACAGTCATACCGCCGGGGCACTTTCACCGTGTTACACCCCGTAAGGAAAGCTCTGAAAAGCAAAGCACTAATAAATACGAGAGGATTTTGCTCTATTTATCCCCGAAATTTCTTTGTTCTTTAAATTCGGAAGCCTTTAAGCTGTCGGAGATTTTTGACGTTTTCGGTGGATCTGTTCTCAATCACCTCAGTGTTAACCCTGCTGAGCTTTTGGAATTCACACAGCCTTTAAGAGAAATAGTCAGAAAAAATGCAGATGATGCTCCGCTTTATCATATTTCCAACAGCGCGGTGGTCGTTCTTGTGTTGGCAAGCCTTGCCGAAAGAATATTAAGCCACAGAAAATTAGACCTGAAATCAGGCGAAGGCGCCTTAGTTCCCCACGTGATATCCTATATTAATTCAAATCTTTCGGAAAACCTTTCCCTTGACAGTCTTTCCGAAAAGTTTTTCGTAAGTAAATTTTACCTTTCCCATCAGTTTAAGCAGTATACACAGCTTTCTTTGCATCAATACGTGCTCACACGCCGAATGATGCACGCAAAGTTTTTGCTAAGCTCCGGGAAATCCCCTTCAGAAACGGCAAAAGCCTGCGGATATCACGAATATTCAAGCTTTTACAAAGCATTTTTGCGCGAAACGGGTCAAAGTCCCTGTAATTTTAAGTAAATATAAAAATTAAGCCTCTTCACTTTTTAGCGAAGAGGTTTATTGTTTATCTCTTGTATTTATCAAAATAATCCTGAATGAAGCCGGTGTAGTCGGTCTGAATTATATCGTAGCCTTTATCGTAAAGCCAGCCCCAGCCCTTTTCAGGGTCACCTGCCGCGGCGGTATCGTCGCTGTGGCCTGCATTTAAATTTGCTTTATAGTTATATACTATGGAGTTGACCCATAAATAAAGTCCCATACTGTGAATTTTCTTTATATATTCATCCTTGGCAAAGGGGGAATCCTCTGTATTGAAACACACCTCCGCACCTATTAAGTTGATGGAGCTGTCACCGAATAAGGCTTCAAAGTCCTCTGCCTTTTCCACTACAGGCATATAGGGCATATCGGGAGCATATTTTCTCACGTTATCAAGGTCGTGCTTATTGGGGCCTGTTTTTATAATTACGTCCTGCTCCATACCGCATTCCCTTATAACACCGGAAATAAGCTCAGGCTCCATCCAGAATTTATCAACGTTAACTACGCACTTGCCCTTTAAAAGCAGGAGTATATCCTTAAAACAGGAAATTTTAAACTGTGTGACGGCGTTATCCACGTTTAAAAGCCTTACGTCCCTGTCAATTTCCTCTGCTGTCATCTCCGTAAAGCTAAGCTTGCTGTTGGTGTGGGCGTATTCCATACCCGGGTGGAACACAAGCAGTTCCTTATCCTTAGTTACGGAAACGTCCAGTTCAATAATGTCAGCGCCGTTTTTTAGGGCAAAAGCATAAGAAACAGGTGTGTTGCAGGGTATATTACCCAAAGCCAAACCTCTGTGAGCGGCAATAAGAGGTTTTTTACCGCTTTTTAATAATTCAAGTGTGTTCATATATATCCCACCTTTACTTTTTAAAATATTAGCACATTTTTCCGGTGTTTTCAATATTACATATAGAAACAAAATGTATTTGATATTCTGTTTTTACAGCATATTACTTGTATTTCCCCCTTTTAAATGGTATTATTTATGTAATAAACTTCTTTAAAGTCAGGGACATTTATATGAATTTTAACGACCTTTTTAAAAATTCAGTTTTAGATAAGTTGCAGTCAGGTGAAATTTCCACCACCGCAATAGTTGTTACCTTGCTTCTTTCTGTGGCTTTCGGACTTATCATCTATTTTGCATATAAGTTTAATTCAAGAAGTGGCTTCTATAACCGCAGTTTTAACCGTTCACTTGCTATTTTACCTGTAATCACATCTGCTATTATGATAGCTATGGGCAGCAACTTAACCATCAGCCTCGGTATGGTTGGTGCTCTTTCTATTGTAAGATTCAGAAATGCAGTTAAAGACCCTGCAGATCTTACCTATCTTTTCTGGAGTATAAGCATTGGTATTGTTACAGGCGCAGGACTTTTTGAGCTGGCGCTGATACTTTTACTTATTGTAGCACTGCTTATTTCTGTTCTTGATCTGATTCCTTCTTTCAGAGCGCCCTGCCTTTTAGTGGTAACCGCTAAAGGTGCAGAATGTGAAAAAGAGATTTTAGCCCAAATTAAAAAGTTTACCAAATCTCACAAAATCAGAAGCCGAAACATAAGCAAAAACGGCACCGAATGGATAATTGAGCTTCAGGTTAAAAAGGAAGCTGAGCTTGTAAGCGAGGTAGCTAAGGTAGAAGGTGTGGATAGTGTACATCTTATGACTCATGACGGCGACGTAAGATTCTGAGAATGAGGTGGCAAAAATAGAATACAGAGCTGAGAAAAAATATCTCGTATCTGATATGGATTTAGCTGTTATCAAAGCCCGCCTTAAGGAGGTTATGGCACAGGATATCCATCAAAACGGCGAGTATTATGAAGTAAGAAGTATATATCTTGACGATTACAGGAATACTGCAATGCTTGATAACGATGCAGGCACTGATAACAGAGCTAAGTACCGTATACGTACCTATTATCCGGGACTTAAAGAATTAAGACTGGAAATAAAAGAAAAGGAAAACGGCTTTAACAGAAAAACTTCCTGTAAGTTAAGCCAAAAAGAATTTAATAAAATTATAAACGGTGAAAGCGATATTGCTTTCAGCGAAAGAAAGCCTCTTAACCGTCTTCTTTTTAATATGAAGTGCCTTAAAATGGAACCGAAAGTAATAATCAGTTACGAAAGAACTGCCTTTGTGCATCCTTCAGGCAACGTAAGAATTACTTTTGACAGAAACATAACGGCAAGTAAATTCATAAATTCTTTTTTTGACGAAAAAGTGGCGGTAAGGGTACCTGTGCTTCCCAAAGGAATGCACGTTCTGGAAGTAAAATATGACGAAATGCTGCCGGATTTTATAGCTAAACAGCTGGAAATAGGTAAGTTAAATCAAACAGCCTTTTCTAAATATTATTTAGGCAGAATCGCTTTAGGTGATAATCACGTAAAACTGTAAGGAGAATGATAATGAAAGCTGATAAAATAAAAATTAATTATATGTATGAGCCTGTTGGCATTGAAAGCGGCAAGGTGATTATTTCATGGATCGCTATAAACGGAGTGAAGCAGAACGCCTTTATTATAAAAATGTACATTAAAGGCATAATGGTCTACGAAAGTGAAAAAGTTTATTCCAATAAAACCGAATTTGTTCCCGATTTTACAGTATCTTCCAAAAGCAGGGTTAAGGCAGAAATTACGCTTTTTGATGAAAAAGGAATAGAAGGCGAAGTTTCTTCTACTTATTTTGAAACAGGTTTAAATAGAGAGATATTAAGGCTAAGTGGATAAATCCGGAGCTTAACTTACCTGATTTTTATTTTTCGGCTTTAAATAATACTCCTTTAAATAAAGCAAGTTATTTAGTTAAGAAATTTAAATGCTTAAATAAAGAAAATGCAAGGCTTTACATAACAAGCCATGGCTTTTACGACGTGTATATAAACGGAAAGCACGTGGATGGCTACCTCTATGCTCCGGGACATACTCAGTATGATTTGCATTTACAGATGCAGACCTATGATATAGAGGATAAGCTTACTATAGGTGAAAACGAAATTACAGTATCTCTCGGCGACGGTGCGTGGCGCGGCAGTTTCGGCTGGGGTATGGAGAGATATCTTGCAGGCAGAGATATTGCCCTGTTGTGTCAGCTTGAAGTAAACGGGGAATTGGTTTTAATATCCGATGAAACCTGGCTTGCAAGCAACAACGGCCCTTTGGGCTTTAACGATACGATGCGTCTTGAAGAGTACGACGCACGAAAAGAAATAACCGACCTGCACGAAGTTAAAGTTGAAAATTTCGGTGTAAATACCATTACAGGCTCTTGCTTGCCTGTAACGATGCACGAAAGATTCAAAGCAAAGGTTATAATTACTCCAAAGAATGAGAAGATTCTCGATTTCGGGCAGAATATTGCAGGTTTTGTTGAAATAAATCTCAGGGCAAAAGGCGGCGAGGTAATTTCGCTTAGTCATACAGAAACTCTGGATGAATACGGCAATTACCAGAATTTAAGTTTCCAGAATCCCGACGTTCCTTACTGCGACCAGAAAATTATATACACCTGCAAAAACGGTGAGAATTTGTGGCATCCCACAAAGTGCTATTATGGCTTCAGGTATGTAATGGTTGAAACAGATTTGGATATTACGGGCGAAGAGTTTACAGCTGTGGCGGTTTATTCCGATATGGAAACTACAGCTGAGTTTGAGTGCGGGATAGATGACGTAAACAAGCTCTTTAAGAATACTTTATGGAGTATGAAGGGTAACTTTGTGGATGTTCCCACAGACTGTCCCACAAGAGAGAAATCGGGTTTCGCAGGTGACTGTCAGGTGTTTTCCGACACCGCTATGTACCTTATGGATTCTTACCCCGTGCTTATAAGGTGGCTTAAAGATCAGGCTTTGTCACAATTTGAAAACGGCTGTGTGAAGCAGATGCTACCTAAGGTTTGTCCGCCTGGTTTTTACGATGGTTACGATGGTTCTGCAGGTTGGTGCGATTCCTTTGAGATAGTGCCCTACCGCATTATGAAAAGGCTTGATTCTACTGAACTTGTTAAAAAGCTTTACCCGAATATAAGAAAATGGGGCAGGTTCCTTATTGAACGGGCAAAAGCATACAGACCCGAAAACGAGAATATGCCGGTATATTACCGTGATTATTTTGTGGACAGTGCAAACCATTGGGGCGAATGGTGTGAGCCCGGCGTAAGTCCATACGATTATTTTGCAGAGCGAGACTTAAGCGGTCACCCCGAACTTGGAACTGCATTTTTAGCTTTGGCTTGTAAACTTATAAGCGAAATGGCTGAAAGATTAGGTGAAAAAGAAGATGCGGTATTTTTCAGTGAAGCTTTTAGCCGAGCCAGAGAATCCTACCGCTATGCTTTTATTAAAAGCGGTAGGGTAGTGGGAGAAAGGCAGTGCCTTTACGTGCGAGCAATTGCCCACGACCTTTTAAACGAGGATGAAAAATATATCTGCGCAAAAGACCTTGCCGAAGTAATTAAAAGAAACGGCAATAAGCTGGGCACAGGCTTTTTGAGCACATGTGAGCTTTGTAATGTGCTTGCAGATTATAATCAGGCAGAAACCGCATTCAATTTATTACTTCAAACACAGCAGCCTTCCTGGCTTTTTGAAGTTAAAAACGGTGCCACAACTATGTGGGAAAGCTGGTTCGGTATAGGTCTTGATAAAAAGCCTGTAGGTTCATTTAATCATTATTCCTTCGGCAGTGTATCCGGTTTTATTATGAGCCGTGTTTTAGGTATAAAGCACGAGTTTGGCAAGATTACCATAAAGCCCTTTACCGATAAACGCTTAGGATTTGCAAAAGGTTATTACGATTCCCCTTCAGGCAGAATTTATTCTTCCTGGGAATATAAGAACGGCAAAATAATATTCGATTTCGAAATTCCTTCCAACTGCGAAGCTGAAATTATACTTCCTTCAGGAAAAACGCAAACTGTCAATACTGGTAAATACCGTTTTGAGGCAGATGAATGATCTACGTATTCTAACGAGGTGTTATTATGAAAAAAGAGCAGCTTACAAAACTATGTTTCGTTTTAGTCTTGTTTGCTGCTTTTTTGTCTGTTTTTATAGTTTCTCTTGTAAATGAAAGTAATTTATGTATGGGAGTTAAGGTTGTGGATAAAAGTTTTCTTGAAAACTACAGCTTTGGCGGCAGGTTTGACACAAGGGAGATTTTATTTAACGGTAAAAAGGTGGCTTCCGACGAAAAATGGGAGAGAATTTATATTTCACAGCCTGAAAATGCCTTAAATAACTTCAGTGACCTTGCAGGAGAACTTAGAAGTGAAAAGTACGAGCTCTATTTTATAAAGGATCAGTGCCTTCGTGACCTTAAGTATGCCGTGAAAAACAGTATGTACTTAAGCCTTGCGGCAGTAAAGGACGGCGAATACAGAATTATCGACGTTATTATTACTACGCTGCCGGTTATAAGTCTTGATGGCAGAGTGGCTTATAAAAATGAAGACGGCAGGAACGTTTCGCAGGGAAATATGATATTGTTTGCAGGTTCCGACCCCAAATATAAGAGTCTGAAAATTACAGAAAGTGAGCTTGAGTGGAATCCCCGCGGCGGTTCGTCACTCGGAGATATTAAAAAGCCGTATAAACTTTCCCTTAAAAATAAAGGTGAAATTTTTGATGCCGAACTTTTAGGCCTTGGCAGTGACGACGACTGGATATTGAACCCAATGAATCGTGACGATACCGATTTAAGGGAAAAGTTCCTTATGGATTTTTGGAATAAATACATTGTGCAAAGCGGAAATAACTTTAAAATGTCGCAAGGCGAATACGTGGAGCTTGTAATTAACGGCGATTACAGGGGGTTATACCTGCTGCAAAGAAGGATAGACAGAAAGTACCTTGAGCTTAATAAAGAAACGGACATACTGTTTAAAGGCAAACCTGTTTGGGAGGCGGACACGGTAAGTGAAGCTTACGAGATTATATATTCTCCCTTCGGTGAAAAAGAAACCTACGATATTGCAAAGACCCATCTTTTTAGCTTAAGCGCCAAATATTATAATACGGATGCCTTTATTGATTTTTCCATATTTTTTAATTACGGTGTAATTACCGATAATTCAGGCTTTAAAAATATGTACTACGTATTAAAGTGGAACGGCGAAGAATACAGCGTTTATTTTATACCGTGGGACGTGGATATTTCATTAGGCGTTACATGGAAAAACGATAATTTTGCCTACGATTACGAAAAAAGCATGAGCATTCACGCAGGCAGGTCGGAGTATAATAAAATTAAAGGGCTTATGGAGTATAATAAGCAGAAGTATGGCACCCTTAGTTTGGATGAAAGCATCAGTAAACGCTGGGCTGAGCTG
This sequence comes from Oscillospiraceae bacterium, assembly GCA_015065615.1. Classification (GTDB taxonomy): domain Bacteria; phylum Bacillota; class Clostridia; order Oscillospirales; family Acutalibacteraceae; genus SIG603. The sequence continues at coordinate 44,071 of SVPY01000017.1, read as the reverse complement.
AAAGAAAATACATTTACCACAGAGAATGTATATGAAATTTTAGATAAAAACAAGGAAGTTTTAGAGCAAAGCGGTGCTAAAATAAGGGATAAAAAGCTTTTCGGCCTTTATTATAAAGGGGAGGATACAATTGCAAGGCTTTACGATTTTGCTAAGCTGAGAATTTTTAAGCTGGATGAATTTTATAAATAAATCTTAATAAAAACATAGGAGGATTATTATGTGGTCAAAGGAAAAAGCTTGGGAGTGGTATAAGAATCAGCCTTGGATAGTCGGTATGAATTACGTACCTTCTTATGCAGTTAACTCCACAGAAATGTGGCAGAAAGAAAGCTTTGACATTGGAGTTATCGAAAAGGAGCTTATTAAGGCTGAGGAACTGAATTTTAACGTAGCAAGGGTTTTCTTGCAGTATATTCTTTATAAGGAGGATAAAGAAAGCTTCTTTAATAATTTCGAAAGTTTTGTTTCTGTAGCCTTTAAGCACGGCATAAAAACAATGCCTATATTGTTTGATGACTGTGCTTTTGCCTGTATGGAGCCAAAACTCGGTAAGCAGTGGGAGCCTTTGCCCTGCGTTCATAACAGTCGCTGGACCGCAAGCCCGGGCTTTGTATATGCTGACAGCGAAAGCGAGGCGCCTTTCCTTGAAAGTTACGTTAAGGAAATAGTAGGTAAATATAAAGATGATGGAAGAATTATACTCTGGGATCTTTATAACGAGCCGGGAAACAGCGAAAGAAAGGAAAAATGCCATAAGCTTTTAAAAAATACATTTAAGTGGGCAAGAGAGGTAAATCCGTCTCAACCTCTGTCTGCCTGCATTTGGGCATATTCCGATTTCGATAAATTGTGCTGTGAACTTTCCGATATTATTAATTTCCATGATTACAGCGATATGGAAATAACAAAGAGAAGACTTGAATTTTTGGAGCAGTATGACCGCCCAATGGTTTGTACCGAATGGCTCAACAGACCTCTTAGCAATACTTTTGAAACCCATGTTCCGTTATACAAGGAGAAAAATATCGGTATTGTAAACTGGGGACTTGTAGCAGGTAAAACACAGACCTATTTAAGCTGGGACTCCTCAAAAAATCCTAAGGATGGTAAACCTGAGGTTTGGCAGCACGATATTTTTGACGAGGATTTAAATCCTTACAATGAAAAGGAAATAGAATTTATTAAGAGTATGACGAAATAAGAGAAGGGAAGCTTAGTTAAGCTTTTCCTTCTCTTTTAGTTTATTAAGCCGAGTTTGTGTTTCCAAATAAGAACTCTTGCGGCGGATTTTTCTAAATTTTCTCTTTTTATTCTGCCTTCTTTAAGTGCGTTTAAAATAGCTTCATACTGAATTTCAAATTCAGTACTGCACAAAAGGTCGGCGCCTGCTTCAATGGCAAGTACTGCGGATTCTTCTGCGCCGTAAAGGTCGGTTACGGCTTCCATTGCAAGGTCGTCGGTAATAATTACACCTTCAAAATTCATTTCCTGCCTTAAAAAGCTTATAACTTTCGGCGAAAGGGATGCAGGTAAAGTTTCATCCAGCGAATTTACAAAGGTATGGCTTACCATAACGGCGTCGGCACCGTTTTTCATTGCCCTCATAAAGGGGATAAGGTCGCTTAAAATAAGCTCGTTAAGGCTTCGGTCATCTTCTGCAACGCCTAGGTGGGTGTCGGTATTATTGCCGTAGCCCGGGAAATGCTTTAAAACAGCGCCGAAATTTTCTTTTTTATATAAGCTTACTATGCCCGATATAACTTCGCCTGTGGTTTCGGCGTCCTGACCCAATGAGCGGTAATACATAAAAGCGTTTTTATTCGTGGTGATGTCGCAAACGGGAGCTAAATTTACGTTAAAGCCTAAATTTTTAAGTAAAACGCACTTTTCTTTTTCGGTTTCAATTATAAGCTCTTTGCCGCCTTCACTGAATAAATTCCGCATGGAAGGGAAGTTGGCGCTTCTGTACCGGCTGTATCTGCTTATTCTCGTTACACTGCCGCCTTCTTCGTCAACCGCTATTAATAACGGAATTTCGGCATTTTTCTGAATATTATCAATATGTGTTTTTAAAGTTTCGGGGCTTTCGTATTGGGTGTGATTGCTGAAAAGTATATAGCCGCCAAGGTGATATTCCGCCGCTTTTTCGGGCGCGAAGTGAAGCTCGGGGGCTCTTGCTAAAAAAAGCTGACCGACTAATTCTTCGTCGCTCATATTTTTGATAATATCATAAGGGTCAAAAGAATAATTACTTTCGGGGAATTCTTCTTTCGGCGCTGTTTCCTCTGCGGTGCCGCTTTCAGGTGCTTTTGAAGCTTCGGGGGTAGGTGAAGCTTTAAGCGACGGGGTAATTACAGTAACTGTTTCACTTACTGATTCCAAGATGCTTTCATCTGTAATTTTTTCAGTATTATGACAGCCCGAAAAAGCAAGCAAAACAGTAACTAAAAATAAGATAAGAAATTTTTTCATTTAAATTTTTCTTTTGCCGATAGCCGTGGGGTTTTTACCGCCGAAAATTTCCATTGCGTTATTATAAAAATCCTTATAGTCAAGGTCGCGGCGGTCAATAGTGGTTTCGGGTTTGAAACCCAATTCATAAAGCCACATACCATTGTAGCCGACAGCTAAAAGGTCATTATATAATTTCTGCCAGTCTATATCGCCTTCGCCGGGGAGCCAGTGCTTTTCATCTTTAAAATCATAGTCGGAAACGTGTACAGTAACTATCTTGCTTCCTACATTCTTAATAAATTCGCCGATATCCTCCTTTAAAAGGTGGTTTGTATCGAAGCAAACTCTTAATTTACTGTTTACTGCAACGAGCTTCTTAATTTCCTTACTGTCTCTGCCAAGGCAGGTGCGGGGCAGGTTTTCAACACAGATAACACTGCCTTCTTCGGAAGCAGTGTCGGCAAGTCTATAAAGGCTGGACATAGAGCTGAGCATTTTTTCCTCACGGTATTTATCCTCAATAGGCTCACCGCTGGGATGAATGATAAATTTATCGATGCCTATCTCGCTGCCCTTTTGAATGATTTCACGGAATTTTCTGATAGTGCCGAATTTTTCTTTCCAATCAAGGGCGGAGGGGTCAATTTCAGAAAAGGGCATAAAAGGAAGATGTAAGGACCAAAGCTTAACGCCGTATTTATCAGCATTTTCCTTTACCTTTTTGTAGTCGAAATCATCGTAATTTCTAAGAGAAATTTCAATTGCGTCAATGCCTTGCTCCTTCATTGAGAGGAAGCCCTGCTCGTCAAGAGCTTTGTTTCCGCAGGATGATACTGCGATGCCTAATTTGTTTTCCATAGTTTTCTCCTTTTCGTAATTTTATTAATATAACGTTATTTCACGGACTACGCCGTTATATGAGCCATCTGTTGTGATTTGCCTTAAACCGCTATCTAAAGTTACGTCGTAATTATAATGTGTATGACCTGTAATAAGCAGCTTGATTGTGGGTTCATTTTTTATGTATTCTACAGCCCTGAGGGTTGCTTCGTCGGGAGTTTGCTGGAGGCGCCTGTGTTCAGGGTAGGTTTTCAAAAGCTCCTCCGGTGCAGCTACAACGTAAGCGCAGGGATTAATGCTCATTTCCCTTTCTGCAAGGCTTTTTTCGTATAAAGGGGTGTGCATACAGAGAACAATGGGAAGACCCTTAGAGACTTCTGCTTTAAGCATTTGGGTTTGAGCTTCTTCTATTAAATAGTAACTGTTATCAAGTGATACGAAGTTAACACCGCCTGCTATTTTTGAATCAAAGTATAAATTCTGCTTAAAATGAGGCGCAACCCTTTTCATCATTTCCCATTTATAGGGTCTGTCTTCGGTAGCTTTGCCTACGCAGTGGCAGAAATCGTGGTTGCCTGCAGAGTAAACACAGTCAAGATTATATGAATATTCATCTAAAAATTTAAAGTTGCCAACGGATAAAAAGTCAATTAAATCGCCTGTGTTTACTATTAAGAGATTATTATCTTCGGCGTATTTTAATGCTTCCAGGTAATATTTCAAAGCACTGCCGCGATTATCGGGACTTTCGAAACATTTCCACCTTGTTTCATTGCCGTGGTTTTCTTCACCTACAAAAGTTAAGTGAGAGTCTGTAATATGTAAAATTTTAAGCGGTTCTTTTAAACCTATTTTTATTTCATTTTTAATTATATTAAGCATAAAGCACCTCGTTTTTATTTGTGCTTTAATTATATAACTTTTAAATTAAAAAGTAAACAAGAAAAGCAAAGGCTTAATTTTGCGAATATTAATTTGCTTTAAAAAGAGGGTACAGTAGAAATATAGTTGCACATTAAACTATAATTATAATAACATATAAAAAGGCGTTTGTAAACCGACAAAGAAGTATTTAAGCTAAATAAATAACATAGAAAAAAGCGGGTGCTTCGAAGTGAAACACCCGCCTTTGCTTAGTTTATAAGGTTTTTAAGCTTTTCTTCAATTTTTACAATTTCTTCTCTGTCTTCAAGGCTTCTTGTCCATTTTGTGGGGTAATCGCCGTTCATAGCTTCAATTACTGCTTTTGCTTCACCGTACATCTTTTCAGCTTTTCCCTTTTCGCCTGTATTTACGTAATATTCAGCCATTTTGTAAAGCATATAGATAAGATGCTCGAAAGCAAGGCTTCTTTCCTTTGCTGCTGCCATAAAACCCTCTTCTCCTTCTAAAAGGTCGGCGGCTGTGTAGAGCTTAGTAAAGTAAATTTCGGGAATATGCTCAATAGCATCCTTACATAAAGTATATTCACCTGTGGCTTTGTAAGTTTCCGCGAGAATTCTGTAGGAATCAAGCCTTACTTCGTCAATTTTGGTGGAGGCGATAAGAGCTTTTGCAATTTCTATAACCTCAGCGGCTCTCTCGGGTACGGGCAGAACGCAGATAAGGCAGTTTAAAAGAATATCGTTGCCGGGGTATTTTTTTAGGCCTTCACGAAGTACCTTTTCACACATTTTCGGGTTTTCGGGTCTTTCACTTTTTCCCCAGTATTTGCTGTACTCGTCTACAATAGCTTCTACGTTTTTCTCCGTCTCGTAGCGGCTGTAGTCAAAAAGCTCGTCGGTAGAAATACCGAAATAATAAGCTATGGCAGGAATCATACTTACGTCGGGCATAGTGACTCCTGTTTCCCATTTGGAAACAGCCTGAAAAGAAAGACCTAAGTGATTTGCAAGGGTCTCCTGAGAAATGTTTTTCTCTTTTCTTAAACTTTTAATTTTTTCTCCTAAGTTCATATTCGTGTATATTTCCGTTTCGATTTATTCAGTAAGCTTACCGTGATTTTATTATATTATAGTTTGTTTTTATTTACAATAACTCTTACTGAGAGAAAAATTCTAACAAGAGTAGAATTAATTCGAAAATTACAACTTGACTTAAATTAAGGCGGGTATTATTATAATAAACAAGTGTTGCTTTTAAATCAGAACGTTTAATAAAACATCAGAGGTATGAAAAATGGAAAAAGAAAACCAAAGAGTAATTATCACAAAAAAGTTATTAAAGGAATCGCTTTTAAATATTTTAAGAAAAAAGAATATAAGTGAAGTTACTGTTACTGAGCTTTGTAAAGCATCGGGAATTAACCGCGCTACCTTTTACAGGCACTATAACGTACCGGGTGACGTTTTATTGGAAATAGAGCAGGAATTATCGCAAAACATAGTGTTTGAAACAGTTCCTCAAACTGTAGATGATTTTGAAAATTATATTTTAATGGTTTGCGAATATATTTATACTAACAAAGAATTTGTTTCTATACTTATGAAGAATAAAACCTATGAAAACTTTACTCAGCTTATAAAAGATTTTTATAAAGGAATAATAAAATATAAAAATCAGGCCAAGGGTCTTAAAAATATGGATGAAGAAAATTTAAAGCTTCTTTCAGCGTTTTTAGCTGGCGGCGGATATTATCTTTTCAAAACCTGGATAATTGACGGTGTTAATAAAACTCCCGATGAAATGGCAAAGCTTATTATGATGCTGATAAATAAAATGATTTAATAAAAAGAGGTAACGCGGTTCAAAATCAGCCGTATTACCTCTTTTAGTTTTATAACTCTATATCCATATTTATTGATTTTAAGCCGAAAGGAAGAATTTTAATTTCATCTGTTTCGGTTTCGGATTTTGGCAGGTGGAGAATGATATTTTTTGTAATTTCACGCTGTGTTTTAATATTTACGCTGTAAGTTGTGCCGTTGTTTTTAACTGTAAACTCCATTTTGCCGTAGGGAGTGCAAAGATTTTTTACGGAAATTTTCTTATTATCTAAAAGCCAGCAAGGTATAGCGCCTGCAAGAATATGAATATCTTTCTCATTTTCAAAGAACAAAGAATCCACAGTATACTGTAAAACGGAGAGTGGAGTCCACAGGTGCTGGCGGTCGCCTGAAATTTTACTTGTGCCCTTTTCGCCGCCTCTTTCCTCACACCAGGTAACAAAGGGGGATGCGTGGTTTAAAGCGGGGTAGAGATATTTTTTAGCGGAATCGTATTTACCCATACGAAGGTAAGCTCTTGCAAAATTAGAAAGCGCCATAGCTACCCAAAGGCCATCTTTCATCCAGCCTGTACCTAAGGGAAGACCGCCTTCACTAACTTTCTTTTCTTCTATATATTTAAAGGTATCCTCTAAAATCGGGTCGTTTGCTTTTACTATATCTCCGGGGAATATGGAATACAAGCATCCGTAAAGTGAATTGTTCTTAACTCCTGCAATAGCAGGAATTACTTTCAGGCCGTCAATTTCCTCTAAATTATTTCGCATTGAATATAAAAGGTCACGGCGGGATTCTACGTAAATATCGGTAAGCTTTACAATATCACTTGTTTTGTGTAATATTTTTGCAGCCTCTAAAGTTAAAAAGTCGGCGGCAACGGAAAGCACGTTGTGGGGGTAAAATACACCGTAGTAGTCTTTTCCGTTCATCATACCGCAGTCTCCCATGCCTCTGGGCATAAGGCCGCGCTCAGATTCTTTCTTTGCTTTTTTGGTGCTTCTGCGGGCGTTATAGTTGAACATAGTGCTTTCGTACATATTTTTATAGTACTTTTTAAGGTAGCTTGTGTCGCCTGTAAGCTTATAATGAGTCATTACTGCATTAGCTTTATTGAAGCATGCACTCCAGAATTCGTGCTCCCAGCCCTTTGAGCTTGCCCAGCAGCCGTTTTCATCCTGAGCTTCAAGGTGCATTCTGTAGTCGGAAAGCGCTTCTTTTTCGTAGCCTAATATTTCAAGAAGTATGTCGCTTTCAAGTGGCTCACAGCTGTTACTGCTTCTGTACTCACTTGTGCCGCAAACTATACCCGTGTTTTTCTCTCCGATTTCTTCACGCATTACAAATAAATCAGCAAGGCAAGCTTTATAGCAATGCATAAGAGTTTCATCTTCTATTTCTACTTTGGCGCCTTTATTTAAAAGCTTTTCCCATTCCTTTAAAGCGTTTTTCGTTTCCTTTTCAAAATCGGTTTTCTTTAATTTATCAAGTTTTTCAAAATATTCTTCATAGGGGAGAATAAAATATCCGACTCTTGTATCGCCTTTCTTCACTTTAAAGAGGGCGCATATTTTTTTCATGGAGTTATCGCTGATATTAAGCTCCTCATTCGCCATAGGTGGTGTGTAGCTTTCGCTTGTTTCTTCTGCTTCTAATCCAAACATTAAATAATCGTTGGCACCTTGGGCAAGGGCAATAAATCTATCGGCTCTGCCTCCGTTCATCTTTAAAAGAACGTTGTGGTTAATGCCGTCTACCCAGCCTTTGTTGCTTATTACCCATCCGTTTAAATGAGAGGCTTCAATAATTACTTCCTTCATTTCGGGAGTGTTGTTAGTAAGCTCTGCCTTTATTATTACGCCCGTTTTAGCGGCAATTGCGCTGAAAATGAACTTAACACCGCCGCTTTCTCCTTCAGCGAAAAGATAGGGTGCGCCGCTTTGGTGGCGGTACCATTTATTGAAATTTACTCTTTCGTTTCCTATTAAAATATCAAAGAAAAGCTTTACGTCCATGGGGTATGTTTCCCATGAAAGGGGATAAAGCTCCTTTAAATTTCTGTGCGACCAGGAAAAGCGCAGGCCTTCTTTCATAGCTTCAGCTATTACCTTTTCATTTGCGCTGGGGCGTGAGAGAGTTAATACGTGAGGGGTACTGAATGCATAAGCAAAATCTATCATAATATATTAAACTCCTTTCAGTGGAGAATATTCCATCCTAATATAATTATATCATAAGCTTCGGTTACTGTAAATGAACATAAAAGAATAAATGAGAAAAATGTGTAAGTGAAATATTAAAAAAGTGTATATCTTTTTTAGTAATTTTATGTTATTATTTAAGTACAAAAATCGAACTAAAAGGAGATTTAAATATGGAATACGGTTTACAGCTTTACAGCGTAAGAGATTTAACAAGTAAAGATTTTGAAGGCGCACTTAAAGAAGTATCAGAGATCGGCTACAAGTACGTTGAGCCCGCAGGCTTCTTCGGCTACAGCGCAGAGGAAGTTGACGCTTTAATGAAGAAGTACGGCTTAAAAGTTTCAGGTACTCATACAGGCTGGAGAGAAGTTTTACAGAATACAGATGAGTGTATCGCATATCACAAGGGTATAGGCTGTGATACAATTATTATTCCCGGCGCCGATATCTATACACGCGAGGGCATTGAGGAGTTTATTGAGCTTGTTAAGGTTGCTCAGCCCAAAATTGAAGCTGCAGGCTTAAAGCTTGGCTACCACAACCACTGCGAGGAGTTCTATATTCACGGCGAAAAGGGCGATTTGTTCGTTCCCTATATGGAGCTTTTAGAGAGAACAAACATCAATTTCGAAATTGATACATACTGGGCTTACGCAGCAGGCCAGAACCCCACAAAGCTTATGGAAAGAATTTCCGACAGACTTCTTTGCATACATATTAAGGACGGCTTAAGAGGCGGCGAAGGCAAACCCCTCGGTATGGGCACTGCTCCCTGTAAGGAAGTTTATCAGAAGGCAAAGGAAATGGGCCTTTTAATGGTTGTTGAGAGTGAAACCTGCAACCCCACAGGTATGGCTGAAGCAGAATTCTGCCACAGATTCTTGAAAGCTCAAGAAAATTAAAATAAAATCTTAAATGAAATTAAAAGGGCGGATTCATTCTGCCCTTTTTACCTATAGGTGATTTTATGGGAAACATAAGTAAAAACACGGTAAGCGCGAAGGGTCAGTTAAAAGAGAATCAGTTTGTCAGTTTTGAAAATATTGAAAACAGCGGCATAAAAATACTGATTCTCGGCAATTCCATTACCCGCCACGGTATCCTCCACGAAATAGGCTGGCATAACGATTGGGGTATGGCGGCTTCCAAAAAAGAGAACGATTATGTTCATATTTTAATAAACAAAATTTTGGAAAAAGTACCCAATGCTTCTTTTTGTATAGGTCAGGTGGCTCAGTGGGAGTGGGAGTACAAAAACGGAAGCAAGGTTTATGAGGATTACCGAAGCGCAAGGGATTTCGGTGCCGATATTATTGTTTGTCGCTTTATCGAAAACGTAAAAAGAGATGATTTTGAAGCCGATATTTACAAAAAAGAGCTTGATAATCTTTTAAGATTCTTCGACCCCGAAAATAAGAGTAAGGTAATTTTAACCTCGGGCTTCTGGCGCCATCTTGGCGACAAAGCCATAGAGGAATACGCAAAGGAAAATAATTTACCCTTTATATACCTTGGCGACCTTGAAGACGATAAGAGTAATATGGCTATAGGGCTTTTCGAGCATGACGGCGTTGCCCACCACCCCGGCGATAATGGAATGAGAAATATCGCCGATAGAATTTTTGAAGTTTTGAAAGAGTATTTGTAAAAGAAAAGCAGAAGGAGTAAATCCTTCTGCTCTTTTATTTTATGTGATTATCTGCACTTTTCCAAAAGCTCGTTTACGAGTTCCTTGATTCTCTGAACTGCGTTTTCGGTGGGAACAGATTCCTTAATGGACTTATCACGTGTAGAAAGCTCGATAACGCTATTCTTCATATTTCTGGGGCTTACAACAACTCTTACGGGTACACCGATAAGGTCGGCATCTGAGAACATAAAGCCTGCGCTTACCTGACGGTCGTCGTAAATTACTTCAATGCCTGCCTTCTGAAGGTCGCTGTAGAGATTATCGGCATATTCCTTAACAGCCTTATCATCGGCACGCATAGCGCAAAGGTGAACCTGCCAGGGAGCGATGGACATAGGCCAGATGGGGCCGTAATCGTCGTGGTGAGCTTCGCAAACGGATGCTGCAAGTCTGCCTACGCCTATGCCGTAGCAGCCCATAATGGGGTACTGGCTCTTGCCGTTTTCGTCCGTGTAGGTCATACCCATTGATTCTGTGTACTTGGTGCCAAGCTGGAAGATGTTACCAACCTCGATACCTCTCTTAATTGTAATGGAGTGCTTGCCGCAAACGGGGCAGATGCCGCCCTCGGGAATCTTAGCGAAATCGTGGAATTTTGCATCCTTAAGGTCGCGCTCAATATCAAGACCCTTGTAGTGGTATTCATCCTTATTTGCACCGCAGATGAGGTTATTTAAATTCTCAAGGGACTTATCGTAAAGCACGATAAAGTCGCCCTCTAAGCCTACAGGACCGATGTAGCCTGCGTTGATACCGCTTTCCTCTGTGATAACTGCGGGGTGAATATCAAAGCCTAAGTAGTTTGTAAGCTTTGTTTCGTTAACGTCTCTGTCGCCGCGAAGGAATACTATAATATATTTATCGTCGGAATTTCTCTGGTAAACAACTGCCTTGCAGGATTTTTCTGCGCTTGTGCCGAGGAATGCGCAAACTTCCTCAATAGTCTTCTCATTGGGTGTGTGAACGAGTTCTAAATCAGCGGAAACTTCGTCTCTTACGTTTTCTGTAATGCACTCGGCAGCTTCCATATTTGCTCTGTAGTCGCAATCCTTACAGATAACGATGCTATCTTCACCGATAGATGTAAGAAGCATAAATTCGTGGGAAACCTTACCGCCCATCATACCGCTGTCGGACTTAACCGCTACAACCTCGGGAATACCTGCACGTCTGTAGATATTCTCGTAAGCCTTGTAGCACTGCATATAGTACTGCTCTAAATCCTCCTGACTTGTATGGAAGGAGTAAGCGTCCTTCATAGTAAATTCTCTTACGCGGATAAGACCTGCTCTGGGGCGTGCTTCGTCACGGAACTTGGTTTGGATCTGGTATATCATAAAGGGATATCTTGTGTATGTGCTTGCGTAGTCTCTTACAAGGTGAACAGAAGCTTCTTCGTGAGTCATACCAAGTACGTTCTTAGCGCCGCTTCTGTCCTCAAATCTTAAAAGCTCCTTGCCGATGCTATCGTATCTGCCGCTTTCCTCCCAGAGTGTAGCAGGCATAACAACGGGGAACATAACTTCCTGACCGTCGATAGCGTCCATCTCTTCTCTGATGATGTTCTCGATTTTCTGTGTGATTCTCTTTAAAGGCATATAGGAAGAGAAAATGCCGTTTGCCACAGCCTTCATATAGCCGCCGCGTACCATTAAAGCGTGGCTGTCCACAACGCAGTCGGAAGGTCTTTCTTTAAATCTTTCGCCAACTAATTTTTCGAGTTTCATAATCAAACTCCTCCAATACAAAAAATTAAAATTTTATCAGAATACAAAAAGCCCTGAACTGATTTTCTCAGCTCAGGGCGAACTTTTTAGTCCGTGGTACCACCTGAATTCACAATTTCACGATTTTGTGAAATATGTGCTCTTTTTATAAGTACGGGAAAATGCTTAAATAAATTTCCGATACCTCAACTCTTTAACGGGAGTCCCGGCAAGGCTTAATGCAACAGCTTTTCACCTGCAGCTCAAAGATGGGTTCGCTAAAACTTCATAAAGGCTTTCACCTGCCGCCTTCTCTCTTAAATTACGCTTTAGCTACTGTTTCTTATCACGGCTTTTTGTATTCATTATACCTTATAAAGATACCATATAATAAGAAAGATGTCAAATGAAAAATGATAATATAGTTAAATTAGTAAATGAAAATATTTCATTTACTAAAAACAGCAGGGTGTTTATAATGATACTTAGCATTAAGAGGAGTGAGTTTGGTTTATGAATTATATAATTAAGAAAAGTGATTTAAGCGCGGTTTCCTTCGCCTCGGAGGAGCTTAAAAAATATTTAAGAATGCTAATGCCGAGGGCAGGGGAATTTATAATTACCGAAACTGAACCTGATGAAAATATAGACTTACTTTTTAAAGTGGGATTATTTGATTCTTTGAATATAAATAGAGAGACAAGCTATCTTGACGATACGGTATACGTAAAAGCGGACGAAAAAGGCGGAATTATAAGCGGAAGTAACGGCGTAAGCGTTCTTACTGCCGTGTACAGATATTTAAAGGAACTTGGCTGCTTCTGGCTTTTCCCCGGTATTGACGGCGAAATTGTACCTGTTATCGAAAAGCTTAAGAAAGTTGATATAGAAAAAACAGCCTCATACCGTTACCGTGGTCAGTGCAACGAGGGCGCCGAAAGCCAGAGATGTATGATGGAGACAATCGACTATAACGCAAAAGTGGGTTTAAACAGTTATATGCTGGAGTTTGATATCCCCACCGCTTACTACGACTGGTACTATAAGCACCTCGGCAACAGTAAAAGAGAACCCGAGCCCGTTTCAAGGGAGACCATACTCCAATGGAAAAGAATGTGCGAAACGGAGATAAGTAAGCGCGGCCTTAAATTTCACGATATGGGTCACGGCTGGACCGCTGAGCCCTTTGGACTTTCCAGCGTAAATATCTGGGAAAAAGAAGAGCAGGAAATAAGCGATGAAGTGAGAAATTATCTTGCGGAAGTTAAGGGCGAGAGAAAGCTTTATGATAATATTGCCCTTAATACCAATGTATGTATGTCCAATCCTATTGTAAGAAGCAAAATGGCAAAATATATAGCCGATTATGCAGAAAAGCAGAATAACGTGGACTTTTTACATATATGGCTTGCAGACGCCAGCAACAACCACTGCGAGTGCGAAAAGTGCCGCGAAAAAATACCCTCCGACTGGTACGTGATGCTTTTAAATGATATCGATGCTGAATTTACAAAGAGAAATTTAAAATCCCACCTTGTGTTTATCTCTTACGTAGATACTTTGTGGGCGCCTACAACGGAGAAAATAAAGAATGAAAGCCGTTTTACAATGCTTTTCGCGCCCATTACCCGTACCTACAGCGAGACTTTCGGCGAGGATGCTAATTTAAACGCATTAAGGGATTTTAAAATTAATCAAAATAAATTGCCGAACGGTATGGGAGAAAATTTAGGCTACCTTAAAAAATGGCAGGAAGTATGGAAGGGCGATACCTTCGTTTACGAATACCATTTCTGGATGCAGCAATTTTTGGATTTAAGCGGACTTTACCACGCCAGACTTTTATACGATGACATAAGAGGTCTTAAAAAGCATAATTTAAAGGGAATTATAGAGGATGGCTCACAAAGAAGCTTTTTCCCCACGGGCTTTTCCTATTACGTTTACGGCGAGACCTTGTTTGACAGTAGCATAAGCTTCGAAAAATTAAAGGAAGATTATTTTAAAAATGCTTTCGGTGAAAATTATAAAGAAGTGCTTAATTATTTAGAAAGCGTTAACGAGCTTATTGATTTTGAATACCTTTCGGGCAATAAGGGCACTTATAACGGGAAAGGCGAATATCAGCGCTACGTAAATCCCGAATACACCGAAAAAGCGGAAAAATTAAAGGAAATTGCCGCAGGTTTCCGTAAATTTGCTAAAGAAAACCGTTACGGCAGATTCAGAGCCCAAAACGTTTCTTATAATATAATCGCAGAGCATACCGTATTTGTTGAGCTTATTTGCGATATTATTACAGAAGCTTCAAAAGGCAATAAGGAAAAGGCTATAGAGAAGTTTGAAATCTGGAATGACTCTTTCTCCGAAAAGGAAGTATATTTCGAAACAAACTACGACCACTATTCCGCAAATAAAGTAATAAGAAGACTTATTGATTAAGAGGTAAAATATAATATGTATATAGGTTTATACGAAAGAGAAATCACACCCCCAATAGGCCTTGATATGCCGGGATATTACTGTGAGCGACTGAGCATAGGTGTGCTTGATAAGCTATACTGCAAGGCGGTGGTGATAAGTGAAAGCGAAGAAATTAATGAAAATTCAACCGCTATGGTAGTTGTGGATGCAGTGGAGCTAGATAGAGACTTCTGCAGGGCTACTGCCGAAAGAGCTGAAAAGCTTAGTAAAATTTCTGCTTTTAATATATCGGTTACGGCTAACCATACTCATTTAGGTGTTCCTTCAGGTGACCCTGTAGCAAAGCGTGACGAAGAATTTATGGCTATGCTTGTAAAATATTGTGCCGATGCTATATTTGAAGCTTCAAAAAGATTAACTGAATGCGACCTTTGCTTTGGCATGGGTAAAGCCGAGGGCTTATGCTTTAACCGTGACTACCTTCTTGAGGATGGCAGTATATGCACAAATCCTTCTTCAAAGCTTAAATTAGTTAAATCTTATTCCGGTGTTAACGAATTCTTGCCGGTGGTTTCCTTTAAAGATAAAGAAGGCAAGGTAACAGGCGCTTTAATCGAGTACGCCTGCCATCAGGATTGCGTGGGTGGCCTTAAATACAGCGGCGATTATTCAAGTATTTTAAGTTATGAGCTTAAAAAGGCTTACGGCGAAAATTTCGTTTCAATTTATCTTCCCGGTGCCTCAGGCGATATAAATAACGTAGATTACATTGGTAGAAAAACTCCTGATTACGTAACAATGGGCAAGGTTCTTGCAAATGAAGCACAGAAAGTTATTGCAAAAAGCGAGAAAGTAAACGCAGAAAATATAAAAATTAAGTCAGATTCAGTTAAGCTTAAAATAAGAAGAGCTACAAAGGAACAAATTGAGTATGCTAAGAAGGTAGTTTCAGGCGTAATAAATGAAATCGACAGCCGCATAATGCTTAATAAAACTATGCTTTGGCTTCTTCTTGATTTCGAAAAGAAGGCAGAAACAAAGCCTGATTTTGAAGAACTCCCGATAAAAATAGTTTCTATAGGCGATCTTTATTTTTTCTTGCTGCCCGGTGAACTTTACCATCAGTTTGAAGATAGAATCAGAGAAAACTTTAAAGATAAAAAGGTAATTTTAGCGGAGCTTTCTAACAGTGAGGGCGGATATTTCCCTGTGCCTGAGCTTTTTGGAACTTACGTTTACCCAACTCAGCTTTGTCAGGGCAGCCGTTTTACTCCCGAAAGCGGCGATATACTTATAAATAAAGCTATCAAGCTTGGTAAATGTATTTGAATATAATGTAAGGAGAATTTTATGAATATTTTAATTGTAGTCGATATGCAGAACGATTTTATTTCGGGTGCTTTAGGTACGGACGAAGCAAAATTAATAGTAAAGGGTGTAAAAGAAAAGGCGGAAAATTTTGAAGGTCTTATCTTCTTTACCCGCGATACTCATTATGAAGATTATATGGATACTCAGGAGGGCGAAAAACTTCCCGTGCCTCACTGCATAAAAGGTACCTGGGGCTGGGAAATTTGCGACGAGCTTAAAGAAATAAGCGAAAATGCAGAAATCTGCGATAAGCCTACCTTCGGCAGTATTGATCTTATGGAGAGCATTAAAGAATTGAGCCTCGAAGATGAAATTGAAAGCATTACTTTAATGGGCCTTTGTACCGATATTTGCGTTATCAGTAACGCTATGCTTTTAAAGGCGGCTTTGCCCGAAGTGAAAATTATCGTGGATAGCGCTTGCTCTGCGGGTGTTACTCCAAAGAGCCACGAAAATGCCCTTGAAGCTATGAAAATGTGCCAGATAGAAATTATTTAAAAATTAAGCTGCCTTTTTAGGTAGCTTTTTCTTTTACGTTCATTGACATATAATATATTATAATGTATAATAAAATTAATGAAAAGGAGGCGGTATTATTTATGAAAAATAAGTTTTCAAAGAAAAGATTAGTAGTTTTAGTATCTTTAATTTTGATTATCGGTGTAGCGGCAGTAATTATTTCCTTATTTAAAAATGATACTGCCACTCAAACTCTTGCGGATATTTGCCCCGATTTAACTAAAGATGGTTTAGTTCAGGGGGTATGGTGGATAAATGCAAGGATAAATACTCCAGAGGGCACCGAAGAAACGGGCATAGAAGCGCAGAATATCAAAAAGGCCTTAAGTGCGCTTGAAATAAGTAAAAATCCCGTGAATTCCGATTTAAGTTTTGACCGAGACAAAACTGTAAGCATCGCTTTTGAAGAGATGAAAAGCGATTACCCAACCAACGCTTTTTCGGAGATAGTTTATTTTAACAAGGATTTTACCGAGGTCTGGATAAATGACGAAGGCACAGCTACCTATACCTATAAGGTAATATCTCCCGAAAAAGCGAGGAAAATAACCGAAATTAATAAAGAAAGTTTTGAAAACAGCCAGACTGTACAGGATCTTTGCCCCGATTTAACGGGTGATAAAAAATTTAAGAATCTGTTTTTAACAACGCAGATTTACAGGGCTTACGAAACCTCAAGTGAATATTGCGGTATGCTTATAAACGATATTCAGGGCGTTCAGATAAGCGCTGAGCCTATAAGCGATGAACTTTTTGATATTTCTGAAGCGTATAATATAATTGAGTTTTCTTATAACTGGGCAAATGACTATTATTCACCTCGATATAAATACGAGTTCTGTTTTAATAAAGATTATTCTGAGATGTGGTTAGTAATAGATGACGTAGGAGGATTAAAATATAAAGTTTTTGAGCCTCAGTTAATAGAGGATATGTGCAGTGTTGCAAATTATAATATTACAGTATATTACGGTATGGATGAAGAAAAGCTTAAAGAGCGTTATGACTTTAGCGAAAGCCTTAAAAACGTAAAGCTTAAAATTGACTGGGATTTATTACCTGAGATAGGGGATGAAACCAGGTTTGAAGTTAAATCCGATGTGCGTAGGAATTATTGGCTCGATAAGTACGAAGGTTACGCTTACAGTTTAGGCAATACAGGAATAAAATTAAAGAGTATTAGTTACGGAGATTCGGAATATATAACGCTTTCATTTTGTATTGTAAATACCATTCCCGATTACGGCGAAGTGCTTTACGGCAAATCTATTGATGGGAATAACCGTGAAGAGCTTTATGATTTGCTGGAAAATTTGACAATAAAGTGTGGGAGTGAAATTTACACGGATGCAGTTATGTACACCTTCCCAAGATATAATTGCTTTGATATCTCAATAAAAAAAGAAGTTTACAGTAAATTAAAAGGCAAAATTGAAATTCTTTATCCTTTAGTCAGCCTTAACTTAAAAGAGAAATAATCATTGAATAAAATAAAAACTGCGGGAAGAGTTTTCCGTAGTTTTTTGCATAAGATTATAGTTTTAGCCTAAACTAAATTAAAAACAAAAGGTGAAAGTTTTGTTTAAGCAAAACTATGGTCATAAGTATGAAAAGAATAGGTAAAAACGTAATTAAATGCGAAAAGGGCGTAAGCGTTATATCCTTCGCTTCGGTTGTGGGGGATAAAGAGGCAAAGGGTCCTTTAGGTGCGTATTTTGATAAGAGTTTTTCGGACCCATATTTAGGGGAAGAAAGTTTCGAGAAAGCCGAGAGCCTGATGCAGAAGGAGGCTTTGAATTTAGCTTTAAGTAAAGGGAATTTAAAAGGCGAAAGCGTGGATATGATTTTTGCGGGGGACCTTTTAAATCAGTGTATTTCTTCATCATTTTCCGCAAGAAGTATTGACGCAGCTTATTTAGGCCAGTACGGCGCCTGCTCAACTATGGCGCAGACCTTGATAATGGGGGCTCTTGCGGTGGATTCGGGAGCGGCTGATATAGCCGCGGCGGTTACTTCCTCTCATTTCTGCACGGCAGAAAGGCAGTTCAGGCTTCCTTTGGAGTATGGTGGTCAGCGCAGTCCCTCCGCGCAGTGGACGGCTACGGCTTCGGGCGCGGTAATATTGGGAAAAAGCGGAAAAGTGAAAATCAAAAGGCTGTGCCCCGGTAAAATTATCGATTTAGGTGTTAAAGATATGGCGAATATGGGCGCGGCCATGGCTCCTGCCGCCGCAAACACTTTAACGGAATTCTTCACCGATACCAAAGAAAGGCCCGAAAATTACGATGCTGTTTTTACGGGCGACTTAGGAACCGTGGGTTCAGAACTTTTATGTGAAATTATGAAAGAAAACGGCTTCAATTTAGCTCCTAACCACAGAGACTGCGGCGTGAT
The DNA here is from genome assembly GCA_015065615.1 of Oscillospiraceae bacterium. Lineage (GTDB taxonomy): Bacteria > Bacillota > Clostridia > Oscillospirales > Acutalibacteraceae > SIG603. Next base: position 25,743 of record SVPY01000017.1, on the reverse strand, counting down.
GATATACGATATAAAAACGCAGGACGTTCACGCAGGCGGCTCAGGCTGCGGATGCAGCGCATCAGTTTTATGCTCCTACATTTTAAAAGAAATGGAGAAGGGCAATTTAAAAAGGGTACTTTTTTGCGCTACTGGAGCTTTAATGTCCACTACCTCATCCCAGCAAGGGGAGAGTATTCCCGGTATTTGCCATCTTGTAGAATTATCCCTATAAAAATAAAAAAGACGGAAATAAGTTTCTCTCTTTCTTTCCGTCTTTATTTACTGTTCTTATTTTAAAAATTCTTTTAAGGGTGAGATATCGATGGAGAAAAATGCCTCTTTTTCAAAGAATTTATAAAGCTTACCCGCAATTATTCTGCTTCCGCCTGTTATATTGCTTTCGATATTCAAGGGCATTACGGGGTCGTGGACACTGAGCCTTAAAAGAAGCCAGCCGTCACCGTTTTCTTTATCGAAGCTCAGCCTTATGCCCTCGTAATTATTGGGCACGATGTTTATATTGTTCTTTTCGGCGTAGGCTTTAAGCTTATTTATTACGTTTTCGCCGGGCTCTTTGAAGTTTTCGCTTAAAATATCAAAGCGCAGTTCATAGGATTCCGCAGGCGACTTTAAATCTTTAAGAATATCACCGAGTTTTTTGTTTTCTTTTCTTAATTTTGCCATTAAAATGATAATTTTCGTTACGAGGTAGGCGCCGTCATCAAGAAAATAATTCTCTCTCATTGCGGCGTGACCGCTGGTTTCAATGGCTAAGGGTGCGTTTATTCCGCTTGTGTTGAGCCTTTTTGCTTCATTTATAACGTTTTTATAGCCGCGCTTAAACCTGTGGTGCACACCCTTCAGGCGGTTATTTATAAAGTCGCTTAAACCGTCGCTGGTTATTGAGTCGGTCACTACGGTACCGCCGCCGTTTCCCTGCAGGGCTATGTAGGAGGCAAGAGCGATAAGGGAGTTCTTATTTATTTCGGCACCGTTTTCGTCAACGGCACCGCATCTGTCCACGTCGGTATCAAATATAATTCCCAAGTCGCTTTTGTTTTTTATTACGGCTTTCTGAATGCTTTCCATAGCCTCCTCGTTTTCGGGGTTAGGTATATGGTTGGGGAACATTCCGTCGGGCTCTAAAAACTGGCTTGAGGAGACGTCCGCTCCCAATTTTTCAAGCACGTTATAAGCATAAAAACCGCCCGCACCGTTGCCTGCGTCCACGGTAATCTTAAAGCCTTCCAAAGGTTTTTCGTAATTTTCGGCGTTAACGCCCTCTTTTATCATATCGCGAAGCCTTTTGGAATAGGCGCTCATATAATCAAGCTCTGTAAGTTTGCCCTCTTTTCTAAGGGAGAGGTTTTCATTCTCCTCAGCAAAGGCTATAAGTGCATCGATATCGCTGCTTTCAAAGCCTCCCGCTTTGGTAAAAAACTTCAGGCCGTTTCTGTTAAAGGGGTGGTGGCTTGCAGTAACCTCAATTGCCGCATCGGCAGGAATATCAAGGCAGGCGTAAAACATGGAGGGGGTACTGGAAAGATTTGTGTAATATACATCCACTCCGTATTCCAAAAGCTTTTCTATAATGGCTCTTGCTATTCTTTCGCCCGAAATTCTGGAATCTCTGCCTATTGCAACTTTTAAATTTTCGGGATTTTTACCAAGGTGCTCTTTACACCACAGTATAAAGCCGTAAGTAAGTTCTTTTATAACTTCGTCGGTAAGCTCAACTCGCTGGTTTTTAACACCGTCGCAGGCAACACCGCGTATATCCGTTCCGCTTTTTAATTTCCTGTAATTCATAAAGCACCTCTCAGTCCGATACAAAAAGCTTATGCTTAATTAAATTATACACTATTTTTTTGAGAAAATAAATAATTTTTTGTAATAGATGAAGAAATTGTAAAATATCATAATTCTGCTTTATTTTTACTTTATTTTGTGGTAAAATATATGTATTACAAAACAGAAAGTGCAGGAGATTTTTATGAAAAAAATAGTTGAACTCCACGATATCAACGTACCGGAGTTTTTAAAGGTTCTTGACAGCTGCACAGGTGAAGTGTATCTTATGACAAGAGACGGCGATAAGCTTAATTTAAAGAGTAAGCTTTGCCAGCTTGTTGGTCTTACAAGACTTATAGAAGGCGGCAAAATTGCCGAAGCATTCATTATGTGTGAAACTGAAGAGGACGAAAGAAAGCTTTTCAGATTTAATCTTTATAACGATAAATAATGGCTAAAAAGAGAAAATATAAGAAAAAGCGAAAATCCGAAGGTGTATATACAATAGTGATGTTTCTTATCGCTATTGTATTATTTTTTATATTAAAAATTGACCCAAGCCTTTTAGAAGATATAAAAATGCCTGAGTATAATTTGCCTGAAGCCACCTTTACAAAAGGTGAGATGTCTGTGCATTTTATTGACGTAGGGCAGGGGGATTCAATACTTATAAGATTGCCTTTGGATAATGAGGAAAAATATAAAAATATACTTATAGATTCAGGCGAAAGCGGCAACGGAAAAAAGATAATTAATTATCTTGAAAATTTAGGGATATCTACGCTGGATGCCCTGATAGCTTCACACCCACACTCTGATCACATTGGCTCAATGGACGAAATAATAAGGCGTTTTAATATTAAAAGCTTCTATATGCCGCCATTTCCCGAAAGTTTAACCCCCATAACAAGTTCTTATGAAGATATGCTGGATGAATTAAATTTAAAAGGTATAAAAATAAGAGAATTGAAAGAAGGGGATGTGCTTAAATCCCTTACTGAGGGCATAGCCTGTGCGCGTCTTTCGGTACTTGCACCTGAAAAGGATGCTAAGGTTTCGGATTTAAATAACGTTTCTCTTATAATGAAACTGCAGTTTGGGGAAGTCAGCTTTCTTTTTACAGGAGATGCTGAAATGGAAGAATATGAAAGTATAAAAGGAAAAATCGGCAGAGTAGACGTTCTGAAAGCAGGTCACCACGGCGCAAGCAACGCAAACGGTAAGGAGCTGCTTTATGAACTAAGGCCTGAATACACCGTAATTTCCTGCGGCAAAAATAACGATTACGGTCATCCTCATAATTCAGTACTTAATACCTTTAAAAAAATCGGCACCGAAATTTTCAGAACCGATTTGAAGGGTACAATAGTAATTAAAACCGACGGAACAAAAATAATTACAGAATAAAGGAGCATGATTATGGATTGGGAAAATTATCTTTACAGAGAAAATGAAAATGAAAAGCCCCTTGATTCCTTCCCTCAGGGAATAAGCAACACAGCTATTTTCAGAACAATGGCATTTATTGGCGATAGCTTATCTTCCGGTGAGTTTGAGTCAAGGGATAAAAACGGGAATAACGGCTACCACGATATGTTTGAGTATTCCTGGGGTCAGTACATAGCAAGAAAAAACGGCTTAACTGCCTATAATTTCTCCTGCGGCGGTATGACTGCTAAAGTGTATATGGAAAGCTTTGCCGAGAAAAACAGGATGTTCGATCCTTCAAAGGCTGCTCAGGCTTACGTAATAGCTTTAGGTGTAAACGACGTATTAAACCAAGGTCAGGAAGTTGGTTCTATTGAGGATATTGACCCCGAAGACTATAGAAATAATAAGCCTACCTTCGTTGGTTTTTACGCTTCTATAATAGCAAGATATAAAGCTATTCAGCCTCGCGCTAAGTTCTTTTTAGTTACTTTCCCGGATGACCCCGGCAATAAGGATGAACTGAGAATAAAGCACTGCGAAGCTTTATATAAGCTCTCTGAATTTTACGAAAACTGTTACGTTTTAGACCTTTATAAATACGGCCCTAAATATGATGATAGATTTAAAGAGAAATTTTTCCTCTACGGCCATATGAATGCCGAGGGATATATTTTAACTGCCAATATGGTAGATAGCTATATCGACTATATAATAAGGCATAATCCCGATGATTTCAGGCTCGTGCCTTTTATCGGAACAGAACTTAAATAATAAAAAGAGAACTCTTTTACTAAAGAAAAGGGTTCTCTTTTAGTTTTATTCGGTTTTATCTTTTTTATCCGTAAACACTATAAATCTCTGGCCGATATAATTTAAAATAATAAAGAAGCCCATACCTGCAAGCATGCTTAGGTTATCCGCTAAAGTGTTGTCAATTCCGCTGAAAATTAGGCGAACTAAAGGCTGTGCGGCGGAGTAAGCTATTAAATAGCATAAAGTTATATTAACTATAAAGAGAACTATCTCTTTTACGGATTTGCTTTGCTGCTTAAAGGTAAAATATTTATTTAAAAAGTAGCTTAATATACTGCCCACCACGTAGTTTGAGGCGCTTGAAACCCAGTAATCAAAGTGAAGCAGGTTATAAAAAATGAACATAACAGCAGTGCCCACCAAGGTGTTGGCTACACCTACGAGTATGAATTTAAGCATCGTTTTATCGAAGAATTTTTTTAAAAAGCTTTTCATTATATATTGCCCTTTCAGAAGGATAAATTAAATATATATCAGAGTTTAAAAACTGTCAAGCAAAACTCCTTGTAAAATGCATTATCTTGTGCTAAACTTAAATAAATCTTATACGGAAAGGTTTTGAAATTATGAAAAAAGTAGTATTACTTGGCGACTCTATAAGAGAAATTGGCTACGGTACAAAGGTGCCTGAGCTTTTAAAGGATGAATTCACAGTCTGGCAGCCCGAAGAAAACTGCCGCTTTGCTTACTACACCCTTCGTATGCTTTTTGATAAAAGAAGTGAAATAGAAGGCGCGGACGTTATTCACTTCAATAACGGTTTATGGGATATCTGCAATCTTTTTGGTGACGGTCCCTTTATGCCTCTTAATGAATACGTAAACGTAATGGTAAGAATAGCAGGAATATTAAAAACTTACGGCAAGAAGGTAATTTTCGCTACTACAACTCCTTGTCCTCCTGAAAATAAGTATAACGACGATAAGGTTATAGTGGAATTTAATAACGCTTTGGTGCCAAAACTTAAAGAGATGGGAATTATTATTAATGATCTCTATTCCCTTGTAAATTCCGATATGAGAAAATATATCGATCAGAACGATATGCTCCATTTAAGTAAGGATGGCATTGATGCAGCTGCAAATCAGGTTGCTGATTTAATAAGAGAAGTAGCTAAGGATATATAAGAGGTTTGTATGAAAAAAGTTGTTTTACTTGGTGATTCTATAAGAGAATTAGGCTACGGCACAAAAGTGCCTGAGCTTTTAAAGGATGAATTCGAAGTTTGGCAGCCCAATGATAACTGCCGCTTTGCTTATTTTACTTTCAGGTGGGTTATGGTGGATTGGCGCGAAAATATTGAAGGCGCAGAGGTAATTCATTGGAATAACGGCATTTGGGATGCCTGTATTGTGGATGAAGATGGCTCGTTTACACCTAAAGAAGAATACGTAAGAGTAATGCTCAGAATTGCAAGGCTTCTTAAAACTTTAGGCAAAAAGGTAATATTTGCCACCACAACTCCTACGCCTGCTGAAAACACAGCTGCAAGGGACGAGGTTATAGCAGAGTATAACGAAGCGTTGGTTCCTAAACTTCGTGAGATGGGAATTATCATTAACGATCTTTATTCAGCAGTTAAAACAGACGTAAGAAAATACATTGACCAAAATGATATGCTTCATTTAAGCAAAGACGGTATTGACTTTGCCGCAGAGAAGGTAGCACAGGCAATCAGAAAAGCTGCAAGTGAAAATTAACTTTGCGAAAAGATGCAAAAATATGGCAATTCAGCTTTTTCTTTCAATAGATATTGCAGAAATACGCTTATTATGGTAACATTTAATTAAGAATTTTCGTAATTTATTTAAAGGAGTTTTTATTATGAAGCTTTCATTCCGTTGGTACGGCGAAAACGACAAAATTTCCCTTGAGTATATCCGTCAGATCCCCAATATGTACAGCGTTGTTACAGCTGTTTACGACACACCTGTTGGCGAGGTTTGGAGCCGCGAGAGTATTGCACGCTTAAAGAAGCTTACTGAGGATGCAGGCTTAGCTTTTGAAGTTATCGAGAGTGTTCCCGTTCACGAGGATATTAAGCTGGGTAAAGAAACACGCGACCGCTATATTGAAAATTACTGCGAAAATATCAGAAGACTTTCTGAAGCAGGCATCAAGTGCATCTGCTACAACTTTATGCCCGTATTTGACTGGACAAGAACACAGCTTGACCACGTATTACCCGACGGTTCTACAAGCCTTGTTTACTACAAGGAGCAGGTAGACGCTGTTAACCCCATGAACAGCGACAGCGACCTTACTCTTCCCGGTTGGGACGCAAGCTACACAAGAGAAGAACTCAGCAACGTTGTAGCTGAGTATAACAAGATGACAGAGGAGCAGCTTTGGGACAACCTTAAGTACTTCCTTGAAAGAGTTATTCCCGTAGCAGCTGAGTGTGACGTTAATATGGCTATCCACGAGGATGACCCATGCTGGAGCATTTTCGGTATTCCCAGAATCATTACAGACGAAAAGAATCTTGACAGATTCCTCTCATTAGTTGACGATCCTCACAACGGTCTTACTTTCTGCATCGGTTCTCTGGGTTGCTCAGGCAAGAACGACGTTGTAAAGATGGCTTATAAGTACGCTAAGATGGGCAGAATCCACTTTGCTCACTTAAGAAATATCCAGCTTCTTGACGGCGGCTTCGAGGAGAGAGCTCACTACTCACCCTGCGGCAGCCTCGATATGTTCGAAATCGTAAGAGCTCTTCATAAGGGCGGCTTCACAGGCTATGTAAGACCCGACCACGGCAGAATGATCTGGGGCGAAACAGGCAGAGCAGGCTACGGCCTTTTCGACCGCGCTTTAGGCGCCGCTTACATCAACGGCCTTTTCGAAGCAGTTGAAAAAATGGATAAATAATTTATTTGTCTTATAGGGGGAGGGGCTTGTCCCTTCCCTTTTTGTATAAAGGTTATATATGATAATAAGTAAAAATGATATTACAATAAGAGATTTAGAAAATACTGAAAAGGACTTTGATCTTCTTCTTAAATGGCTGTCAAACGAAAAGGTAACGGAACACTCGTGGAATGAAAATCTTCCCTGGAATATTGAGAAGATAAAGAAAGAATTCAGTATAGACGGCGAAACTAACAAATGCCTTATCCTTTATAAAGGTGAGGAAGTGGGCTATATTCAGTATTATCCTATAGAAAAAGATAGCTATAAATTTGAAAGTGAAAAAGATTTTGAGCTTTTAAAAGGCGCTTACGGCTTTGATATGTTTATAGGTATCCCAGAGCTTTGGGGCAAGGGAATAGCTAAAAACGCTCTTTTACTTTTAGAGGAATATCTATATAAAGAAAAGGGTGTAAAAAAGTTTGCTTCCGACCCTGAGATAAGCAATAAAAATGGCCTTATTTTCTGGCAGAAGGCAGGATTTAAGCCGAAGTTTAAAGTAGAAGCTTACGATAACCCTGAAGAAAAAAGCCTTATAATGGTGAAGGAAATGGAAAAGAAGACTCTTATTTTTAACGGCTCCCCGAGGAAAAACGGCGATACCAAAAGCCTTTTAAATATTCTTATTGATAATTTGCAGGGCGAAGTAAAGGTAGTTGACTGCTATTTTGAAAATATCTCACCTTGCATTGACTGCCGCTATTGCCACAAAAATAAAGGCTGCTGCATAAAAGATGAAATGCAGGAAATTTATAAATTTATTGAAGAATGCGACAGTGTAGTTATCGCTTCTCCTGTGTATTTTGGCGAGGTTACTGGTAAACTTCTGGATGCAATGAGCCGTTTGCAGTGCTATTTTACAGCTAGCAGATTTTTAAAAGACCCCATATATATCAAGCCCAAAAAAGGCGGGGTTATATTGGTTGGCGGCGGTGAGGGCGCGCCCGATAAGGCTTTAAGCACCGCTAAAATGCTTTTAAAATGTATGAAAGTAAATGCGGATGATATTTTCACTCCCATTATAGATACTTTTACCGATACCCGCCCTGCCGTAAACTGCAAGGAAACCGTAGAAAACGTAAAAGCCCTGGCGGAATTTTTAAATACTTGAAATTTAAATAAGGTTAAACAGTAGGGGAGGCTTTTACGGCCTTCCTTTTATATTGGATAAAGGAAAGTAGTGGCAACTGTGTTCTCCGGAAAGATTAGCGGACGTTTAAATAGAACGTGTAGAGAACAGACGAAGGTAACGGCAAATACTGTCGCTACACCTTTCTAAGATTTAAATATACCTAAAATTCTCTTTGCTTTTAACAGAAAGCTATTGACATTTATATCGAAGTGCGATATACTAATGCTACGATGTATCGAGCTGCGATATAGGAGGTAGAAATGGACGCGCATATAAGAAAAGTATACGTACCTATGACGGAAACGGGTTTTTACATACTGTTCTCTTTAAGGAAAGAAAACCACGGCTACGGTGTAGTGCAGGAGGTTGAAAGGCTTACAAACGGCGAGATAAGGCTTGCGCCTGGCACTATGTATGGTAGCCTTTCTAAAATGGAAAACGATAAGCTTATAAAATTTGTAAGGGAAGAGGATAAGAGGAAGATATACGTAATTACCGAGCTTGGCAGTGAAGTCCTCGACCTGGAGCTTAAGAGAATTAAAAGGCTTTATAACACAATAATGGAGGCAGAATGATGGGAACTAAGAAGGAATTTAAATATTTTACGATATTCAACCATAAAAAAGAGGAAGAGTATTTAAGGGAGATGCATAAAAAGGGCTGGAGGTTTATTAAAGTCAGCGGCTTTGGTATGTATCACTTTGAAAGGTGTGAGCCTGAGGATATAATCTATCAGCTGGACTACAATACGGAAAATGACGGCCGTGAGGAATATATTAAAATGTATGAGGATTTAGGCTGGCAGTATATTCAGGACTACGCAGGCTACAGCTATTTTAAAAAGCCTGTAAGCGAAATGAACGGTGAAGAGGAAATATTCAGCGATGACGAATCCAAAAACGCTATGAAGGAAAAGGTATATAAAGCAAGGTTTACTCCCTTGCTGGTGCTGTTTTTAGCCGTATTAATTCCTCAGTTTATAATTCAGCTAAGCCTTGCAAATTACACGGTAGCAACGTTTTTCGGAGTTGTACTTGTAATCTATATTATATGCTTTATTTTTATTGGGATAGATATACTTAAAAGCAGGAAGTAAACTTGTTTTATTCAGATAATAACAAAGCCTGAGGGAATAACCCTCAGGCTTAAATTATTCAGTTATTTAATTTTAAGCAAAGAAATTATTCTTCTTCGTCAAAGTAAATTGTCTTACCTGTTTCAGCGGACTTGTAAACTGCTTCGATAACTCTTGAAACAACTGCTGCCTGCTCGGGTGTTGTTACGGGAGGTACGTTGTTAACTACGCTATAAATCCACTGCTTAGCTTCGTACTGCTCAGCTGTTAAGGTCTCGCCGTGGAAGAGGTCGCGGGCTGTGGAATTGGGATGAACGATAGTCTCATAGAGCTGACCGTCTGCCATTTCGCCTGTGAGCTTTAAGCCTTCCTTACAGTACTGAGCGCCGCCCTTAGTACCGCAAATAGCCATACCGCCGTCGTTTACGTAGTTAATAAGCCATGCAGCCTGAAGCTCAAGAACTGCGCCGTTTCTGAACTTAACGAAACCGACTGCTAAGTCCTCAACTTCGAACTCTTCGGGCTTCCAGATACCCCATTCGTTGGAGTTATAAGCTGTATCAGCCAGCTTTCTGTAAGTAGCACCTGTTACGCTTACTACATCGTAGTTGTTTGCAAGGTTCAGGATAGCGTCGATGGAGTGAGTACCGATATCGATGAGGGGACCGCCGCCCTGCTTCTCTTTATCCATAAATACGCCCCACAGCGGAACACCGCGGCGACGGAAATTGGGAGCACGCATATAGTAAATTTCACCGAGGTCGCCTCTTTCAACCATCTTACGAAGGAACTGATGGTTAATGGAGGAACGGGTCTGGTAACCGATTGTAAGGAACTTGTTGTTTCTCTTAGAAGCTTCACACATCTTAAGAGCATCGGCGTAAGTTGTAGCCATGGGCTTTTCGCACATAACGTGCTTGCCTGCATCCAAAGCTGCGATAGAAATTTCAGCGTGGAAAACGTTAGGAGTAAGAACGTGGATAACTTCGATATCTTCTATTTTAAGAAGCTCTTTGTAATCGGTGCATACGAATGCATCCTCGGTACCGAAGTCTGCCTTTGCTTTTTCCGCTCTTTCAATAATGAGGTCGCAGAATGCTACCATTTTAACGTTGGGGAGTCTGTGCAGAGAGGGCATGTGCTTTCCGTTGGCAATACCGCCGCAGCCAATAATACCAACCTTAACTTCACGCATTTCAGCGCTTTTGCTTTCAGTAACTATAGCTATAGACATAATTTCAACTCCTTAATTATATTATTTTAAAAATTAATTAAATTACAATTCAACGATTCTGTTTTCGTTATTGGAGATGTAAGCATTCTCCAGAAGTCTTGTAAGCTCGATAGCTGCCTTTGTGCCGAAGATTTCGGGTGTGCCGGTCTTATTTACGCAGGCATCGATAAACTGTACAAGCGGGATGGGTTCAGCCTTGGGAAGAACGGGTTCAATACCCTGAGGTGTGCCGTTTTCTGCAAGTTCCTTGGAGAAGAATCTGCAGTAGGAGCCCATCTGGATAAATGTAGCGTCGCTGCCGTATACTTCTACAGAGCCGGGTGTGCGGTAAGAAACGAAGCTTGTGCCGCCAACGCAAACTGCGCCGTTTTCGTACTCAATAGTAGCAGTTGCGAATTCATCGACCTTTGAGCCGAAGGGAGCTGTCATAACGGAGGAAATTCTCTTAGGTGTGCCTAAAAGATAAGCCGCTGTGTACATGGGGTGGCAGCCAAGGTCCATAAGTGCGCCGCCGCCTGTCTTGGTAGCGTCGAACCAGTATTCGGGGAGCCAGTTGCCGCTTACGCCGTCGTGACCGTTTCTAAGTCTGATAAGAGAGATCTTGCCGAACTTACCCTCGTCTATCATCTTCTTTGCAAACTTAACTGCAGGAGAAACACGCTGGGGAAGAGAGATTACAAATGTGATGCCTGCATCCTCAATTACCTTGCAGAGCTTTTCGCATTCTGCCACTGTGGGAGCAAGTGCCTTCTCTGTGAAGATGTGCTTTTTAGCCAAAGCGCACTTCATAAGAAGCTCATAGTGTTCGCAGGTAGGAGCATCGCAAACTACAGCCTCAATATCGGAAGCGAGGAATTCGTCCAGATCGCTGTAATATTTGCAGCCAAGGTCTTCAGCCCACTTGCTGCCGCGTTCAGCGTCGTCATCCCATACTGCAGTGATTTCTGCCTTTCCCGTACCGATTACATTTTTTGCATAGCCGTCTGCGTGAACGTGCCATTTGCTGAGCATACCAACTTTTAACATTACTTTCATTCCTTTCGGTGTTTGATTTTGTTTTTTACTGTTTATAGTATAATAAAAACCAATATAAATTAAAATCAATAATTTTAATAAGTTATATGCAGAATTTTAATGAATAGTTTAAGTTGCAACTAAGAATTAGTAATTATTTCTCATAAAAACTTGAAAAAATTGAATAAGGATGTTAAAATAGTGCAAGAGAATAAGGTAAAACGGAATTATTGTATAATATTTTATGAACTATTTTCTTTTAAACCCCGTTGAACGGAAAAATAAACGGCTTACAAGTATAAAAAGAAAAACTCGGTATTATATATATTAGTATAAAGAAAGAATAAGATAAGGAAAAATAAGAAAGAAAAGAGAGGTGATAGCCGATGTATACGATACTTGTTGTGGATAACGAGAAGCTTGCGCGTGAGGACATTATATATAAGGTAGGCGCCAGCGGTACTCCTTTTGATTGGATTATGGAAGCTTCGGACGCTTACGAAGCTATGGAGATAATCAAAACCAATCACCCGGATATACTGGTTACCGACGTGCTTCTGGGCGGCGATAAGAGCCACGGCATAAAGGACGGCATTGAGCTTATAGAGGAAGCGAAGAAAATAAATCCCCGTATGGCTTCGGTGGTTGTGTGCGCTTATCCCGATTTCTACTACGCCCAGCGCGCCATGCGTCTTGGGGTAATGCATTACCTTTTAAAACCCGTTAAATTCAACGAGATAAAAACTATACTTGGCGAGCTTGTTCTTCATATCGATGCGAAAAAGAGAGAATTTCTGGTTTCCACCGATAACTACGCTTTAAGAAAACGTCTTGAAGATTACAAACTGAAGGACAAGATCAATTCCTACGTAAACGGAAGCCTTGAAGACCAGGAAATAAATTCCGAAAGTCTTTTCAATCTCTTCCCCGACGATTCCAAATGGTTCCAGTTCTGGAGTATAAGGGCTGAGGATATAAACAGTATTTTCAGTGATACTTCGGAAAGCATCGACAGAATGGTTTACGCCATAAAGAACGTTATAGTCGAGGTTGGCGCCGGCTACGTTATTTCCGCCGATCTGGTGGACAAGAGCAATATACTGGTGGCCCTTGCGGCTTCCAACGAGCAGGACGAGATAATGGCAGGCAAATCCCTTGCAGCTACCGCCGCCACTACTTTGTCCCTTATAGAGAAATCTCTGGGAATAAAGGTGGATATCGGCCTTTCTAAGCTTCGTAAGCGCCTTCTTTCCAGTAACCTTATAGAAGCCCAGAAGGCTATGGACGTGCGCTTCTGCCGCATTCAGGGTGAAAATAAGAGCGTTCACTGCTTCGAGGATCTCGAAATAGACGGCGACGATAAATTCAAGGATGCGGATATGCTTCTGTTTAAGAAGTTTGTGGATGCGTCCGATACGAAATCCGCACTGCCTATAGCAAGAAAAATAATAATGGAGTATTCAAAAGCACCTTATTTAAATATCCGCGAAACCTACGCTGAAATGATAAATATGGTATCGAAAGTAAGCTACAAAAAAGGCGTAAGCATACTAAGCTTCTTAGGCTACGAAAATATAAGCGGCAACATAATAAACCGTTTTGAAACCGCCGAAGAAGTGGCTGACAGTATATGCTCCATTGTGGAGATGACCCTCGGCAGCTGGGTAAGATATATGGAAAATACTACCGACGTTCTGGAGAAGGTAAAGAAATATATTGACGAAAATTTTGCCGACAGCGAGATATGCACCAAAAAGCTTGCCCAGCATTTCTGTATTTCCCTTGGCTATCTTTCAGCTACATACAGAAAAATGTACAATATTACCATAAGCAAGTACATCATTTCAAAAAGAATGGAGTATGCGGCAAAGCTTTTAAAGGATACCAACGTGGCAATAGGGGATATATCCGAAAGCTGCGGCTTTAATAACTTAAGCTACTTCATGAGGGTTTTTAAATCCTATTATATGGTTACGCCCACACAATTCAGAGAGGGCATATAAAAAGGATTAAAAGCGGTGAGTGGTAAGGCGCCGCTTTTATCATATATTTAAAGGCAAAATGTACAAGTTTTTCTTGTCGGGAATAAATTTTTTACATAATGCACAAAAGCTCCCGGCAGTGTAAGAATGCGCAAAAAATCGATTTTGTGTAGAATATACTGTTTTTAGGGCGATTTTTGGGCAATATTACCTATAAAATTTTAAAAAATCATTACAAATAAATGAATAAATTAAAATAGTGCAATAGGTATCTAAAAATAGTTTATAGAAAAATTGCACATAGTGTCTTAAAATAGTTACAGAAAAAAGGAGGAATTTATCTATGGCAAAGTCAAATGTTGTAATGATTAACGGCCAGCCTATGGAATACTTTTCCAAGCCTATTTCCAAGCAGATTTGGGAACATAAATGGCTCTATGTATTCGTATTCCCGCTTATCATCTGGTTGTTAGTCTTCTCTTACTACCCCATGTACGGCGCAACACTGGCATGGAAAAACTTTAAGTACAACCTCGGCATCGTGAACTCACCTTGGGCAGGTTGGAAATGGTTCGAAGAATTCGTAAACTCACCCGAATTCTGGATCACAATGGGTAACACAATTAAGATCAGCTTATTGAAGCTTCTCTTCTGCTGGCCCGCTCCTATTCTTCTTGCTCTTCTTCTTAACGAAGTTAAGGGTATGAAGTTCAAGAGAGTTGTTCAGACATTAAGCTATCTGCCCAACTTCGTTTCTTGGGTTGTTGTTATTCAGCTTATGCAGATCATCTTCACACCTTACGGCGGCGTTATCAACTCTATCCGCGCTTCCTTCGGTCTTAAGTCCATCTTCTTCATGGGCGAAGTTGATCTCTTCTATCCTATGGTTATCCTTTCTGATATCTGGAAGGGTATCGGTTGGGGCTCCATCATTTATCTTTCTGCTCTTTCCAGCGTTTCTATGGATCTTTATGAAGCAGCAGCTCTCGACGGTGCTGGCAGATTAAAGCAGACATGGCACGTTACACTCCCCGGCATCAAGGGTGTTCTTGGTATCCAGTTCATCTTTGCAACAGGCGGTATCTTAAACGCAGGTTTCGACCAGCTTCTTCTTATCGCTATGCCTTCCACAAAGCACCTCGCTCAGATCCTCGATACATACACACTTGAAAAAGGTCTTAAGTATGGTAAGTTTGAGCTTGCTTCCGCTGTTGGTATCTTTAAGTCTATCTTTGCACTTGGTTTGATGACCCTCACAAACTGGATCTCAAACAAAGTCATGGAAGTCGGCATTTGGTAATAGGAGGTAAGATATATGTTTTTTGAAACACCATCACAGAAAGTTTTTAAAGTATTTAACTACATTTTTCTTACCCTTTTAGCATTTATTACATTCTACCCCTTCTGGTACGTTTTAATCGCTTCCTTCAACTTAGGTTCCGACTTTACAAAGGGCGGCGTTTACTTCTGGCCCCGTGCATTTACACTTGAGAACTATGAATTCGCATTCCGTGATAACCGTATCTACCGTTCACTCGGTATTACAATCTTCAAGACTGTAACACAGGTTGTTACAAGCTTATTCTTCACAGCATTACTTGCTTACGCTCTCTCAGTTAAGTCCATGCCCGGTAGAATTGGCATCACATTCTTCTACTACTTCACAACATTGTTCGGCGGCGGTATGATTCCTTACTACATCCTCCTCCGTGACCTTGGTCTCACAAAGAGCATTTGGCTTTATATCATCCCCGCTATCTACGGCTTCTTCAACATGGTTCTCTTAAGAACTGCTTTCGCAGGTATCCCCAGTGAACTCCGTGAAGCTGCTTCTATCGACGGTGCAGGTGATTTCCGTATTCTCTTTACAATCTACTTCCCCTGCGCACTTCCCACAGTTGCTACACTCGCACTCTTCATCGGTGTTGGTGCTTGGAACGACTGGTTCACAGGTGCTTACTATCAGTCCAATAAGGATCTCTATCCTGCTGCTACAGTTCTTCAGCAGCTCCTTAACGAAGCTACATCTCAGCTTGCTGAGGCTGCAGGCTCCGGCGACAATACAACAAATATGTCCGCTGAACAGGAGTCAGCTACAAAGACTACATACACATCACAGTCTATTCGTATGGCTTTCGTTATGATCCTTACAATGCCCATTATCGTTATCTATCCCTTCCTTCAGAAGTACTACGTTAAGGGCGTTATGGTTGGTTCCGTTAAGGGTTAATCTTAAAAGTAGAATCAATAAAAAAATCAGTAATTTCTATTACATAGCTACGAGGGAGATGCCCGGCGCATCTCCCGCGGAGCCGAAAGAGCATTGTGAAAATAGTGTTTTTTCGGGTCCGCTTTTTTGTTTTTATGTATATATGTAAGATTATAACCTTGTAGGGCAACCTCTCGCTCCCGCCTCGGCTCCTCTGCTGAAATTTGCTATGCAAATTACATACAGCTTCGCTGTTATGGGGGGCTGTCAGCGTAGCTGACTGAGGGGTTAAAAATTACGAAGTAATTTTTAACCCTCGCGGTCTCCCTTGAGATTTACACCGCACCTTGTAGGTGGCGCCAGATTTGCAAGCAAATCGCGTCCAAAGTAGGGGCGACCATCGGTCGTCCGTTTAGATTTACCCTAATCTGACGGACCGCCAATGGCGGCCCCTACAATCCAATACAATATCACGCAATCGAAATATCGCCAATGTCGGCAAATTTGTAAACAAATATCGGCGTAAATTCTGCGAATTTTCGTCCGCCCTACAAGGTATGGTTTAAATCTTTACACTGTAGGGGCGCGCATTGCGCGTCCGCAAGATTAGACGAAAATATAAAACCACCTTGTAGGTGGCGCCAGATTTGCAAGCAAATCGCGTCCAAAGTAGGGGCGACCATCGGTCGTCCGTTTAGATTTACCCTAATCTGACGTCCCGCCAACCTGCGGCCCGATGTAAGAGGAGAGCCGCGGGAGCTATTTAAAGTAATATCGTCCCCCAAAAATCCCCCTAATAAAAACAAAACAGTTAAAAATAAATCCGCAAACCAACCCTAAGAAAGAAGGTACCTTTAAAGAATGTTTTACGAAAGCAAAGGTCAAAAAGTTTTCAAAGTATTCAACTATATAATTCTCACCCTTTTGGGCTTTATTACCTTGTTCCCCTTCTGGTATGTTCTGGTGGTCTCCCTCAATACAAGCGGCGACTTCAAAATGGGCGGCGTCTATTTCTGGCCCCGCGCATTTACAATAAATAACTACCGCTCCGCCCTTCACAACGAGCGAATCATCAGAGCATTGTGCGTTTCAATTTTCACCACCGCAATAAGAATCGCCGCAAGCGTATTTTTAACCGCCCTGCTCGCCTATTCCCTTTCCTTTAAAGACCTTCCCGGCAGAAAGGGAATTACCTTGTTTTTCTATTTCACCACCATTGTAAGCGGCGGCCTTATTCCCTACTATATGCTTCTGCGCGATATCGGCCTTACCGAGAGTATATGGCTTTTCGTCTTGCCCTTCCTATATAATTTCTTCAACACCGTGTATATGCGCTCGGCGTTTCTGGATATCCCCACCGACCTGCGCGAAGCCGCACAGATAGACGGCGCAGGGGACTTAAAAATCCTCACAACCGTCTATTTGCCTTGCTCAGTTGCCACAATTGCCACCATCTGCCTTTTCGTAGGCGTAACCGCATGGAACGATTGGTACACAGGCGTTTACTATCAGCTTGATAAAAAGCTCTGGCCTATAGCATCCCTCTTGCAGGAATTCGTCGGCGGCACCCCCACACCTCAGGAAATGGCGTACCTCGTAATTTCCACCATCCCCATCATTATCGTTTACCCCTGGCTCCAGAAGTATTACGTAAACGGCGTAATGCTCGGCTCCATAAAGGGATAAAAATTCCCACCCAACCCCGTAGGGGCGCGCATCGCGCGTCCGTGAGATCAGACGCAATTTAAACAGACCGACAATGTCGGCAAATTTGCAAGCAAATATCGCCGCAAATTCTGCGAATATTCGTCCGCCCTACAATGTTGCCCGCCAATCTGCCTTCCCCTTGAGGGGAATGGGGGTAAACAACCTTCGGTTGAAGTGGATGAGGTGGAAGAAAAAGAATCACCGCTCCCAAATGCCGTAAATCTCGCGGACCGCCAATGGCGGCCCCTACAATTGCACGTTGTCCGCAGAAAAAGGACACAACCGTTTCCATAAAAGAAATAAAAACCAAAAATCCACCCTCTGCGGACAAATCGCGGGAAAAAACCGAAATATTACGAAAAGGTTACTAAATTGTAACCACCTAATGTGTTGACAATGTGAAGAAATTATAGTATAATTTCTACAGTTCCAAAGAGTCTTTGGGACTTTGCGCTTTGAAAATTGAATAACTGATTAGAATGAAGTTATTCATTTTATTTTCTGACGGCGAAAGCCGTATAATTAATTAGTTGGTTATTGTGAAAGGCTGATTACCTTATCACGTGCACCATATAAAATTTTCAGGAGGAAAATAATTATGAAAACAAGAATTCTTGCTATGCTTCTTGCTCTCGCTATGATCGTTACTGTATTTGCAGCATGCGGCGGCGAAACAGCAGGCACAAGCACAAGCACATCTACTTCTGTTTCCGAGTCTAAGCCCGCTGACGACAAGCCCGCTGACGACAAGCCCGCTGATGACCAGCCCGCTGATGACTTCCCTTGGACAAAGTATGATGACGTTCAGCTCTACATGGTAAGAGCATGGAACGGTAACGCAGACGCCGACGATACTTGGTATGACAACGACCTCGCTGCTTACATCCGCGAGAAGATCGGTGTTACAGTTAAGAACGACGGCTGTATGATGAAAGAAACTGAGAAACTTAACCTCATGTTCGCTTCCGGCGACATGCCTGACATCGTTTCCTGCGCAAACTGGGGCGGTACAGGCGGTGAGACAGGTATCATCAAGAAGGGTGCTAACGAAGGCACAATTACTGAGATCTCTGCTTACATCACAGGCGACAAGAAGGATATGTTCCAGTACATCCAGCTCCCCTTCGAAATCGGTAGAATCTCCATCAAGTACTATGAGTCCGATATCGACTTCAACGGTGACGGTACTCTCTACTGGTTACCCCAGGAGTTAACCGGTGAAAAGGACCAGCAGCATTGGGCATACGGCGTATTCGTACGTGGTGACGTTCCCGAGGCTCTCGGCTTCAAGCCCGAAGAAATCAGAACAACTGATCAGCTCGTAGAAGTTCTTTATAAGGCTAAGGAATATGGCTTTAAGGACTGGAACGGCAACGATTGTATCGTAGCTTCCACAAGACACGCTGGTTGGTCTTACGGCGACTTCCTCGTATCTTATGACAGATTCGCTCTTACATCTTACATCGTTGAAGAAGACGGTTCTGTTACAACAGACCTCCTCTCTCAGAGATGGATCGACAAGAACATGGTTATGTTTAACCTCGTTCACGACGGTATCTTCGACGTTGAATGCTTCACACATACAGACGACCGTGCAGACCAGTTAATGGGTAACGGTACTATCCTCTTCTGGGGTGCTCAGTACGGTGCAGGTCCTTCCGCTATGGATACATCCGGCCTCCTCGATGAGAAGCCCGAGTGGATGTATGAAGCTATTGGTCCTCTTAACTATGTTGACGGCAAGCAGTCCGTTCAGATCGAGTCCGAAGGTAGAACAGGTTCTCCTGTTATCTTCTTCCCCTCCACAACTCAGAACCTCGAAGCTGCTCTCACATACTACGATTACCTCAACAGCCCCGAAGGCCAGGCTATCTACAGCTATGGTATCCCCGGTGTAACATTTGAGTACAACGAAGAAGGTCTCCCCAGAGCTAAGGCTGAATACTTCCCCGACGCTGACGATACAGACGAAGAGAAGGCAGCTAAGTCTGACGCAAGAAAGGCTCTCGGTGTTGGTGGTAACAATAACAACCTCTCCAGAACACAGCTCATCAACCAGCAGAAGACATGGTTCAAGGAAGACCGTGTAGGTGCTAACCTTGGTGCTTCAAGAACAGAGTATGACCTCTATCAGGAAGACTATGTAACTAACAGACGTCCCATCGAGATCATCCCCGGCTACGCTGCTTCCGGTCTTGTAACTGGCTTCGAGAGATATCAGGAAGTTTCTGAAATCCTCGACGATACAGTTCAGACAGACTACGTACAGCGCGCATTCTTCGCTCAGTCCGAAGAAGAAGCTCTCCAGATCCTCAACGACTACATCACAAAGGTTACAACTGAGAAAGACGGCCTCTATCTCGAGTTCCTTGATTGGATTGCAGAAAACGTTGTTGGTTCTCGTGACGACCTCGCTTGGTAATTTGTTACTAATCGAAAAAATTTAATCAAAGACCTAATCAACCTTTGATTCCGGAAGGTGTGGCACCCGCCACACCTTCTTTTTTTACGCCTTTTTTAAGCCAATGTAGCGGACGCCATCGGCGTCCATAATTCAAATTGCGGTAAATCTATGTGGCGACCACTGGTCGCCGCTACAATTGAGGGAATAACCTGTAGCGGACGCCATCGGCGTCCATAATAAAAAATTGCGGTATGTCCGTGTGGCGACCACTGGTCGCCGCTACAATTGAGGGAATAACCTGTAGCGGACGCCATTGGCGTCCATAATTCAAATTTCGGTAAAATTATGTGGCGACCACTGGTCGCCGCTACAATTGGGGGAATAACCTGTAGCGGACGCCATCGGCGTCCACAATTTAAAATTGCGGTATGTCTGTGTGGCGACCACCGGTCGCCGCTACAATTGAGGGAATAACCTGTAGCGTACGCCATCGGCGTCCATAATTCAAATTTCGGTAAAATTATGTGGCGCCCACTGGGCGCCGCTACAATTGGGGGAATAACCTGTAGCGGACGCCATCGGTCGTCCACGAGATTCGATGAAAATGTAATAGCCAAGTAGGGGCGCGCATCGCGCGTCCGCGAGATTCGATGTGATTTAACGGACCGCCAATGGCGGCCCCTACAATCCAATACAATATCACGCAATCGAAATATCTCCAATGGCGGCATATTTGCAAGCAAATCGCGTCCAAAGTAGGGGCGACCATCGGTCGTCCGTTTAGATTTACCCTAATCTGACGGACCGCCAATGGCGGCCCCTACTATCCAATACAATATCACGCAATCGAAATATCGCCAATGTCGCCAGATTTGCAAGCAAATCGCGCGTCCGTGCAAAAAATTGTAGAACAGCGATAAAATGATTGTTTGTTATAACACAATGTGGTAGAATAAAATTGGTGATAAAATGAATGATAAAAAACCCACGAGAAAAAACATCCGTTTGAAAAATTATGATTATAGCTCTTGCGGAGCATATTTTGTAACAATATGTACAAAAGAGAAGCAGAATTATTTCTGGAATAATGCAGAAGTAGTTACTGAAACATTACAAGAGGTTGAATTATCAGAAAACGGAAAAATTGTAGAGGATGCAATAAATAATATTTCAAAGATATACCCAAATGTGTTAGTTGACCAATACGTTATTATGACAGACCATATCCATATAATTTTGATTATAGATGGAGATAAAAACGGACTGCCAATGGCAGCCCCTACATTGTCGCGGATAATAGGTCAGATGAAAGGTTATGTGACCAAAAAATTAGGCGTACCAATATGGCAGAAGTCGTTTTATGACCACGTTATTCGCAACCAGAAGGATTATGAAGCGCATTTAAAATATATTTATGAAAATCCCATTGGATTGTCATATAAGAAAAAAGATATGAGGTTTTAATTAAGTTACGGTAAATCTGTGTGGCGACCACTGGTCGCCGCTACAATTGAGGTAATAACTTGTAGAGGACGCCATCGGCGTCCATAATTCAAATTGCGGTATGTCTGTGTGGCGACCACTGGTCGCCGCTACAATTGAGGGAATAACTTGTAGCGGACGCCATTGGCGTCCATAATTTAAAATTGCGGTAAATTTATGTGGCGACCACTGGTCGCCGCTAAAATTGAGGGAATAACTTGTAGCGGACGCCATTGGCGTCCATAATTCAAATTTCGGTAAATCTATGTGGCGACCACTGGTCGCTGCTACAATTGAGGGAATAACCTGTAGCGGACGCCATCGGCGTCCATAATTCAAATTGCGGTATGTCTGTGTGGCGACCACTGGTCGCCGCTACAATTGGGGGATTTAAAAATCTATTCTCACACGTGCAAAAACTTTATAAAATCGTTATATACATATATTAAAATAGTTTATACCAATTCTGTGAAAATTAGTGTAATATTAAACTATCAAAAGAAAGGACAGGAAAAATATGGCATACATACGAAAAAATACCGAAGAATTAACCGGCTATCAGCAGCGCGGCGGACTTAAGCCTTCCGTGGACCTTTGTAACGATTTCGTTATGGTATACGGCATCGGCCCCGAAATGCCCGAGCAGGTAAAAAGCTACAAGGATGCAGGCTACGTGGTGCATCTTATGACGGGTGTTGCGTGGGGTCAGTATCAGGACTACTTAAACGGCGACATCGACGGCAGGGAGCACTGGGACGAAGCTCAGATAAACCGCGCAGGTACGGCGATTCTGCACGGCCCCACCGTACCTTATATGGTTCCTACGGTGGCTTTCTCCGATTACTTAATGACCAAGCTTATTCCCGCTATTGATGCAGGCGTTGAGGCGATTCACCTTGAGGAGCCTGAATTCTGGGATTACGGCGGCTACAGTGAGGCTTTCAAGCGCGAGTACGAAATTTATTACCGCGAAAAATGGACTCCTCCCCACGAAAACGTGGACGTCCGATATAAGGCATCCAAGCTTAAGGCATACCTTTATGCGAGAATTATTTCCCGACTGAGCAGTTCCGTTAAGGAGTATGCAAAGGTCAAGTACAATAAGGATATCCGTTTCTATATTCCCACTCACTCCCTTCTTAACTACACCCAGTGGAAAATTATGAGCCCCGAGGCGGCGCTCATTGATATTCCCACCGTGGATGGCTGTATCGCCCAGATATGGACGGGTACTTCCCGCCCTGCCAACGTGTATAACGGCATCTACAAAGAGAGAACCTTCGAGACTGCATTTTTGGAGTACGGCATTATGCAGGAGCTTGTAAAGGGTACGGGCAGAAGAATGTGGTTTTTACACGACCCCATTGAAGATAAGCCTGCCTTCACTTGGGAAAATTACGAATATAACTACTTAAAGACGGCGGTTGCATCTCTCTTGCACCCTGCAATTCATCATTATGAAATTTGTCCATGGCCTTACCGCGTATTCGAGGGCGTTTATCCCCGTCCATCTCACGGCGGCATAAATCCCGAGGGCAAAAAGAAGAAGGAAAAGAAGTTTATTCCCGTATTTAATCCTGCGGGCGACTCCTTCTCACAGAAAAACGCAGAGCCCAAGCCCATTACCGAGCATTATTCCACGCTTCTTTCCTCTATGTTCCAGATGTTCGGCGATATGGATCAGGAAATTTACAGCTTTGAGGGTGTAAATTCCGGCGTTGGCGTGCTTATGAGCGACTCGGGTCTTTTCCAGAGAACTATGGCAGACGGCGTTGTGACGAGCGAGAGTATTCAGGAGAGATTGGCGCTTCTCTACCACACTAACGATGACCCCAGCGAGCCCAAATATGATAAGGAGCTTATGGATTTAATCGATAAGGACGAAAGCGTGATGTACGACTTTATTCAGAGCCCCGCTTTCCCCAACCTTTTCGGTATGGCTATGCCTCTTTTAAAGTACGGCTTGCCCGTAAGACCCGTTCAGCTTGATAATATCCGCCGTTTCACAGGCTATTTAAACGACTATAAGACTTTAATTTTAAGCTACGAATATATGAAGCCCGAATCTCCCGACGTTAATATGGCTTTAGCCACATGGGTAATGCAGGGCGGTAACTTAATTTACATCGGCGACGGAAGTGACCCCTACCACAAGGTTGACTTATGGTGGACTAAATCGGGTTATAGTGACCCTGCTATCCATCTCTTCGAGCTTTTAGGCTTTGAGAACAGACCTGCTGACGGCATTTACACAGTTGGCAAGGGTAAATTCAATATGCTCAACAAAGCTCCTGCGCGTCTCGGTCTCTCCAAAGAGTCGGGCGAAAGCTACAGATGCTTCGTTAAGAGTGCTCTTGAGGCAATTGGCGAAACATGGGAATACAAAAATGACCTCACCCTCCACCGCGGACCTTACATTATCAGCTCCGTTATGGATGAGAGCGTAAACGACGAACCCAAGGTATTTAAGGGTCTGTTTGCGGATATGCTGGATAATCAGTACGCTATTATTACCGAAAAGGTACTGCGCCCCGATGATAACACGATTCTTTACGATTTCGATAAGATAAAGGATAAGGAATTTGAGGTTATAGGTACAGCTGCAAGAATTTTCAGCCTTGATCTAAGCGAAAACGGTTTTGAGGCTTTAATGAAAACCGCCGATAATATTAAGGTTTACACAAGGCTTAAGCTCCCCAAGGAAGTTAAAGAAGTAAGCGCAGTTGACGAGGACGGCAACAGCGTGGATATTACCTTTAACTGGGATGCTCAGTCAAGCACAGTTCTGCTTTCTTATTTAAGTAAGGCAAAGAAAGTTAATGTTAAGGCAAAGTTTTAATTGGATTTTTTGAATTACCGCGTGGGAAACTGCGCGGTTTTTTCATTTTTAGTATAACCCCACCTATTTTGCTGCGCAAAATTTTCCTCCCCTTACAGGGGAGGCGAGAAGATGGGGCGGAAACCATACGCGGTTTTTCTTTTATAAAAAAATGCAATTTAAAAATTAAAATAGTTGATACCAATCTAAAGCATTTTAAGGTAATATAAAATTACAAAATTCCTAATGAAAGGAAGTAGGATTATGGCATACATAAGAGACAGAAAAGAAGAACTTACAGGTTACCAGCACGGCGGCGGCTATATGCCCGAAATTGACCTCGGTAACGACTTTGTTATGGTATACGGCATCGGCCCCGATATGCCTAAGCACGTAAAATCTTTTAAGGATAAAGGCTACGTAGTGCATCTTATGACAGGTGTTGCTTGGGGCGGCTACACGGATTACCTTGACGGCGAAATCGACGGCCGAGAGCATTGGGATGAATCTCAGCGAGCAAGAAACGGCAAGGATATTCTCCACGGCCCACGTTGCCCTTATATGGTTCCCACAGTTGCTTTTGCCGATTACCTTACGGAAAAATTAAAGGTTGCGGTTGATGCAGGCGTTGAGGCAATTCACATGGAAGAGCCCGAATTCTGGGATCGCGGCGGCTACAGCGAGGCTTTCAAGCGCGAGTATGAAATTTATTACCGCGAGAAGTGGACTCCTCCCCACGAAAATGTGGACGTAAGATATAAGGCTTCAAAATTAAAGGCATATCTCTATGCAAGAATTATCACACGCTTAAGCTCCTCCTTAAAGGAATACGCAAAGGTTAAGTATAATAAGGACCTTCGCTTCTATATTCCCACTCACTCACTTCTTAACTACACCCAGTGGAAAATTATGAGCCCCGAGGCAGCGCTTATTGATATTCCCACAGTTGACGGCTGTATCGCACAGATATGGACGGGTACTTCCCGCTGCGCTAACGTTTACGAAGGTATTTATGACGAAAGAACCTTCGAAACAGCTTTCCTTGAGTACGGTATTATGCAGGAGCTCGTAAAGGGTACAGGCAGAAGAATGTGGTTCCTCCACGACCCCATTGAGGACTGGCCTTCTTATACTTGGGAAAACTATGAGTTCAACTACTTAAAAACAGCGGTTGCATCTCTCTTGCACCCTGCAATTCATCACTATGAGATTTGTCCCTGGCCGCCCAGAGTATTTAACGGCAAATACCCCAGAATTATGCCCAACTACAACAGCGAAACAAAGGACGAAACCAGCGTTACAATTGATATTTCCAAGCCCATTACTCAGCATTATTCCACGCTTCTTTCCTCTATGTTCCAGATGTTCGGCGATATGGATTACGATGATTACGCCTTTGAGGGTGTTAACTCAGGTGTTGGTATTTTAATGAGCGACTCCGGTCTTTTCCAGAGAACAATGCCCGACGGTATCGTGAACGGTGAAGGCATTCAGAAGAGACTTGACGCTATCCACCACAAGAATGATGACCCCACAGAGCCTAAGCAGGATAAGGAGCTTATGGAGCTTATCGATAAAGATGACGAGGCTTTATACGATTTCGTACAGAGCGGCGCATTCCCCAACTTCTTCGGTATGGCTATGCCTCTTTTAAAGTACGGCTTGCCCGTAAGACCCGTTCAGCTTGATAATATCCGCCGTTTCACAGGCTATTTAAACGACTATAAGACTTTAATTTTAAGCTACGAATATATGA
>SVPY01000016.1 GCA_015065615.1 Oscillospiraceae bacterium | reverse complement strand
ACAACCATGAGCGAATCCAAAACAGAACGGGAGTGGCGCCGCTGACGCTACGCCACTCCGCTTAAAATTCAATTATCCTGCAAGGGAATCCCTTTTTTGTGCTGTTCGCACAAACTGGGGCAGTCTAAAGACCTCCCTTTGATTTATTTATGAAATTTCATAAAATCACCGCATAGCTTGTTATTTATTTATAAAGCTCTTGCTAAATTTAAAGCTTTGTTTTATAATTAAATATAGGATATTATTAATATTTATATAAAGTGAGGTCAATACTATGAGAATCGAAAAATTAACTCCTGCATTTAAAGATTATCTCTGGGGCGGCGTTAAACTCCGCGAAATCTACGGTAAAGATTGCGACTACGCTAAGGTTGCAGAGAGTTGGGAGCTCTCAACACACAGCGCAGGCCAGTGCAAAATCGTAGGCGGCGAATGTGACGGTATGAATTTAGGCGACTATATTGAGAAAAACGGCAAGGCTATTCTCGGTACAAATTGCGAAAGATTTGAAAATTTCCCTGTGCTTATCAAGTTTATTGACGCTAAAGATCCTCTCTCAATTCAGGTTCACCCAAGCGATGAGTTTGCTTTGGAGGTAGAAAAAGAGTACGGCAAAACAGAAATGTGGTATGTAATGGATTGCGACGAAGGCGCATCCCTCTACTTCGGCGTCAACAAGGAAATTACAAAAGAAGAGTTTATTGAGAGAATTAATAACAATACTATTCTCGAAGTATTAAATAAGGTAGACGTTAAGAAGGGCGATTGCTTCTTTATTGAGGCTGGCACAATTCACGCTATCGGCGCAGGTATTCTTATCTGCGAAATTCAGCAGAACAGTAATACTACTTACCGTGTTTACGACTACGACCGCCGCGGCGCCGACGGTAAGCCCCGTGAGCTTCACGTAGAAAAGGCTGCTATGGTCTCTTCCTTTGTTCCCTCCGATACAGAAGATAAGCAGAAGGCTGCCGAGGAAATTGCAGGCGGCACAAAGAAGCTTCTTGCATCCTGCAAATATTTCACAACAGAAAAATACGATTCCTTTGATAAGGTAGAAATTATTGCCGACGAAAAGAGCTTCGTTTCCATCACGGTTCTTGACGGTGAAGGTAAAGTAGTGGGCGCTGAAAACGAAGTAGCTTTCAAAGCTGCCGACAGCGTATTCGTACCCGCAAACGCAGGCAAGGTAACTGTTGAAGGTAAGTGCTCATTTATTGTAACAACAGTTTAACCGTATAAGCTAAAATAAAAACAAAATAAAATATTTAAGGGGTGCACTTTATTATGAGTATGAAGCGTGTGTTTCTTTTGGTTATCGACAGTTTCGGTATAGGTCAGATGCCTGACGCCGAAAACTTCGGTGACAAAGGCAGTGATACTTTAGCTTCCTGTTATTATGCCTTCGAAAGGATGCAGGAAGAAAACTCGCAAAGTAAAGTTGCGCCCTTTTTCTTACCCAATTTAAGAAATTTAGGTCTTTTCAATATCGACGGTGTGAGTGTAGGGGAAAAGGCAGCTGATATTAATAAAAACGCCGCCTACGGCAGGTTTTCCGAAAAGTCAATGGGTAAAGATACTACGGTAGGTCATTTCGAAATGATGGGAAACGTGTGCGAAAAGCCTTTTCCCGTATATCCCGAGGGTTTCCCCAAGGAAGTAATTGACGAGTTCGAAAAATTAACGGGCAGGGGAGTCCTCTGCAATAAACCCTATTCGGGTACCGAGGTTATAAAAGATTACGGAGAAGAACATATAAAAACGGGGGATTTAATTGTTTACACCTCCGCCGATTCCGTATTCCAGATAGCCGCCCACGAGGATATAGTGCCTATAGATGAGCTTTATTCAATATGCAAAAAGGCGCGAAAACTTTTAAACGGCGAGCACGCTGTAGCAAGAGTGATTGCAAGACCCTTTGTGGGAAAATACCCCGATTTTAAAAGAACTTCCAACCGCCACGATTTCTCCGTAGAGCCCTTTAAGAGAACCGTTCTGGATATCTTAAAGGACGAAAATATAAATATTTACCCCATAGGTAAAATCTACGATATTTTCGCAGGTAAAAGTCTCAGTAAACCGCATTACACAAAAAATAATCTTGACGGCTTAAATAAAACTCTGGAAGCTATAAAAAGTGATTTTGAAGGCTTCTGCTTTATAAATTTAGTGGATACCGATTCAGTATACGGCCACAGAAACGATTCAGTAGGCTACGCCAAAGCTTTAATGGAAATAGATTCATTTATCCCTGAGTTTATAAAGAATTTAAAGGAAGATGATTTGCTTATAATTACAGCCGACCACGGCTGCGACCCGGGCACCGAGTCCACCGACCATTCCAGGGAATATATTCCCTTTATGGCTTATGGTAAAAAAATTAAGAATATAAATTTAGGTACACTGCAGGGCTTCGATAAAATCGGTGCCACAGTTCTTGAAGCTTTAGGCTCGAAGGAATGTTTAGATGCCGAAAGTTTTTATAAAGATATAAAAATAATGGAGAATGAATTATGACACCTCACAATAATGCTAAAAAAGGCGATATTGCAAAAACAGTTTTAATGCCCGGTGACCCTTTAAGAGCAAAGGTAATAGCCGAAAAATATCTTGAAAATCCCGTGTGCTTTAATACTGTTAGAAATATGCTTGGCTACACAGGTACTTATAAAGGTGTGAAAGTAAGCGTAATGGGTAGCGGTATGGGTATGCCCTCAATAGGAATTTATTCTTACGAGCTCTATACCCAGTACGACGTGGAAAATATTATCCGCATCGGCTCTGCAGGCGGTATGGCAGAAGGAGTTAAGCTTCGCGATTTGATTTTTGCCGTAGGCGCCTGTACCGATTCAAATTATGCTTCCCAGTATAAATTACCGGGTACTTTTGCTCCCACAGCTTCCTTTAGTTTATTAAGAACCGCAGTAGAAGAAGCCGAAAAGCTCGGAATTAATTATAAAGTTGGCAATATGCTTTCCTCCGATTGTTTCTATAACGATAATGCCGAGGCTAACGCCTTATGGATAAAGATGGGTGTGTTGGCAGTTGAAATGGAAGCCGCCGCCCTCTATATGAACGCAGCAAGGCTTAAAAAGAACGCTCTTGCTATGTGCACGGTTTCCGACCTTGTAGACGGCAGCGCTTCACTTCCTGCCGAGGATAGACAGAACACCTTCAACGATATGATGCTTGTAGCATTGGAGACAGCGATAAAATTATGATTGATTTTAAAGAATTAATTAAAAAAGCGATAAATGCCCGAAATTACGCCTACATTCCTTATTCAAATTTTGCTGTGGGCGCGGCGCTTTTAACTGAAAGCGGTAAAATTTACGACGGCTCTAATATAGAAAACGCATCCTTCACTCCCACAAACTGCGCGGAAAGAACAGCGGTTTTCAAAGCGGTAAGCGAGGGTGAGAGAAAATTTAAAGCAATAGCCGTTGTAGGCGGAAAGGCAAATGAAAGCATCAGCGAATATATCACTCCCTGCGGTGTTTGCCGTCAGGTACTGGCGGAATTCTGTGATGAAAATTTTATTATAATTTCCGCTAAAAACGAGGATGACTATAAAATATATACTTTAAAGGATTTATTCCCCGGTTCATTCAGTAAAGAAAGTGTGTTATAAGAGGTAAAACTATGCGGATGTACGATATTATATTAAAAAAACGTCAGGGTCAGGTCCTTACTGATGAAGAGATAAAGTTCTTTATCAAAGGTCTGGTATCTGGGGAAATTCCCGATTATCAGGTAAGCGCTTTGATGATGGCTATATTCTTTAAAGGTATGAACAGTGAAGAGACCGCCACCTTAACTATGGAGATGGCTCATTCGGGGGATATGGCAAATTTAGAGGGGCTTGAGGGAATTAAAGTGGATAAACACTCCACAGGCGGCGTAGGGGATAAAACCACTTTAATTATTGTTCCTATTGCCGCTGCCTGCGGTGTTACAATTGCCAAAATGAGCGGCAGAGGCTTGGGTCACACGGGCGGCACCGTGGATAAGCTTGAAAGCATACCGGGCTTCTGTACGGAATATAATCTAAAGGATTTTATAAATATCGTTAAAAAATCAGGCCTTGCAGTAATCGGTCAGTCTGGTAATCTGTGCCCTGCCGATAAAAAGCTCTACGCTTTAAGGGATGTTACCGCTACAGTTGATAATATTTCTCTTATAGCCTCCAGTATTATGAGTAAAAAAATTGCCGCAGGATGCGACAGAATCTTGCTGGACGTTAAAGTGGGCAGCGGAGCCTTTATGAAAACGAAGGAGGATGCTGTAAGTTTAGCTAAAGAGATGGTATCCATAGGTAATCTGGTGGGAAGAAAAACCGTAGCTTTAATTACCGATATGAGTGTACCTCTCGGAAATAATATCGGCAATAATTTAGAAGTTATTGAAGCAGTTAATGTTTTAAAGGGCGAAGGCCCCGAGGACCTTACCGAGGTATGTATTGAGCTTGCCGCAAGAATGGTCTTTTTAGGCGAAAAGGCAGAAACCGTTGAAGATGCCACAGTAAAAGTAAAAGAAGCTATTAAAAACGGCTCTGCCTTAAATAAGCTTAAAGATATGGTAAAAGCTCAGGGCGGCGACGCTTCTTACGTTGAAAACCCCGATAAATTCCAAAAGGCAAAGTACAGCGTAGAGATTAAAGCCGAGGAAGAGGGTTTCATTACCGAGATGGATGCCGAAAAAATCGGTATAGCGGCTTGCGAAGCAGGTGCTGGCAGAGAGAAAAAGGAAGATTCCATCGATTACTCTGCAGGTATAATACTTAATAAAAAAATCCCCGCCGCCGTAAGCAAAGGGAATATAATAGCTACAATTTTCGCAAGCGACGAAAATAAACTCTATAAAGCTGCCGAAACTTTCAGAAACGCAATAAAAATAAGCGGCAAAGCCATAAAAGCCCTGCCGCACATTTTAGATACAATTGAATAAAAAACTCAGCACTTAACGGGCTCAGCGTAATCGATACCGAAGGTTTCTACTGTTACCTTTGTCATACCAACAAAAGTACGGGCAGAAGCCTTTACTATATCGTCAGCTACGTCGTAGCCTTCTGTTAATTTACCGAAAGCAGCGTAGTCGCCGTCAAGGTGGGGAGCGTCGTCAACCATAATAAAGAACTGGCTGCCTGCTGAGTCCTTTACCATAGTTCTTGCCATAGAGAGAACACCCTTAGTGTGCTTTAAGTTGTTTTCAAATCCGTTGGAAGAAAATTCACCCTTAATTCTGTATCCGGGGCCGCCTGCGCCTGTACCTGTGGGGTCGCCGCCCTGAATTACGAAGTGAGGGATAACGCGGTGGAATTCAACGCCGTCATAAAAACCCTTCTTAATAAGGGAGATAAAGTTATTTACGGTATTGGGAGCGATTTCGGGATAAAGCTCAGCCTTCATAATACCGCAGTTTGTTTCAAAAGTTACGATAGGATTCTTAGCCATAATACATAGCTTTGCAATAAATTTCTGCAAAGCTCCTCCTTTTTTAAGAAAAAATTTGCTAATTAACAGTATATCAAGTATAATAAGAAAAATCAAATGTAATTATAAAATAAAGGAAAATTAATATATGAAAATTATTTCTTGGAACGTAAACGGACTCAGGGCTTGTATGAATAAAGGTTTCGGGGAGTTTTTAAATAAAGAAAACCCCGATATTATCTGTGTGCAGGAAACTAAAATGCAGAAGGAGCAGGCAAACTTTAATTTTGAGGGCTACTTTGAATATTGGAACTCCGCAGAGAAAAAAGGTTATTCGGGTACTGCTATATTTTCCAAAACAGAGCCCTTAAAGGTTACATAC
This sequence comes from Oscillospiraceae bacterium, assembly GCA_015065615.1. Classification (GTDB taxonomy): domain Bacteria; phylum Bacillota; class Clostridia; order Oscillospirales; family Acutalibacteraceae; genus SIG603. The sequence continues at coordinate 50,207 of SVPY01000016.1, read as the reverse complement.
AATATAGAAAATCATACTGACGAGGGAAGAGTTATAACGGCCGAGTATGAAAATTTCTATCTTGTATGCGTATATACCCCCAACGCTCAGCCTGAGCTTAAAAGAATAGATTACCGTATGCAGTTTGAGGATGATTTAAGAAATTATCTTAAAAATTTAAAGGAAACAAAGCCTGTAATTTTATGCGGAGATTTAAACGTTGCCCATAAACCCATCGACTTAAAAAATCCCAAGCAGAATATAGGTAACCCCGGTTATTCCTATGAAGAAAGAGGAAAAATGACGGAGCTTCTTTCTGAAGGCTTTATCGATACCTTCCGTTATTTCTACCCCGAAAAAGAAAACGCCTATTCATGGTGGAGTTACCGCTCCAATGCAAGGCAGAATAACGTAGGCTGGCGTATAGATTATTTTATTGTAAGCGATAATTTTGAAGATAAACTGGAAGATAGCCTTATCCTTCCCGAAGTAATGGGCAGCGACCATTGCCCTGTTATGCTTAAAATTAAGTAATTCTTGATTGTAAGCGAATAAAGTGTTATTATTAATTATAAAGGGAAAAAGGGACGGATAAAATATGTACGGAGCTATTTTAGGCGATATAATAGGCTCTCAGGTAGAGTTTACAAGACCCAAAGGTTTCGATAGCGCCAAAGCCGAATTATTCACCAATAAATGTACGTTTACCGACGATACCGTGCTTACAGTTGCCACAAAATATGCCGTGCTTCACGGAATATCCTTCGAAAGAGCCTACGCCATGTTCGGCAGGCGCTATAAAAAAGCGGGATACGGCAATATGTTTTTAAATTGGCTGGATAGCGGCATAAAAAAGCCTTACGGCAGCTACGGTAACGGTGCGGCTATGCGGATAAGCTTTATAGGCGAGCACTTCGGCAGTTTAAAAGAAGTGGAAGAAATTGCAAAAGAAAGCGCTGTGTGTACCCACGACCATGAGGAGGGCTACAAGGCTGCCATGTGCGCGGCGGGGGCTGTGTTTATGGCAAGAAACGGAGCTGACAAAAAAGAAATAAAAGAGTATTTTTCAAAAAAATATAATTATCAGACCAACATCCCTTTAAATTTAATACGTCCCTTTACTAAATTCGATTCCTCGGCAATGGCTTCAATGCCATTGGTGATAAGATGTTTTCTTGAAAGCGAAAATTATGAAACTTGCGTAAGAAACGTACTTTCACTGAAATGCGATGCCGATACCATCGCCTGTATTTCAGGCGCAATAGCCGAAAATTTTTACGGCACTACAGGCATAAAAAACGAAGATGATATTTTAAAAAGATATTTAATAAGACCCAATAAAATGGGCGTAATGGATGATTTTCTCTTTATTAACGCAGTAAGTCATCCCGAAAATTACCCCGAAAGTAAAATTGTAAAATAACAGGAGTTAAATAATAAGTGATTTTAGAAACATATCAGTCAAAACAGGTTTTAGATATATTAAAAAGCGGTGAAATTTACAGAGCGCACCCAAGTATCTCCTTTAAAGGTGAGTACGCAGCTCTTATCAAGATGCTGGATTTAAACTGTGAATGCCCCGTATTTACCGTAGTAAAAGGCAGAAAGCAGAATTCCCACGGCAGGGTATCTTCCAGCGTAAAGCTTATATTGGACGTGCCCGACGATAAAAAAAAGCTTACCGAATTCGGCGTATGGGCGGATTTTATGTACTGCTTCAAATTTACAAAGCAGAATGATTTTACAAAGCTTCGCCCCGATTGCAACGAAATTCCCGTAAGAAAATTCGTAAGCATTATGGAGGATTTAAAAACTCAGCGACCTCTTGAAAGCTACCACTATCCTCAGGCAATTTTGGAGTATATTGACCCCAAGTGGCTTTTGGATTACAAAATAATAAACAGCCACGCAAAGAACAGTACATGGGATTTCTTCGAAAAAATTACTAATATTTTCAGAAAATAAGGAGCCGTGAATTATGAAAACAGGTAAATATATTTTGTCTTTAGACCAAGGTACCACAAGCTCAAGAGCTATAGTGTTTAATTCTTTAGGCGGTATTGTAGGAGTAAGCCAGAAGGAGTTTACTCAGTATTACCCGAAGCCCGGTTATGTTGAGCATGATCCCGTTGAAATTCTGGAAACTCAGCTTTACGCAATGCGTCAGGCAATTGAGGAATCGGGCATAAGCTACGAGGATGTTGCCGCCATAGGTATTACCAATCAGCGTGAAACCGTAATCGCATGGGATAAAATATCGGGTATTCCCGTATATAACGCAATAGTATGGCAGTGCCGCCGTACAGCACCTATATGTGAGGAGCTTAAAAATAAAGGTCTTGAGGATTACATAAAGAAAACCACGGGTCTTATTATAGACCCCTATTTCTCGGGCACTAAAATGAAGTGGATGCTTGAAAACGTACCCGAGGTTAAAAGACTTAACGACGAAAAACGCCTTTGCTTCGGTACTGTGGATACGTGGCTTATATTCTCATTAACAGAGGGTAAAACCTTTGTAACCGACGTATCAAACGCCTCCCGTACAATGCTTTTTGATATCAATAACCTTAAATGGGACGAAAGAATGCTCGAAGAAATGGGCGTTGATATCGATTCTCTTCCCAAAGTAGTATCTTCAAGCGAAGTTGTGGGTATGGCAAGCGCCGAAATATTCGGCAAAGAGATTCCTATTGCAGGTATTGCAGGCGACCAGCACGCCGCCCTGTTCGGTCAGTGCTGTTTTGAAGAGGGTATGGCAAAAAATACCTACGGCACAGGTTGCTTCGTGCTTATGAATACAGGCGAAAAGCCGGTATTTTCAAATAAAGGTCTTCTTACCACTATTGGCTGGAAGCTTGGTGATAAGGTGGCTTACGCCCTTGAAGGCAGTGCCTTTAACGCAGGCTCAGCAATAAAGTGGCTGCGCGACGAATTACAGCTTATAAAAACACCTCAGGAGTGCGATGCCTTAGCTGAAACGGTTGAAGATACCGCAGGCGCCATGTTTGTTCCCGCTTTCACGGGTCTTGGTGCGCCTTACTGGGATATGTACGCAAGAGGCAGTCTTTTAGGTATCACAAGAGGTACCACAAAGGCTCATATCTGCCGCGCCGTTCTTGAAAGTATAGCCTGCGAAAGCTACGACCTTTTCGATACTATGGAGGAAGAATCAGGCGTTAAATTAAAGGAATTGCGTGTAGATGGCGGTGCCAGCCGCAGCCGCTTCTTAATGCAGTGCCAGGCAGATCTTATAGGCAGAAAGGTCGTCCGTCCCGTATGCCTTGAAACTACGGCTTTAGGCGCGGCAATGCTTGCAGGTCTTGCTACCGACGTATGGAGCAGCACAGATGAGTTAAAAGAAATATGGAAAGTCAATGCAGTTTACGAGCCCGACGCCGATAACGAAGCGGTTCCTGCAACAATAGAAAGATGGCATAAGGCTGTTAAATGCTCAATGGGCTGGGCAAAATAAGGAGTATTTTAATATATGATAGCAATTATAGATTACGGCGCAGGCAATATCGAAAGCGTGAGAAAAGCTTTTGAGTTTATCGGGGCCGAGGCAGTATTGACAAGCGACCCCGAGGTTTTAAAAAATGCCGACGCCGCGGTGCTTCCGGGTGTCGGTTCATTCGGCGACGCTATGGATAATATAAAAAAGAGAAATCTTTTAAACCCCATCAAGGAGTTTGCCGCAAGCGGAAAGCCTTTTTTAGGCATCTGCCTTGGATTGCAGATACTTTTTGAATCAAGCGAAGAATCTGAAGGGGTAGAGGGTTTAGGTATATTAAAGGGTAAAATAGTAAGAATACCTGCTTCAGAAGGTCTTAAAATTCCCCACATGGGCTGGAATTCCCTTGAATTTGAAAAAGAGGGGGATATATTTGAAGGTCTCGAAAACGGTACCTACGTATACTTCGTGCACTCCTATTACTTAAAATGCGAAGAGGATATAGTAAGCACCACAGCAGAGTATGGCGTTAAAATACACGCCTCCGTGCACAAGAATAATATAAGAGCCTGTCAGTTCCACCCTGAAAAAAGCGGCAGCGCAGGCTTAAAGATCCTTAAAAATTTCGTTTCTTTAATAGGGGAGGGAAAGTAAGATAATATGTATGCAAAAAGAATAATTCCCTGCCTCGATTTAAAGGATGGCAGAGTTGTTAAGGGTACTAATTTCGTAGGTCTTCGTGATGCAGGCGACCCTGTAGAAGCCGCTATTGAATACGACAGAAACGGCGCCGATGAACTTGTGCTTCTGGATATTACAGCCTCCAGCGATTCAAGAGGCATAGTTAAAGATATAGTATCCAAAGTGGCAAGCAATATATTCATTCCTTTTACCGTAGGAGGCGGAATAAGAACAGTTGATGACTTCACCGAGATTTTACGCGCAGGCGCCGATAAGGTCTCAGTTAATTCCGCAGCCTTAAAAAACCCGAAGCTTATAAGCGAAGCTGCATATAAATTCGGCAGCCAGTGCGTTGTGTGCGCTATGGACGCAAAAAGAAGGGAGGACGGCAGCGGCTGGAATCTCTATTTAAACGGCGGCAGGGTAGATACGGGAATCGACGCTCTGGAGTGGGCGGTAAAAGCCGAAAAGCTTGGCGCAGGCGAGATACTTTTAACAAGCATGGACTGTGACGGCGTTAAAAACGGCTATGATCTTGAACTAACGAAAACTATTTCCGAAGCGGTGGGTATCCCCGTAATAGCTTCAGGCGGCGCAGGTAAGCTTTCACATTTCTACGATGCTTTCACGTCGGGTAAGGCAGACGCCGTGCTGGCGGCTTCACTCTTCCATTTTAAAGAGATAACCATCCCCGAGCTTAAAGAATATTTAAACGAAAAAAATATACCCGTAAGATTATAATCATAAATTCATAAACCGTAATTTTTCCTCATATCTATATTCTAAATAAAGGAGGAGAACTTATGGTTTTATCTTTAAAAGCAAACAAAAAAAGGATACTTGCCGTTGTTGTTTTAATAGGTATCGTAATTTTAGGTATATTGGTTATGCCGAATTTGGTAAATGAACCTCTTAAGTTTAAAGGCGGCACCCATGCTGAAAGAGCGGCGTTTCTTGAAAGCTTCGGCTATGAGATTTCCGAGGACCCCGTAGACGTGCGCACGGTCACCATTCCCAAGGAGTTCAGCGATATTTACACCGAATATAACGATATGCAGAAGGCTCAGGGCTTCGATTTAAAGCCCTATAAGGGTAAGGAATGTAAGCAGTATATTTATCTTATTACAAATTATCCGAATACCGATTGTGAAGTTCACGCCACCATGCTCGTATACCAGAATATTATAATCGGCGGCGACGTATCATCAGCTGAAATAAACGGCTTTATGCACGGCTTTGCCCTTGACAGCGCTCATTTCTCACAGAGTGAAGAGAATAAAACTATAGCGGAAAATAAAACCGCAGAAAAAGAAAATGAAACAGCCGCAGGCAAAGGAAACAAAGAAACTGAAAACGAAGCTCAGAACACAGCATACGTAGAAACAGGAGAAGGGGAGGATATATTCCCCACGGACTGATAATGGAAAAAATGAGACTTGATAAATTCCTTACTTCGCAGAATATCTGCTCAAGAAAAGAAGCCGGTATTCTTGCAAGAAAAGGGGAAATAACGGTAAACGGTGTAATATGTAAAAATGCCGATATCAAAATTGACGCGGAAACCGCCGAAGTTGCCGTAAAAGGAAAAAGCGTATTTTATAAGAAGTATATATACATAATGCTCAATAAACCCGAAGGCGTAGTCAGTGCCCGTGAGGACGGCGCCTGCCCAACTGTGGTGGACATACTACCCGATGAATATAAAAGGATGAGTATCGCCCCTGCAGGAAGGCTGGATAAAAACACTACGGGACTTTTGATAATTACCGACGACGGCGATTTTACCCACCGTATGCTCTCTCCCAAAAGCGGTGTATATAAAGTATACGAGGCAGAGCTTGACGGAGATATAACGGAAACAGACGTAAAAACCTTTAAAAACGGTATAAAAACGCAGACGGCAGAGTTTCTGCCTGCAGAATTGTGGTTGCCTGATGCCGATAACAAAAAAGTTGCAAGGGTAAGAATATGCGAAGGCAAGTTCCATCAGGTAAAAAGAATGTTTGCCTTCTGCGGCAAAGAGGTGCTTAAGCTTCGCAGGTTCTCTATAGGTTCTTTGCATATTGACGAAAAACTGGCGCCGGGTGAATGCAGGCTTCTTTCAGCGGAGGAAACCGACCTCGTATTCTTAGACAACCTGCACAAAAACGCATAGTGTTTTTTGGTTATTGTGAGAAATGCACAAAAACAAAGGTGAAATTTTGGTTATTTAACCAATATCTTTTTTGAAAAAGATTTGATATAATATCAGTAACAAAGTAACGTATCGGCAGATACGTAAAATTAATGGAGGAAATTTAAAATGTCATCAGTTACACTTAAGAACGTTTACAAGATTTATGATGGCGGCGTTGTTGCTGTTACAGACTTCTGTCTTGAAATCGAAGACAAAGAGTTTATCATTCTCGTTGGTCCTTCCGGTTGCGGTAAGTCCACAACACTTCGTATGATCGCTGGTCTTGAAGAAATTAATAAGGGCGAGCTCTACATCGGCGATGTACTTGCTAACGATATCCCCCCCAAGGATAGAGATATCGCAATGGTTTTCCAGTCCTATGCTCTTTATCCCCATATGACAGTTTATGATAACATGGCTTTCGGTCTTAAACTCCGTAAGACTCCCAAGGATGAGATCAAGCGCCGCGTTGAAGAAGCTGCTCGTATCCTCGACATCTCTCACCTTCTCGACAGAAAGCCCAAGGCTCTTTCCGGTGGTCAGCGTCAGCGTGTTGCTCTCGGCCGTGCTATCGTTCGTGATCCTAAGGTATTCTTACTCGACGAACCCCTCTCCAACCTCGATGCTAAGCTTCGTGCACAGATGAGAACTGAGCTTGCTAAGCTCCATAAGAAACTCGGTACAACATTTATCTACGTTACACATGACCAGACAGAAGCTATGACAATGGGTGACAGAATCGTTGTTATGAAGGACGGTTTCATTCAGCAGGTTGATACTCCCCAGAAGTTATATGATGCTCCCGCTAACGAGTTCGTTGCCGGCTTCATGGGTTCTCCCCAGATGAACTTCATCGATGCTACAATCGGTAAGAAGGGCAATACATTCACAGTTGATTTCGGTAATGCTTCCGTTGAAATCCCCGCTGACAAGGCTGCAGGCGCATCCGTTGACCTCAACACATACGTTGGCAAGGAAGTTATCTTCGGTATCCGTCCTGAGGACGTACACGATGAGCCCGAAATGATCGAAAAATGGGCTTCCGCTAAGGTTACAGCTGAAGTTGAAGTTACAGAGCTTATGGGTGCTGAAATTTACCTCTACCTCAACTGCGAAGGCAATGCAGTTACAGCTCGTGTTGACCCCGCTTCTAAGTCTAAGTCCGGCGATACAGTTACCGTTGCTTTCAAGATGAGCAGAATGCACCTCTTCGACAAGGAAACAGAAGTTGCTATCCTCAACTAATTGATGACTCTTACTTAAAATATAAGGCTCGCTCCTATATAGGAGCGGGTCTTTTTTTCTTTTTATAACAAAATTTATTAAAAACTTGCAAAAAAACTTGAAATATTCAATAAAATTGTGTAAAATATGATAAGTATGAAGTATTATTATTGCATTTTACATAGATTTAAGGAGAATAGGTATGTCGAACAGGATGTTTCAAAGTGTAATTCATCAGATGCAGGATTCCGTTGAGCGTACTATAGGAATTGTGGACGAAACCTCCACAGTTATCGCTTGCAGCGATTTAAACAAAATCGGCGAGGTTTGTGAAAACGTAAGCCTTGAAAGCTTTTTAACGCAGCCTTCACTTATTTCCGAAAATACCACCTACAGACCTTTCGGCGCAAACGGCAGGGCAGAGTATATAGTATTCGTTTCAGGTAACGACAGAGAAGCGGAAAAAACCGCAGGACTTCTCTCTGTTTCTTTAAGCAATATAAAGCAGTATTACGACGAAAAGTACGATAAAGGTAATTTCGTTAAGAACGTTATTTTAGATAATATCCTTTCGGGTGATATATATTTAAAGAGCCGCGAGCTTCATTTCAATTCAGAAGTTCAGCGCGTATGTATGCTTATTAAGCTTGCAAATAAAACCGATATCTCTGTTTTGGACGTTATCCAGAATCTTTTCCCCGATAAGAATAAGGATTTTGTTATCAACATCAGCGAAACTGATATTGCCCTTGTTAAGGAAGTTAAAACACAGCTTGAAGCTAAAAATATAGAAAAACTTGCCGCAAGTATTGTTGATACATTATCAGGTGAATTCTACATTCACTGCACAATAGGTATCGGTACCGTTGTAACGGGTATCCGCGATTTAGCCCGTTCCTTCAAAGAAGCTCAGATAGCTATCGACGTAGGCAGAGTTTTTGACGCCGAGAAGAATATCGTTAAGTACAACAGCCTCGGTATTGCAAGACTTATATATCAGCTTCCCACAACTCTTTGCGATATCTTCTTAAAGGAAGTATTCAAGCAGGGCTCCATTGAATCTTTAGACCACGAAACTTTATTTACAATACAGAAGTTCTTCGAAAACAGCCTAAACGTTTCCGAAACTTCCCGTAAGCTCTTCGTTCACAGAAATACTCTTGTTTACCGTCTTGAAAAAATCAAGAAGTTAACAGGTCTTGACCTTCGTGAATTCGACGATGCCGTTGTTTTTAAAGTAGCTTTAATGGTAAAGAAATATCTTTCTTCCAACTATAAAAAATTCTGAAAATATAAGGTGAAAGTGAAAGCTTTCACCTTTTTTGCGTCCTAAAATTAATATTTGCATTTTTTACGAAAATGTAGTATAATAATCAAAACTATGTATTTTTACATGAATGGAGGTTCTGCTTGTGATTGAATTTCGAAATATTTCGAAAGTTTACAACAACGGTACTGAAGCACTGCACAATATAAATTTAAAAGTTGAAAAAGGCGAGTTTGTATTTATCGTCGGCTCATCAGGCGCCGGCAAAAGTACATTCTTAAAGCTTATTACTTGTGAGGAAAAGCCCAACGAAGGCCAGATCATAGTGGACGGCATTGAAATTACCGCTTTGCCTAAGCGTAAAGTTCCCTATTTCAGAAGAAAAATGGGCATGGTATTCCAGGATTTCCGTCTTATCGACCACATGACCGTTTACGATAACGTAGCCTTTGCTATGCGCGTTGTAGGCGCCAGCGGCAGAGTAATAAGAAAGCGCGTTCCCTATATTTTAAGCCTTGTAGGTCTCCAGCATAAGGCAAAACAGCACCCCACGGAGCTTTCCGGCGGTGAGAGACAGCGAGTAGGTCTTGCAAGAGCTCTTGTCAATAACCCCTCAATTATTATTGCCGACGAGCCTACCGGTAACATTGACCCCGCTCTTTCCTTTGAAATAGTTGACCTTTTAAGCGAAATCAACCGCCGCGGTACTACTATTCTTATGGTTACACACGAGCATTCTCTTGTTAAGCACTTCCATAAGAGGATTATTCAGATTCATTCAGGTCAGATAGTTGCCGATACAGCCGCCGCTTTAGAGGCTGCAGAAAAGGCAGAGGAAACGGCTGAGGAAGAGGTAACTGAGGATATCGTGGCGGTTCCCAACGATGAAATCGCTGAGGATATTACAAGCGAGGATCTTATCTCCGAGGATTACGAAGAGGAGGAAGCTGATATCGAGGATATTGAAACAGATGACGAAGATTTACCTGCGATAGAAGAAATCGAGATCGGCGAGAACGGTTTTGAAGATATCGAAAGCGGCGACGATACGTTCGAGGAGCTTGCGGGTGACTTGGCTGACGAGGATGATTCCATTGAGGATTTCGTTAATGACGATGATGATGACCTTAACGATTCACTTTTCAGTGACGATTCCGAGTTCTTGAAAGAGGATGATGATTCCGAATTTGATTTCAACTTGGATGATTTAAATCTTGACGATATCGAGATAGATGAAAATTACGAAATCGGCAGCGATTCCATATCCGACGACGAGGAATAAGCAGTAAAAGAAAAAGGAGAGCCTTTGCGAGGGCAAAGGCAGAATTAAGTATATGAGAAGTTTCGGATATCTTTTAAAAGAAGGTATCAAGAGCCTCTGGAAAAACAGAACAATGAGTATAGCTTCTATAGCAGTTCTTCTTTCTTGTTTACTGCTTACGGGTATTGCAATTTTGGTTTCTGTTAATATGGATTCAGCAATGAAATCCATTGAAGGCTCCAACAGTATTACCGTTTATCTTGACGATGACCTTCCTCAGATAACGGCAATTCAGATAGGTGAAGAGATACGAGCAATGGAAAATATCGCATCCTGCGACTTTATCAGTAAGGATGATGCTCTTTTCGATATTATGCAGAGCTTAGGTGACGACGGTGAGCTTTTTGAAGGCTACACAGGCGGCAATAACTTCCTTCCCGATGCATACAACATATCAATTAAGGATCTAAGTAAATATAACGAAACAATGGAGGCAATTGAAGCTATCGAGGGCGTAAGCGAATATACCGACTATTCAAATATTGCCACAAAGCTTTCAAGTCTTGACAGACTCATTAAAATTGCATGTATAGCTATTATAGCTATTTTGGGCGTTGTTTCCCTCTTTATCATTGCAAATACCATCAAGGTAACAATGTTCTCCCGCCGTACAGAAATTCAGATTATGAAGTCCGTGGGCGCTACCAACTGGTTTATCCGCGTGCCCTTCGTTGTTGAAGGTTTACTTATCGGTGTTATTTCAGGCTCACTTTCAGCAGGCGTAATTCATTTAGCTTACGATAAAGCGGTTCAGGTTATTTACAACGTTGTTCCCTTCCTCAATATGGTTGATATCGACCCCTATATCATTAACATCTATATCATTTACTGTATTGCAGGTTCAATCTTCGGTATTTTAGGCTCACTTATCTCAATGGGCAGATACCTCCACCGTGAAGGCGAAAACGCAGTAGCATAAAAATTTAGGAGCTAAGTTCAATCTCAGCTCCTTTTCTTATTTGAAATTGAAAAAAGATAAGGACTAAGCTTAAAAACTTAGTCCTTGTTTTTTTATTTAAGAGTTATAAGCAAGCCTTCGTTGGTTGTTATTTTTACCTTGTAAGAGCCGTCGTTTTGCCTTAAAACGGGAAGGGTACCATCGATACAGTATGCCATAATATTGGCGTCTTCAAGGGCTTTAAAAGTGAGATAATAGCTCTTTGAGTTCGTGCCTTCAAGGTCATCGGCAGCAAATACCATAAGTGCCTGGTTATTATTGTTTCTTCCTACCATCTGACCTACTACAAGCTTTTCGCCGTTTTCTGCTTTGAAATCGAAGAATGAGCCTGTGCTTAAAGAATCCATAGATTTTTTCTCGCAAAGCTTAATATCCTCGCTTTCGCCGAAACCTATAAAGTGAGTATCCACGTTTCTGTAGCGCATATATTCGTCGGCTAATGCCTTTATTTCGAAGTTAACTTTCTTAAGCTTTTCATACTGCTCTGTTTTATTACCTTCGGTATCAAGTACGTTGTGGTACCACCAACCAGCGGTATAACAAGCCCATATAATATTCTCAGCGCCGAATGCCATAGAGGAGAAAGCCTGGAAGCGTAAATTGTTTTCGCTTAAATATACGCCTTCCTTAACGGAATTCACCTGCAAAACTATCCACATACTTCTGCCGGTTTTTCTGCAGGCGTCGGTTACTATTTCAAGATTTTCGTAGTATTTGGTTACGTTGCAGGAATAAACGTAAAAATCATAGCAGAGATAATCAAGAGGAACGTTCTTGCAGTATTCTTCAATATGCTCCTTGTAGGTTTTTGTGCCAAGCTGATTAACTGTCTGCACATCGTTATTAACAGCAACCGAAGCGTAGTTAGGGTAGAGGTTTAAATAGGGGAACTGACAGGGGAACCATTTATTGCACTTATTTATAACTTTGCCGTAGTAAGGGAAGTCTAAAGCAGAAGGTTCATCACCCATATCAATGCCCCATATAGCAGGGTGATCGATAAAATTATCGGAAGCTTCTTTATATTTTTCAATGGGATTAATTTCGCTGAGCTGACCTGCTTTATCGCCGTCGCCGCCCCACCAGGCGGGAAGTACGCCGGTTACAACTGCACCTAAATTGTATTTTTCGAATAGATCAAGGGCGGCTCTGTCATTTTCCATACAAACTATAAAGTCGGTGCCGCTCTCTTTAACGTCTTTAATATGCTCTTCACTTCTTGCATAAGGCTGAAGTATGTAAGCGCCGATATTGAGTTTGGTTCGGTCCATACGTCTGTTCATAATTGTCCTCCGAAATATTAATTAATTAAATTATAAATCCCTATATCATTTACGTCAACAAAATTATTTGAAATTAATTCCCTTTATGATATAATAAATTTGAGGTGATTATATGCTTTTTTATAAATTTAATAATCAGAGGGAAAGAAGAAGCTTCGGCGGTTCCTTTTTTATAGAGATTCAGTACTGTACTTTGCCTGAAAGTACGGATATAAAAGTAATAACCTCAGTTGAAAGTATAAAAAATTGGCAGAATAATTCCCTTTACGTAAACGATGAAAATAAATTCTTTGAAGAATACTGCAGTATTTTAAATAAAGGCTATTACAATAATTTAAAGCAGGGTATAATTGATATTTACGGCATAAATTATTATACAAAGACGGAAACAGAAAATATAAAAAAGAAGCTCAAAGAAAACAAACCTGAAGACTCAGAAGCTTTATTAAACTGGCTTGAAGATGCCGAAAAATTTAACGGATTCTACGTTTTAGGAATATAAAGGTGACGTTATGGAAAACATAATCAGTTCTGTTATTTTTGCACTAATATCTCTTATGTGCTTTATTATCAGTATTTTACAGTTTAGTGAAAAAGGTTTTTTGTTTAATAATAGTTATATATACGCCTCAAAAGATGAAAGAGAAAATATGAATAAAACGCCTTACTACAGGCAGACCGGGATAATTTTCATTTTTCTGGGAATAATATTTCTTATAAATTCAGCGGAAATGATATTAGAAACAGGCTGGCTTTCGAATTTAGTTCTGCCTATAGTTCTTGCGGCTATTATATACGCCGTGGTTTCAACCATAATAATTGAAAGAAAAAATTAATAGCACAAAAAAGACCCGCAGTTTTTACTGCGGGTCTAAATTTTATTCAACAGGTTTCATTGTGGGGAAGAGGAGTACGTCTCTGATGGATGCGGAGTCAGTAAGGAGCATTACCATACGGTCAATGCCGTAGCCGATACCGCCCGTGGGAGGCATACCAAGCTCGAGGGCATAGAGGAAATCTTCGTCAGTTGTGTTGGCTTCCTCGTCGCCGAGGGCAAGAAGTGCTTCCTGAGCCTTGAATCTCTCGCGCTGGTCGATGGGGTCGTTAAGCTCGGAGTAAGCGTTTGCCATTTCCCAGCCGTTCATAAAGAACTCGAAACGCTCAACGTGGTCGGGATTTGTGGGCTTTTTCTTTGTAAGGGGAGAGATCTCAATGGGATGATCCATAACGAATGTAGGCTGAATGAGGTGCTCCTCAGCAAAAGCTTCAAAGAAGAGGTTAAGAATATCACCCTTCTTGTGGTGCTCCTCAAATTCAACGTGCTTTTCCTTAGCGATAGCTCTTGCTTCTTCGATTGTGTTAATCTCGTTGAAGTCAACGCCTGCATACTTCTTAACAGCGTCAACCATTGTGATTCGCTCAAAGGGCTTGCCGAGGTCCATTTCAATACCGTTATAAACGATTGTTGTGGTACCTAAAACTTCCTTTGCGATGTAGCGGTAGAGGTTTTCTGTTAAATCCATCATACCGTTATAATCTGTATAAGCCTGATAGAGTTCCATAAGTGTGAACTCGGGGTTGTGACGGGTATCGAGACCTTCGTTTCTGAAAACTCTGCCGATTTCGTAAACCTTTTCCATACCGCCTACGATAAGTCTCTTTAAGTATAACTCAAGAGAGATACGAAGCTTGATATCAAGGTCAAGAGCGTTAAAATGAGTTTCGAAGGGTCTTGCAGCAGCGCCGCCTGCGTTGGAAACCAGCATAGGTGTTTCAACTTCCATAAAGCCTTGAGTGTCGAGATATCTTCTTATCGCGCTGATAATTTTACTTCTTATGATAAAGGTCTTCTTAACGTCCTCATTCATAATAAGGTCAACGTAACGCTGACGGTAACGCATATCTGTATTTGTTAAGCCGTGGAACTTTTCGGGGAGAATCTGAAGACTCTTACTAAGAAGAGTAAGCTCTGTTGCGTGAATGCTTATTTCACCTGTTTTGGTTTTGAAAACTTCACCCTTGATACCGATGATATCGCCTATGTCCAGCTTCTTGAATTCCTTGTAGTTTTCTTCACCGATGCTGTCTCTTGCTACGTAGGACTGGATATTGCCCTTTAAATCCTGAACGTTGCAGAAAGAAGCCTTACCCATAATACGCTTGCTCATCATTCTGCCTGCGATGGAAACTGTTTTGCCTTCTAAGCTTTCGAAGTTTTCCTTTACGTCGGTGCTGTGGTGAGTCTGGTCGTATTTAGTGATCTTAAAGGGGTCCTTATCTTCTGCCTGTAAAGCTGCAAGCTTTTCACGGCGAACCTTTAAAAGTTCGTTAAGATCCTGCTCCTGTACCTGAGCCTGATTATTGTTTGCCATAGTATAATCCTTTCTTAAAAAAGATTAAGCGACGTCAATTACAAAGTACTTAACTGTACCTCTCTGTGTTTCTACATCAATTTCAGCGCCCACGATATTGCCCATAAGAGCCTTACCTACAGCGGATTCGTCGCTTATCTTTCCGCTTCTGGGGTCTGCTTCGTTGGAACCGACTATTTTGTACTGCTTTTCAGCAATCTTGCCGTCGGGTGTAACGATTTTAACGGTTACTGTAGAACCAACGTTAATTTTACCTGCATTTATTTCGCTTTCATCAATAACAACTGCCTTCTTGAGCATAACCTCGAGGTCAGCAATTCTTGCTTCCATAATAGCCTGGTCATTTTTTGCTTCGTCGTATTCACTGTTTTCGGAAAGGTCGCCGAAGCTTCTTGCAACCTTTAATTTTTCAGCGGCGTCTTTTCTGCCTACTGTAACAAGATGTTCATATTCTTTTTCGAGGGCTTCAAGGCCTTCTTTAGTAACAAAATACTGTTTCTCTGCCATAACAATCAATTACCGTTAAACGGTATTCCTTTCGTATGATATAATAGAAATCATAAGGTCTATTATAAAATTATTAAAGTGAAATGTCAACAAAATTTATCGTATTTACGTAAAATCGTGATTTTAACCATTATTTTGGCTTTCTGACTTGCGTTTTTTTCGCCTTACTCTGTTTATATGCCTTTCAAAATCGCCGCTTCCTATAAGCTCAGTAAGAACGTACTGCTCAAAGGTGGGCACTGTGCAGGAATAAAAGCCCAGCTTAATGTCAAAAGTCTCTATAAGGCTTTTGGGAATTACCATATAACCTGTTCTTATTGAAGGGGAAATGGTCATTGAAAAGGTGTTAAGATAAATTATATTATCATTATCGGAAAGTGAATAGAGAGTATCCTCTGGCTTTTTGCTTAAGGTAAATTCCGATTCAAAATCATCTTCAACTATAAAGCGTTTTTTATCGGTATTTTCATTTACCCACTTTATATATTCGCGCCTTTTTGAAGCCGAGGCTGTTACGCCGCTGGGGAAGCTTCTGTAAGGCGTGATGTGAAGCACCGAGGCATTTGTGTTTTTTAAGTCGCTGCTTTTTATGCCGTCGTGAGTTAAATTTAGCATCTCATATTTAACGCCTTTTGCTTTATAGACCTGTTCAATTTTTTCGTAGGAAGGATTTTCAATGCCGTAAATGTAATTTTTAGAGAACATTTCAACAATAAGCCCGTAAAGGTATTCGGCGCCCGAGCCTATAATTATCTGCTCCGGTGAAGCTTTAATACCGCGGCTTCTTTCAAGATATTTTGAAATTGCAGTTCTAAGCTCCATACAACCCTTATTGGGGGATTTTAT
This sequence comes from Oscillospiraceae bacterium, assembly GCA_015065615.1. Taxonomy (GTDB): domain Bacteria; phylum Bacillota; class Clostridia; order Oscillospirales; family Acutalibacteraceae; genus SIG603. The sequence continues at coordinate 34,139 of SVPY01000016.1, read as the reverse complement.
CATAATTTCCTCACCGTAATCGGCAAGAATTTTACGCATGGCTTTACTTATAACACTGAAAGGGAAATCCTGCCTTGTGTAGCTTGGCTCCTTTTTGGAAATATCAAGAGTGGAGTAATAGCTTATATCATCATTCTGCAGCAAAGATTCCTCGGGCTTGAATACGGAAAAATATCCGCTTCGCTCCCTTGATTCCGCATAACCCTCATCGCATAAAAGGGAATAGGCGTGCTCTGCCGTAATAACGCTTACGCCCGTTTCCTCCGAAAGTATTCTTTTTGAAGGCAGTTTACTGCCGTAGGGGATACTGCCGTTTATAATATCCTTTTTTATTTCTTCATAAAGCTGCAGATATGCAGGCTTTTTTATGTTTGTATCGATTTTATATTTCATCTGAATATATATTTCTCCGTAGAATAAATAAAATGATATGGTCAGTTTAACATTTAATAAAATTATTGTCAATAAGTTTAGCAATTTTATATCAGATAACGATTTAACGTTTCTTAGCCTAATTTCCGTTGACTAAATACCCTCGGGTTGCTATAATTATAAAGTTTTCGATAATTCTTAAAAGGAAAAGAATATAAATGGAAGATAAAAGTATTAAAGGAAAATTATCATATATAAAAAGTAAAATAAACAATCTTAAAGAAAAATACGAATATATAAAATCGGTTATTACGTTTTTTAAATGGCTTTTTTTAAGTACCTCAATCGGCATAATAGTAGGCGGTATCTGTTCGCTTTTTGCCCATACTTTGGAATTTGCCGTAAATTTACGAGGCACATACCCAAAAATAATTCTGCTCTTACCGTTTTTCGGTTTGCTTATAGTGTTTTTATATAAGATCTGTAAAGATGATGACGATAAGGGAACGAACACCATAGTAGCTTCAATTCAGGAAAGCTCCGATATCCCATTTAAAATGGCGCCTCTCATTTTTATCTCCACGGTAATCACACAGCTTGCAGGCGGTTCAGCAGGCCGTGAGGGCGCGGCTGTACAGCTTGGCGGCAGTATAGCTAAAAGGCTGGGTAAAACGTTAAAACTCAGTGAAGACAGTCAGCGGGGAATTATCCTCTGCGGTATGAGCGCAGGTTTTTCCGCCTTGTTCGGCACACCTATGGCTGCGGCAATTTTTTCACTGGAAGTTATAAGCGTTGGCATTATGCACTACTCAGCTTTAGTTCCGTGCGTAACGGCTTCTTTAATGGCTCATTTTGTGGCTGAGGGCTTCAACGTTGAAGGTGAAAAGTTCCTCATTCACTTTGTACCTATGGCAAGTCCTGAAAATTTATTTAAAATCGCTCTCTTTGCTGTAATCGTAGGCGGTATAAGCAGTATTTTCTGTATTGCCCTTCATAAAGTGGAACATATTTTTGAAAAATACATAAGAAATCAGTATTTAAGAATCTTTATAGGCGGCTGTCTTGTGATAATATTATGCGTTGTGTTCGGCACCGAGAAATATTTAGGCAGCGGTATGGAAATTATAGAATTTATCTATTTAAGGGGAGAAGCAGAGTGGTACTCATGCCTTTTGAAAATACTCTTTACGGCTGTTACCATAGGCGCAGGCTTTAAAGGCGGTGAGATAGTGCCGTCGCTGTGTATAGGCGCTTGCCTCGGTGTATTTGCTTCAGATATTATAGGGATGCACCACGGTATCGTTATGGCATGCGGTATGGTCGGCTTATTCTGCGGCGTTACAAATTGCCCTCTTACTTCACTTTTACTTGCCTTTGAACTTTTCGGCGTAAGCGGAGCGCCTTTCTATCTTGTTACCGTGGCTGTAAGCTATATGGTTTCCGGCTCTCACAGACTTTATAAGAAACAGCAGATCCTTTATTCAAAAACAGCTACTAACTATGACCTGAAGGAATAAATACTTATTTCTTTAAGCTGAGTTTATAATCCCGGGGAGAAATACCCATGTGCTTTTTATAAAGCTTAAAAAAGTTGGAGTAATTTCTGAAGCCTGAAAGAAAGGCCGCTTTATCGATGCTAAGTCCCTCTCTTATCAGCGAATTGAAATTCAGAATTCTTTTATATACTATATAATTTATAATGCTGGTACCAACGTTCTCTTTAAAAAGACGGCTTAAATGGTATTTGCTTATAAAAAATTCTTCTGAAAGGTTCTCCAGCGTAATATTTTCTTTAAAATTTTCATTAAGATATTTTAAAATCGCCTTTATCGTGGGGTCATCCCGCATAGAGGCGGTTTCTTTATTTTGCGGAACGGGGATTTCTCCCAAAGTGTATATAAGTTCACTTAAAATACAAAGAGTGCATATTTCCGATTTTTGGGTCTGCTTTTTTACTGTTTCAAGGGCTTTTTCAAAATAAGTATGAAGCTGATATTCGCTTGAAAACGAAATGCTTTTATTTATTACTTTAAGGTTGTCTTCGCTGAAAACGTTTAAAAACTCCGAAGGAGAGATACCGAATAATTTAAAAAGCGAGCTTTTAATATAAACGGCTATTCTTTCGTGATAAATACCGCTTTCCACAGTACAAAGATGCAGTTCATCAGGGTTTATAAGTATAATGTCCCCCTCGTTAATTTCATAAAAAGCCCCATCTATTCTGATACTGCCTCTGCCTTTCTTGAAATAAGTAAGCACGTAGGAATCGTCATAGTGTAAAAGAGCGGGGTTAGTGTGTTTATCACCCGGTTCAATTGTATGGTGTATTTTAAAATGCGGGTTAGAATCGTAACATTCTTTGAAGAATTTGTTTTCCATATCTGAATGTATCCTTTTTTATATTCTTGAGCAAGATTATAAAATAAATAAGCAAAATAATCAATTGTATTTATAAAAATAAAAGATATAATCATACTAAGGAGCGTGATTTATATGAAAAATAAAAACGATTTAACTAACTTTGCGTCAACTGTTCTTGAAAGTTTCGGTATTAATAAAGCTCAAACCATGAATGATTCCGATAAAAATCTCGTCAACAAGATTACAAAAAACGGCAAAAGAGAAAAAGCTCTGCTTTTCCACGCCGACGCAGTTCCTTCGTACGTAATAAAGAAATATCCTGAACTATTTGAAAACGTAAGAAAATTCGCGGATACAGAAGTGGAATTTAAAGCTGTTATGCCGTCTATAACCCCCGTATGTTTCGGCGCGATGTTTTCGGGCGCGTACCCCGAAAATAACGGAATCCCTCAGTATGCAAAGCCTATTTTAAGCGATACTTTAGTTCAGCCTGCATTAAAAGTTAAAACCATAGTGGATCTGTTTACGGAAGATGGCTTGAAGGTTGCGCTTATCACCTGCAGTAACGGTTGTATTGCTTCTATGCTTTATGGCAGAGGTGCTGATATGTTTATAATCGACGGTGACGATGACGAAAAAATGTACAATAAAGCTCTTGAGCTTTTAGAAAGTGATAAATACGATGTTATTATGCTTTATCAGCTTTCCTTTGATTATAAGATGCATAAAATGGGTCCTGAAAACGAGGAATCCCTGGAAGTATTAAAAACAATTACCGATAGATTTGGCGTGATATCCGAAAAAGTAAAAGAAATATGGAAGGATAAAAAATATCTTACTGTATTTAATACTGACCACGGCAGTCACCTGAACCCACCGGAGGATAAAAACAAAGGCGGCCACGGCCTTGATATTCCCGAAGATATGGAACTGATATGGTTTTTTGGTGCAAACTAATGAGGTTAAAATGGAAAATTTAAAAATGAAAGATAGCGAACTTTATAATTTAATAGCAAGTGAAGAAAAATATCAAAGCGAAACTTTACAGATGATAGCTTCGGAAAGTATACAGACTAAAGAGGCGCTGCTTTTGGCAGGTTCATGCTTTAATAATAAAACTTCTGTTGGTAATGGTGATAACCAGCGTCTTTTGGGTTCTTACTATGCAGGCGAGCTTCAGAAACTGACGGCAAAAAGAGTCTGTGAAATTTTCGGTGCCGACTACGCAAACGTAAATACTTACTCGGGTTCCGTAGCTAACTTTACTGCCTACAGTGCGGTTTTAGATGTTCACGATAAAGTTTTGGCTTTAGATCCTGTTTGCGGTGCTCATCAGTCCCACGGTGACGGCAGAAATATCTCATCTAAAATTTACGATTTTGATTTCTTCGGTTTAAATAAAGATACTCTTGAAATTGACTACGAAGAAGCCGAAAGAAAAATTATAGAAAATAAGCCCAAACTTCTTGTAATCGGTTCAGCCGCTTACCCGAGAAAAATAGATTATAAAAGGCTTTCTGATATCTGCTGCAAAAATAACGTTCTTTTAATGGCGGATATAGCCCATTTTTCGGGTCTCGTAGCGGCAGGTCTTTCTGTAAATCCCGTACCTTACTGCGATATTGTTACCGCTTCTACCACTAAAACAATGTGCGGACCTCACAGCGGCTTTATAATGTGCAAGGAATTTTTAAAGGATAAAATAGAGAAAGCGGTGTACCCGGGTTACGTTGCATCGGTGCATCTGCAAACTGTTGCCGCTATGGCTTTCGCTCTTGAAAACGCAAAGAGTGATAATTTTAAATTATTAATGAAAAAGGTACTTAGAAACGCCGAGCTTATGTGCGAAGCTTTAAAAAAACGCGGCTTCGGTATTTTTACAGGCGGCACGGACTGCCATATGTTCCTTATTGATTTAAGACCCTTCGGTATCGACGGCAGAAAATATGCCGCTGAGCTTGAAAAAATAGGCATTACGGTAAATTCAAAAGCAATTCCTTTTGATGAAAGTGTTCTCCCTATGGGTGTGAGAGCAGGTACCACCGTGCTTACGCAAAGGGGAATGGGGGAGAAGGAGATGGAAGAAATTGCCGATATTTTTCTTGAGTTAATTGAAAATATCGATAATGAATCGGTTAAAGAAAAATTAAAGAAAAAAGTGAAAGCCCTTGCGCTTAGATTCTTATAAAAAATAAGTCCTATGAAAGAATCATAGGACTTTTAATTTTGTTTTATATCATTTTATAAAGTTATTTCCTCGTTGACGGGGATTTCTGTTTCCTTGCCGCCGAAAATAAGCGTACCGCCTTCAACCGTGGAGTAAACACTGACTTTATTTTCCTTATACTTAACACTTACCGTGCCGCCTTTTACGGGAACGCTACCTTCAAAATCACTAAGTCCGCCGCATTTAGGCTCTACGTTAAAGCTTTCGTAGCCGGGTTTAGTGGGATAAACACCTAAATAATATCTGCCGAAAAGGTAGATAGGGCCTGCGCCCCAGGCGTGGCAGAGGGATTTTCCGTAGCGGCTGCCGTACATGGCGTAGTGCTCGGTGCCTTCTTTGGTGGGGTCAAATTCCTCCCAGATAGTAGTGGCGCCCAGCTCAAGCATCTTGCCCCAGTAGTTATAAAGCATATCCTCAATTTTTTCGAACTTACCGAGCTTTGCAAGTACGTCCAGCTCATATCCTTCAAAATATGGGGTGGTGATTTTAGTTATATTATCGTTTAAAAGCACGTTTTTCAAGATGCTCTCAGTTTGTTCTCTTGTAGCTAAATCATACATTATTGCAAAAATATTTGCATGCCGAGTTACGTTCCGTTTGCCTGAAGTGAAGCTATCTATAAAAGCGCCTTTTTCACTATCCCAGTATAAATCATTAATCTTTTTAAGTAAGCTTCTGCTCTTTTCTTTGTATCCGCGGTCGGCAACGCCTAAAACCTCGTCGATTAAAGCGATATATTTATATGCGGCTGAAAGTAAAATCTGCTCTGCGCAAACGGCGCCTGTTTTATCAATAGGTGACCAGTCTATAAAGGTCCAGTCGCCTTCAATGCCTTCAAGTAGACCATCTTTATTAAGTCTCTTTTCGCAGAATTCAATATAGGCGTTTATCATAGGATAAATTTTATATAAAAATTCCTTATCCCCGTAGGTCATATAGAATTCATAAAGACCGATTATCCATAAAAGGGTGTAGTCTATTATTGTATTAAGATGCTGCTCGACGGGCAGTTTACCTGCAAGACCTATGGCGGTGCGTTTAACTATTTCGGGGTCGGCAAAAAGATAAGCGTTGATTCTTGCGCTCTGGTAAGCATCGCCCGACCATACCCAGCGGTCACGCTTGATACCATCGAAAAAGCCTTCACGGCAGTTTAAGTGGAAAGTATAAGCACAGGTGTTGTAAATTTTTTCGAATAAAGGCTCATTACACTTAAAGCTGCCTTTATATTCATAAGGGATATATTCATAATCAAGGCTTACTTCGGTGTTTTCATTGGCTCCTATTATATAAGCATACCTTAATGCACGGGTTCTGAGCTTATATTCATTCTTGCCTTCAATATGCTCAAAAATAAGGGTGTTTTCAATATCGGTAGCTTCTTCGAAGCTTTCACCGTAATAAACCGAAAGCTTATTCTCATTTTCGTGCTTAATATTGAGGTAACCGAAAGTCTCCTTACCGAAATCGTATAAATAACCTTTACCGTATTTTTCTTTTTTAACGGGCAAAAGATTTTCATATTCAAAGGGGAATACGTCGGGGCGTTTATCTATAGAATCAAAATGCCTGTCAGATGCCGCGGGCGTAAATTTACCTGCATTGTGATTACATTCCCATGTGCCGTCAGAAACGCATACGTCGCTTTCAATATATAAAGCAGGTAAGCCGCCGGGATTGGAAATAACTGCACTTAAAAAGTGTTTACCTGCGCTTAAGGGTATTTTAACGTCGGTGGGGTAACGAACGTTATCTACGTGTATATAGCCGAAGCCGTTAGCGCGGGCAATTAAATAGCCCTCCTCGGTTTCTACGTGTTTATTGAGTTTAATCGTTACGTTAGGAGTAAAGGTCTGCCAGAAAGCAGGGTAATCTGCGCCGAATTCCTGCCTTCTTGAATGAAGCTTCATAAAATGATATATTTCATAATCACCATAATGCCATATCCAGTAGCTTTTATTCATGTATTTATGCCTCCGTAAAAATTCATTTTTAACATTATATCACAGTAAATAATAAAGTTCAACGAACTTGATAATAAGTAGAAATGAAAGTTGAAAAAATTCTCATATTTTTTGGCACTTTTTTCATAGATTTATTTTAATTTTGCTGATATAATTATTAGGATTTTTATTAACAAAATAAGGGGATAGTATGAACGATACAATTTTACTTATAATTTCAATGGCCGCCTGCCTTTCAGGTGCCTTATTTAAAAAAGTACTTACCGATAAGTACGAAAGCGGCAAGGTAGTAAACCACATATATAACGCTATTGTCTCATTTGTTGCAGCTATATGTCTTTTAGTTGTTTCAAATATTAACGGCGTTTCGGTATTTACAGTTCTTTTAGCTCTTGCTTTTGGTCTTGTAACTGCGCTTCAGTCCATTACTTTTCTTCAGGCGCTGGAGCACGGACCTTTATCCTATACAAGTGTTATTATGACTCTTTCTACCATTATTCCTGCTCTTTCCGGTGCCATTTTCTGGCAGGAAGTTATAGTTCCCGTACAGATTGTAGGTATTGTACTTATGATGGCTTGTTTCGTGCTCTCCGTTGATACAAGCGGCGAAAAGAAAAAAGCCAACACCAAATGGCTTATTTACTGTGCGGTTGCATTCTTATGTACCGGCGCAATCGGTGTTATGCAGAAGGTTCACCAGACAAGTGAATACAAAATGGAGCTTGACGCTTTCCTTGTTATAGCTTTTGTGTTCTCATTTATCTATTCAGGCATTAACTGGTTTATTCTCAGTAGAAATAAAAATAACACGGAAAATAAGAGCGGTAAGCCTTCTGTATTAACTTTAATTCCCTTTATTTTAATGGTAATCAGCGGTGTATGTGTAGCGGCAAACAATAATTTGAACCTCTACCTCTCAGGCGTTATAGACAGCGCTGTGTTTTTCCCCATCGTAAACGGCGGTCATCTTGTTTTAACTACTGTAACTGCAGTAATTTTCTTCAAAGAAAAGTTAAGCGTAAAGCAGTGGATCGGTATTTTCTTAGGTATTGTTTCAGTAGTTCTTCTTTGTAATCCTTTTTAATTGAATAAAGCATAAAGATGTATGTGGTCTTCTCCCATACATCTTTTTTATTTGTGAAAAATTGGGATAAAACAACATTGTTTTTTTGAGAAATAACTGTTATACTTAAGTAAATTATAAAAGTCGGTGAATATATTTATGAGCAGGTTTCTTGAGTATTTTAAATCCAAAGTAATTGAAGGCGGAATAGAAAATATAAATATGTTTTCTGTAGCCGAGCTTCAGGGTGAAAATGCAATAAACGGCTATGAGAAGGCTGAAAAAATTGAATTTATTAAAAATAACCCCTGTCAGGACGTTTACTCCGTGGCTAAAAGTTTTACCGCCACAGCTATAGGAATACTGCTGGAAAGAAAGCTTTTATCCTTCGACGAAATTGTTACCGATATAATAAAGGACGAGCTTCCCGAAAATATACACCCTTATTGGTACGAAACCACCGTGGAAAACGTAATAAAAAGGCAAATAGGTTTACCGGGAAGTTTTCTCGATATCGACGCTTACGATGCAACCAAGTGGGGTGACGACTACTTAAAATATATGCTCACTTACCCACTTAGCTGTAAGCCGGGTACTGAGTATCATTATAACGATGCCGCTTATTACCTTTTATCCGTAATAATCGAAAAGAAAGCTAAAATGCCCCTGGATAACTTTTTGTGGAAAGAGCTTTTTTATCCTTTAGGTTTCCGTGAAGCCGCATGGAGTCACTGCCCCAAGGGTCACACCATGGGAGCTACAGGTCTTTACATAAGAGTTGAGGATATGGTAAAATACGGCGCTCTTTATTTAAACGGCGGCGTATGGCAGAATAAAAGAATTCTTTCAGAGGATTGGGTAAAGTTTTCTATTGAAAAGGGTCTTACCTTCCGCAAAAACGGTATCGGTGAAAGCTACAGTAAGGGCGGTATGCGTGAGCAGTTAATAGTAGTAATTCCTGAGGAAAAACGAGTGGTAGCATGGCAGTCTTTCAGGCCTGAAGACGACGTGCAGGGTTTTATAAGAATTGCTTCTGAATATAGAGATAATGAGGAAATATAAATGAGTAAATTTTTAGAATATGCAAAAGAAGAAATTTTAGCTTCAGGCGATAATTTTATAAGTATTGCCGAAATAATCGGAAACAGTGATCCCGAAACCATTGAAATCAGAAAGAATAACCCTTGTCAGGATATTTACTCCGTGGCAAAGGCTTTCGTGGTTACAGCCATAGGTATGTGTGTGGATAGAGGTCTCTTAAAAATAACGGATACGGTTACCGAGGCTCTCGGGAAATCCTGCCCCGAAACATACCACGAATACTGGAAGGAGACTACGGTACATAATCTGCTTCTTCATCAGATTCACGTGCCAAGCTCCCTTGATATCGATAGCCTCGATGCTAATGAATTCGGCGAGGATTACTTAAGCTATTTTATGAATCTTGAATGCTTAGGTAAACCCGGCGGCGAAAGAAGATATACCGACGGCGCGTTTTACGTTCTTTCAAGAATAGTTGAGGAAAAAGTAGGGGAGACTACCGATAATTTCTTGTGGCGTGAGCTTTTCTTTCCTCTTGGTTTCCGTGAGGCTGCTTGGAGCCATTGCCCTAAAGGTCACGTAATTGGCGCTACAGGCCTCTACATAAGAGTAGGCGATATGGCAAAGCTTGGCGCAATATATTTAAACGGCGGTGCGTACAAAGGTAAGCGCTATATTTCAGAAGAATGGGCAAACACTGTTCTTTCTAACGGCTACGAGCTTCGCCCCATCGGTATAGGTTCTTCTTACTGCAAGGGCGGTATGTATGGTCAGCAGTTAATGGTTATTCCGGAAGAGCAGAGGGTTGTTTCCTGGCAGAGCTTCCATCCCGGTCATTCAAAAGCGGATTTAACGAGAAAAGCCGCTGAATATAGAGATTAATTATAATTAAAATTAATAAGGAGAATTATTATGGCAACAAATTACTGGAAACTTCACGAAGACGTTTGCTTTAAAAGAGCAGGCGGCAAAATAATATGGCAGCCCCGTGTTCAGTGCTGGCGCGACGATAAACTTTTTGAAGACGGTAAACTTCCCGGCATTTACGAGGGTATGAGCCCCGTAGAGATGTTCAGGGAGCTGGGATGTTCATCCCGTGTTTACGATTACGGCTGGTGTATTGAGCAGTACTACGACGATACAATTAAAACCCGTTTTGAAAAAAAGAATGACGTGGAATACTACTACATCGATACTCCCATCGGTACGGTATGGCAGGAAACTAAAATTTCCAAAAACAGTTGGGCTCGTTTCCCCAGTAAATGGTTTATCACAACCGAAGAGGAAATGAAAATTTACACCTACATAGAGGAGCACACCTTCTGGCGCTACAGAGAGGATAGATTCAACGAAGTTAAAGAGAGATGGGGCGATTTAGGCGCGCCTACTATGTTTATTCAGCGCGTTAATATTCAGCGCCTTTACATCGACCTTATGGGCGCGGAAGAAACTATTTACGCTTTATACGATTATCCCGAAACAGTTGATGCTTACTGCAAGGCTCTTCACGACAGCCAGATGAGAATGCTTGAAGCAGTTATCGAATCACCTCTTATGATCATAAACTTCGGCGATAACGTTCATTCAGGTTTACTTCCCGCAAATATTTTTGAACAGTACGTTCTCCCCGAGTATAAGATAAGAAACGAAATTCTCCACGCTGCAGGCAGATTTACTCACGCTCATTTCGATGGCGACAATAAGGGCCTTTTAGAATACTATAAGGAAACAGGTCTTGACGGCATCGAGGCTATTACTCCTGTACCTCAGGGTGACGTTACACTTGAAGAAGTTAAGGAAGCTTTAGGCGATATGTTCCTTATTGACGGTATTCCCGCTGTTTATTTTGATGAAATTTATCCCGAGCAGACACTTATTGACTGCGTAAATAAAATTATTGATCTCTTTGCTCCTAACCTTATTTTAGGAATTTCCGACGAAATCTCCTCCACAGGCGATATCGAAAGAATCCGTCTCGTCGGTAAAATTGTAGACGAATATAATGCAAAAATAGAGGCGCAGAATAAATAGGAGCTTGATTATGAGAAAAGATTACTATAAACTTCACGAAGACGTTTGCTTCAAAAGAGCAGGCGGAAAAATTATTTGGCAGCCTAGAATTATTTGCTGGATTAACGATAAAATGTTTGATTATGGTAATCTTCCCGGTAAATACGAGGGCTTGGGGTATCACGATATTTTCAGAGAACTCGGATGCTCAGCAAGACTTTATGATTTTGACAGCTGCTTAGAGTCATATTATGACGATACAGTTAAAAAGCGCTTTGAAGTGAAGGGCAACGTAGAATATTATTATATAGATACGCCTCTTGGTACAGTATGGCAGGAAATCAGGCTTACTCCTACCAGTTGGGCAAGGTATCCAAGTAAATGGTACGTAACTAACGAGGAAGAGCTTAAAATATTCACTTATATTGAGGAACATACTTTCTGGCGTTATAATTATGAAAGACATAACGAGATAAAAAATTTAGTATGCGACTTAGGCGCTCCCACAATTTCAATTCAGCGTGTAAATATGCAGCGTCTTTATATCGACATTATGGGTGTTGAGGAAGCTATATATGCTCTTGCTGATTACCCTGAACTGGTTGAAGATTACTTCAGAGCACTGCACGAAAGTCAGGAAAGAATGCTTAAGGCGGTTATAGAATCACCAATCAATATAATAAACTTCGGTGATAACGTTCATTCAGGAACGCTGCCTCCCTATTTATTTGAAAAATACGTTCTTCCCGAATATAAATGGCGTAATGAACTGCTTCACGCTGCAGGCAGATTTACCCACGCTCATTTTGATGGCGACAATAAGGGCCTTTTAGAATACTATAAGGAAACAGGTCTTGACGGTATCGAGGCTATTACTCCTGTACCTCAGGGTGACGTTACACTTGAAGAAGTTAAAGAAGCTTTAGGCGATATGTACCTTATCGACGGTATCCCTGCAGTTTACTTCGATGAAATTTACCCCGAGCAAACTCTTATCGACTGCGTAAATAAAATCATCGAGCTCTTTGCTCCTAACCTTATTTTAGGCATTTCCGACGAAATCTCCTCCACAGGCGATATCGAAAGAATCCGTCTCGTCGGTAAAATTGTAGACGAATATAACGAGAGAATAGAAGCACAAAATAATTAAAACAAAAAGCGAGGTGTAAAAACCTCGCTTTTAATTATTTAACGGCTATTTCGAATTCTTTTATGCCTTTTTTCAGGTGCAAAACCTTACCCTCAATAGCATCTATATATTCATTGCCAAGTGTGATATCTTGACTATTTACACTATCTTTGTTTCTCAGGACTAGTTCAACGTTAATTTCAGGCGTATTTTCAAAAGTGACAATTAGCTTTTTGCCGTTATGGCTCATATCAATTTTACCTTCTGAAAAACTTATGCCTTTTACTTCAAAAGGCTTATTATACCATTCACGAGGCAGTGCGGAAAGCAGCCTTAAAGTTTTGCCCTCTACATTTTCATAAGCAAAACACCATGTAAGCATAACTGGAACAGTTAAAAGCGAAGGAATACAGTCATTGCCAACTGCAGCACCATCAATGGAAACCTGTTCGTGGTAGGTCATAAGATCGGGTCTTCCGTGATGTGAAGCGTGAGCGAAAAGTAATAATAGGTATTTTTCAATACGGTTTGTTTCAATGAGGAATCTTGCATAACTTAACACAGGCCAGTTATCTATTCTTTCCAGGAATCTTGTCATGCCGAGGGTTTCTCCGCCAATGTTTTCGCGCATCATAAAAATAGAATCAGCATAACGTTTATCAAGAAGCATGGAGGAGAGCATTTCGGGATAGTAACGGTAATTTGCATAAGAATTCTCAATCAAGTCTTCGTCTCGGTTAGTATCCGTTCTGTCCCAAGCAGAGCTATAATATATAGCTCTTTTTTCATCTGTAAGAGGATAAAAAGTATCCATACATCTTGAAAGAGTGGCGGGAGTTGCAGTATATCCGATTCTGAAAGGCGGTAAATCGCCAAAACGTGTGTTTTTAACAGCGAAGTTATCAATTATTTTATTAACGTTTGTGTGTAATTCTAAAGCGGCTTTTAAATATTTATAGCCATTTTCCCCAAGCAGTGAAGCTAAAGAATTAAGTCCTCGTATTGCCCAAAGGTTATTATTTATATAAATATGAATTCTCTCGTTAGTGTCAGCTTCTGCACACATTTTAATAAGCTTAACTGAGCTAAGTTCTTCACATTCACTCATATGTTCTAAAATAACTTCGCCCATAGCTATAAGCTTTCGAAGTTCTTTTTCACCCAGTGAATCAATACTAAGTGCTTTACGGTAACGGTTTGCTAAGAAAAGGAGCATTCCGTATTCGGCGGCGCTGGCGCCAAAATTAAGGCCGGTACCCTGGCGGTAGTTTATTCTGCCATCACTTCTGAGAACGTATTTAAGAAAATGAGTGAAAATGTTTTTAGCTTCAGTAAACCTGCCAAGACTACAGAGGGATTCAATAGTAAATATATAGTTTGGAGGGAAATTATCGTGTATCTCTTTTCCGTAAAATCTATGGCCGTAGTGAGCGTGCTCACAGGTAAACGTGAGTGCAGCAAAGGCTAAAGAGCCTCTTGTGATTCTTGAAAGCTCCTCTTCCGGAATTTTAAATTCGGCGCCTTCATTTGAAAATTCCACCCAATAGCTTACTGTATCGTATAATGCATCGAGAAAAAGTTCTTCTGACGGCGGAGCTTCAAACATTTCTTTTTCATCTGCTTCACGGGCTATTGCCGCAACACGGTATTCGAAAGTAAATGAATCCGGTTTATTGTTTTGATATCTTTTGATTCTTATCCAGCATATTGGGTCTCTGTCCGGTTCAGTAGGCTCTACAAAATATAGGAATTCAAGTGTGTGCTCTCCATCAGTATGTACCGAAAGAAGAAGAGGATATTCCTTACCAACCAAAGCCTGGTAAGGTTTTATGGAGCCAAGTTTATTATCATAATCAGACGGTATAAATATTTCAATTGTTTTTCTGCTTCGTCCTGAACTTTGATTATACACTCTGCCATCGGTATCAACAGTAAGGCCCGCTACAGAGGATACACCACCCAGAACAGTATATGTATCCCTGAATATAACAGGTAAAGCGTTTTTAACTTCATTGTAGTCGGGGTCGCCGTTTTTAGTAAGCAGTTCACCCATCAGGTCTCTTCCTGATGAAATTATATCATCTTTGCTCAGTCCGCAATAATATTCCTGTTCCTCTTTTTCAGGGCGATTGATTTTATAAAGCGGCAGAATACGTTCACCTGATTCATCGGTTAGTTTAAAAAAGAATTCGCCTTTTTCATAATGTTCTGAGAGAGTGCCGCTGCGGCTTTTATATAAAAATAGTCTGTTATTATTTTCACAGTCGAAGCTATGGTGATGTTCGTGTGAGAGTTTGTTTTGCTGAACTAAGTTTTCTTGCTCCATGCCAAAGCGCTTGTCGGAGTCAAGTAAAGGGTCACCAAAGAGTACGCCGATAGGAATATTAAAAAGCTCAGCGATTATAGGGAAAAGTGTTACGTCGGGGTACCCGATTTCGCATTCCCACTTTGAAATTGACTGCGGAGCAATGCCTATTTTAGCTGCAAGTTCAGATTGAGTCCAGCCGCGTTCTTTTCTGAGTTTCAGAAGAGTGCTGCCAAATTTATTTAGTTTATACATACGAGCCCCCTTATAGCTTAATATGTTTTAATTTTATCAAAAAGTATAAAATTTTCAATAACCGCTAAATTGAGTTAGGTAAAATTAAAAATGAATATAGTTTAAAAGTAAAGAAAAAGGATAGCTTTAACTATCCTTAATTTATTTCATTAATCCTATGCCTTTAGTTAAAGCCTCTTCGTTTATCATACCTCGTGCGTAAGATGCTAAAGTACCGTCGCTGCTAATGAAATAAGTAGCAGGAATAGAGTAAACGTAGTAAGCATAAAGGGCGCTTTCGTCTTTATCAAAGTAAATAGGGAAGGTGTATCCACTTTTTTCTATAAAGCTCTTTGCTGAATCAACTGTTTCACTTGAGCCGTCGGTCATATTTACCATCATAAATACTATGTCGTTGCCGTATTTTTCATATGCCTTCTGGAAATCAGGCATCTCGTTTTTGCAGGGGCCACACCAGCTTGCCCAGAAGTTAACTATAACCTTTTTGCCTATAAAATCAGAAAGCTTTATTTTGTTGCCGTTAATATCGTAAACAGTAAAATCAGGGGCTAAAGGTACATCTTCACTTGTTGCATCCGATTCACTGTTACTATTATTTTCTTCTTTAGAAACAGTGCTTTCAGTAACTGCTAAATTATCACCTAATGCGGAATCAGCGTATCTGTCGTATAAAAGAAAGGCTGCGCCAATTATAATTACAAGGCTTAGTAAAAGCAATATTAATTTAAATTCTTTTTTCATATTTACCTCAATTTAAAAGATTTAAAAGAATTCCAAGAGAGCCGGTCATCATAAGTATGCCAACTAAAATTAAAAGCGATCCTGAAATAATGTTAATTATTTTATAGTTTCTTTTAATAAAATTAAACGTAGTTTTTAGTTTATCTATTAATAGTGCGCTTATCATAAAGGGAATTCCCAAGCCTAAAGAATAGCAAAGAAGCATCAGTAAGCCTTTTAATGCTGTGCCTTGCTGTGAAGCAAGCATTAAAGCTGAGCCTAAAAAAGCGCCCACACAGGGAGTCCAGCCAATAGAAAAAACAAATCCGAAAATAAGTGAGCTAATAAAGCCCATATCATCTTTAATTTTTACATTTGTACCCTTAAATATATTAAGCTTAAACACACCTATAAAGTTAAGCCCGAAAAATATAACTATAAGTCCTGTAATGATATTTAAAGCTATCTGATATTTTGAAAGAAAACTACCAAGTGTTCCTGCTAAAGTGCCTAATAATATGAAAATAACAGTGAAACCTAAAATAAATCCCGTAGCATTAATTATAGTTTTTTTACTGCTTCGTTCTTTGCCGCCTGCAAAGTAAGAAATGTAAATAGGGAGCATAGGGAGTAAGCAGGGGGAAATAAAAGTTATAATACCTTCAATAAATGAAATAAAATACTGCATATATAAATCCTTTAATAAACTTTAATTAATACTATCATTTCCATAAAATATTGTCAAATAAAAAATCCTCCGAAATTAATCGGAGGAAATTTTTTAATAATTACTTATTAAGCTTTTCGAGGATGAGCTTAGCGCAGTCAATCTGGTTGGGGATCTGACCGTCTGTTGTTTTAACTCTCCAGATGTCGGGTGTGATTTCGTCAGCAACGAATACCTTGCCGCTCTTATCGTAACCAATTTCGATCTTGAAGTCGATAAGCTTAAGGTCCATAGTAGCAAGTTCCTTCTTAAGAACTTCACCAACTCTTACAACGATGTCTAAAGCTTCGTTGTACTGACCTTCCTTAAGGATGCCCTTCATAAGGCAAAGTCTCTCACTGATGAGGGGATCGCCCTGCTCGTCGTCCTTAAGTGTTACCTCTGTATAGGGAGGATCAAACTCAATACCCTCAGGAAGAGTAAAGCGGCGGCACATAGAGCCTGCTGTATAGTAGCGGAGAACAAACTCAAGTCTGGGAACAGTTAAGTTTCTTACCTTCATAAGACCTGCGTCAATATCAGCGCCGAGGTAATGTGTGGGGATGCCGTTAGCTTCCATAAGTTCGAAGAAGTACTTGGAAACTGCAAGACCAACCTTGCCCTTGCCTTCAACGCTTCCGCCTACTGTGTTTGAACCGGGATCAAATACGCCGTTTTCACCTGTAGCATCATCTTTAAAGAAAAGATGTACTATGCCTGTTTCTTCGTCAAGAAGAACGTTCTTTGTTTTACCGTTATAAAGTTCTTTCATTAGAAAATAACTCCCTTCATGTTTGCATACCGCGAATAAGTAAAATAATTTAACAGAGATATTATACCACAAATTTCGGAAAATGCGAGAAAAATTTTAAAAATTTTATATATTTGTGAAAAAAATAAATCCTAAAAATGTTTTACTGAAAAAATTTGTAAAATATATAAAAATTGGCCTGAAACAAAAGTTTCAAGCCGCAAGATTATTTCGTGTTTTTGTTGTAAATAAGCATTAAGCCTTTTAAAAGAAGGTCGTCATCAAGAATTATATCCTTTTTGCAAAGGGGAACAACAAGGTGGGAGAGACCGCCCGTAGCAATTACTGTACACTTTTCGCCAAGCTCCTCCTCGATTCTTTCCACAATACCGTCAAGTATAGCGGCGTTGGAATACATAAGGCCGCTCTTTAAACAGTCAACCGTATTTGTGCCTATAACCTTTTTGGGGGTATCGAAGCTGAAGCGGGGCAGCTGAGAAGTGCGGCTGATAAGCGCATCGGTTGATACTGCCATACCTGTTGTAATAATGCCGCCCAAATAATCCTTATTGCCGTTAATTACGGAGAAGGTTGTTGCCGTGCCCATATCGATAATTATCTGAGGTACAGGATATTCGTTTGTACCTGCCACCGCATCAACTACAAGGTCACTGCCAAGCTGCGCGGGGTTATCAATTTTTATGCTCAGTCCCGTCTTTATTCCGGGGCCTATTACCAATGCCTTAACGCAGTAAAGCTTTTCAATCGCTCTTGTAACGGTATTTGTAACCGAAGGCACAACACTTGATACAATTGCGCCCGTAATATCGCTTTTAATAACGTCGTGCATATCAAGAGCGGTTTTCATAGTGGCGGCGTATTCAAGGTCTGTTGCGGTTCTGTTTGTTGAAACTCTCTCTTTAAAAAGAACTTCATTCTCATCAAAACAGCCGATAACTATATTTGTGTTACCGATATCAATAGCTAAAATCATAGATAAGCCCTCTCATATTCTGTCAAGAATTTTACTTCTGTAAATAGCCGTAGTGATTGCAGAGGAGATAAGCGCGGCAATAACAGCTTCAATAGTGCCGTTAATACCCACAACGGAAAGTACAACGCCTAAAACTGCTTCGAAAGCGATTCCGCGGGCTGCGGCATACTGCTGACCGAAGAATAAATATATCATACCCATTACGAGGATTGTGTTGGTCATAGAGCCTGCAACACCTGAAAAAAGCAGGGAGAACTTTCTTGTCTTTAATTCGTTTTTGCTCTTATTCTGAATGAGCTTAAAAATATAATAGGGAACAACACCGCAGAGAATTCTCGGTACGAAGCAAACTATTAAAGCTAAGGGGCTTCCGCCTAAACCTGCGCCTATCTCAATAAAAGGCGAGAAGCAGAAGGAGGTAATACCGGGCTGCATGGTGTTATTAAGTAAACTGGTTAAACCGAAAATACCGCCCAAAATGCCGCCTGATACGGGTCCTAAAAGAATGGAGCCGATAATTACGGGAATATGTACGGTGGTTGCCTGAATTGCAAGTATCGGTACTTTTATGTAGCCCAAATTGGGCACGAAAGCCAGTATAACGATAATTGCGGAAAGCAGAGAGAGTTGAACTGTTTTCAGAATTTTCTGTTTTTTCATTTTCTTTCTTTGTCGGCATCCTCATACCGACACTCCTTTTGTTATTATTCCTTGGTAAGGATACAATACATAAGATAAATAAAGGGTTTATTTCGCTTCTGTCAGGCTTCAAAAAGAATGTCTGCAATAAATATAAAGCTTATTTATTCCTTTACTCCTTTATTATACCACGGTTTATTTGTAATTTCTATAGATTTTAAAACTTTAATGTGATATAATGAAGAAAAAAATAAGGCTTTAAATTAAAAAATTTTGTTAATATAAAATAAAGAAAGAGGTAATGAAAGATGTTAAAAGGCAAAACCGTAGTATTAGGTGTTACAGGCAGTATCGCGGCATACAAAATTCCCAACTTGGCAAGAATGCTTAAAAAGCTTCACTGCAACGTTCATATTTTAATGACTCAGAACGCTACTCAGTTTATTACTCCCGTCACCTTCGAGTCCCTTACAGGTACAAAGTGCCTTGTGGATACATTTGACCGTAACTTCGAATTCAGCGTAGAGCACGTATCTATTGCAAAGCAGGCAGACGTTGTGCTTATCGCTCCCGCTTCAGCCAACGTAATAGGCAAAATTGCCTACGGTATTGCGGACGATATGCTCACAACCACCGTAATGGCTTGCCCCTGCAAGAAAATTATTTCACCTGCCATGAATCACAATATGTACCATAACCCCATTGTGCAGGATAATATTAAAAAGCTTGAAAGATTCGGCTACGAGATAGTTAAGCCCGCCACGGGTATGCTGGCAAACGGCGATATGGGCGACGGCAGAATGCCTGAGGAAAGCCTGCTTTTAGAGTATATTTTAAAGGAAATTGCTTTTGAAAAGGATTTAATAGGTAAAAAAGTTCTGGTAACCGCAGGCGCTACAAGAGAGTCTATTGACCCTGTGCGCTTTATCACCAACCACTCAAGCGGTAAAATGGGCTGTGCTATTGCTAAAAACGCTATGCTCCGCGGCGCCGACGTTACTTTGGTTCACGGTAATATGGACGTAAAAGTCCCCGAATTTGTAAAAGCTATAAAAATAAACAGCGCTGAAGAGATGTTCAACGCAGTTACAAGCATAAGCGGTGAGCAGGATATTATAATCAAAGCTGCCGCAGTAGCCGATTACACTCCCGTAACTACCGCCGATAATAAAATTAAGAAAAAAGACGGCGATATGAAAATCGAGCTTAAGCGCACAAAGGATATATTAAAATACCTGGGCGAAAACAAAAAAGAAGGTCAGGTTATCGTGGGCTTCTCTATGGAAACGGAAAATCTCCTTGAAAATTCAAGAAAGAAGCTAAATACTAAAAACTGCGATATGATCTGCGCTAATTCAATTAAAACGGAGGGCGCAGGCTTTGGCGGTGATACCAATATTATCACACTTATCACAGAAGACGAGGCAATTGAACTGCCTAAAATGACTAAGGATGAAGCCGCTAAGCTTATTTTAGATAAAATTAAAGAGATTTAATATGAATGATATTATAAGTAAAATATTAAGCTTAAAAGAAAATAAAGAAAAAGTTATAGTGGCTATTGACGGCAGATGTGCTTCCGGTAAAACTACTTTGGCTTTGAGTTTACAAAATGAACTTAAAAGTCTCGGCGAAAAAGTAACGGTTATTCATATTGATGAATTTTTCCTTCGCCCCGAGCAAAGAACCAACCAGCGTTTAAGCACTCCGGGCGAAAACATCGACCACGAAAGATTCTTAGAAAAAGTGCTTATTCCCATCAAAAACGGCGAAAAAGTAAGATATCAGCCTTTTGACTGCAGTGTGTTTGCTTTAGCAGAGGAAAAAGAAGTAGAAATCGAAAATATCGTAATTATAGAAGGCTCCTATTCAATGAATAAAAATCTTATAGCCTATTACGATTTAAAAATATTCTTAACTTCACTCTTAGAAAAAAGGCTTGAAAGAATTTTAAAGCGCAACGGCGAAAAAATGCTCGAAATGTTTAAATCCCGCTGGATTCCTTTGGAAGAGATGTACTTTGAAGCCTACAGAATTAAGGAAAAATGTGATTTTGTAATTGAAACCTGAGGTGAATTCTATGTATATTTCAAATTTAAATTTACCCGAATTTAAAAAATGTGACTCAAAAGGCGAAGTTGTTTATAAAACAAGTACCAAAACACCTTGCCGCGACCCATTTATTATGCTTGTGGGCGATATGTATTATTTATATAAAAGCAGTATGAGCGAAGCTTGGGGCACACCCGGTCAAAACAAAAAGTCAATTGACGTTATCTGCTTAAAAAGTAAAGACCTTGAAAACTGGTGCGACCCTGTTACCGTGCTGGAAGGAATAGAAGTATCACACGGCGTTAAAGATATGTTCTGGGCGCCTGAGTGCCACTATTATAAGGGCAGTTACTATATTTTTACTTCTGTATTTTCAAATATTACAAATCACAGAAGTGTTTCCGTGTATAAATCATCTTCTCCCGAAGGTCCTTTTACAGATATTGCAGGCGGATGTATAACGCCTAAAGATTGGGACACTATCGACGGTACTTTATATGTAGATGAAGATGGCACACCCTATATGACGTTTGTTCACGAATGGACAAGCTTGCCAGATAAAGTAGGCACGATGGCTTACGCTCAGCTCAGCGAGGATTTTACTCATTTTGTAACAGAGCCCGTTGAGCTTTTCAGAGCGGATGCTCCCGAGTGGGCTTCAACCGGTGTAACCGACGGGCCTTACCTTATTAAAAACAGCGAAAATCACCTTATGATGATTTGGTCTAATTTTAGTAATAAAGGCTACTGCATAGGTGTTGCTCATTCATTAAGCAATAAAATTGAAGGCCCGTGGGTGCAGGAAGAAAAGCCCTTATACGAAAAAGGTTATATTGAAAATTTTGATTACGACGGCGGCCACGCTATGATATTTAAAGATAAAGAGGGTAATTTTAAAATTACATTCCACGCTCCCAACCAAAAAACACCCGACGGCGATTTCGAGCACGTTATAATAAGAGATATAATTGAAGAAAACGGCACTTTAAAGATTAAATAAGAGGTAAATATGAATAAGATTTTGTGCGAATTCAATAATCCTTGGAATCTTACCTTAATTCCCCATCGTGAAAAAGAGGAAAAATTAATTGACCCCCATACGATAAATGATTTATCTTCTTTAAATTATTTAACTGTTGAAGCTTCGGTGCCCGGTAACTTCGAGCTTGATTTACATAAAGCAGGCATTGAGCCCGACCCCTTCTTTTCTCAGAATGCCTATCATTATTATAAATACGAAAATCGCCACCTTTATTACAGCACCAAATTCATAAGCGACATAAAAGGCAGTAAAAATACCTATCTTCGCTTTGACGGTATCGATACTGTTGCAGATATTATTTTAAACGGCGAGATTATTGCCCATACCGATAATATGTTCGTTGAGCACGAAATCAATGTGAAAAATAAGCTGATAATCGGCGAAAACGAACTTATCGTTCATATTTATCCCTCTATGATAGAAGCGAGAAAATACGAGGTAACACCCAATCAGCGGGCGCAGGAGTATAATTACGCTTCCCTGCATTTAAGAAAGTCAGCAGCTATGTTCGGGTGGGATATTCTGCAGCGTTTCGTTTCAGGCGGTATATGGAAGGAAGTTAAATTAATCGAAAAGCTTCCCGAAAGATTAGAGCAGGTTTACGTTTATACAACTGATGTTGATACAAATAAGCAAAAAGCGAGTCTTTCCTGCTTCTATCAGGTGGAAACGGACGCCGATTTATTATTCGATTACACGGTTTGTTTTGAAGGTAAATGCGGCGATTCATATTTTATAAATGAAAAACGCTTGTGGCATACTTACGGCGAGCTTTGCGTTGATATCGAAAACGCCAAACTCTGGTATCCCAGAAATAACGGCGAACAGAATCTTTACGATATAAAGGTAAGTTTAAAATATAAAGGCAAAGTTATAGATACCAAAGAGATTAAATTCGGCGTAAGAACAGCAGAGCTTATAAGAAGCTCCACCACAAACGAAAAGGGCGAAGGGGAGTTCCTTTTTAAAATTAATGGAAAAAAGATTTTCTGTATGGGTACTAACTGGGTGCCTCTTGATTCTTTCCCCTCAAGAAGTAAAGAGAGATTACAAAAAGCTCTGGATCTGACTTACGACTGTGGCTGCAACATAATAAGAGTATGGGGCGGCAGCGTGTATGAAAGCGACGAATTTTATAATTACTGCGACGAAAAAGGCATTATGGTCTGGCAGGATTTCTGTATGGGCTGCGGTACTTACCCTCAGGATGAAAGAATGCAGAATAATCTCAGAGACGAAGCTGTAAAGGTAGTTAAACGCCTTCGCAATCACCCCTCGCTTATCTTATGGGCAGGGGATAACGAAAATGATATCTGTATTTTAGGTTGGCACAGGGTAAAAGGCGACCCCAATAAAAACATACTTACAAGAAAAGTTCTTCCTGAGGTTATTTCGGAGTACGATAGAGTAAGACCCTACCTGCCATCATCACCTTACGTGGATGAAGAAGCCTTTTTAACAAATAAACCCACAAGTGAAGATCATTTATGGGGTCCCCGTGATTACTTCAAAGGTAATTTCTACAAAACAAGCGTATGCCACTTTGCTTCCGAAACAGGCTACCACGGCTGTCCTTCTCCCAAATCACTTGAAAAATATATAAGTAAAAACGAACTTTGGCCGATAAAAAATAAAGAAGCTACGGTAAATCCCGATTGGATATGCCACGCCGCCGAAATGGATATTGATTTTAAAGGTCCTTATGAGTACAGAATCAATTTAATGATAAATCAGTATAATACTTTATTCGGTAAAGAAGCCGAAAATTTAGATCAGTTCAGCAAAGGCAGTCAGATTTCTCAGGCAGAAGCCAAAAAATACTTTATTGAACGTTTCAGAATCGGTAAATGGCGCAGAACGGGTATTATCTGGTGGAATATTATTGACGGCTGGCCTCAGATATCCGACGCCGTTGTGGATTACTATTACTGTAAGAAACTTGCATATCACTATATTAAAAGAAGTCAGCAGCGCCTTGCTTTAATGTTCGATGAGCCCGAAAACGGCGTTATGAAGCTTTTTGCCGCCAACGATTACGGGGAGGATATTAAGGGTAAATTCAAAGTTTACGATATTTTATCAAATGAAGTTATTGCCGAAAATGAGTTTACGGTTAATGCTGATTCAAGCGAAGCTATTTTCGAAGTACCCGAAATCTGTGAATTTAAATTTCTTCTTATAGAATGGGAAACTTCAAACGGCTTAAAGGGCAAAAATCACTTTACCACCAAAACCTTGAATATCTCCTATGAGGAATATATAAAGGCTTTAAAGCTGGCTGATTTCGATGAATTCGAGGGTTTTTAAAAAATAACAAATAAAAGGCGCTGCATTAATTTGCGGTGCTTTTTTGTGCAATAAACTTATTAAAATAGTTCATTGATAAAGCATTTTTTATATGTTAACATTAATATAGGAAGTTATGGAGGTGTAGTTATGCTGATAAGTAAAAAATATCTTGTATTTAAAGTGAATTTAAACGCAAAAATGAAGCGCGTGGATTTTATGATGGGTGAGAAAAGAGTTCTTTACTTTAATATGAGGCTGGATGAATTTGCACCCGATTATAAGGTTTATATAAACGTGGAAAAATATATAGGCAAGGAAATCGGGTTAAACGTAACTCCCGAAGCAGAATTTACCGCTGAGCAGAGCGACGAATATATCGTTGAAGGTGCTTACAATGAGCCTTACCGCCCGCAAATTCATTTCGCACCTTATTTCGGCTGGAATAATGACCCCAACGGCTTGGTTTATTTAAACGGAGTTTATCATCTCTTCTATCAGCACAACCCCTGCGAGCCCAATTGGGAAAATATGAGCTGGGCGCACGCCACAAGTACCGATTTGATTCATTGGGAAGAAAGGGACGTAGCATTGTACCCCGATGAATTCGGCACAATGTTCTCCGGCTCTGCTATAGTGGATACGAAAAATCTTCTTAAAAAGCAAAAGAGCGATATACCCACAATTATTTTGTATTATACTGCGGCATCTCAAAGTCACACGAAAGAAAAGGCGTTTACCCAGTGTATGGCTTATTCAACAGATGGCGGAAAGACCTTTACAAAATACGAAAATAACCCCGTTATAAAGCATAAAATAGGCGATAACCGCGACCCCAAAATTGTCTGGTGCCCCGAGCTTGAATGTTATTTACTTGCTTTATTCCTTGACGGCGAAGAGTACGCAATATTTAAAACTGATGATTTAGTGCATTTTACAGAGTGGTTCCGCTTCAATACCCCCGAAGAAAACGAGTGCCCTGATATATTCAGAATTAAAGCAGATGACGGCAAATTCAAGTGGGTATTTATAGGCGCTCACGACGTTTATATCACGGGTGAAATTATCGGCGGTAAATTTATCCCTGACGGCAATTACAAAAAGCTCCATAACGGCGCATGGTACGCGTCCCAAACCTATTCCGATGCACCGGGTGACAGAAGAATAAGAATTGAGTGGATGCGTACGGGTTCATTTATCGATAAGAATTATTCCCAGCACATGGGCATCCCGACCGAGATAACTTTAAAAAACATCGGTAAGGAATACTATTTGGCTTCAAATCCCGTAAAAGAGCTTGACAGTTATATAAAGAGCGAAGATATTTACGAAGATTTTGAAATTGAAGCAAAGGGCAAATCCAAAATTTACGTCGGCACAGACCCGATATTAATTACAATTAATTCGGAGTATACAGAAAACGGCAAACTGAATTTAAAGGCTTTCGGAAATGACATTGGCTTTGATTTTGATTTAAACGAAGTTTATATCGGTAAAATCAAAAATAAAATTTCACTTAAAAAAGAAAATTTCGATGCAAAAATTTTAATTGACAGATCAAGTATCGAAGTTTTTACGGACGGAGGTATTTACACAATAACCAATGCAGGTACTTTCCACGGCTCTGCTTTAATGGACAGAAATTTACCTTACGTTGAGCTTAGCAGTGAAAAAAATATAACTCTCAAAGAAATTAAAATCAATACTTTTAAATCTGCGCTTTAATTTAAGGAGTAATTATGAAAATATTATCTTTTGGTGAAATAATCTGGGATGTTTTCCCTACAGGTCCTTTAATGGGCGGCGCACCCTTTAACTTTGCAGCCCATGCAAGCAAGGAGGGAGCAACGGTTTATATGGCGTCCGCAGTAGGTGACGATGAATTAGGCAAAAAGGCGCTTCTCAATGCCGACAAATACGGTGTTAAGAAGGATTTTATCGGTATAGCCCAAGGAAAAAAGACAGGTCAGTGTTTGGTTATATTCGATCAAAACAATCAGCCTTCCTACGATATTGTGGATGACGTAGCTTACGACTATATTAAGTATGACGAAAAAATGGCGGATATAGAATTTGACGCTGTTTGCTTCGGTACTTTAGCTATAAGACATCAGCATAATAAGGATTCAATTAAAGAGATTTTAAGTAAAACAAAGCATAAAGAAGTTTTAACCGATGTAAATATCCGCAAGCCCTTCTCGAGTAAAGAGAGCGTGCTTTTCTCTCTTGAGAGCGCCACAATTTTAAAAGTAAGCGACGAAGAATTACCCGTAGTCCTCGATTTCGCTTTCGGTGTTTCTGAGCCCGATTACAAAAAAGCGGCTAAACTGTTCAGCTCAAAATATAAAAATATTAAGCTTATAATAATCACTTTAGGCTCAAAGGGTTCATACGTTTACGACGTAAAAAATAACGAAGAATTTTCCATAGGCTGCCCGGACGTAAAGGTTGTTTCCACGGTAGGTGCAGGCGATAGTTTCAGCGCCGCATTTATGGTAAGCTATTTAAGCGGAAAATCAATTCCTGAATGTTTAGAAAAAGCAACTGAAGTAAGCACCTACGTAGTTATGCACGAAGGCGCAATACCCGATTAAATAAAATAACGCGGTACAGTTAATCTGTACCGCATTTTTTTAGCCTTTTTCAAATATTTCTTTAATAATGTCTTCGTCGCCCATACCCCAAGGGCAGGAATCGGTAGGGTTGTGCGCATTATAGTTAAGGGTTTGCATTAAAGCTCTGCCTTTTTCGTCAAGGGTGTAAGTAAGGCTTTGGGTGTAGCATCTTTCATTAAGCCATTCTATATCAGGTTTTTCCCATACTCTTACGGGATATTCACCGGGGATAAGATTTGCTTTTCTGCGGCAAGGAAGTTCAAGGAAACCATCGCCTTCGTAATGCTCCTTTATATAATTCCATAAATAGTGAAGAATCTCTTTTCTTTCTTCATTACTATGCATATAGAACCAGCTTAAATCGTCATAGCCCCAAATGTAATAGTCGCTTTCTCTGTATTCACCGGGGTATGGAGAAAGATCCCAGGCATCAAACTCAAGCATAAACGGCAGGGGATCAGCATCAAAACCGCAGGGATGCTTTGCGCTTTTGCTTCTGCCCAAAATACCGTCGTGGTAATATGGCTCTAATACGGCTTTATAAGGCTCACCTTTTACTGCTTTTAAACGCAAAGGCCATTTATTAAGGTCAAAAAGCGAAACACCGTCCACAATTATACCTCTTACGTGAGCGTCGCAAATTACGTAGCCGCGCCTTGCGTTAACTTTTGCAAAAGCTCTTATTTTATCCATTACGTCTTTCCAGTGGTAATAGCCTTTATCATTAAGACCCGTAACATATTCAACCTGACCCATGTGTAAACTTTCAAAACCTGCGTTAATGTAACTGCAGGCTCGGTAATAGATCCACATCTTTGCTTCAAGTCTCGTTATGTCGGGCGCAGATATTTTATCGCCCCAGAAGCTTCTGAATTTACCGTCTGCAAAGCAGATGTTTTCCACATTAAAATTTCTTTCCTCTATAGGTAAACCGAAAGCCTCGAATACCCATGAAGGAATTTTAATGCTTTCAACAAAAGGTTCGTAAAGGGTCTCAAAAACCACTGCCTGCAAAACGATTTCCGGGTCGGCTTCGTGTATAAGCATAGCGTTTCGCTTGACAAGCTCAAAGTGGGCGTCATCTGAGCCTTCACCGCATTGTGCCCAAACAAAAGCCGCTCTGCCAACGTACTTAGCGCCGACGTTTAAAAGTAAATCTATATGGGCTTTCATCAATTTCGTGTCTTTTTCGTGACATATTACGTTAAAACCAACAGAACGCGAAAAATAATTATAAAGCACTTCTTTTGATGGCGTGCCGTTAAAAGTGAAATTCATAAAACTGCCCCCCTTATTTAAGTTAATTTTAATTATTTTATACAGCAAAAAAATTTAAATGTCAACAGTCAACAAAAAATCCGCTGAAATAAATCAGCGGACTTTAAATTATTTAAGGTTTTTGCGCCAGTCAAGGGAGTAGGGGCTATCTACTATATCGCTGCGGTTAAACCACTTGCCGTTAGTGAAGTCAGGAATCTCAACGGGCATACCGCCAAGAGCAATAGACTTTTCGCTTAAAGTGCTTATACACATCCATGCGGCTGTATCGTATATGTCGATGGGAGGATTTGTACCTGCAAGTACAGATTCAACGAAAGCTCTGTAAACCAGGTAATCCATACCGCCGTGTCCGCCCTTAGCTTCGTAGCTTCTCCAGAGAGGATGAATATTGTTAACGTCTTTCTCGTATACCTCACGGGAATTATTATAATGAACGGATAAATCATCGTGGCTGTCTCCGTTTTTAAAGAAGTAGCCGCCGTCCTCCTGATACATACCTTTTGTTCCTCTTACCGTATAGTTACGGCTGTAGCAACGGGGGAGAGTGGTATCGAGAATAAGGGAGATAAGCTCGCCGTTAGCGCACTTGATATTTGTTCTTACTATATCGCCCTGACTGAACTGTACCTTTGCAAGCTTATCGTCGGCGCCTTTAGTATCGAGAATATACTGATGTAAGCCCTTACTGCAGGATGCCATAGAGGAGAGCGTAAGCATTCTGTTACCGTTATTGATGTTTAAAAGCTTTGCGATGGGGCCAAGCTCGTGGGTGGGGTAATTTTCGCAGTTACGGCTGATGTAATTTCTTAAGCGGTAGTGTCTGTTTTCTTCACCGCAGGAAATTTCGCCTCTTAAATCGTGCTGGTAACCGCCTTCGCAGTAAACGATATCGCCGAAGAAGCCGTTTTTAGCCATCTGCATACTCATCATTTCAATTTTGCCGTAGCAGCAGTTTTCAAGAAGCATACAGGGCACGCCTGTTTCCTCATAAGTATTAACAAGCTTCCAGCAATCGTCAATGGAGTAAGCGCCGCCTACTTCCATACCCACGGTAATACCCTTTTTCATAGCCGCAACGGCAATTTCAATATGGGGTTCCCAAGCTGTTAAAATAAGCACCGCGTCAATGGGGAGCTCTAAAATATCCTTGTAGTTTGTGCTTTCAAAGGGACGTACACCGCGTCTGTCTTCAATAAGATCGGCGGCTTTTTTTAATCTGTCCTCATATAAATCGCATACACCGATAATATCAACGTCTTCCATAGGAAGCATGGGGTCACAGACAATTCCGAAACCTCTGCTGCCAAGACCGATAACACCAATTTTTAAACGCTCTTTCATAATTAAAATCCTTTCGGTTCATGAATATTACTAATAATCTAACACAAAAAATTAAAAAAGTAAATTGAAAATATGACGAAAAATGGACAAATCGCCGATGTTTTGGTCGGCGACTTGTAAATATAAATTCAGTTGGCAAAATATTTTTTAATCATATCCTCTATTTCGCCGTGAGCGGCATTAAGAAGCTTTTTGGCTCTTTCTTTATCGCCTGAAATGTACATTCTCATCATTTCGCCTTCGGATTCGCAAAGTGAATCGTGTAAAGGATAATAGTTTTCAAGAAGGAAACTTGCGTACTTAACAAAACGGAAGTCACCTACAACACGGTAGTTAACGTCAATTGTATCAACTGCTACACTATAAAAATCTTTAATTCCGTTAATAATTGAAAGGCGTTCGTTTTTATCACAGAAAACAATTGTGGAGCAGATAAGTGAACCGGGGAAGCTCTTTAAAGAGTTGTGGCTATCGGTTGAGCCTACTATGGGGTATTTTCTGCCCTTTGCTTTATCTTCATAATAAGTGGAAGTCTGGAAGCCGTTCATTTCAAAATATCTCTCGCCACCTAAAACTTCAAATGCATCAAAAGGCTTTGTTTCCATTAAATAATCAACGAACTCTTCAGGCACCTGATAAGCGTGGCCTACTATCCAGTATGGGTGAGGGAATATACCAAGGCCGCCAGCTTTTCTAATATGGTTAAATGCCCAAACTGCTACGGCGTTACTTCTTTGGTTAATATAATCGGGAGCTTTAAGCTCTTCTACCAAATCGTCAATTTGTTTTGTGTATTCCTCCATAGTAATAATATCGGGGCAGTTGCCGTCAAAGGAGCGGTATTTGGGGTCCGCACCTCTTTCTTTATACTGGTCAAGTTCATCCTTAATAAGACCGTTAACGCTATAGTTACCACCAAAATTAACAATGTGCAAGTTAGTGTAAGGTAAGTGAACTTCTTCACCCGGCACAATGTTTAAATCGATATTTACGTTCTTATAAAATTCTTTAGCTTCAAGGGAGGGGTAATAGCGCTGATGGTCAGAAATTACCATAAAGTCGTAACCGTGGCCACGGTAGTTAGCACATACAGTTGCAGGGTCCTGACGGCCGTCACTGCGGCAGGTATGTATGTGAAGGTCGCCTCTAAAGGGGTATCTGCCCTTCATATCTTCGTGAAGTGAATAAAGGTAAAGTTCAACTATTTCAGTTTCGCCATCACAGAGCACAACGGAGTGGCGCTGCTCACCGCGGAAAGTTGTGGTAAAAACTATTTCGCTTTCGTTTTTAGCTTTTACAAGTACTTCGCGGTAATTGTTTCTTTCGGGGTAGTACATAATTCTGCCCTGACTATATTCACGAAGAACAACTTTATATTCTTTGTTAGGGTCAAATATATATTTTGTGCTTTTAGACTGAATGGTAATATTTACTTCCTGATTTTCAAGAAAAACCTTTGGGTAAATATCAAAGTAATAAAACTGATCTTTCATATCTTTCATAAAAGCTAGCCCTTTCATTAACTTTATAAATTAAATAAAGTTTAGCACAATAGTAAGTGAAAGTAAATAGAAAAAGAAAAATCGCCGATTTTGGTCGGCGATTATAAATTACATTTTAGTTTGCGAAGTATTTTTTTATCATATCGGGAATTTCACCGTGAATATCATTAAGAAGCTTTTTAGCTCTTTCTTTATCGCCTGAAATGTACATTCTCATCATTTCGCCTTCAGCTTCGCAGAGGGAATCGTGAATGGGGTAGTAGTTTTCCATAAGGAAGCTAGCGTATCTTACGAATCTGAAATCACCTACAACGCGGTAATTTATGTCAATTGTATCTATAGCTACGCTGTAAAAATCTTTAATTCCGTTAATAAGAGATTTTCTTTCGTTCTTATTGCAGAAAACTATTGTGGAGCAGATAAGTGAACCGGGAGCGCTGGAAAGTGAGTTATGGGAGTCGGTTGAACCTACAATAGGATAATTTCTGCCCTTAGCTCTATCCTCGTAATATTTTGCAGTTTGGAAGCCGTTGTGCTCAAAATATCTCTCGCCGCCTAAAACCTCGAAAGCGTCAAAGGGCTTTGTCTCCATCATATATTCGGTATATTCGGGAGGTAACTGATAGCAGTTGCCGGTAACCCAGTAGGGGTGGGGGAATATACCGAGGCCGTCTGCCTTTCTTATATGGTTAAATGCCCATACGCAGGTAGCATAGCTTCTCTGATTTATGTAATCGGGAGCCTTTAATTCCTTTACTAAATCGTCAATCTGCTTTGTGTATTCATCCATTGTAATTATTTCGGGGCACTCGCCGTTCTTGGAGCGGTATTTTACTTCCGCGCCCTTTTCTTTGTACTGCTCCTTTACGCCCTCAATAAGACCGTTAACGCTGTACTGACCGCCGAAATTAACGATATGCACGTCCGTATAGGGCATATGAACTTCTTCGCCCTCTACTATATTCAAATCAATGTTAACGCCCTTATAGAATTCCTGTGCTTCCAAAGAGGGGTAATATCTGCCGTGGTCGGAAATAACCATAAAGTCATAGCCGTGGCCGCGGTAGTTGGCGCAAACCGTAGCGGGGTCCTGACGGCCGTCACTGCGGCAGGTATGCACGTGCAGGTCACCTCTATAGGGATATCTGCCTTTCATATCCTCATGGAGGGAGTAAAGGTAAAGTTCTACCATATCCTTTTCGCCGTCATTAAGCATTACGGAGTGGCGCTGCTCACCGCGGAAGGTAGTAGTGAAAACAATTTCGCTTTCGCTTTTAGCTTTAACTAAAATTTCACGGTAGTTGTTTCTCTCGGGATAATTTCTTATGTTGCCTTCATCATATTCACGAAGTATTACTTTATATTCTTTTTCCGTGCTGAATATAAACTTTGTACTTTTAGACTGAATAGTGATGCTTACTTCCTGATTTTCAAGAAAAACCTTGGGGTAAATATCAAAATAATAAAACTGGTCCTTCATATTTTTCATAATAAATTAGCTTCCTTTCTTATAAATAATCGATTTCCTGAAACAAATATTGCTTTAATATAATTAAGTTTAGCACACCCAAAAATAAAAAGCAACAAATAAAGAAAAAACAGAAAATAATGTAAAAAACTGTTTACAATGCAAGTTATTTATGATACACTATTAACTAATTTAATCGGTTAGAGGCGCGGTTTTCAAAAGTATCTTCCTATAAGGCAGGCAGTACGGATGTGAAAGGGGAAACCGCCGAAACAGTATATTAAAGCCTTGATATATGCTGTTGGTTTATTGCAGAATATGTAATAAACTGTCACTAATGTGGAGCGCTATCGATATATCAATGGATTTGTGTCGCAGTCGCTTTATGTTAGCGTCTGCGATTTTATTTTTTATTTAATTTATAGGAGGGTATTTTAGAAAATGAAAAAAGGTTTACTCAGTAAAATCCTTACAATAGCGGTTATTGTAATATTCTTTGGTGTTTGCTGCTTTATGGCTCCCATTACCAATGCCGCTAACACACTATGGGCACTTTTCCCGCCCGTACTCGCTATTGGTCTTGCACTTATTACCAAAGAGGTTTATTCTTCACTCTTTATCGGTATTTTGGTAGGTGCGCTCATCAGCTCAGGCTTTAACTTTGCAGCAACTATCGATAACGTAACAAACGTCGCTATTATCGATGCAGTTGCAGGTAACGCAGGTATTTTCGTATTCCTCGTTATCCTCGGTATTATAGTTGCTCTGGTTAACAAAGCAGGCGGCAGCGCTGCTTTCGGTAAATGGGCAGCAAAGAACATCAAGTCAAAAGTCGGTGCAGCTTTAGCTACATTTGCTTTAGGCGTACTTATCTTTATTGACGACTACTTCAACTGCCTTACAGTTGGCTCCGTTATGAAGCCCGTAACAGATACACATAAGATCTCAAGAAGCAAGCTTGCATACATTATCGATGCTACTGCAGCTCCTATCTGTATGATAGCCCCCATCTCTTCCTGGGCTGCTGCTGTTTCCGAGTATGCTGACGGTACTGCTTACTCCGGTTTCGAGCTTTTCATACGCGCAATTCCCTTTAACTTCTACTCAATTCTTACACTTGTTTTCGTAATCGGTCTTGCTGTTATGAATTTCGATTACGGTCCTATGAAGAAGTTCCAGAAGCTTGCAGAGGAAGGCGACATCATCGGTAACGGCAAACCCGTTGTATATGATGAAAACCCCACAGAACATAAGCATAAGGGTAAGGTTATCGATCTTTTACTTCCCATTATCATTCTTATTATCGCTTCTATTATCGGTCTTATCTATGTTGGCGGTTTCTTCGACGGTGCTAACTTCATCGATGCATTCGGCAACACAGATGCTTTCGTAGGTCTTCCCTGGGGCGGCTTTATTGCTCTTATCATTATCGCAGCTTTCCTTCTTATCAGAAGAGTTATCACATTTAAAGAAGCTATGGAATGTGTTCCTCAGGGCTTCATTGCAATGGTTCCCGCTATTTTAATTCTTACCTTCGCTACAGGTTTAAAGAATATCACTTCTTCCATGGGCGCAAAAGAATTCGTTGGCGGCTTGATGGCAGGTGCTTCTGAATACCTCTTCATCCTTCTCCCTATTGTTATCTTCATTGTTGCTTGCTTCCTTGCATTTTCAACAGGTACATCATGGGGTACATTCGGTATTCTTATTCCCATCGTTGTAGCAGTATTCCCCGCTGACAGCAACCTTTTATTCATCGGTATGTCTGCTTGCTTGGCAGGTGCAGTATGCGGCGACCACTGCTCACCCATTTCCGATACAACAATTATGGCTTCCGCGGGTGCAGAGTGCAACCACGTTGACCACGTATCAACTCAGCTTCCCTACGCTCTTACAGTAGCAGGTATTTCAGCTGTTTGCTTCCTCTTTGCTTCACTTATCCAGATGGTTGTAACAGATTTTGCTTTAGCTGCAGTTATTTCTCTCAGCTTCGGTATTGTTCTTACAATCGCTAC
>SVPY01000057.1 GCA_015065615.1 Oscillospiraceae bacterium | reverse complement strand
GTATTTCCATTTTAGTTTATATTGCTTTTATTTTTTCGAGGTGTTATACTTACGTTGAGGTGATTATATGAAAAACGTATTGCTTTTAGGTGACTCCATCAGAATGGGTTACGATAAAACAGTGAGAAAAACCTTGGAAGGCAAGGCAAACGTGTACTTCCCTGACGAGAACTGCCGTTTTGCTTCGAATCTTTTAAGATACACAGGGGATTACGGCGCCCTTATAGAAAACGGTACTCCAGATATAATCCACTGGAACGCAGGTCTCTGGGACTGCTTAAGGCAGTACGGCGAGGAGCCCCATACCCCTATTGACGTATACGCTTATTACATACGCCGCATTTGTTTGCGTATGTTAAAGCTTTTCCCTAATGCAAAAATTATTTTCGCTACTTCCACAAGTGTTATAAGCGAGAAGATGGGTGAAGGATTTAAGCGCTACAACAGCGAAATTGAGGAATATAATAAAATCGCATCGGAAATCGTAAAAGAATTCGGTTTTGAGATTGACGATTTATACGCAGTTTCCGCGGCATTACCCGAAAGCGCCCATTCCGACGCGGTTCATTATTATACCGCCGTCGGTACCGAAGCCTTTACAAACAAGGTGCTTTCACATATCGTGCCCTACCTTGATATTGAGGGCGAAATAATTTATAAGGAAGATTTATACACGGACGAGCCTGTAGGTATGTAAATTTTCAAGACGAATAAATTATTACGTAAAAAATTTTTGTTTTACGATTTTATATTATAAATACAGGAGAAAACAGGAGATGCTTCAAGTGAGCCATCTCCTTTTTTGTTGACAAAATTCTTTTATGGATTTACAATAAATTCGAAGTGATATTTGTAAAAGGAAGAAACACGGTATGGATTTCGAAAACTTATTTGAGTATAGCTTTGAAAATGGCGCCAAAAATATCAGGGATTTATTTGAAGTGACTTTTCTTACCCCGGGGAGAGAAAGAATAATAATTTCGTCTGATAATTACGAAAACGTAGATTTTTCGGGCGGCAAAATAATATTCGCCGATAAAAAGGTTTTTGACGGTGAAATATCGGTAGAAATAAATTCAAAATCCATAGATGAAAAAGCGCTTAAAATCAGCGTGAAAAATAATACCGATAACATAATCGAATCTATCTTGTTTCCTAAAGTTACGTTTAACTGCAAAATGGTAAAAAACGGCGGCAAGGATATGATATTCTGGCCCTCTATGGAAGGAACTTTAGTGCTTGATTCCTCCAATGAATTTTTCAGTTTCCCCGAAAAAACTCTCGGCGGAAGCTACTGCGGTGTTACTCCCGGTGCCGCGGTTATGCAGTATATGGCGTTTTTCTCCCCTGAGAAGAACGTTTACTACGGCTCCCACGATGAAAACTGCGCTTTAAAAGATTTTGAATACCACTTTATAAATGAAAATAGGGTGGAATTTCTCTGCAAGCTCTATCCGGGCGGTGCAAAAGAATATGAACAGGACTATGAGTTTATCATAAAGACCTTTAAGGGCGACTGGCAGGACGCCGCCGAAATCTACAGAAACTGGGTGGAAAATTCAAATTTACCCCTGCCAAAGAAGCTTATCGAGCGGGATGATTTGCCCAAGTGGCTGGATGACTCCCCCGTAACTATGATATACCCCATACGCGGTACGAAAGATACCGACAGAGACGAGAAAATGGCGCCCAACTGCTATTATCCCTATACGAATATTCTGCCCGTGGTGGATTTTTATTCTGAAAAATTTGACAGCAAAATAATGCCCCTTTTAACTCATTGGGAGGGTTCATCCCCTTGGGCCACTCCCTTTATCTGGCCTCCTTACGGCGACGAAAATAATTTCCGCCAAATGGTCAAGGGTGTTCACGAGAGAGGGCATTTAGTAGGTCTCTATGCAAGCGGCTTGGGTATTACCACTCAAGGCGTAACCGACAGCAGCTACAAAAATTTCGATGAATTCGAAAACGGCAGCTGGAAGGAAGTTGTGTGTGAGGATTATAAGGGCAATATGATGTTTACAGACCTTGCTTTCGTGCGCTCAGGCTACGACGTTTGCCCCAAACAAGAAAAGGTGAAAAAAGTAATGGTGGATGAAGCCGTGAAAGTAGCTAAAGCGGATATAGATTATTTTCAGGCATTTGACCAGAACTTAGGCGGCTTACCGAAATTCTGCTGGAGCCGCGGTCACGGTCATCCCGCCGCGCCCGGCAAATGGATAGCCGATGAGATGAGCGATATTTTCGAAAAAATGCAGAATGTAATTTACGAAAACGGCAAAAAAATGATATTCGGCTGTGAATCCGCCGCCTCCGAAACCTCTATGAAGTACCTGCCCTTCAACGATGCAAGGTGGTTCACCGCATTCCGTCAGGGTATCCCCGTTCCTGCATACAGTTTTATTTACCACGAATATTGCGGAAATTATATGGGCAACCAAAACGGCGTTGAAAAGAATTTTAATTTGGAAGCCGCGCCCGAAAATTTACTCTACCGCACAGCCTACTCATTCCTTGCAGGCGATATGCTCACAATTATTCTTGGGGATAAGGGCAAAATCGGCTGGAGCTGGAATTCCCCCTACGACGGCTCCTATCCCGAGCAGGAAATAATCGCAGATTTTATAAAGAACGCAAACAAGTGGCGAAAAGGTTTTACCAAAAAATACCTACGCTACGGCAAAATGCTGAAATGCGAAAGCATAAATTTCGAAAAATCCCTTGCAGGCGTATATAAAAGCGGAGAGGAATTATACGTGGAAAATATTCTCACCTCTAAATTTATGGCATCGGACGGAAGCGTTGCGCAGTTTTTTGTAAACCGCACCTTCAATACTCAAACTTTAAAGCTTGAAAAATATGATTCAAGCGCTAAAATATATTTATCACCCGATGAAGAAATTGAATTTAATGAGGAAATAAATCTCGGTGCTGCCGATATTGTTTGCATAATATCAAAATAACAGGAGGGAAATGTATGAATATTTTAAAAATCGGTAAAATTTGCGGCAATCAGGACGGTGCCATTTTCGGTAATTATCTTTTTCGCTTTAATGATAACGGCAATTACTCCGTTTATACATTGGAAAATTTAGATTTCAGTAAAAATAACGGCGATATTAAGCCGATTTTCTCGGGTAAGCTTGATAGATTCAGCGAGATAGTGCCCCACTCTAACGCGGTATTTTTCGGAAGCGAATATTTTGACGAAAACGACGAATTCCCTATTTTATACAGTAATATTTATAATAACTACTCAAAAGACGGCAATATGGATGCCGTGCTTCTTTGCTACAGAGTTTTAAGGGACGGGGAAAATTTCACAACCAAGCTTATAGGCGAAATAAAAATAGGCTTTAAGGACGAAAAAGGCTTCTGGCGCTCAAGCATAGGTGAGGACGCAAGACCTTACGGCAATTTTATTTCCGATAAAAACAGCAATAAGCTTTATGCCTTCGTTATGATCGATAAAGAAAATATTACCCGCTATTTTGCTTTTGATATGCCGAATTTAAAAAACGGAAACATAAACGAAAGCCTCGGCGTTAAAAGCGTAAGTTTAAATAAAAGCGACCTTAAGGCATATTTTGATACCCCCTACCATCAGTATATTCAGGGCGCCTGCTCTAAAAACGGCCTTATATATTCTACCGAAGGCTTTGCCTACGATAAGGAAAAAATTCCTGCAATAAGAATTATTGATACAAATAAAAAAGAGCAGATAAAATACGTAAATCTTACGGAATTCGGATATTTTGAAGAACCTGAGTTCATTGATTTTTACGGCGATATTTGTATTTACAGTGATGCAGAGGGTAATTTATATAAAGTTGAGTTTTGATTTTAATCGGTGATTATTATGACGTACACTAAAAATGATATTTCAAAACAATTAAGTGAGATGAATGTGCCCAAGGACAGAATTATTATCCTTCATTCATCTTTGAAAGCAGTCGGCAAGGTGGAAGGCGGAGCTGAAGCTCTTTTAGATGCTCTTATAGAGCATATTACTGCAGATGGCGGTCTTCTCTGTATTCCTGCCCACACATGGCACAATATCGGCAAGGAAATTACCTTGGATATGAATAGTTTCGATAACTGCTTAGGCGCTTTCAGTACCGTTGCTTTAAAATCAGGCAAAGGTATTCGCAGCGAAAACCCCATTCACTCCCTCGTTGTATTCGGTGATAAGGATAAAGCAGAAGAATTTATAAAGGGCGAGCCTTTTGTAAAAACTTCCACGGGTAAAGATAGCTGCCACGGTAAATTATATAGTGAAAACGGCTACGTTCTACTTATGGGTGTGGCACAGAACCGCAACACTTACCTTCATGCAGTAGCTGAGATTCTTAATTTACCCGACAGAATGGCTGCATCCCCATTAGCAGTAACAGTTAAGAGAACAGACGGAGAAATTATAAACCGCGAAATGACCTTATATAGCTGCAGCTTCACAGGTGATATTTCACAGCGCTTTACTAAATACGATACCGCTTTCAGATATCACAGATGTATTACCGATGGCTTTATCGGTAACGCACCCACAATGCTTTGTGATGCCAAAAAGATGGCAGACACTATAGCGCTTATTTTTGAAAGAAGCGGCGGCACCGACCCCTTAAAGGATGAAGCCGCAATTCCGCAGAAGTGGTACTGCAATAAATAAAAGAAAAGACCAAGCATTTTAGCCTGGTCTTTTAATTTTGCTTTTTGCGAGACGAGTATAAAAATCTATTCGATAAATTGGAATTTCCTTAATTGATTTCTTTACCACAATAAGGGCAATATTTACCAAAGGATTGATTTAATTTTCCACAATGAGGGCAACGATTTGTGAGCTTAACGTAAAAAGCACATACGAAAAATACTACTAATGAAATCCATCCTATATATGCTTCTGTTGTAATTAAGTAATTGTTATCAAGTAATTTCAGCCCCATAACACTCCAATCAATAACAAATACAATAATAGAAATTACTGCTAACCATTTTGCTATCTTTTTCATACAAAGCACACTCCTTTATCAAATTAAAATTTTTCGCTTAATCTATCTTTTATATAATATTTTCGTAAATCACGCCGTCTTTTTCACAAAATTTAACTTCACCTATACATACCCGTCTGTTTCCGCTGGGTTTTTCGGGGTTAGTTTGAACGTGGAAGGCGGTCATAAGCTTACCTTCCTTGCTTTTAAAGAAGGCGTTATGACCTGCGCCGAATAAATCCTCTTTCTTTGAAAGCACAGGATTAGCGATATCCTCTTTAATCCAGGGCCCCATAGGATTATTCGCAGTAGCTATACAAATTGCATATTCGTTGGTTGCAAAACAGTTTGCAGAGTAGTTCATAACATATTTATCGCCGTATTTAATTACGTTGGGGCCTTCATTCCAGATAAAGTTACCGTCTTTTAAGGATTTAAGCTCCCATTCACGTTCAGGAGTAGTTATCAATTTATGTTCGCCAATACATTTAGTGAGGGTATCGTCAAGCTCTACGCAGTAAATCTGGCTTGTGTGAACATCGTTTATAACGTTTTGTGAACAGTCGCGGGAATAGTAAAGGAAGTTTCCTTCATCACATACAAGCACGCTGCCGTCGATAGTAGCGTAGCCTAAGTTAAACATCGGTCCGCCGTAAACGTCAATAAATGGGCCTTTGGGGTTATCAGCCACCGCTACACCTAAAAATAAAGTCTCGTTCTTTTCCACGATTCTTGCGGTGTAGTGCATAACGAATTTACCATTGTGATAAATGACTTCAGGTGCCCAGAAGGAGTTATCGCCCCAGTGGCCTTCTTTTTCTAAACATACTGTGGGCTCAGACCAATTAACTAAATCTTCACTTTCCCATACTGAAAAGCCTCCGCCGTAAGCCATAGAAGTTGCATAGCAGTAATATTTGTTTTCGTATAAAATAATCTGCGGGTCACCGATTTTGGTGATATCTGTAATAATCATAATTTTATTTCCCTTTCTGTTCTTTCTTATTATTAATATATCAGAACTAATAAGTGATTTCAACTAAATAAAGAAAAAAGAAAACCCGCTTATATTAAAGCGGGCGTTAAAATTATATTAATCTTCAATATATACTGTTTCTGCAGGATTAATGCTATAGAGTTTTCCGTCTACGTCAAACCAAAGCTTTGTAACTGTGGGGTTATATACTCTTCTGCCATCTGCACTATACTTTAAGCTCTTATAAGCTTCAACATATTCGCAAATTTCGATATTTGTAGCATACCAAAGTTCATCGTTGTTTGCAAGCTTTTCGCAAATTGCTTCAATTCTATCCCAGTTATTATTGTTATCAAACTCATAGCTGTGACCCCATATATAAAGAAGCTTGGGTGACCTTAAAGGAAGGTAAGTTTTTGTGGAAGGGTCAAGGCTTAAAAACTCATCGATATATTCAAAAATTTGGGGGTTATTGTGGTGAGCAGAGGGCATCCATGCGTAAAAATCTTCGGGAAGCTCAAAGGAATTATTATCGCCGCCTAAAGTTCTTGAATAGGCAATATCCAAGTCCTTGAGGTAATTTCTGATATTTTCGTAGCTTTCGGCATTATTGATTCTCGTTACACCTGTATCGGGATAAGCCATACCGCGGATGATTCTCTTGCATTTTTCTTCAAGCTCAAGGCGGCAGCTCAAAACGTCGTAAATGCCTTCAATTTTTCTCATAGTGCCGTTTGCTCTGTGCATAGCGCCGTGCACTGCAATTTCGTGACCTTTGGATAAGAAAAATTCATCTATCTGTTCGTTTGTATAAAAAGAGGGACGTAAAACGTCGCAGTTAAAGTTAAAGGTAGCTTTCATGCTGTATTTGTGGAAAAGCTTTGCGAGTCTCTCATCCTGAATTACACCGTCATCATAGCTGAAAGTAACTGCCTTGTATTTACCCTCGGGGTATCTCATAAAAACGTATCTCATATTTTGCACCTCTTGTAATTAAATTTTATATTGTTTTGATTTTTTGCTTATACATATTGCGTAAACAGTAGAAACTACGATTAAAAACAGCGACCCTATATAAAGGGAGAATTCGTTTTCTTTACCGAAAATTGAAAATGAATTATTAAGGGAGTGAGCTAAAATACAGGGAATTATGCTTCCGCTTTTATAGAAAATAATAACAAACAGAAAGCCAACTGCCATCGCATAGCAAATTTGTAATAAGGTTGGCAATAAGTCGGCGCCGTTAAACAAGTTAACTATATGCCCTATGCCGAAAGTTACACTGCTTACGATTATTGCAGCTTTCACGCTATCCTTTGCCATCATTCTGAAAAGAAATCCGCGGAAAATAACCTCCTCAATAAAGCCAACGTTAAGCATTGTTATAACGTGAAATAAGATTTCATCAATACTGTTATCAAGCTTTATTCCGTTCCAGAAGTTTACTGATACGATAAACAGCAAGGGGATAAAATACCAATAATCCTTAATATTATTTACTTTGGTAAATCCGTAGTAAGTAAGCCCTTTGAGCGAAACGATAAGTAAAAAAAGTAATACCGAAAATACAGTGTTTACTAAAGCACTGCGATAATCAGCTATGCCAAAGTTTTGTACGCAAAAGGAATTGATAACCACATATAAAAGGATCAAAAGAATACATATTAAAGTTTCGTGTTTATCAAATATTTTTTTCATATAATAGCCTTATCTATTAAATATTAAGAACAGCAACGTGAGGTCTGTGGTCAGAAAGAACAACTGAAGGAATATCCGCATTAATAACTTCAATATCCTCACTTACAAAGATATAGTCAATTTTTATTTCGGGATTATCCGAAGGGAAGCTTAAAAGATTCTCAGTGAAATACTTTGAAGTATCCTTCATTTTTGCTCTTATGGGTTTTAAAATATCACTTTCAGGCGTAACGTTAAAGTCACCCATAAGAATGCATTTTTCTTTTTCAAGGTTTTCTGCTACAGTTTTTGCGGCATTTGCGTGCTCATCGGGATTAAGACCAAAATGAGTTACCATAACTGTAATACCGTTTTCAAGTTTAGCTTTTATAAGGCATCTTGTTTCGTAGTAGCCGTCGTAAGCTTGGACTTCGGGGTCGGGAATAGGTATATTCTCAATTTTTTCAATTTTAAATTTAGAAAGCATACCGTTGCCGTAAGGGTTTTTGCCGCCGAAATCTATAGCTTTAGCAAAATAATAGTTTTCTATGCCGCTGAGATTTGCAATAATCTCCATCTGGTTTTCGTAATCAGGGTCAATACCTTTGCTTCTTATCTCATTAAGACCGATTATATCTGCGCCCGAATTTTTAATATATTCAGCAAAGGAATTAAAATCGATTTTACCCGTATTGAAATTTTCAAAGTGCTGAACGTTAAAAGTCAATATTTTCATATAACCACCTCAACGTAAGTATAACACCTTGAAAAAATAAAAGCAATATAAACTAAAATGGAAATAT
>SVPY01000015.1 GCA_015065615.1 Oscillospiraceae bacterium | reverse complement strand
GTTGATTTTCTGTATGCTTCTGCTTGGTCGAAATTAACCTTAAAACTGAAGTACAGATTAGTCCTCCCCATATTTGATAGCAGCCTGAGCAGCAGCGAGGCGAGCGATCGGAACACGGAAGGGTGAGCAGGATACATAGTCGAGGCCGATCTTATGGCAGAATTCTACGGAGCTGGGGTCACCGCCGTGCTCACCGCAGATACCTACGTGGAGCTTTTCGTTAGCGGGTCTACCGAGCTTGAGAGCCATATCCATAAGCTTACCAACACCTGTCTGGTCGAGCTTAGCAAAGGGATCGTTCTCGAAGATCTTTGCATCGTAGTAAGCTGTGAGGAACTTACCGGCGTCGTCACGGCTGAAGCCGTATGTCATCTGAGTAAGGTCGTTTGTACCGAAGCAGAAGAAGTCAGCTTCCTTAGCGATATCGTCAGCTGTTAAGCAAGCTCTGGGGATTTCGATCATTGTACCAACTTCGTAGTGCATATCGGAACCTGCAGCAGCGATTTCAGCGTCAGCTGTAGCAACAACTACCTTCTTAACGTACTTGAGCTCTTTGAGTTCGCCTACGAGGGGAATCATAATCTCGGGAACGATGTTCCAATCGGGATGAGCTTTCTTTACGTTTAAAGCAGCGCGGATAACAGCCTTAGTCTGCATAGCAGCGATTTCGGGATATGTTACAGCGAGACGGCAACCACGGTGACCCATCATGGGGTTGAACTCATGGAGAGAATCGATGATAGCCTTGATGTCAGCAACTGTCTTACCCTGAGCGTTAGCGAGGAGCTCGATGTCAGCATCTTCTGTGGGAACGAACTCATGGAGAGGAGGATCGAGGAAACGGATGCAAACGGGATTACCTTCAAGAGCCTCATAGAGCTTCTCGAAGTCGCCCTGCTGGTAGGGAAGGATCTTCTCAAGAGCAGCTTCTCTCTCAGCAACTGTATCAGCACAGATCATCTCACGGAAAGCAGCGATTCTGTCTGCTTCGAAGAACATGTGCTCTGTACGGCAAAGACCGATACCTTCAGCGCCGAGCTCACGAGCCTTCTTAGCATCTGTAGGTGTATCAGCGTTTGTTCTAACCTTAAGTCTTCTGTACTTATCTGCCCAAGCCATGATTCTGCCGAATTCGCCGGCGATTGTAGCATCAACTGTGGGGATGATACCGTCGTAGATGTTACCTGTTGTACCATCGATGGAGATGCAATCGCCCTCATGGTAAACCTTACCTGCGAGCTCGAACTGCTTGTTTTCTTCATCCATCTTGATGTCGCCGCAACCGGATACACAGCAAGTACCCATACCACGGGCAACAACAGCAGCGTGAGATGTCATACCGCCGCGAACTGTTAAGATACCCTGAGCAGCCTTCATACCTGTGATATCTTCGGGAGATGTTTCGAGACGAACGAGAACTACCTTCTCACCGTTCTCTTTCCAAGCAACTGCGTCGTCAGCTGTAAATACGATTTTACCGCAAGCAGCGCCGGGGGAAGCACCCAGACCCTTACCGATAGGTGTAGCAGCCTTTAATGCCTTCTGGTCGAACTGGGGGTGGAGAAGTGTATCGAGGTTTCTGGGGTCGATCATCATAACAGCTTCCTGCTCAGATCTCATGCCTTCGTCAACGAGGTCACAAGCGATCTTTAAAGCAGCCTGAGCTGTTCTCTTACCGTTTCTTGTCTGGAGCATATAGAGCTTCTTATCTTCGATAGTGAACTCCATATCCTGCATATCACGGTAGTGGTTTTCAAGTGTATTGCAAATGCCAACGAACTGCTCGTAAACTTCGGGCATAACGTCAGCGAGCTGAGCGATCTTCTGAGGTGTACGTACACCTGCAACAACGTCTTCACCCTGAGCGTTCATAAGGAATTCACCCATGAGCTTCTTCTCACCTGTAGCGGGGTCACGTGTAAATGCAACACCTGTACCGGATGTGTCACCCATGTTACCGAATGCCATCATCTGAACGTTAACAGCAGTACCCCAGGAATAAGGGATAT
Source organism: Oscillospiraceae bacterium (assembly GCA_015065615.1). GTDB lineage: Bacteria > Bacillota > Clostridia > Oscillospirales > Acutalibacteraceae > SIG603. The sequence continues at coordinate 55,500 of SVPY01000015.1, read as the reverse complement.
CGTTGTCACGACGGTAAACGTTAGCTCTGGGGTTGTCCCAGGAACGGAAAACAGCCTTGATAGCGCCCATGAGCTGATCTTTAGGATCGGAGGGGAAATCATCACCGATCTTAGCCTTGTACTCAGCCTTAAACTGGTTAGCAAGTTCCTTAAGATCTTCAGCTGTAAGGTCAACGTCCTGTGTTACACCCTTAGCTTCTTTCATCTCGTCGATGAGTTCTTCAAAATACTTCTTACCGACTTCCATAACAACGTCGGAATACATCTGGATAAATCTTCTGTAGCAGTCGTAAGCCCATCTTGCGTTGCCGGATTTCTTAGCAATAACCTCAACAACTTCCTCGTTAAGACCGAGGTTGAGGATTGTGTCCATCATACCGGGCATGGAAGCTCTTGCGCCGGAACGTACGGAAACGAGGAGGGGGTTCTCCTTATCACCGAACTTCTTGCCTGTGATCTCTTCCATCTTTACGATGTACTCCATGATCTGCTGCTGAATTTCGTCATTAATTTTTCTGCCGTCCTCATAATACTGAGTACATGCTTCTGTGCTGATTGTAAAGCCCTGAGGAACAGGAAGACCGAGACGAGTCATCTCAGCAAGGTTAGCACCCTTACCGCCGAGAAGTTCTCTCATGCTGCCGTCGCCTTCGCTGAACAGGTAAACATACTTGTGGCCCATTGGAATAACCTCCTAATAATTTAACGGATTTTCTCCGTTTTTTAATATAAATTTGCGTGACAAAACAGCGCTCTAATGAACGCAACAGTATTATAACAGATTTTTATAAAAATTCCAATACCTAATTTTCAAAAAGTTAATATATTTTCAGTTTTTTACGATAAATTCATTAATTTCTTACTCTAAACTATTGAAAACTGATGAAAAATCTGAGATAATCTATTTTGCAAAAGCCCTTAAGGGTTAAACTTAATAACAAGACTTTCAGGCGGGGATTAAATTTCCCGCCATATCGTGATGTTTAAAAATTTTACGGTTTATTTTATATAATTTATTAAAGGAAAAGGTGCCATTATGTTATTCAAAAAGGAAGCAAACAGCAAATATAATTATATTATCGCGGGTCTTGGAAACCCCGGGGATAAGTACGAAAACACCCGCCACAATGTAGGCTTTGCGGCTATAGATAAAATTGCAGAGGAATACGGCGTAAAAGTAAATAAAATCAAATTCAAGGCATTAATCGGTGAAATTGAGTATAAAGATAAAAAGGTGCTTTTAATGAAGCCCACTACCTTTATGAACAATAGCGGCGAAGCTGTGAGGGAAGCCATGAACTTCTATAAAATAAAACCCGAAAACGTAATAGTTATTTTCGACGATATCTCCCTTGACCCCGGCAAGATGCGCCTGAGAAAAAAAGGCTCCTGCGGCGGTCACAACGGAATAAGAAGCATTATAGATTTAAACAGCAGCGATAATTTCCCCAGAATCAAAATAGGCGTGGGCAAAAAGCCCCACCCCGAGTACGATTTAGCCGCTTGGGTGCTTTCTAAGCCCATTGACAGCGACAGAAAATTAATTGACGAGGTATGCAAAAAGTGCGTAGGCGCCGCCGAAAGCATAATGGACGGCGACTTCGAGAAAGCAATGAATATTTATAACAGATAACCCACACCGTAGGGGTGTCCCTTGCGGGCACCCTTAAGAATACATATAAATTTCAAAAGAGGGGGGTAAACCCCTCCCCTACGGCAAAAGCGCAAAACTCGCACACTGTAGTGACAGCATTTACTGCTGTCCGAAACAACGGAGTTGTTTTTGTAGGGCGTACGAAATTTCGCAAGAAATTACGACGCCATTTCGTAAGAAATATGCGCCTATTGGCAGTCCGTGAGATTAGAGTAAGTTTAGACGGACGACCGATGGTCGCCCCTACAAGTTGTGTGATTTTTAATACTGTAAAATCCGCCACTTACGGTTTGCAACCCTTTTTTCATTAGATTCCCCTTTGAGAGTAAGATGATAAGGTGAATATTGCAAAGCTTTAGTTCTGTACCTACGATCATTTTTTACACAATGTAGCGGCGGCCAGTGGCCGCCATATAGATTCGCACAAATCTTGCAGAAACCGTAAAATTACTTCGTAGTTACTGCACAGCGGCGTGTCTGTACCTACGATGCGTTATATATCAGCCTATCGAAAATTTTTGTGGAGACCAATGGTCTCCGCTACAATATAATATATTTTAAATCCCCCCCTTCCCACCTAAACGAAAGGAAAGAACATGAAATTTATTCACGAGGCTTTAAAAAACTCATTTGAATACAGAGAAATAAGCGACGCCTTCAAAAAAGGTAAAACTCCCGCAGTTTTAACGGGCGTTACCGCCGTACACAAAAACGCGGTGCTCTATTCCCTTTTAAGGGAAACGAGTAAATCCGCCCTGGTGCTCTGCGCCGAGGACAGCGAGGCATTAAAAGCGCTGGAGGATTTTACTTCCATGGGGCTTAAAGCCGCAGTCTACCCGGTAAGGGACTTTAGCTTAAGGGACACCGCAGGCGTCTCCCACGAATACGAAAGGCAGAGGCTTGATATTTTAACGAGACTTATTTCAGGGGAACTAGACGTGGTTATAAGCAGTGTTGAGGCCGCCTGCCAGTTCACTATGCCTAAAATTGAACTTACAAACCGCCTGAAAACTCTCTCTGCAGGCAAAGAGATAAGCCCCGATACCGTAATAGACGCTTTGATTCTTTGCGGCTACCAGAGAGTTGACCAGATAGAAGTAACGGGACAGTTCAGCTTACGCGGCGGTATTCTTGATTTCTTCCCTCCGGGTCTTGATATGCCCGTAAGAATCGAATTTTGGGGCGACGAGATTGACACCATCTCCTACTTTGACCCCGACACCCAGAGAAGAAACGACTCCTTAAGCTTTGTAAATATCACTCCCTCCAGAGAGGTTATCCCTGAAAATAACGAAAAATTAATTAAAAAGATAGAAAACATCGCTTCATCCCTTCGCGGCAAAAGCGCCCCCGCTGCAAAGCAGATTTTAAATGCGGAGTGCGAGAAGCTAAAAGCGGGTATACAGATTTCATCCATAGATAAATTCATCTCCCTTATCTATGATGAAAACGCCACCCTTTTCGATTATTTCTCCCCGGAAGGCTCAATTTTAGTGCTTTCCGAAGGCAGTAAGCTCCGCGAAAAGCTAAAAAACGTAATCTGGCAGTGGAACGAAGATATTAAGGATATGCTTTCTGAAGGTGTGCTCTGTAAGGGCCTTGATAAATTCACCGAGGACTGGGTGTACGTTTTAAAGAAAGCGGAGGAAATCCCCTCCCTTCACGCCGATACCTTCGCAAGGGGCTCTTACGAGATTCCCACCAAAACCTTAGTAAATATGACCGCAAAACAGCTTTCCTCCTGGGGCGGAAGCCTTGAAATTTTAAAAGAGGACTTGGAAAGCTTCTTAAGAAGAAATTTAAGAGTAGTGGTTTTGGCAGGTACAGAAAGAGCGGCACAAACTTTAGCCGCCGATTTAAAAGAAGCGAAAATTCCTGCAGGTTACTTAGAAAGCTTCACCACGGTAAATAAAGGTACGGTAACCGTTACAAAAGGTACTTTATCTCAGGGCTTCGAAATTCCTTCAAGCGAATTCGTTTTAATTTCCCACGGCAGGGTGAATATAGTTACCGACACCAAGAAGAAAAAGAAAAAAGATAAAAACAGCAAGGAAATTTACAGCCTCTCGGAACTTAGTATGGGCGACTACGTGGTTCATTCCACCCACGGCATAGGCGTTTTCGAGGGTATTCACAAAATAGATTCCCGCGGCATCACCAAGGATTATATTAAGATAAGGTACGCAAAAAACGATACTCTCTACCTGCCCATCACTCAGCTTGATATGGTGGCAAAATACATCGGCCCCCGTGAGGATGCAGGCATTAAATTAAACCGCCTTGGCGGCGCTGAGTGGCAGAAGAGCAAGCAGAAGGTAAGGGCTGCAGTTAAAGATATTGCCAAGCAGCTTATTAAGCTCTACGCCGAAAGAATGCAGCTAAAAGGCTACGCCTTCCCCGAGGATACCGAGTGGCAGAGGGATTTCGAGGCGCATTTCGAATATGAGGAAACCGAGGACCAGCTTCGCTGTATCAACGAGATTAAGGGCGATATGGAATCAACGGTACCTATGGACAGACTTTTATGCGGTGACGTAGGCTTCGGCAAAACGGAAGTAGCTTTAAGAGCCGCCTTCAAGTGCGTAACCTCGGGCAAGCAGTGCGCGATTTTGGTTCCCACCACCATCTTAGCTTGGCAGCACTACCAAACTGTTTTAAAAAGAACCGAGGGTTTCCCCGTTGAAGTTGCCCTTCTCTCCCGTTTCCGTACCCCAAAACAGATGGAAGAGACCTTGAAAAAATTGAAACGGGGCTCTGTTGATATAGTGGTAGGTACTCACCGTCTTGTATCAAAGGACGTTAAATTCAAGGACTTGGGACTTGTAATTATAGACGAGGAACAGCGCTTCGGCGTTGCCCAGAAGGAAGCCTTAAAGGAAGTAAGTAAAAACGCCGACGTATTGACCCTTTCCGCTACCCCCATTCCCCGAACTTTAAATATGGCTCTTTCGGGCATACGCGATATGTCGGTAATTGAGGAGGCTCCCCACGACCGCCACCCCGTGCAGACCTACGTTTTGGAGCACGATACGGGAATTATAACCGACGCCATTAAAAAAGAGCTTAGAAGGGGCGGTCAGGTATATTACCTTCATAACGACGTAGCCTCAATAAGCCAGACCGCCGCGAGAATTCAGGAGAGTGTTCCCGAGGCAAGAATCGGTATAGGTCACGGCAAAATGGAGGAAAAGGAACTAAGCGAAGTCTGGCGCCAGCTTATTGACCACGAGATTGACATTTTAGTTTGCACCACCATTATCGAAACAGGTGTGGATGTACCTAACGCCAACACCCTTATTATAGAAAATGCGGACAGAATGGGCTTAAGCCAGCTTCATCAGTTAAGAGGCAGAGTTGGCAGAAGCAACCGCCGCGCCTGGGCGTACTTTACTTTCACAAAGGATAAATCCCTCTCCGAAATCGCACAGAAGCGCCTTAGTGCCATACGTGAGTTTACCGAGTTCGGCAGCGGCTTCAAAATAGCTATGCGAGATCTTGAAATAAGAGGCGCAGGCAATATTTTAGGCGGCGAACAGCACGGTCACATGGAAACTGTGGGCTACGATATGTATTTAAAGCTTTTAAACGAAGCTGTTGCCCTTTTAAAGGGTGAAGAACCGCCCAAGGTAGATACCGAGTGCGTAGTGGATATGCAGGTGCCTGCCCACATTCCCGAAAGCTATATCGAAAGCACTAATTTAAGATTGGACGTTTACCGTAAAATTGCAGATATAAAGAGTTTCGAGGATTCCTTGGAGGTTGTTGACGAGCTTATTGACCGCTTCGGCGAACCGCCCGAGGCTGTAAAGGGTCTTATCGATATCGCCATGCTTCGAAATATCGCTTCTTCCTTAAATATCAGGGAAGTAAAGCAGATGAACACCAATCTCCTTTTATACGCCGATACCTTCGATATGCAAAAGGTTTCAAGGCTTATTCAGGGTATGAAGGGCAGAGTTTTGGTTAATGCAGGCAGCAAGCCCTATATAAGCATCAAGCTTAATTTCCAGCCGCCCCTCACGGTGCTGGAAACCGCCCTCAAATTATTGACGGGGGAGAACCTCAATCCATAAAGAACCGCCCTTGTAGGGGTTGCCATTGCGCTGCATACGCATAGCGTTGCGCCGTAATTTCGTAAGAAATTTGTGTCCGTGAGATTAGAGTAAGCTTAGACGGACGACGGATTTTCGAAGAAATTTGCCGCCCCCTACAACGAAGATTTCCATCCCCCACCGCAGGGGAGACCGGAAATTAATGAATGATGAATATTGAATAATGAATAATTAAGGGTGTTGAAATTTCTTGCGAAATTATGATGTAATGCTTCGCATATACGGCGCGACGGCATCGTAGGGACAGCATTTACTGCTGTCCGAAACAACGGAGTTGTTTTTGTAGGGCGTACGAAATTTCGCAAGAAATTACGACGCCATTTCGTAAGAAATATGCAACCATTGGTTGTCCGCCAAAATTACATAAAATCTCACGGGACGTCACATTTCGCATAGTGAAATATAATGCCACCCCCTACAACGAAGATTTCCATCCCCCACCACACATCTCTCATCTCATAACCTCGCCTCCCTTGTTAAAATCGCAAGCGATTACGTGCGGCTATGCCGCTACGGCGGAGGTGGCACGGCAACCTCTCTCCACCATTACCTCGCCTCCCTTGTAAGGGGAGGTGGATTTTGCGTAAGCAAAAGACGGAGGGGTTATATAAAACAATCTGTTCCTAATTATTCCAACCCCCCAGTCAGCTACGCTGACAGCCCCCCTTGCAGAGGGGCCGAGGTACACGGAGGGAGCAAGCCCCCCATAACAGCGAAGCTGTATGTAATTTGCATAGCAAATTTCAGCAGGGGAGCCGAGGTGGCTGCCTTTTATCCACACCCACACGAAAGGAGACTAGACTTAATATGTCCGTCGATTATATGAATTTGCAGGGCGAAAAATGCCCCTGCGGCAAAGAGCACAGCCTCACTATCGATAAGGTCATTATCGGTAAAGGCGCAATAAATGAGATTCCCAAAATCTTAAATGAATATAAATGCACAAAACCCTTTATTTTAAGTGATATTTATACAGAGGAAGCGGCAGGAAAAAGCGTAAAAGAGCTTTTAAATTTGAAAAAATTTTCTCATAATTCTTACAAATTTTCTAAACAAGCTTTAAAACCCGATGAAGAATCGGTGGGCTCTGCCGTTATGCACTTCGATAATTCCTGCGATATTATAATCGCCGCAGGCTCGGGGGTTATTAACGACATCGGTAAAATTTTAAGCACCCTGACAAACAAAAAATACATCATAGTCGCCACCGCCCCCAGTATGGACGGCTACGCATCCCTTGGCTCCAGCATGGAGATGGACGGCGTGAAAACAAGCCTTAACTCCCGCTGTCCCGACGTTATTATAGGCGATACGGACATCTTAAAAAACGCTCCTTTAAAAATGCTTAAATCAGGTCTCGGGGATATGCTTGCCAAACTCATAAGCATTGGCGAATGGCGAATTTCCAGCCTTATTTCGGGTGAATATTACTGCGAAAACGTGGCAAAGCTTATGCGAAACGCCGTTAAGAGATGCACCGATAACGCCGAGGGACTTTTAAAGCGCGACGAAAAGGCGGTTGAGGCTGTTTTCGAAGGTCTCGTTATTGCGGGAGCCGCCATGGCTTACGCGGGTATTTCCCGCCCCGCCTCGGGTGTTGAGCATTACTTCAGCCATATATGGGATATGAGAGGCTTGGAATTCGGCACAAAGGTGGATTTTCACGGCATTCAGTGCGCCATAGGCACTCTCTATGCTTCAAAGCTTTACGACGAATTAAGGGCATTTAAGCCAAATAAAGAGCAGGCTAAAGAGCAAGCTCTCCGGTTTATGGAGAATTTCAGTTTAGAAGATTACCACACAGAGCTTAAAGAATTTATCGGCGAGCCTGCTTTAACTATGATAGAGCTTGAAAAGAAGGAAAAAAAATACGATAAAGCAAAGCACAGAGAGAGGCTTGATATTATCCTCAATAACTGGGATGAGATAATAAAAATCATTGAGGAGGAAATTCCCTCCAGCGAATATATCGAAAAGCTTCTCATTTTAATCGACGCCCCGAAAACCGTGGAGGATATAGGCCTAAAGAAGGATATTTTACCTATGACCTTCAAAGCTACCAAGGATATAAGGGATAAATACGTGCTCTCAAGACTTTGCTTTGACTTAGGCATTATTGATAAAATGTGCAATATTCTCAAAGAATAAAATAAAAAAACAAAAACAAAAAATAATAAAAACAAAAGGAAGAAAAACAAAAATAAAATTTCTAAATTTCTTCCTTTTTTTCTTTTTCTTAATCTTAATTTATTTCTTTCTCTTCCCTCTGTTTCTATCTCTTTTCACTTCTGTTTCTTCTTCTTTTTCTGCTTCTGTTTCTTCTTCTTTTTCTGCTTCTACTTCTATAGCGTGACTGTCCCGGGACAGTAAGGGGACAGTAACGTTACATTGGTGAATATCTTTCACCATAAATTATGTATAAATATAAGTTTTTAACTTTTTTGTAAACAAACGCATATCTTATTGCATTCGACATAAAATCCGTGGTATACTTATTTAAATATTACTGTTTAAATTTGTTATCAACCTTTCAGGAAAGGATTTAATTTATATAATGGGATTAATCACAAAAATTTTCGGCACTTATTCTTCAAGAGAGCTTAAAAGAATAAAGCCTTTAGCGGATAAAACTCTCGCCCTTCGTGATAAATACGAGAAAATGAGCGACGAGGAATTAAAAAGCCAGACTTCTATACTTAAAGAACGTTTAAATAATGGTGAAACTTTGGACGATATTCTCCCCGATGCCTACGCAGTCTGCTCGGAGGCTCAGTGGCGAGTAAGAAACGAGCGCCCCTACCCCGTTCAGATTATGGGCGCCATTATTCTTCATCAGGGCAGAATCAGCGAAATGAAAACAGGTGAAGGTAAAACCCTCACTTCATCCTTAGCCGCATACTTAAACGCCCTCTCGGGTAAGGGCGTTCACGTTGTTACGCCCAACGAATACCTCGCAAAGGTAGGTACCGAGTGGAACGGCAAGGTTTATAGATTCTTGGGTCTCACGGTAGGTCTTATTTACCACGATATGGATAATAAGGAAAGAAAAGAAGCCTACAATGCAGATATTACCTACGGCACCAACAACGAATTCGGCTTCGACTACCTGCGCGACAACATGGTAATTTATAAGGAGAGAAAGGTTCAGCGCGGCCACAACTTCGCCATAGTGGACGAGGTGGACTCCATTTTAATCGATGAAGCAAGAACCCCCCTTATTATTTCGGGTCAGGGTGATAAATCCACCGAGCTTTACAAAATTGCCGACGGCTTTGCCCGTACTTTAAAGAGAATTGCCGTTGCCGAAGTTGACGAAAAAGAGGATAGCGACGAAATCTATAAGGATTACGACTATATAGTAAACGAAAAGCATAAAAGCGCCACACTTACACAGCGCGGCATAAAGAAGGCAGAGGCTTTCTTTAAATTGGAAAATTTAAGTGACCCCGATAACGTAACCGTACAGCACCACATCAATCAGGCAATTAAGGCTCACGGCTGTATGAAAAGGGATATCAACTACGTTGTAAATAACGGCGAGGTTATTATAGTTGACGAATTCACAGGCCGCCTTATGTACGGTCGCCGCTACAACGAAGGTTTACATCAGGCAATAGAAGCCAAAGAGGGCGTAAAGGTAGAGAAAGAAAGCCGCACCCTTGCCACCATCACCTTCCAGAATTACTTCCGCCTTTACAAAAAGCTTTCGGGTATGACGGGTACAGCCTTAACAGAGCAGGCTGAATTCAGCGAGATTTACCGCCTGGATGTAGTGGAAGTGCCCACAAACCGCCCCATGATAAGGGAGGATTGCCCCGACGTAGTATATAAGACCGAAAGAGCAAAGCTTTTAGCGGTGGTTGAAGATATAGTTGAGCACAATAAAAAAGGTCAGCCCGTGCTTGTAGGTACCGTTACCATTGAAAAGAGTGAACTTATAAGCTCACTTCTTAAAAAGCGCGGCGTCAAGCACGAGGTTTTAAACGCAAAATATCACGAAAAAGAAGCCGAAATAGTTGCTCAGGCAGGTAAAAAAGGTGCCGTTACCATCGCTACCAATATGGCAGGCCGCGGTACCGACATCAAGCTCGGCGGTAACGCAGAGTTTATGGCTCTAAGCGATATGAGAAGGCAGAATTTCGAGCAGAGATTAATTGAGGAAGCTAATTCCTTCTCTGAGACAAGCGACCCCGAAATTTTAGAAGCAAGAAGCATATTTAACACCCTTCACGATAAATACCGCGCCAAAATTAAAGAGGAAGCCGAGGAAGTAAAGGCTTTAGGCGGTCTTTACATTATAGGTACCGAAAGACACGAATCAAGAAGAATCGATAACCAGCTTCGCGGACGTGCAGGCCGTCAGGGTGACCCCGGTAAGAGCCGCTTCTATATCTCCCTTGAGGATGATTTGATGCGTCTTTTCGGCGGCGACAGAGTAGGTATGCTTATGGACAGAATGAACTTCGACGAGAACATTCCCATTGAAGCAGGTATTATTTCAAACTCCATTGAAAACGCGCAGAAAAAGGTAGAGGGCAGAAACTTCTCCATCCGCAAAAACGTACTGCAGTACGACGACGTTATGAACCGCCAGCGCGAGATTATCTACTCCCAGCGCGATATGGTATTAAACGGCGAAAACGTCAAGGAAAAAATCCTTAATATGGTTATGGAGAGTATTGAAGTTAATACCGAAAGATTCATAAGCGATAACGCCCCCCACGCTGAATGGGACCTCGATTCCCTCCGCAGTTACTATAGCCCCTGGCTTTTAAATGAAGATGACCTTAAATATTCCAAGGAAGACCTTTTGGGTCTTACCTCATCCGATGTAAAAGAATACATCAAGGAAAAGGCTTCAGAGCTTTACGAAAAGCGCGAAGAGGAATTCACCCCCGAAATTATGCGCGAAATCGAGCGTATGGTGCTCCTTAAAAACGTAGATACTCAGTGGATGGACCACATAGACGCTATGAACGAGCTGCAGAACGGCATACGTTTAAGAGCCTATGGTCAGAAGGACCCTGTTGTTGAATATAAGCTCGAGGGCTTCGATATGTTCGACCAGATGATAGCAATCATCCGCGAAAATACCGCAAGAATGATTCTAACCGTAAGAATCCAGAAGCAGCAGGAAGTTAAAAGAGAGGAAGTCTTAAAACCCTCACAGAACTCAGGCGGCGAAAAGAGCGAAATTAAAAAAGCTCCCGTAAAAAAGGATAAAAAGCCCGGTAGAAACGACCCCTGCCCCTGCGGAAGCGGTAAAAAATATAAAAAGTGCTGCGGCATAAACGAATAAACTAAAGGAGATTAAATTAAAAATGAAATTCAAAAGCATAGTAAGCCTTTTATTGGTTCTTGTACTCAGCATTTCCATTTGCGCCTGCGGTGTGAAGGCAAAAATCGATGAAAATTACGATATTGCAGCTTACATCAAGACTACACTTAAATCCACCTATAATCCCGACAGCGACGATGCCGCAATAGGAAATAACGTGACAACCTGCCACAACGCCGCTGTAAGATTCTTCGCAAAATATCAGCTCAACCCCACCGAGGAACAGATGTCAAGAATGAGACAGATAACAAAAACAGCTTATTCCCATTCCATTTACACAGTTAACGACCACGAAAAAGCCTCCTACGGCTTCGACGTATTGGTGGAATATTCCATTCAGACCTCTCTTCTTAATTTAAGCGAGCAGATATTTCCCTTGGTTAACGAGATGAACGATAACTATAGCGCCGAAAACGAGAAGAAAACCATCGATAAAATTCTCGATTTGTGCGAAGCCGCTGTAAACGCCCCCCTTTACTCCTCCACGGATTTCATTAATTTCGATATTCCCCTTGCCAATAACGGCGATATTTCAGTTAACTTAAAGCTTTTCGATAAACTTGACGAGCTTATTTTACCTATTTAATCTATCTTTACAAAACGAAAACTGCCTTAGTTAATTTACTGAGGCAGTTTTTTTATATAGTTTTTATATAGTTTAAATTAAACTCATTGATTTTTAAGGTCTGTAGCTTCTTTTATTATAGCCTTTTTCCATAGCCATTTCTTTATAGTAATTTAAAATGTCCTCACGTTTTATTCCGTAGCCGTAAGTAATTCTGCCTCTTTCCCAAGTAGAGGCGTTAAAATTATCAAGAGGAATACACACCTGACCCAAAAGCTCAAAGCTCACATCTTCACCCGAAGTATCACGGTATAAGAAAAGCAGATATTCCTCCCCTGAAACAAAACTCGTTCCGTCTATACCGCCGGGCAAATCTTCTTCTAAATAGGTTCGCGTAACTTTTATTACGTTTTCAGGAATATTTCCGTACACTTCATCCTTTTTATTAAATTCCCAAACATACAGATCATCACGGATATAGCATTTAATAAATTCGGCAGTTACCGCACCGGTGCTGTATCTTACCGTATCCATATAGAAATTCACTTCGTTATCATCGGAATAGGGCTGCTCACATGCCAAAGGATGGTAAGCCCATTCATACTCGGGTTTAAGGCCCATACCCGAAAAATATAAAATACTTAAAACTGCAAATGCAAGAACTATTAAAGAAATAATTATAAATTTTTTGTATTTATCTTTCATATAGGTCCCTCCGTTAATTCTTCTATATTGATTATATACTAACAGATTTTTAAACGCAACATAAAAAGCAAATATGAATTTACCTGAGAATTTACTAACTAATACTTAATAAAAGAATTGAATTTTTGTTTCTTTTTGAGTATAATCAAATTATCAATTAAGGAGATGAAAAGGCTATGAAATTCTCTAAAAAATTCTACTCGGCTACAACCGAATACACTACCTTCTTTAAAGAAGTACCCGCACCTTATATAAGAAAAAATTTAGAGCTTACAAAAAAGCCCGAAAAGGCAGAGATTTTAGTTACAGGTCTTGGCTTTTACAAAATATTTGTAAACGGTAAGGACATTACAAAAGGCCTTTTAGCGCCTTATATTGCAAATCCCGATGATTTTATTTACTATGACCTTTACGATTTAAGCCCCTATTTAAATGAAGGCAAGAACGTTTTAGCTTTCACCCTGGGTAACGGCATTATAAACTGCCCGGGCGGTCTTTTGTGGGATTTTGATGATGCGGACTACAGAAACGCCCCCATGGTGGCTTTCACCCTTGATATTGACGGCGAAATAACTGAAGCAGACGAAACTTTAAAATGCGCCCCCTCAGCTACTTTATTCGATGATTTACGCTGCGGCGAATTCTACGATGCAAGAAAAGAAATTGAAAACTGGAATTCACCCGAATTTGACGACAGTAACTGGGATAACGTAATAAAAGTTTTAAATATCCCCCGCGGTACTCCCGCTTTATGTGAAGCAGAGCCTATAAAAGTAAGAAAAGAGCTCATCCCCGTTTCCATTACACCCAATATAGATATTGGCACTCTTCCTGCATACGACGGCAGACTTCCCGAAATTGGCTATAAAGAGGATGAAATATTCGAAAATGGCGGATATTTATATGATTTTGGTGTAAATACTGCAGGTATCTTCCGCTTAAAGCTTAAGAATACCAAGGAAGGTCAGAAGGTTGTATTGCAGTTTGGCGAAAACTTAAAAGAAAACGGCCTTTATTTCCGCGACCACAACTTCTACCCCTTGCGCTACACTTACCGCTGCACTTACACCTGTAAAGGCGGAGAAACTGAAATTTGGGAGCCTTCCTTCCATTATCAGGGCTTCAGATACTGCATCATTTACGGTTTAGAGGAAGCTCAGGCAACGAATAAAACTTTAACCTATCTCGTAGCTAATTCTGATTTAAAAGTAAACGCCGACTTTAACTGCTCCGACGAAATCTCCAATAAGATATGGAAAGCGGGTATTGAAGCTAACTTAGCTAACTTCTACTACTTCCCTACTGACTGCCCGCACCGCGAGAAAAACGGCTGGACAGGCGACGCCTCCCTCTCTGCAGAGCAGATGATGGTAACTTTAACCCCCATAGAAAGCTACCGCCAGTGGCTTAAAAACATAAGAGCCGCACAGAGCGACATAGGCGAGCTCCCAGGCATAGTGCCTACCTATAAGTGGGGCTACGGCACAGGCCCCTGCTGGGATGCAGTTATAGTAAACCTTCCTTACTATGCTTGGCTTTACACAGGAGATACCGAGATAATTAAGGAAAACAGCAAGGCAATTATGCGCTTTATCGAGTACCTTTACTCTGCTATTGAAGGCGCCACCGACGATAGATTCCTGCGCCACGGCGGTTTAACCGACTGGTGCCCTGCAAAGAGACCTTATAATATGGCGACTGCCCCCAAGGAATTTTCCTTCCTGTGCACTAACATCGATGTAGCAAAAAAGGCTATGGAAATTTTCGAAGCCTTAGGCGTAAGATTTATCGCTCACAAAAATTTTGCAAAAGAGCTTTATGAACGCTCCAGACTTGTTGCAAGAAAGTATTTTGTAGATACCAACAGATGCTTAGCCTGCGGAAATATAAGCATTACGGCTCAGGCTATGGCACTTTCCAGCGGTGTATTCGAAGACGGCGAAAAAGACAAGGCATTCAGTAACTTAGTTAAAATGCTTGAAAAACGCGGCAACGCCTTTGACGTAGGTATTTTAGGCGCAAGAGTTTTATTCCATGTGCTTTCCGATTTCGGCAGAACAGATTTAGCTTACGATTTAATAACAGGCACCGACCACCCCTCCTACGGCTCCTGGATAGAGGCAGGCGACACCTCATTTACCGAAGGCTTCTACCTTAAAGGCGCCAAGGACGAGCCCTCCAGCCACAACCACCATATGTTCGGCGACGTGCTCAGCTGGTATATTAAGCGCATTTTGGGTATATGGGTAAACCCATATAGGGAAAGCGCCAACGATATTTTAATTAAGCCTGACTTTATCCCCCAGCTTAAGTTTGCAGAAGGCTATGAAAATATCCCTGCAGGTGAAATTTACGTCAAGTGGGAAAAGCTTGAGGACGGCAAAATTAAGCTTACAGTTAAAATTCCCGAAAACGCAAAGGGTTATATAATCATAGGCGAAGGCTATCAGTTCAGTGACGGTATGTGCCAGAAAGAGGCAAAAAGCGGCGAATACATCCTTTATAAGGATAATGAATTTGTTCCCTTTGAATTTTAAAACCTTATAAACACAAAAATCCCGAGAGAGTAAACTAAAATCACTCTTTCGGGATTATTTATATATTTTTTTGATAATAGAGAACTAATTCGCCTTCGTCAATTTCGGAGAATATGAATTCATTATAATTCCAATGCAGATAAATGGCAAGGTTCCTTGTTTCCTTAGCGTCAACACCGATGGTAAGCTTGCTGTAGCCTAAGCTTTTGGCATATCCCTCTGCTTTTGCCATCATTTTTGAAACGTAGCCTTTGCCCTCGTACTCTTTTCTGATGCGAAGAGCGTTTACGTTTGCAACGTTTTTACCGTCGGCAAGTAACAAATTACCGCTTACAGCCTTACATTCAGGAGAAAATATCAGCGTAACTTCACCCACAGGCTTACCCCCTATTACGGTAACAAAGGTATGTGCCATATTTTTTTCGTTATAGCCTATATACTCCTTTTTCCAGTTAACCCAGCGGATGTCACCTATATGGTCTGAAATATTCATATTCCAGATTTTTTCAAGGTCATCGGAAGTTGCTTTCCTTATGATAATATCATCACTCATCATAAAGCTCCTCGGGGCAGATGTAATTTTGTATATTTACTTCCTTGCCCTTCTTAAGGTAAATTCTCGGAACTCTTGCGCCGATATCGCAGATAATTTCGTAGTTTATTGTACCTGTTAATTCTGCAAGCTCGTCGGCTGTAATTGTTTCGGCACCGTCGGTACCGATTAAGGTAACTAAGTCGCCTGTATTTACCTTTTCAATATGGCTTACGTCTACCATAAGCTGGTCCATACATACTCTGCCTAAAATGGGGCAGCGCGTACCTTTAATAAGCACGTTTCCCTTGCCTGAAAGCAAACGGCTGTAGCCGTCCGCATAGCCTATGGGCACCGTGGCAATTTTCATTTCACTTTCAGCGGTAAACTTTCTGCCGTAGCTTATGTCGGTACCTTCGGGAATTGTTTTCACGTGGGAGACAACGCTTTTAAGCTGCAGGCAGGGCTTTATTTTGCCCTTATTCCTTATATCGTCCGACGGCTCAAGACCGTAAATTATAATACCCGCCCTTACCATATCGAAATGAGAAAGGGGGAAATCAAGTATTGCGGCGCTGTTTGCACAGTGGCGGTACTTAAACTTAATATTCTTACCTATTAAAGTTTCAATAAGCTCTTTAAAAAGGCCGTACTGGCGCATTGTGAAGCTATTTCCCTTATCGCCCTCGTCAGCAACGGAGAAATGAGTGAAAATGCCTTCGGGCACTAAGCCCTGCATATTGCATACCCTTTCAATTTCCTCTACCGCTTTTTCGTCGCGGTTAAAATCCTGATAGAAAAAGCCTAAGCGGCTCATACCCGTATCCACTTTAATATGGATATTAAGCTTATTGCCGCTTTTTTTAAGAACTTCGCTGAGCTCTTCGGCGTATTCTATGGAATAAACGCATTGAGAAATATCGTTATAACAAAGGGTGTTGGCATCCTTTGGAGGAGTATAACCTAAAATGAGAATTTTAAGAGTAATTCCCGCACGCCTAAGCTGTATAGCCTCCTCAATATTGGAAACGGCGAGAAAATCCGCGCCTAAATCCTCATACATTTTTGCCATATTCACGGCACCGTGACCGTAGGCATCCGCCTTTACAACGGGGCAAATTTTGCTGCTTGTTAAACTTCTGATGTAATTATAATTACTCTCGGCTACATCTAAATCGATTTCCGCCCAGGTTCTTCTGAATTTGGTCATTTATTTCCCGCCTCCTTCCCTTAGTATATTGGGATAAATTTGTAAATATGCTTTAAGTCTACATAAAATAAATTATCAAAATGATTCCCTTCCCGAACTGAGAAGGGAAATCACCGATAAATTTAAATTAAGTTAAATTATTTGAAGTATTTTACGCCGCTTTCGAAGATAAGTTGGTCTTTAAGTCCGGGAACGTTCTTATAGAGGTTGTCGCCCTTTCTTTCGCTGTGACCCATCTTACCGAATACACGACCGTCGGGAGATGTGATACCTTCGATACCGCATACGGAGCCGTTGGGGTTCCACTCGATATTGCCGGAAACTTTACCGCAGGGAGTTGTGTACTGTGTAGCGATCTGACCGTTGGCGATTAAAGTCTTAAGTGCTTCGTCGTTAGCTACGAAACGGCCTTCACCGTGAGATACGGGAATTGCGAATACGTCGCCTGCGTTTACACCGCTGAGCCAAGGTGACTTAGTATTTGTAACTCTTGTGTAAACCATACGTGAAACGTGGCGGCCGAGAGTATTGAATGTAAGTGTGGGGTCTGTTTCCTTAGGTTCTGTAATCTTGCCGTATGTAACAAGACCTAACTTGATAAGAGCCTGGAAACCGTTGCAGATACCCAGAACCAAACCGTCTCTTGCTTCAAGTAAATCGGTAACAGCCTGACTTATCTTGGGATTTCTGAAGGTTGTAGCAATAAACTTACCTGAACCGTCGGGTTCGTCACCACCGGAGAAGCCGCCGGGGATCATAATGATCTGGCTTTCCTTAATAGCCTTTTCCATAGCCTCGATGGTTTCCTCAATATCCTTAACGGAGAGGTTCTTTACAACCATAATCTCAGTTTCGGCGCCTGCTTTTTCGAATGCGCGCTTAGTATCGATTTCGCAGTTTGTGCCGGGGAATACGGGAATAAATACCTTGGGCTTAGCTACCTTAATTGCGGGAGCCTTTGTATATTTTTCGTTAATTACGGGAACGTCGGCTTCTACTTCTACTTCCTTTGCGTTGTTGGGGAAGATCTTTTCAAGCTTATTCATATAAGCATTTAAAGCTTCCTTCTTGCAAACCTTCTCGTTTGCAACCGTGAAGTAGTTATTATCGGTAATTGTACCGAGAACATAAGCGCCCTCGAAGATATCGAGTAAGCTGTCGTCGCCTTCTGCTACGATGTAACCTGCCTTGGGAGCGTAGAGGTCAATATCGGATACATTCTCGAAATCAACTGAGAGACCGTTACCGAATACCATCTTAGCTGCTGCTGCAATTGCGCCGCCCTCTTTTACTACGCTGGCAGCGGTAATCTTCTTTTCTTCAATAGCCTTGATTACGTTATTGTAGTATGTGATGAGCTTATCCCAAACGGGAAGCTTTGTTTCTTCGCACTCAGCGAAGGGAAGCACGTAGAGCTTAGCGCCAACCTTGGAAGCGGCTGCGGAAAGAGTTTTGCTTGCCTTGGTCATTGTAACTGCGAAGGAAACAAGTGTGGGAGGTACGTCTAAATCTTCAAAGGAGCCTGACATACTGTCCTTACCGCCGATGGAGGGAAGACCTAACTTGAGCTGAGCCTGTAATGCACCTAAAAGTGCGGCTGCGGGCTTACCCCAGCGCTTCTTATCGGCGTAAAGTCTTTCAAAATACTCCTGGAATGTTAAGCGGGACTTCATGGGGTCTGCGCCTACTGCAGCAAGCTTGGAAAGAGACTCAACTACAGCGTAAGCAGCACCGTGGAAGGGGCTGAAACGTGCGATACCGGGAATGTAGCCGTAGCTCATTGCGGTAGCATCGTCGGTTGTGCCTTCAAGAAGAGGAATCTTTGCAACCATTGCATCCTCGGGAGTGAGCTGGTATTTACCTGAGAAAGGCATTAATACAGTACCTGCACCGATGGAAGCGTCGAATCTTTCGCTAAGACCCTTCTGTGAGCAAACGGAAAGTCTGTTTAAATTCTTAAGGAACTTTTCTTTAGCATCAAGACCCTGAAGCTCTTTGGGCTCTAAGCTTCTGTAGTCATCTTCTGCCTTGGGAGCTACAATATAAGCGTCGGCATTCTGTGTAACACCGTTGGTATCTAAGAATGCACGGCTTAAATCAACTATGATATCGCCTCTCCAGTCCATTGTAAGGCGGTTATCGTCTGTAACTACTGCAACGCACTGAGCGTCGAGGTTTTCTTTATGAGCTTCAGAAACGAACTTTTCAACGTCCTTGGGGTCAAGAACTACAGCCATTCTCTCCTGAGATTCGGAAATAGCAAGTTCTGTACCGTCGAGGCCTTCGTACTTCTTGGGAACTTTATTTAAATCAATCTTAAGACCGGGGGATAATTCACCTATAGCAACGCAAACGCCGCCTGCGCCGAAGTCGTTACAACGCTTGATAAGTGTGGAAACCTCGGGATTTCTGAAAAGACGCTGAATCTTTCTCTCTGTGGGGGGGTTACCCTTCTGAACTTCTGCGCCGCACTCCTCGATGGAATCAAGTGTGTGAGCCTTGGAAGAACCTGTAGCACCGCCACAACCGTCACGGCCTGTAGCGCCACCTAAAAGAACGATGATATCGCCGGGTACGGGCTCTGCACGAACAACGTTAGCCTTGGGAGAAGCACCGATAACTGCACCGATTTCCATTCTCTTTGCAACGTAGCCTGCATCATAAAGCTCTGTAACCTGACCTGTAGCAAGACCTATCTGGTTACCGTAGGAAGAATAACCCGCTGCAGCGCCTGTTGTGATTTTTCTTGAAGGTAACTTACCCTTTAATGTATCCTTAACCGCTACTGTGGGGTCGCCTGAACCTGTAACACGCATAGCCTGGTAGACGTAAGCACGGCCGGAGAGGGGGTCACGGATAGCACCGCCAAGGCAAGTAGCAGCGCCGCCGAAGGGTTCGATTTCTGTGGGGTGGTTATGTGTTTCATTCTTGAACTGAATGAGCCACTGCTCTTCTTTACCGTCTATAGTAACTGTAACTTCAATGGAGCAAGCGTTAATTTCATCACTTACGTCCAAATCGTCAAGCTTGCCGATTTTTCTTAAATACTTACCGCCGATGCAAGCGATATCCATAAGGGAAACGATTTTTTCCTTGCCCTCGTAGAGTTCTTTTCTCACTTCGAAGTATTCTTCAGCAGCCTTCTTAATAGCCTCGCCTAAGCCGCCTTCCTCAATTTCAATAGAATCAAGTCTTGTTAAGAAGGTTGTATGACGGCAGTGGTCGGACCAATATGTATCGATAACGCGAAGCTCTGTAACGCTGGGGTCGCGCTTTTCTTCATTTTTAAAGTAGTCTCTTACGAACTTTAAGTCAGCAAGAGTCATGGCAAAGCCCATTGTGCCGAAGTACTCTTTTATTTCCTCGTCAGACCAGGAGATAAAACCGGTTACGCGCTTAACGTCAGCAGGTACTTCTGTTTTCATTTCAAGAGTTTCGGGTTTTTCCATAGATGCAACTCTGGATTCAACGGGGTTAACAAGGTAAGCCTTTATCTTCTCCATCTCTTCATCCGTTACGTTACCCTTAATACCGATAACCTTAGCGGTTAAAACCTGAGGACGCTCGCCCTGAGTTAAAAGCTGAACGCACTGAGCAGCTGAGTCGGCTCTCTGGTCATACTGACCGGGAAGGTACTCCATAGCAAAGCACTTATACTCTGCGCCCATATCGTAATCCTCGGGATATACATTATCTACGTTTGGCTCAGAGAAGATAGTAGCACTTGCGGTTTTCATTTCGTCATCTGTTAAACCCGATATGTCGTATCTGTTAAACAGACGTAAATCCTCAATGGCCTTCATACCGAGGTTTTCGATAAGATCGCTCATAATGTGCTGAGCTTCAACGTCGTAGCCTCTTTTTTTCTCAACAAATATTCTTGTAACCATTTTTCCTCCACCGTCCGAAAGGACAAATAAATAAAATTGATTTTATGTTTTTGCTTCGTAAAAGTAAAAATGTACAGCGACATTTATCACTGTACATTATTCTACCACAAATTTTCAATATAATAAACTGTAATCTTATAAAAATTTTTATTTTTTTACAAAATTATTTTATTTTTTTATCAACGTTTTTCAAGAGGTCGGGTCTTTTTGCTCTTGTGTGATAAATGGGCTCCCAGGTAACGTCGGAGAAGAGAGCTTTGAGCATTGCGATAAGGTATGTCATCATAAAGAAGGGGAAGGTTAAAACGCCCCTTATGATTTCGCTTGCCTTTGCCTTAATTCTCTTTCTCTCGCTGATTGCCACAAGACCGCCTAAAAGAACCAAAGAGCCGTAACCGCCTACAAACATAGCGGCCGCGTTCATTAAGGTTGAAGCAAGGTTGCCTACGGTTAAGAAATCGAGAATAATAATGGCAATATTAATTACCATACCGCTGCAACTGAAGAAGAATACGGGGAAAGAGTTCATAAGCATATCGAAGCAGGAGAAGCTGCCTTTAACCGCTATACATCTTGTAACTTCTTTCAGATACTTACCTATTACGAAAAGAGAGCCTTTTATCCAGCGGCTTCTCTGAGCGATGGACTGCTTGAAGGAGGTGGGCTGTTCGTCGTAAATAACAGCATCCTCGGCATAACCGATAATTTCGCCCTCTACAAGGCGCTCGTATGTAAACTCCGTATCCTCTGTGATGGAGTGGTACTTCCAGCCGCCCTCACGCTTTACTATTTCGGAAGCGACCATAAAACCGGTACCTGTAACCACGGCGCTTGTGCCGAAAGTCATACGGGGGTTATTTAAGAATTTAGCTTCCTTTAAAAACCAAAGGGAGTAGCCTGAGCTTATCCAGTTATCACCGAAATTCTTGCTGTTTCTGTAGCTTGTGGCAACCTTGAAGCCGTTATCGTAAAGCTTATTCATTTCGCTGACGAAATTTTCGTCCACGATATTATCGGCATCAAAGAAGAGGAAAGCCTCCCAGTCTCTTTCGGGATAATCTCTGTACATATTTTCAAAAAGGAAGTTGAGAGCGTAGCCCTTACCCTTATTTATATTATCGAAACGCTCGTAAGCGATTGCGCCCAGACTTCTTGCAACCTCTGCAGTATTGTCGGTGCAGTTATCGGCTACTACGAAAATATCGATTAAATCCTTATCGTAATTCTGCCACTTAAGACTTTCAATAAGCTGGCTCACTACTTCGCCTTCGTTTCTTGCGGCAATAATGCAGGCAAAGCGGTGATTCTTCTTAGCCACGTACTTTTTCTGCTTTTTAAAGAGAGCTGCCAGAATGTAAATAAACTGGTATGAGAAGCATACCATCATCACAACGCCTAAAATTAAATTAAAATCGCGTAACTGTTCCATTTTTTCTCCTAAAAATTAAATTAACAATAAAAATACACAACCAAATAGTTATTTTACCACTGTTTTATGGTATATGTCAAGAGCCAATTAATTATTACACAATTGTAATAATTATATCATAATTAAAAGTTTTAATCAAGTCCCTCAGAATTTTCGTAAGAAAAGATTAAGCCTTAAATATACTCTCCTTTATACATTTTGACGAATTCATTTATTTAAAGCGGAAAAAGAAAACGGTTTGCAAAAGGCTTAAATCTCCAAACGCTTGTCCTTGCATCGGCAGTATTGGCCGCCATCCCTTGTAGCGGCGGCCATTGGCCGCCACGTAAACTCAGCGCAATCTAAATGGAAGCCAATGGCTTCCTCTACAATGTGGTTTATTAAAAATAACAAAAAGGGCGCCTTCAATTTGAAAGTGCCCTTTTGTGTTAATAAATACATTAAAAATTACTCGTACTTTCCAAGCTCCAGGCCTTTTTTCACAAAGTACTTATAGGTTTCGTATTCCACCGTTTTGGGAATGGAATGGTCGCTGTGCAGGAAATAATGGTAGCCCTTTTTAACTACGGGAATTTTTGTCTCAAGCTCCTTATCGATAATAGCTTTATCGTTTGAATAAAGGGTTCTTACGTCTATACCGCCCATAAAGGAAATTTTATCGCCGTATTTTTCAAAAAGCTTTATTAGATCCATACCCGCTTTAACTTCGATAACCTCAAGACAATCTATACCCGCTTCGATCATACCGGGAATAAGAGGCTCCACGAAGCCGCAGGAGTGCATAATAACGGGCAGACCGATGCTTTTAGCGTAGTCTATGGTGTATTTATGGGCAGGCTGTATGAGCTCTTCGTACATTTTCGGGGACATAAAGGGATGCTCCTTGTAGCCCATATCCTCATAGTACCATATACCGTCGGGGTAGCCTTCTCTTTCGAAGAGGATTTTCTGCAGTTCAACCGTGAGTTTCGCGTAGGTCATAGCCATGTCAAGAATCCACTCGGGGTCAAGCGCCATACCCACAAGCATATTTTCGTGGCCGCAAAGCGGGTGCATACACTCAAAAACGTTTACACCCGACCACATAAAGAATCTGCCTTTTTCCGCCGCATCTTTTTTTGCGTTGCGGTAGGCTTCGAAATTGATTCTTCGCTCGTCGATATTTGTAAGCAGGGGCTTTACCTTTTCCCAGTCTTCCCTCTCCTCTACCGTAAAGCCTATGTGCTCGGGGGTTGTATCGTGGAATTTGTGGCGCTTTAATTTTGCGCCGTTGCCGTCAAGATAGGTTATCGTATTCTCGGTTTCGGCAATTACCTGCCTTTCAAAATCAAGATCAACAACTAAATTAAATGCCCAGCATTCCTGCATATCGAACCCGAAGTGATCCTCGTAGCTCTCGCCGTTTTTAATATGACCCTTTTCTTCCCATGATTTATAGGTATCGCCCCAAAAATGCTCAAAAAAACCGATTCTGTCTACAGGCTGACCCTTTAAAATTCTTAAAGTACGCTCTTTTCCGTTCATAATTTTCTCCCGAAAACATTATTTTAATTAATATTAACAAATATTTAAGCTTCTTGCAAGCGGAAGAATTTATTTGTTTTAAATATTAGCGAAGCGATATCAACAGTTGAACAATTTTCGCCCAAGCCTTATTTAAGAAACAAACTCGCAGCAGCGAAAATTCGGAGTCAAGCTTCGCTTGCTCGGTTCTGCGTCGGGAATCAACTCAAAATAAAAATAACCAAGGAAAAATCCTTGGTTATTTTTATGGTGGGCGCTAACGGACTTGAACCGCTGACCCCCTGCACGTCAAGCAGGTGCTCTAGCCAGCTGAGCTAAGCGCCCAAAGAACGAATGAAATTATACTTTAAAACAACGGTTTTGTCAAGTGATTTTTTATTTGTTTTCTCTTGTAACGGTAAATTTATTATTGCAACCTAACCCCTCTGTGTTTATAATATAAATAAAGTATAAGTATACGGATACACAAAAAAGGAGAAAGATTATGAACTATAATTTTTGGTTCGTGGTAGGCTCGCAGTTTTTATACGGCGACGAAGTTTTGGAAACCGTTGATAAAAGAGCCAGGGAGATGGCAGAGAAATTAAGCGAAAAGCTCCCCTACCCCCTTATTTACAAGGTAACCGCAAAAACCAATAAGGAAATTGCCGACACTATTAAAGAAGCAAATTACGACGACAGCTGCATCGGTATTATCACATGGTGCCACACTTTTTCACCCTCCAAGATGTGGATAAACGGCTTAAGCCTGCTTCAGAAGCCCTATTGCCATTTGGCTACCCAGTATAACCTCGGTATTCCCGGCGACGAAATCGATATGGACTTTATGAATTTGAATCAGGCTGCCCACGGCGACCGCGAGCACGGCTTTATTGCCGCCCGCCTTAGAATGCCCAGAAAGGTTATTGCAGGCTACTGGCTTGATGAGAAAGTTCACAAGCGCCTCGGTGACTGGATGAAGGTATGCGTGGGCGTAAGCGTCAGCAAGAATATGAAAGTTATGCGCTTCGGCGATAATATGCGCGAGGTTGCCGTAACTGAGGGCGACAAGGTGGAAACACAGCTTAAACTGGGCTGGCAGGTTAATACATGGGCAGTAGGCGACCTTGTAAAGGAGATGGACAAGGTAACGGAAGCCGAAATTGACGCTCTTTATAAGGTTTACGAAGAAAATTACGATATTAATACCGATAATATAGAGGCTATCCGCTATCAGGCAAGAGAAGAAATTGCCATTAAAAAGATGATGGACAGTGAAAACTGCCTTGCTTTCTCCAATACTTTCCAGGATTTATACGGAATGCAGCAGCTTCCCGGACTTGCTTCACAGCACCTTATGAGTTTAGGCTACGGCTACGGCGGTGAGGGCGACTGGAAGGTTGCGGCTATGACCGCCATTATGAAAGCGATGGGTAAAAACGGCAACGGCGCTTCCGCTTTTATGGAGGATTACACCTATCACCTTGTAAGCGGCAGTGAATACAGCCTCGGCGCACACATGCTGGAAGTCTGCCCCAGCCTTTCCGCAACGAAACCCAGAATTGAAACGCATCATTTAGGCATCGGTATGAACGAAAAAGACCCTGCAAGACTTGTTTTCGACGGCAAAGAGGGCGATGCTATCGTGGTTTCCCTTATTGATATGGGCGGCAGGATGAGACTTGTATGTCAGGATATAGTTTGCGTAAAGCCTATTATGGAAATGCCCAACCTTCCCGTTGCAAAGGTTATGTGGAGGGCTATGCCCAATCTTTTGGACGGCGTTGAATGCTGGATAACCGCAGGCGGCGCCCACCACACCGTACTTTCCTACGACGTTACTGCAGAGCAGATGAAAGATTTTGCAAAAATTATGGACATTGAATTCGTTCACATCACTAAGGACACCACCGTTGACTCCCTTGAAAAAGAACTTTTCCTCAACGACCTTGCCCGAAAACTTAAATAAGGTACTTTATTATGCTTGAAAATTTAAAAGAAACAGTATTTAAAGCCAATATGCTTTTGCCCGAATATAAGTTAGTTACATTTACATGGGGCAACGTATCGGGTATCGACCGCGAAAAAGGGCTTGTGGTTATAAAGCCCAGCGGTGTTGAATACGGCACCATGACAAAAGAAGATATGGTGGTAGTCTCCCTTGAAACGGGGGAAATTATTGAAGGCAAGTATAAACCCTCCTCCGATACCCCCACTCACCTTGCTTTATACAGGGCTTTTCCCGAAATAGGCGGCATAGTGCACACCCATTCAAGATGGGCAACCTCCTTTTCGCAGGCAGGAAAGGGTATTAAAGCCTACGGCACCACCCACGGCGATTATTTTTACGGTGAAATTCCCTGCACGAGAAAAATGACCGCAGAAGAAATAAAGGGTGAATACGAAAAAGAGACGGGCAACGTAATTATCGAGACCTTCGAAAATATTGACCCCTTAAGTATTCCATCCTGCCTTGTTCACAGCCACGGCCCGTTTTCTTGGGGCAAAGACCCTATGGAAGCCGTACATAACGCGGTAGTTTTGGAGGAAGTAGCCTTTATGGCATTCCACACCGAGGCTTTGGGAAACTCAGATTCTATGCAAAAAGAACTTCTTGATAAACATTATTTAAGAAAGCACGGCAAAAACGCCTACTACGGGCAGAAATGAAAGGTGTAAAACTATGGCTAAATCAAAATATAAATTAAAGCTGAAAAAAAGCTATATGCCCCTCGTTTTTAACCTCCACGATATTCTCGGTATTGCCGCTATAATATGGGCGCTGAGCTTTATTTTCTCATTCGGAACAGATTTTGACCTTGATAAGGGCATTAAGTTAGGTTTCGAATCCGAGGATTTAGAAGACATCTCCTCGTTATTTGGCAGTATTGATACCGTCGATTATTTTGGTGATATCGGAGGTATATTATGAGCGTTCAGTCAGCTAAAGAGGATTTTGCCAAAAATCTGAAAGAAAACAGGCTTATTATCACAAAAGAAGATGAAAAGAAAGCCGCGCTTTTAAAAGATAAGGTGAAAAGCATAAAAAAGAGCCTTAACGATCTCTCCCTTCATAACAGTTATATGGGGTCTCAGGCATTTTTCGAGGACCGCCACTACAAGCAGCTTAATCTGTTTATATGGGCAATTATCGTTATAGCTTCACTTTTTACCTTCTATTACTTCTGCCTGACGGATGAAGGCAAAGCCCTTGAAGAAATAAAAGTATTAACAGAGCCGGGATACTCACAGATGCTTGCCCCCTTTGCAGTGCAGGCCGGTCTTCTTTTCCTTTCAACCTTTTTGGGCTTATTCCCTGTAGCTCAGTTTATTTTCACTATAATATGCGTATTTTCATATTTCGTACTTGAGCTTGAATTTTTCGGAAGTCCCATAAACGTATATTATCTCTCTTTAATCGGCGGTACTCTGATAACCGTTATAGCAAGAATAATAGAATATTTTGCAAAGAAAAGAAAAAGCTTAAAGAAAACTAAAAACGGTAAAATTTATTTAAAAGCAGCAGAAACAGAGCTTGACGAAGCAGAAAACATATATTTAAGTGCCGGCGCCAAAGCACCCGAAGTCACGGATTTCTGGTTTTCACATTCCTACACACTTCCCGAAAATGAAAGAGAGCGTTTTATATCATACGGCTCAATGCAGGATATAGGTATGTGGCAGGAAAGCTACGTAAGCGACAGAAAAAGCTCCGATACAGTTTCAATCCGACGGGTAACCATACTTGATCAGATTTTAGAGATCAGACCTCTCACCGCATCTTCCACAGAACAAATTATAAATAAATACCATCTTTATCCTCTTTTCGGCCTCGGTGTTAAGAATTTCAGTCCCGAATACAAATACGAGTGCCTGTATCACAAATGGAAAGAAGATATTTTTGAGAGCAGTGAGCGCCAATACACCGAATACGTAGCTTTTGAGAACAAGGAAAAATCCAAACTGAAGAGTGATCTGGAAAGTCTTGAAAATAAATATTTAGGTCACTCTGCAGACTGGTACGAAGAAACTCACCCCAATGCAAGTTCACAATCCGTATACGAGGTGGAGGATTACAGGCAGAAAAAGAAAGCCGTGCTTGATGAAATGCCCGATAACTACTACCTTGAAGAGAATAAGTATGACGTAAAAAGCGGCTCTTACGTCCACAACTACGAATATTTCGTATACATCAAGGTAACGTCCGATGACGGTGAGCTTTTGGGTATATATGCAATGGAGAACAGAAGCGCCTTAAAAAAAGCCGTGGAAGTGTTAAAGAAAAAAACAAAATTATCCCCCAATGCTTTAACCGTTCCCTATTCTCCGGCACAAAGAAGTTATTTGTGTTCCATCATTGAAAATGATTGGGTTTAATCCCTTTTAATTTACCTGCTGCCGGGAAATCCTGTGGCAA
Organism: Oscillospiraceae bacterium; assembly: GCA_015065615.1. Lineage (GTDB taxonomy): Bacteria > Bacillota > Clostridia > Oscillospirales > Acutalibacteraceae > SIG603. Next base: position 27,608 of record SVPY01000015.1, on the reverse strand, counting down.
TAAATCAGCAGAAATAACGAAAAACCGACTGAATTAAAACGGCGTACTGCCAAAATTCAGTCGGTAATTTTATTTTAAGCTAATATGGCGGTTATACTCCCTTTTTATAAAGGATGTAGGAATAAATCAATGGCGCCAATACCATCAAGGCAGTAATTCCGATGAAAAGGAAGAAACTGCCGAAAATACCCGTAAACATTATGAGCATACCGCAAACCACCCAGAGCACACCTGCAAAGCGGTGGGTTTTATTCCAGTTTTCTTCGCTTTCCAGAGTCCACGGAATTTTAATACCTATGGTGTAATTCTGCTTACATTTAGGCAGATAATTACCCACTATAATGAAAACAAGACCCATAATAACGGGCATAATAATTTCCATACGTACTTCAATGCCCAAAGCCGCCAAATAAGTGGCTGTGCAGAGCACTACCGTAATAACGGGAATCATCCAGAAAACAAGGTGCAGTACTTTTTGAGGATGCTTTTCCTTTTTGGGGTCGGCGCTCGTTGCAAGCACGCATAACCACTGAACTAAAAGCATCAGCGAAGGTAAACCGAGCACGGCAAACGCCTTACTGCTGTATCCGTCTATTTCACCTTTCGTATTCCAGTGAGTGGGTATATTTTCCGGGAGCTGATTCCAAAGAATTAGACCTGCCGCTATGGGAAGTAAAATAACAAGGGAGGTTATAATCAATATTTTCAAATTTTTCTTAATCATTTTTTTCTCCTTTCAAGCCTGTCAGCCAGAGCATAACCTCCTCTAAAACAGAGGTATTGAGCTCGTATAAAATATATTTTCCGTTTCGTGTATCTCTTATCAGGTCAGCATCCTTCAAAACGGAGAGGTGTTTGGATACCGCCGCGCCGCTTACGGGGAACTTTTCGGATATTTCGCCTGCAGTGAGCCTTCCCGATTTTAAAAGCTCTAAGATTTCCCTTCTTATGGGGTCGCCGAGGGCTTTAAGTGTATTCTGTATTCCCAACTTGCTCACTCCTTTTAGTCATTTAACCTTTCGGTTAAATATATTATAGCAACTTTTTCCGTATATGTCAACACTTATTTAACCGTTTGGTTAAATGTTTTACCTCAAACTGCATCTTTTCATTCTCAGGGTTCGAGTACCATTTGAAGAAAAAAAGCAACCATATTTGAGGTTGCTTTAAGTTAACTATTTTATATTTTCTTTGGCTGTGTTTATGGAAGAGATCAGCATAATTCTCAAGCTTGCACAAGCGGTTTCGAGATTTTTATATTCCTCTTCGGTGATATAATTTGTTTTATAAAGCAATTCCAGCCAATATCCTGTTTCATTTGCCTCTTTAAGTGATATCTGCAGTTTTGCAATAAAGTCCGCTTTTCCGTGAGCATATTGAGCCTCGCGTATATTAGCACCTATTGAGGTACCGCTTCTGCCTATTTGGTTTGAGATTATGGATTCTCGCTTATCTTTAAGCTTCCTGACAAGATTAATTATGGATACTGCGAAATTCATGGATTGCGTTCTCAATTTACTTTCAGACATATACTAACCTATTCATTATTAAATATATTTTTAGTGAAGTTTGGCTACGCCAAGTGAAGCAGTGGTTTCACCACTATGAAGCATCGTGCTTATACACGATATGAAGTTAAGTGTGCCACCAACGCCCGCAGGCACTTCACTAGGCGAAGCCTTACTTCACGTCTCAGACACTTCACGTGCCGCAAGGCACACTTAGTTGAAAAAAGCCACACTTGTCTTAGACAAATGTGGCTTTTTTCTTGGCGCGCTGGAAGGGACTCGAACCCCTGACCTACTGGTTCGTAGCCAGTCACTCTATCCAGCTGAGCTACCAGCGCATAACTCTTGAGAGCTTTATTATTATACATATCTTACATAGAAAAGTCAAGAGTTTTTTTAAATTTATTTTTCTTTTTTACCATCTTTTATTTTTTTGAATATCAAAAGGCTTAAAAGTCCGATAATTACACCTGCAAGCATACTTCCTGCGCCCAAAAGGAAGGAGGTAAAGCTATTATCTCCGCTCACTTTTAATTCTTCCGGCTCTTCAAGTATAACTTCTTCAATATTATTCGAACTGTTTGATTCAGTTTTAACGTTAATATCGGCATTTACTACGCTATGCTCGGAAGCTAATTCGCTGTTTTCTTCCAAAATTATGCTTTCTGCCGAAGAAGAGTTGCTGCCTTCATTATTTGAAGAGCTTTCCTTCTTTGTACCTGTGGAAGGTCTTACGTATTCGCCTCTTGTAACAAGCACTTTATATTGAGTTTTCTCACCGCTTTCATCCTTAAGGGTGATAATAAATTCGCTTACACTTCCGCCCGAGCCTAAATTTTTGCGGTTTACGCTTACCTTGCCTTCGCCCGTATGCTCCTCGCTGAAAGTAATACTGCTTACTGAGTAGGGCACGTACATCTTATATTCGTAAATATCGCTTGAAAAAGCGGGACTTAAACTGCCGGCGGAAGGAACCAATTTAGTAAGCTTTGCCTTTTCTTTCTCGGGATTGAAGCTTATAGTTATCTCGCCTTCGGAATCGGGACAAAGGGTATTTCCGTTTTCATCAAGCGCACCCTTCACGCTTACTTTAATTATACCCTCGCCTTTGATATTTTCGCCTGCTTTAAATTTAAGCGTAAGCATATTATCAATAGGCGCTAAAGGAATATCTTTAAAGGTATAAATGAAAGTAGCCTTACTGCCTGAATCGAAATATTCCCAGTAAGCGTTTTTGATGTTATCGCTTGCAACAAAGCCCTGAGCATCAAGACCCTCCGGGTATTCTGCCTCAATAATAAAGGCGGAAACCTCCTTTTCTCCTTTAAGGCTGAAGTTTAATTCCACCGAATCCCCGACGTAAAACTCCTTGCCGTTTACGCTGATATCGAAAGTGCTTTCACTTACTTCCGATGCCTTAATAGCTACCGATGCAATTGAAATTAGGCTGCCGAAAATAAATAACGGTAGCCAGATAACACAAACTATTCTTTTTATAAATTCACAAAAAGAACTCTTATTCATAGAATTTTTTCTTACCCATAAATACAATTCTTAAAAGTACAAATGCGGCTGCGGAAATAATTATCCAGGATATAATGGTTACGTCCCAGCCAAAAGCCTCGCTTACACCTGCAATAACGTAGGTAGAAAATGCACTGCCTATATAGGTGCAGGAGTTAAGAAGACCTGATACTGTGGATATTTTTCCGAATTTAAGGAATTTAACCGGTAAATTACCTATAAGTAAAAGGTTTACGCCGTGCATACAGGAAGTGATAAGGCTCATTACAATAACGGAAACTATGAGGTTTGTTTTATAGAATACCATCAAAAGTCCGCCGCATACTACTGCTCCTACCCATATCCAGCTTGCAAAGCTGACTTCACTTTTAAACTTCTTACACATAAGCCTTGTAACGTAAAGGCTTATAATAGTAAAGATAGGAAGAATAACGGAAGTGAAAATAGCACTTGCGGAATCAAGCTTAAAGATGTCGCTTATATAAGTGGGCATCCATGTTGTTATGCCATCACGCAAAAGTCCCTGAAGTGCGATAACCAGCATTACAAGGGGCAGCCATGTTGTTCCCATAATCTCCCATACGGAGCGATGCTCCTCGGGTACGGGATGCTCTTTATTAACTGCCTTCGTAACTTTTAGTGCGTTGTTACTTGTAAAGCCTTTGGAAGTAAGAAGCCATACAATTGCCATTATAAATCCGAATGAACCTGAAAGGATGAAAACAGCGCGCCAGTTCCACATAACTATACATCCGGGAACTATCAAATACATAAGTATGGTAGCCAAAGAAGCCGCCATATTTACGTAAGCACAGCATTTCTGGTAGTGTTCGCCCTCCAGCCTTTCCGCCATAATTCTTACTAAAGGCGGCCACAAAAAAGCCTGAGCAAAACCGTTTATACCCCATATAATTATGATGGGCAATACGTCCTGCATCATAGATACAAGCAGATTGCAGCCTGAAGTTACACATACACCGATGAAGATAAGGAGTCTGGGGCTTATTTTATCGCCCATAACACCGCTTATAAGCTGACCGAAGCCGTAAGTGATGAAGCTTGCGGTTAAAGCTGTGCCTATTACTGTATCGGGAGTCTGTAATGAATTTGAAATTTCAAGTACAGCCGCGCCGAAATTGATTCTCGTTACGTAGCTTGTGAAGTACACAAGGCAGCACATTATAGTGAAAAAGAGATTGCTTTTACGGGATTTTAACGCTGTTTCCATTATTAGACCTTTCGAATTAAACTAAATAGGAATTTAATGATTATTTATTTAAAAGCTTATCGCGCAGAACAGGCATCCACATACCGCCCTGAACCGTACGGTGAGCAAAGTTTACGTCTTTAGCATCAATTGTGGAATACCAGTCGGAGAAGGGTACTCTGCCCTCTGTTTCTTCAAGCACCTTGCGCATCTTGTATGCGTAAGCCTTTGTAGCTTCGCCTGTTTCATCGAGGACGCTGGACCAGATTATCCAGTCGGACTTAGTGTAATCCTTACGGCAGTCAAGAGGTAAACCGTACTTATTTTCTACAGTTTTGTAGTATTCAATTTCCTTAGCGCCTGCATCGCCGAAAAGATTAAAGCCAAGCATCTTATCCCAAGCCATATTGTACTTCATGCTCCAGCTGTCGAGCTTTTCAAAGCTTAAAGCAAGTCTGCCTTCAAAAGTACCGCGGGCAATAATATCCTCTGCATTCTTCTTTGCTTCTTCCATATAGAAGGAGCCGTCTTCAGAGAGCATCTCCAAGATTTTTGCAAAGGAAGCCTGACCCATTACGGACTTGATAGCAAGGTTAATATTCTGTGCAAGTCTGCCTGCGAAGTCATCGGTGCAGAGCTGATATTCAAGATTATTACCGCAGGAAACAAGGTAATCCGCCCACTTTTTAAGTGTAGCATAGTTTTCCTTTAAGAAATCCTTGTTGCCGCTTGTAAGAGCGTATACGTAAGCCATAATTATCATATTGCCGCACTCTTCAACCGGCATCTGACCGGAATAATGGTAAACGTCGGTGCCGTCTTCCATAGCATAGATGCTGTGGCGTGTGTTCCAGTCGTCGTAAGCTCTCTTAAGAGCGTATACCTGACCGTCAGCTACAGGGTACTGACCTAAATCGTGGGGAGCGTAGTCGCAAGCCCATACGGGAAGATTTGAAAACTCGAAAATACCGTTCATTAAGCCTTCGGCTAAAACGGGGTTGTAGCAGAAGAATAAGGGTGAAGAGGGGTAAGAAACGTCAACTGTGTTAATACAGCCGTTAGACTTACATTCCTTAGAAAGGAATAAAATTTTGCCCTTATTATTTCTTACTAACTTATGAGCAGCCATAACCTGACGGAAAGCTGCAGAAAGAAGGAACTTGTAATCTTCGCCGTATTTTGCGCCGTCTGTAAGAATTTTTTCATTCCAGAAAGCAACTGATTCCTTAAGGCATTCTTTATTATTAATATAGTATGCGATAACTTCGAAGATATCTGCCCACTTCTCTGTCCATAAAGCTTTAAGCTGCTGACCTAAATATTCAATACTTACGATATCGTCACTGGAGAGAATATCGGAGAAAGCAATTTCGCTTTCAGCTTCAAGCTTAGCTTCGTGAACGGAAACGAGACCCACACCTTCAACGTAGGTAACATTTTCGGCTGTTAAGTAGTAAACACCCCACTCGGCGCCCACTAAGTCGCCTGTAGTGGAAAGAGGCTTCTGATCCTTAACGCCCATACCTTTTGTAATTAAGCCTGCGGTTTCCTTGCACTCATACTCGATAATATCCTGAGGTACCTTATCGAAGCAAAGGCCCTTATCCATTGTAAAGATAAGCTTAATATCTTTAGCTTCCTCAGTTTTGTTTATTACCTTATAATCAAAGTAACCTGCGGGTGCAGAAACGAGGTACAGATCATCAATAGCTCCTGCGGAATAAAAATCGCAAACGAGCTTAACTTCATCATTTTCAAATGTATAAGTTGTTTTTAAGGGCTCTACCTTAACGTCAACCTGAGGGATAATCTCCTCGTCGCCAAGGCCCATAAAACGGTAAGCCTTACCGTTTACAAAAAGTTTACCAAGAAGCTTCTTTTCTGTGTTGCACCAAAGAACAGTGTTTGCATCGTAGAGCTTATCAGCAGGACTCCAGATTGTAAACGAGGGGTCAACTGTAATTAAGGGGAATGCGGGTAATCTTGTCATTGCCATAATATAATCCTCTCTTTTCTTTTTTCCGAAACGGCTTTCGCCTTCCTCTCTATTATATTATCTATTTTTCTATTTTTCAACATAAAGTAACTTATATAAGTAATTAATTGACAATTATTATTGTTTATGGGATAATTTTTACAGAGAATGAATCAAGCTTTTTGCACTGATTTTATAACGGAGTGACTTTATGGATTTTGAACTTATATTTATTGATGATAAAAACACTGAACACAAATTCATCCCACTTAGCGAAAAAGCCGCCACTGAATATCCTGCAGGAACTTTAGCCGGGCTTAGCCTTTCTATAAATAATAAAGCTGATGATGAAATTTCATTAGTAATAGAAAATAACACGGAAGATATCATCACAGGCTTCGCAGGTATAAAATTTAAGTGGGAAGAATATGAAAAAGGGTTTACTTTAATTCCCGGTATTTATTATAACGGAAATTATAATGATGATATTTTTGATATTCCTCATATCAATATGCCGGAAAAACCTTATTTTGAAGCTTCGCTTTCAGCTGCTTCTATTCCTAAGGTATTTATTTTCGACGGAGAAAGTAAAGGTTATTGCTTTGAGCCAAGCATCGAATCCGCCGCAGGTTATAACGGAGTTAAGCTTGATGCTTTAAATAAAACCATCACCTTCTTTATGCCTGCTTACGAGCAGAAAGTTTACCGCCATAAAAAGTATAGCGGAAAAAGAAAGCCTTTTATTTATAACCCCCGTGAAATACTGAGGTTCAGCCTTAAAAAAACTACTTTCAACTGCGAAAATATTATAGATCTTTATAAGTACGTATTTGAAAACGGCAGGAAGGTAAATTTATATAATTCATATAACGTACCCCGTGTTCCTGAAAAAGCAGCAGCCGAAAAGGTAAGAGAATGGATATATAATAAACATGCCGTTCATTCATCTATCGGTACTCCAATGTTTTTAAACGCATTCACAAAACCTGAAAGCAGTTACCCCTACGGCGGCTATGCTGAGTGGAACATTCAGATAGGCTGGTGCTCAGGCACTATGACAGCCTTCCCCATGCTGAAGTTTGGCGGTAAATACCGTGTTTTTGCCATAGAATACCTTGATTTTCTCTCAAAAAACGGTGATAGTCCGTCAGGAGTAAAGCGCAGCATTTACGACGGCGAAAAATGGGTGGACAGAAACCACAAGGAATTTGAGAAACAATACGAACATTTAAGATTTTACTCCGAATATATTTATTATCTAGGCAAATGTATTGCTCTTGAAAAGGAAAAGGGAATCATTCACCCCAACTGGGAAAAGGACTTTAATAAAGGTATAGAGATAATCGCATCTTTATGGGAAAGAGAAAAGGATTTCGGCCATTATTGGGATATCGAAAGCCCCATACTTAAGCTTAAAACAAAAGGCACCGCTGCAGGAGCTTACTGTCTGCTTGCTTTAAGCGAGGGTTTATTGCATGATGTGCTAAATATCAGGCTTAATAAAATTCTTTTTGAAGCTTCAAACGAATATTATGAAAGATGCACTTTGAAAGGCAGATGTAACGCAGGCCCTGCCGATATTTTGAAAGCAGACGACAGTGAAAGCGCCGCAGCATTAACAAATGCTTACGTTAACGCTTATTTAATTACCAAAAACGAAAAATATAAAGAAATGGCAATTAATACAGCTTACTTATTTGCTTCCTGGGTGCTTTGTTACAATGCAAGATTCCCTGCAGGAAGTATGCTTGAAGGCATAAACGTTTGCGGAGGCGTACTTGCCAACGTGCAAAACAGGCACATCGGTCCCGGTATTTGTACTAATTCAGCTAAATTTCTTAAAGACCTTGCAGTTATTACGGAGGATAAACGCTTCGAAGAGCTTTACTTAATGGTAAAAGCAGCAGCTGTTAACTGTGTTTGTATGTACGACGGCGAATTTTACGGCAACACCTTTGATAAACGCTTTTTGGAAGGTATGGTAACAGAGCAAATAAACCTGACGGATGCTTTAGGTCAGCCCGGTGAAACCTGGTGTGTAAGTGCTTCCTGGCCTGCTACAGCAGTTCTTTTGGGATATACCGACCAATAAAAATTTTATTATATTCTCAGCAAAAATATCCAAACATTCAGCAAATTTGTGCATTGTTTGCAGTAAAATAATCCTATATTATAAATTTATATAAAGGAAAGGAATGATTCTTACGTTTAAGAAGGCAGAAGAATACACAAAAAACTCTTTAAAACTCTTTGAAGATAATCTTGTAATAAATTGGCACGATCACAGCGACCAGAGATGGTTCGCTACAGAAGAAGAACTTAAAATTTTTGACGAAAGCTACTATAACAGATTAGTTGAAACAGTGGAGAAATTCCATTTTGATAAAACCGTTATCTCCTTCCTTTCCATGGACGATAAATGCTCCGTTGAAAAAATGCAGCTTGCAAACAACATAAATGCCGAGGGAATCAGGCGCAATCCCGATAAATTCGTTGGCCTGTGCTTTGTTAACCCCGGTTATCAGAAGGAAGCTTTATATGAAATTGACAGATGCCGCGAAATGGGTTTCATAGGATTAAAGCTTTATCATCAGTATAAATTAAACGACCCCGTTTTATTCCCTATCATCGAAAGATGTATTGAACTTGATATGCCTATTTTAATGCACGCAGGCAGACTTACCGCTGACCAGTACGAGCCCCAGCCAAAGCTCTCTCAGGGTGAATACTTTGCCGAAATTGCCAAGCGTTACCCCGAAAGCAACTTAATTATGGCTCACATCACGGGCGGCGGCGACTGGCACTGGCAATTAAAAGCCATTGAAAAATACGATAACATTGTGCTTGATATGGCAGGCAGCGTAATAGACGAGCCCGTTATCGAGGAATGTGTAAAAAGAATTGGCGCCGAAAGAGTTTTATTCGGCACCGACTTCTCCGCTTCCGCTTCCGTTGGTAAAATTATAGGCGCAGATATCAGCGAGGAAGATAAGAAAACTATCTTATGCGGTAAGCGCTACAAGAGATTTTTAGGAATCGAGGAATAAATTTATGATTATAGATACTTGTACCTACGTTGGTCACTGGCCATATAGAAAGCTCCCCTGTGAAACTCTCCGTGAAATTACCGAAAAAGCCGAAAAACGCGGCACCACTCATATTATCTGTACCAATTTAAATGGTATTTTCTATATTGATTCAATGGAAGGCAACCGTGAGTTTTTTGAAGAGTTCAAAAACTATAACGGCAGCGTAAAAGTTTTGCCCACAGCCGTAATTAACCCCAACTACGTCGAGTGGGAAAGGGATATAGCCGAATGTAAGGAGATGGGTTTTGCGGGCATCGCCCTTTACCCCTTATACCACGGCTACAGTTTAAAGGATGATATTGCAAAGAAAGCTTATAAAATGGCAGGCGACTTAGGTCTATTCGTTAAGCTTGATGCAGGCTTTGAAAATATCCGCCAGAGAAATCCTCTTGACATATTTAAGGATTTAGACAGTGGTGAAATTGTTGAGCTTTTAAAGAGTGATTATAGAGTTACTACCATTATCAGCTCCACCTTCTTAAATCCTTCAGGTACTATGGGTTTAACTGACGATGTAAGGGTGGAAGCTTTAAAGCGCGATAACGTATTCTTTAATATGATTTACGCCGATTCCTACTTAGGCGGTTCCTTTGAAGCTCATTTAAAGGATTTCACTCCCGATCACCTCGTTTACGGTACTCAGGCACCTTTCCGCTATATGGAGCCTCAGCTTATAAAGATGTTCACAATAGAAGCTTTAAGTGACGAAGCAAGAGAAAAGATTTTCTGCAAAAACCTTTTAAACAAAATAGAAGGAATATAAAAATATCCCTCGGCTCACAATCGGATTGCTCCAATCAGCCGAGGGATTTTATTAATTAGTATACTCTTATCTCGTAAACGCCGGGAATTCTGTTTTCTTCCCAGGTTTCAAGTAAAGTAAGCTTAAGGGTATCGAATTTAACTTCCTCTATGTTTTTAACGTAAAGTCGGTGATAATTCATACTCTCCTCTATTACTTTAACTGTTTCATAACCCTTTAAAAGCTCAATTTTAAAGCTCTTTACACACTGACCACTTGCTCGTTTGCCGCACTCGTAGGGCATATCGTGGCTTGCGCGCTCCAAAGTATCGAAGGTAATTCTTATTTCCTTCGCTTTTATTTTTTCACTCCAGTTAAGCTTTAAATATGCAGGCATTTTGTTTGGAACCCACATATTAAGGGGATTTTCACTGAATCGGCGGTTTACACCGTTTAAAATATTCTCAGCTTTACCGAGAGAAGTTTCGGGTGAAATGTAAATAAATGGAGTTTGGGGTAAAACCTTGTATTTTTTACCCTTTTCGGTTTCAGTTACCTTTTCGATAAATCTGATAAAGGGTGAAAGCTCATCCTTTACGGCAATAAACAGCTTGTCGCTTTCAGTTTCAATTGTAATAGCCAATTTATCGTCGTCGCTTAAGAAGTACTTTTCACTATCTAACTTAACGTTAACGGGAATTTTTAAAACACCCTCAAATAAACCTTCTATTTCAAATGTAACTTCTTTTATATCTTTATATAAATCAAGCCTTGTTTCGCTACCCCACTCTGTTTCGTTGTGGTATTTATAGAAATCAAAGAATTCTCTTTCGCCGTGCTTCTGCCATTTATGCTCGGGGGTAAACCTTGCGATTTTGAGCTTTGCTTTTATTTTTTCGTTTCCTTCATTTTTAATATGAATAAAAGCTTCCTTAATTTCGTTTTTAAAATTCCAAAGTTCAGCGCCTGAGATACCGTTTGCCTTAATAAATTCACAGTCACCTTCAAAAATACTGTCAATTTCGCTTGAAGCGCTTATTTGGGCAAATCTTGCTTTATCGAGGGGATCTTCATTAACAGCGCCGGGTATTGTAGCATCGTATTTTAAAAGAAGCTGCTGAAGTTCATTTACGTATCCTTCCGTGTAAAGCTCGCGGGGAGTTATACTGTATTTATTACATATATAAGCCGCCGCGCCTGCCGCCTGACCGATTTGTGATAAGGTTCTTTGCACTCTTATGCTGCCGTGAGCAATATGAGAAGCACTTAAAAGTCTGGAAGCAAAGAAAAGGTTATCTACGTCCTTTGAATATATACTTCTGTAAGGAATTGTATACACTGGAGGAATTCTGTGATAAATAACCGCTACGTACTCAGGATGACCCTCTTTGGGATAATGTATATCGGTAGCAAAACCGCCCACCGCAATAGCATCCTCAAATATTCTGCCGTTATCAATGTCGTTTTCGTTAATCATATAATCGCCGTTAAATCGCCTGGATTCTCTTTTAGCAAGCTTTGCGCTTACAAAACCCATCTCCCAGTTTTTAAGTTCTTCACGGCTTACGTCGTTTTTGTGCCTGTCCCATGCGCTGTTTAAATGGCCCACTATTCTTTCGTAAACTTCGTGAGCATCTTCAATTACGTTTATATCGCCGCCGGTTTCGGAGGGATAATAGAACCTTGCGCTGTGCTCTTTTTCGGGAGTGATTCCGCCGTCACCGCCGTAGCCGGGGTAAAATTCGGGAGTATTCTCGGGAGGGTAGAATTTTCTTTCCTGCTTAGTTTCTCTTATTACGGCAACTAAAGAAGCTCCCATTGTAATATTATCCGACTGCTCGGGGGCTAAATCCTCGTTAAATTCACTCTTAGCTTCTCTGCCCATTCTGTAGGTTGCGCCTGCTCTTTCGGAAATATTACCGTCGCCCGTATCGTCAATAATATAGCCTGTTACGTTTATTTTTACTCTTTTATAGGTAAGAGTATCTTCACATTCTACTGCGGTAATTTTATTATCCTTAACGTAAGGGGTGTGGGCATAATGGCTTCTTAAAACCTTGACTCCCGCTTTTTTCAAAGCTTCAGCCATAACGTTATCCCATCTTAAAGAAGTGTTGTAGTGCATATCGTGAGAATCAGACTTTGCATTATAAAAAGCCGCATCCTCTATAATTCTGCCTACAGTACCTGCAGAAACCATATAAGGGTGAAAACGGTGAGCATCCGAAGGGTGTACACCAATTTCCGGACCGCAGTTACCGCCAAGCATCATACTCTTTTCAATAAGAGTTACGTCCAAACCAAGCTCAGCCGCCTGAATTGCAGCGCATACACCCGGCAGACCGCCGCCAAGTACTAATACTTCGCAATCATATTCTTTCATTTCAGGTCTTCTTGCTACAGCTTCACTCATAAATCCGCCTCACTTTCAAGAATTTAAACTAATTATACATATCATAAGATTTTTGTCAATTCCGTTTTTTTATTAAAAATGAAGAAATATTTTTCATTAAATTTCCACTTTACTTTTACGCTTTTATGTGCTACAATGATTAGTAATTCCATTAAGATGGCGTAATATTTTTGTATGCTAAGCTTAAAGGTATTTGGAGGTTTTTTATGAAATTATCTTTCTCTACTCTGGGTTGCCCGGACTTTACCTGGTCGGACATAACCTCAATGGCTAAGGACTTCGGTTTCCACGGCATTGAGCTTCGCGGCCTCGGTAACGACATTTTCTCTGTTCACGCTCCTTTTTCCAAGGAAAATTTACCTGCTACTATAGCAAATCTAAAACGACTTAAGCTTGAAATCTGCTGCCTATCCTCAGGCTGCGCTTTAAAATATAAAGATAAACACGAAGAAAGCATCGCTGAACTTAAAGAGTACATTGCTCTTGCTAAGGAGCTTGGCACTCCTTACATAAGAGTTCTTGGCGACTTAAAAGCCATGCCCGAAGAGGATTTCCCCGACGAGTACGTTATTGAGCCTATGAAGATACTTGCTCCTATAGCTGAGGAAGCAGGCGTTACACTTCTTATTGAAACTAACGGTGTATATTCCGATACTAAGCGCCTTGCGGACGTACTTGCAAGAATCGGTCACGATAGCGTTGCAGCCCTCTGGGACTGGAACCACCCCTACCGCTTCAACGGTGAATCCCCCGAAACAACAATCAACAACTTAGGCGCTTACATCAAGCATACACATATTAAGGATTCAGTTGTAGTGGATGGCAAGGTAGAATACCGCTTAGTCGGTGAAGGCGACCTTCCTCCCATGGCAGACTATATGAAGGCTCTGCGCTCCTTAAATTACGAAGGTTACATCTCCCTTGAATGGCTCAAGCAGTATGCTCCCGAGCTTAGTGACGCAGGTATCGTATTCCCCCACTACGCTCACTTTATGTCACAGTATTTAGGCAACGACCACAGAGGCGAGCGCCTTCAGGTAAGCAACCGCGGTGACGGCTACTACGTATGGGAGAAAAATCAGCTTATTGATTACACCTTCCCTCAGGTACTTGACAGAATGTGTGAAGAATTCCCCGACCAGTGGGCATTCCGCTACACAGAGCTTGACTACTGCCGTACTTACACAGAATTCAGAGACGACGTTGATACTTTTGCCCGTTCACTTATTTCCATGGGTGTTAAGCAGGGCGACCACGTTGCTATATGGGCAACCAACGTGCCCCAGTGGTACATCACATTCTGGGCAACCGTAAAAATCGGCGCAGTTTTAGTTACAGTTAACACAGCATACAAGATTCACGAAATTGAGTACCTCCTTCGTCAGTCCGATACCCATACTCTTGTTATGACAGACGGCTTCAAGGATTCCGACTACGTAGGCATCATCAACGAGCTTATCCCCGAGCTTAAAACAATGGAGAGCGTAAAGCCCATTCACAGCCGCAAGCTCCCCTTCCTTCGCAATATCGTTACAATTCAGTCCAAGCAGAAGGGCTGCTATACATGGGACGAAGCTGTTGCTCTCAGCGAAAGAACTCCTATTGAGTCCGTTTACCGCCGCGCGGCTATGATAAATAAGCACGACGTTTGCAATATGCAGTACACATCCGGTACCACAGGCTTCCCCAAGGGTGTTATGCTCACTCACTACAATGTAGTTAACAACGGTAAGGCTATAGGCGACTGTATGGATCTCTCCACAGCCGACAGAATGATGATTCAGGTACCCATGTTCCACTGCTTCGGTATGGTTCTTGCTATGACGGCATCCATGACTCACGGCGTTACAATGTCACCTATCACGGCATTCTCACCCAGAAAGGGCCTTGACTGCATCAATAAAGAAAAAATAACAGCCTTCCACGGTGTTCCCACCATGTTTATCGCAATGCTGGGTCACGAAAACTTCGATAAGACCGACTTCTCCCACATGAGAACGGGTATTATGGCAGGCTCACCCTGTCCCATCAAGGTTATGGAAGAAGTTATCAATAAGATGCACATGAGCGAGATATGTATCACTTACGGTCAGACAGAAGCTTCCCCCGCTACTACAATGAGTAAGACTACGGACTCCATTGAAGCAAGAGTTAATACCGTAGGCGCCGCTATTTTCGGCGTTGAGTGTAAGATAGTTGACCCCGAGACAGGTCTTGACTGCCCCGATAACGTAGACGGCGAGTTCGTTGCCCGCGGCTATAACATTATGAAGGGCTACTACAAAATGCCCGAAGCTACCGCCGCCGCAATTGATAAGGACGGCTGGCTCCATACAGGCGACTTGGCAAGAAGAGACGCTAACGGCTACTACAAGATTACAGGCAGAATCAAGGATATGATCATCCGCGGCGGTGAAAACATTTACCCCAAGGAGATTGAGGACTTTATTTATACTCATCCCAAGGTAAAGGATGTTCAGGTTATAGGCGTACCCAGCAAGGCTTACGGCGAGGAAATTATGGCTTGCGTAATCCTTAAAGAAGGCGAAACCATGACTGAAGCAGAGCTTAAGCAGTACGTAATGGATCACATGGCTAAGCACAAAACTCCCTCTTACGTAGATTTCGTTGATGGCTTCCCCATGAATGCTGCAGGTAAAATTTTAAAATACAAAATGCGCGAAGCAGCAGTTGAAAAATTTAACCTCCACGCAGCAGCAAAAATTGAAACAGCTTAACAAAAATAAAACCCGGCAGAAATTAATCTGTCGGGTAATTTTTTGCTTTATTTTTCTATTTCGTACTGCCAGGTAAGAATTCCGCCGAATTCATAAATATTGCTGTAACCGAGGTCAGCAAGAATTTTTGAGGCCTCTTTGCTTCTTCTGCCGCTTCTGCAGTAAACAAGAGCCTTTGCGCTTTTATCGGGAATAACCTCTTCGGATGCTTTTTCTGCATCCGCACTCTTTAAAACACTTAAAGGAAGTAACATAGCGCCTTTAATATGACTTTCAGCATACTCATCTTCCTCGCGCACGTCCACTATTAAAATATCCTTTTCAGTATCCATTATTTCTTTTGCCATATCCTGAGTTATTTCAATATAGCCATCTTTATTCTTAATCATTTTAATTTCTCCTTCACTTTTCCCGCAGGAAGTTAATATAAGTATTATTAAAAGTATTGAAAATAATATTTTTCTCATTTTTTTGTTTCTTTCCTGTTTCTTTATATTATATTTTACCACATTATTGCAAAGATTTAAAGAAAATGTTATATTAATTTTAAGAAAGATAAAAATTTAAGGAATGATATTATGAAAATCGTTATAGCTATCGATTCGTTCAAGGGAAGCCTCAGTTCACTTGAAGCAGGCGAAGCCGTAAAGGAAGGCTTTTTAAAAGCAAAAAGCAACGCTCAAATTAAAATATTCCCTCTTGCTGATGGCGGCGAGGGCACTACCGAGGCTTTGGCTTTAGGCTTAGGCGGCAAGCTTATAAAAACACAGGTTCACGATCCCCTGATGCGTAAAATAACAGCAGAATACGGCATTATCGAAAGCGAAAACCTTGCCATAATGGAAATGGCGGCAACTTCGGGCATTACCCTTGTAAATGAAAGAGAACGCGATATTTTAAAAGCCACCACTTACGGCGTAGGTGAAATGATAAAAGATGCAATAAAACGCGGCATAAGAAATTTCATTATCGGTATAGGCGGCAGCGCCACCAACGACTGCGGCGCAGGTATGCTTCAGGCTTTGGGCTTTAAGCTTATGGATAAAAACGGCAGTGAAATTCCCTACGGCGCCGTCGGCTTAAAGGACGTATATAAAATTGACGGCAGTAAAGTAATGAAGGAGCTTAAAGAAGCTAAATTCAGAATCGCCTGCGACGTTAAGAACCCACTTTGCGGCGAGAAGGGCTGCTCCTATATTTACGGACCTCAGAAAGGTGCTACCAAAGAAAATATTCCGCTGATGGATTCTTACATCTCTCATTTTGCGGACGTTGCGAAAACTTTTAACAGCGAAGCAGATAAAGAATTCCCAGGCACAGGTGCTGCAGGAGGCTTAGGGTTTGCTTTTAAATATTTCTTAAAGGGCGAACTTCTGCCGGGTGCTGCAATTATCACAGAAAGCATTAAAATTGAAGAAGATATAAAAGATGCCGATCTGGTAGTTACAGGCGAAGGCAGGCTCGATAGCCAGACTGTTTTCGGCAAAGCTCCAAGTTATATATCTTCTATTTCTAAAAAATACGGTAAACCCTGCATTGCTTTTTCGGGCTGTGTAAGCGATGATGCAGAAATCTGCAACGAAAAGGGAATAGACGCCTTTTTCCCCATACTTAGGAACGTAACAACTTTAGATGAGGCTTTAAACAAAAAAAACGCTTTTAAAAATCTTGAAAATACCGCAGAGCAGGTTATGAGACTTATAAATTTATATAAATAAAGGAATGATAAAAATGAGAATTGAAGAAAAGAAAGTCGAATTTGAAAAGCACTTAAAAGAAAAGGTATACGAAAGCCATAAGCTTACTTTTAAGGGCATTGATGGCTTTACCGTTTACAACTGTTCAATCCCCTTCATTTGGAACGGCAAAGAGTATATTTACGGCAGAGTAGAAAAATTTGAAGAATGGGCAAGATCATTTATCCGCCTTTTTGAAAAAACAGGCGAAGATGAATATACGCTTGTTAAAGATACAATGATCCATCAGCTTGAAGACCCCTACATAGCATTTATTCAGGGCGAAATAGTTTTGGGCGGCACACACGTAAGAAAAAGAATGGGTGAAATTGATACTTACTACGGCTACTTCTACCGTGGCAAGGATTTAGATGACCTTATATACTTTACAACAGGCCCCGACTATATGAAGGATATTCGCCTTGTTGATATGAAGGACGGTACAATTGGTGTTTTCTCCCGCCCAAGAAACAAGGAGATTGAAGAAAAATACGGCAGTGCTTCACTTATCGGATTTACTAAAATTAATTCTCTTGATGAACTCAGCGATGATGTGATTTTTAATGCAAAACCTATTCTCGGTTTATTCCAGAACGGCGAGTGGGGCGGCTGCAACCAAGTTTACCTTCTTGAAGGCGGCAAAATAGGCGTTATCGCACATCAGAGCTACTCCAAAATGGATGAAAACGGCATAAATCAGCTTGTTTATATGAACACAGCCTTTGAGTTTGACCCCGAAACTTTTGAAGTAACCGATAATAAGGTAATAGGCACAAGGAAATGTTACCCCGAAGGCAAAGAAAAGCGCCCTGATTTAGTAGACGTAACCTTCACTTCAGGTATAGTAATGCGCGAGGACGGAAAAGTTGACCTCTATGCAGGCATAGGCGACAGCGAAGAAGGCAGAATTGTAATCGACTATCCATTCTCAAGACCATTGGCATAAACGTAGGCAGGAAACAGTAAGTTTCCTGCTTTTTTCTTTAAAATGAGCAATTTTGTTATTGCTTTAAATTTTTATTTATATTAAACTACCCTTAGGTAAGCAGTAAACTCATATCTTACACATAGAAAGGGCGCAAAATGGATATAAAATACACTAAGAATACCCCTGCGGAAGAATTAGCCAATATTTTTATAAGAAATCTCAATAAAGAAGATATAATTGCGGAAATTTTCAACTTTTTTGAGTATTCGCCCATCGCCCGCTGCAACGAGGACCCGGGTAAAATCGATAACCCCATCAAGGATTTTATTGATTCCGATTACAGTGACGTAAACACCCTTGTGAAAATTATCAATATAGTTAAAAAAGGCAGTGAAAATTCCGAAAAACAGGAAAAAGAACTGGTGGAAAAGGTAAAATCCTACCAGCTCGCCCATTTAACCGAGGATACAAACCTTGAAACAATGGCGAAAGACTTGCACGTAAGCTACCACTACATCTGCCATATTTTTAAAGTACAGATGGGTATGTCCATTAACACCTACAAAAACCGAAAACGAGTGGAAATGGCAATAAAGCTTTTAAGCACCACGGAGCTTAAAATCGCCGAAATTTCATCTGCCTGCGGTTTCAATAACACAAGCTATTTCGCCGAGGTTTTCACCAGATTCACGGGTTTTGCGCCGAAAAGCTTTAAGGATATACTAAAAAGCAAAAAGCTCCTTGATTTCTACACTCTTGAAGATATTCTTCTGCTTACCAAAATGGAGAGCTTCGAATTTTTAAGCGGCGATATGAAGCTTATAAACGAAGAGGCTTTTACTGTTACGGACGTAAATAATCCTGATGAGCAAAGCTCTTTTTTACACGAAACAGCAATAATCGAATTCAAAAACACCATTTATACTTCGTGGTATCAAAGCCCCGAAGCTGAACTTATGGGCTACACCCCCGTAGTGGGAAAGCGCTCCTTCGACTGCGGAATCACTTTCACCGAAAAGGAGATTATTGCAGAAGCCGAGGATAAAACCGACAAACTGCTTTACTGCCCTCCCGTTTACGGCATTGACGAGGGTAAGCTCTATATGTTTATAAACGAGATGGTTGCCCCCGACCACATTCACGCCCTTAATTTATATCTTCTTGATGAAGAAAGCGGTAAATTTGAACTTCTCTGGTCACGCCCCATTCCCTTTAAGCTCAACACAAACGTAGTTAAGCTTTCAAACGGCAAGCTTATTCTTCCCGGCAGAATAGGTGAAATCGACTCCTTCCCCAATACTCCCGCCCTGCTTATTTCCGATTCGGGCAGAATTGACAGTGAGTGGAGACTTATTAAAATTGCGGAAAACGGAGATCTGCCCGATGGCACCCAGCTTATCCACCCCGAGCTCAGCTTAATTGAAAACGACGGCACTCTGTATATTTTCAGCCGTAACGATATGCGCCACGTTCCGCTTTTATATATTTCAAAGGATTTCGGCGAAAGCTTCACAAAGGTTATGGCCCACGATATTCCCTATGTGGGCACGAAAATTTACGCAGGCACACTTACAGACGGCAGAAATTATGTTATATGTAATACCGATAAGCTTGACCGCAGTAAAATAAGCGTATATTTCTCCGAAAAGGGCAGCATAAAATTTAATAAACAGCTCATTCTTTTCGATGAGAAAAACGAAAACTTAGAAAACGTTACAGCCTGCCACTACCCTGCCGCCGTGGAATATAAAAACAAGCTTTATATAATAGCTACCAAAAATTTTGATACCTTTATAAAGCGCGGCGCCGTTCTTTTTACGGTAGACCTTAACAAAATATAAAAATAAATCCTGCAAGTGTTTAAATTTAAATACTTACAGGATTTTTAATTTTAAGTAAAATTATGCTTTTTCGAAGCCTATTATCAAGCCGCCTTTTTCGGCGTATAAACTGCAAAGACCGCGGAGCTTATAGATTTCAACCAGACTGCCGAACTCCTTAACTATCATATCCTTTAAAGTAAGGGCAGCGTTTTCGTTAAGAGAATGGCCGATTTTTACTTTACCGCCTTTAAAGCCCGCTTTCAGCATATTGCCGAAAATGGATTTTAAAGCTTTCTCTTCACCTCTGCACTTATCAAGCAGCTCCAGAGTACCTTCGTCGCTGGCTTTGCCTACCATTCTGATACCAAGAAGTCCTACCGCCTTGGCAACAATGGGGTTTACCCTGCCGTTATTTGCAAGGTTTTTCATAGATTCAAGCATAAAAAGAAGTCCCGTGGACTTTTTATACTCCTCAATTTCCTTTACTATTGTTTCGAAAATCTTTCCCGCATTTATAAATTCGCGGAGCTTCTCTATAATAAGCTTCATTTCGGGGCCAGTTGAAAGAGAATCTATAACGTGTACTTTTCTGCCGGGATTATTATATTCATAGTCTCTTTTTGCTACCATGGCGGAGTTGTAACTGCCTGAAAGACCGCTTGTAATCGTAATGCAGTATACGTTTTCGGCGCCTTCAAAGGCGTTTAAGTAGTCGCCTATACCGGGGCACGCGGAGGAGGATTTGCCCTTATACTCGTAAAGCTCCTTCGCCATCTCTTCCGTATCAAGGTAGGCATTATCCACGTATTCTTTTTTATCGGTAATAATTTTCAGCGGCACCGAAGAAAAGGGAATATCCTTTAAAACCAAAGTATCCGAACCCGAATCTGCAACGATTTTGCTTTTGTAAATTGCTCTTTCCATATTTACCCTACCTTTCGGGAATAAAATTGCATTTTTCAACTTGTTGTTCTGACAACATCTTATTTATATTAAATTATAAAAAGCTTTAAAAGTCAATGAAAAAATAGTATTGTTCACAAAAGTTTCATCATTTAATATAAAAAGGAGCCGCTATAAAAGTGACTCCTTTAAAAATTCAGTTCAGTTTAATTTAATTCCTCAATATGGTAAATATAATCGAGAGTGCTTAAGGCATCGATAATTTCCTTATGGGATTTATATTTTTTAAGCTCCTCGCTTCTTATGGTAAGAGCCACGGTAAATACGCTCAGACCCGAATTTATATAGGCGGGGTTTGCTTCAATATCATCAATTTTCAGGTTTAATTTTCTGATTGTTGTAACAAAATCCTGAAGATTGGTCTTATTTTTAAGTTCAAGATGAATTTCAAAGTGATTGGAGCGGTTTTTCAGATAAAATTCTAACTTCGGGAAGAAGGAAAGGCAAACTATTAAAGCTATATAAGCTATTACCGCCGCAGTATAGAAACCTGCGCCCAACGCTATACCAATAACGCCGCTTGCCCAGAGACCCACAGAAGTGGTAAGACCCTTTATCTGATTTTTGGAGCTGAAAATAAGGGTATTACTGCTGATTACAGCTATGCCTATCATAGTAGATGCTGAAATAAGGGGCAAAGTGAAGCCGTTGTTCACGCAGATGAAGGTATCAAGCATTACAGCCATACTTGTAGCAAGAGAAACCAGCATAAAGGTTCTAAGTCCCGCCGCGTGGCGCTTCGTAGCTCTCTCACAGCCTAAAATTGCCGCAAATACAACCGCTACCGTTGTTCGCAAAAGCACTGAGCAAAGGTTTAATTCACTTGACCAATTACCTAAAAGCAAGGCGATGGGGTCCTGTATATTCATAGTATACTTACTTCCTTTCGTTTATATTATAATTATATATTTATCTTTTGAACTTTAGCGCCTGTTTTTAAAACGGGAGATACGCTGATTCGGCGATAGATAATATTCTTCAGCCGCTTCGGTGAAAGCCTCCTCGTTTTCTTCGTTTAAGGAGTGAGGCGGAATTTCTTTCTGTATAGCCTGAATCCTTCTTATCAGCATTTCTGCTTCACTTAATTTATTGCCGCTTTCGTCAAGCTCTTCAACCGCGGTAACATCTTCAAGCTTATCGGAATATGAACCCGAAAGCTTAAGGGATAAGCCTGCAAGAGCAGGGCCTGCTATCTCGCAGAGAATACTTGCGGCAAGAATTATAGTTTCAAGGTCGCTGCCAAGCTTACCGCCCAAGGTTCTTGCCGCCAGCGAAGCTAAAGCTATGGCAACGCTCGCCTGAGGAATAAGCGCCAAGCCTAAGTAATTTCGCACGTTCTTTTTCTTTTTTGCCAGAGCTGAGCCAAAGAAAGCGCCGATGTATTTACCTATAATTCTTACGGCGAAATAGCATACACCCACAATAAGCAAGGGCATACCCGTGGAGGATGCGGAAAAATCGAACATTGCGCCTAAATTGAAATTAAGACCGCTTCGCACGAAGAAAAGAAGCAAAATAGGTGGGCTGAAATAATTAAGCTGTTTATAGAGCTTATCGTCGCCGCTTATATTGATATACACCGTACCCATCATAAGGCAGCCCAAAAGCGGTGAAACGCTTATAAGCGCGCATATACCGCAGAAAGCAAACAAGAAGCTGATGGAAATTATCAGGCGGTTATCCGTTGAGCGTTTTTTCGGCATTGAAAGCTTCATCAGAAAGCCGAATCCCGCGCCCAGCACCATGGCAAAAATATTGGAAAGCACGGGCTCCAGTATATCCTTTAAATTCAATGGAGCGGAGGATAAAGTGGTGAAAGCCACGGAAACGCAAACGCTGTAGGCTATTAAGCTTAACACGTTATCAATTGCCACCACCTGCAAAAGGGTATCCACAAAATCGCCCTTTGCCCCCGTCTGGCGGATGGTCATAATGGTTGAAGCGGGAGTAGTAGCCGAGGCAAGAGCCGCCAGTATGATAGAAAATCCGAGGCTTAGGTTAAGTATATAGAAGGTTAAAATAAATACGAAAAGCGAGGCTGTTAAAGCTTCGGCGGCTGTTATAATAAGCACCTTTGCGCTGTTTTTCTTAAGGGTAGTAAGCTTAAAAAATTCGCCTACGCTGAAAGCAATAAACGCAAGGGCAATATCCGAAAGGAAACTCAGCCCCTCAATTATTTCTGTGGGCACCATATTAAAACAGTAGGGACCTATTATGATACCCGTAAGAATATATCCCGTTACGTTTGGCAGTTTTATTCTTTTGGTTATCCTCGTGGAGAGAAAACCAAGGAAAAGCATTAAAGCCACGGAAATAATTACGGTAGCCACAGGGGATAACCCCGAAATATACTCAGCCAAGTTTTCACCTCCGATTTTAAATTTTACTGTAATTTTATTAGGTTATTATAGCACTCTGACTTTTTATTTTCAAGCTTTTAAAATATTAAACCTAAGAAGTGAGTTAAACTTAACTTTTTCTCTTGTTTATTTGCTGTAAAAATGTTATTATAAATGGGTATGTAAATTTATAAAGAGGGGCAAAAAATGGAGAAGAAACAAAGGGAAGTTAAAAACGAAAAGTTTTTTAATAAAGATAAGAAGCCTTTTATAAAATCGGAGCCTAAAAAAGAATTTTCTAAAGAGACCGAAAAAACGCCTGCAAAAGAATCAGGCAAAGAACAAAAAATTACAGCCAACCGAAAAATATGCCCCGTCTATAAAAAATGCGGCGGCTGTCAGCTGCAGAATTTAAATTACGAGGAGCAGTTAAAGCTTAAAGAAAAGCTTACCACCATGCATCTTGGTAAATTTGCAAAAATAAATCCCATAGTCGGTATGGAAAATCCCTACCACTACAGAAACAAGGTGCAGTCCGCTTTTCATACCGACAGGCAGAAAAGAATTATCTCGGGTATTTATCAGTCCAGCACCCACCATATCGTACCTGTGGAAAGCTGTTTAACGGAGGATAAAAAGGCGGACGAGATCATTCTCTCCATAAGAAAGCTTGTAAAAGATTTTAAGCTTACCACCTATAATGAGGTAAGCGGTAAGGGATTTTTACGCCACGTGCTTATTAAAAGAGGCTTTGCCACCAACGAAATTATGGTTGTTTTGGTTGTGGGCACTCCTATTTTCCCTGCCAAAAATAATTTCTGCGAGGCACTTTTAAAGCTCCACCCCGAAATTACCACCATAGTAATGAACGTTAACGATAAATATACCTCTATGCTTTTAGGCAAAAACGAGAAGGTATTATACGGTGATGGCACCATTACCGATATTTTGTGCGGCTATAAATTCAGAATTTCACCAAAATCCTTCTACCAGATAAATCCCGTACAGACAGAAAAATTATACGGGCTTGCCATCGACTACGCAGGCTTAAAAGGAAACGAAACGGTAATAGACGCTTACTGCGGTATAGGCACCATCGGTATTGCCGCTTCAAAAAGCGGCGCAAATATTTTGGGCGTTGAATTAAACCCCGACGCAGTTAAGGACGCCATTCACAACGCAAAAATCAATAACATAGAGAATATCAGATTCGTTACCGCCGATGCAGGTCAGTTTATGACGGAGATGGCGGAAAAAGGCGAAAAGTGCGACGTCCTCTTTATGGATCCCCCAAGAGCGGGCAGCGATATCCCCTTCTTAAGCTCGGTTTGTAAGCTCTCCCCCAAAAAGATAGTTTATATATCCTGCAACGTGGAAACAATGGCAAGAGATATAGCCTACCTTACCAAATACAAATATAAGACGGTTAAATTCACACCCGTTGATATGTTCCCCCACACCAACCACGTGGAATGCGTGGGACTTTTAACTCTGAAATAAGGCGGAATCAAGTTATGGATATAAATAATAGCACATTTGATTTAAAATTCTTGGGCACGGGCGCGGCTGATTTTTCGCCCCTTTTAAAAACGGAATATAAAGAGAAGTTCGGTCTTGACGCCAGACGTTCATCAAGTATACTTTTAAACGGTCATATTCTTATTGACGCAGGCGTTCACACCTACGAAAGTTTAAATATAACAGGCACAGATATAAGTAAAATTACCGATATTTTTATCTCCCACCTGCACATCGACCACTATAACGCCGAAGTAATTGAAAAAATTGCATCCCATAGGGAAAAACCCGTAAAGCTCTGGCTGCCCGAAGGTTCTTTGGAGAGTAAGCATTTTACAAAATCTGCAAATACCGAAGTAAAATTGATGAAAAACTTCGAAACGTATGAAA
Source organism: Oscillospiraceae bacterium (assembly GCA_015065615.1). Lineage (GTDB taxonomy): Bacteria > Bacillota > Clostridia > Oscillospirales > Acutalibacteraceae > SIG603. The sequence goes on along the minus strand of SVPY01000015.1, from coordinate 2,715 downwards.
CTGCTTGCAAAATTAAAGTAAGCGCTATGCCTGCAAACCACTCCACGGAGTACCTTTCAAGACATTTCGTTTTCGAAAAGGAAAATAAGAAATTCTTTTACGGGCTTGACGGCGCGTGGTTTTTATTCGACAGCTACTACTTTATGCAGAATATGAAGCTTGACCTTATGATTCTCGATGCCACTTGCGGCGATTACGAGGGCGACTACAGAATGGCTGAGCATAACAGTATTCCTATGATAAAGCTTATGCTTCCGTCCTTGAAAACTATGAATATTATTGATGAAAACAGTAAGATAATTCTCTCCCACATCGCCCCCACACTCAATAAGCCCCATACTGAAACTGAGAAAATCGTAAGTGAATTCGGCGCCTTATTGGCATTTGACGGAATGGAGTTTTCTTTATGATAAATATTAAAGATATAGAAAAAATAATTAAAGCTGCAGGCGACATCGTACTGAATGCCGACGAGAGCAAAATGGAAATAGACAGCAAGCAGGGCATAGGCAACTTCGTGACCTATTACGATAAGAAGGTGCAATCCTTTTTACGTGAGGAACTTTTAAAAGTTCTCCCCGAAGCCAATTTCGTGGGCGAGGAGGAAGAGCTCCACAGCGAAATAAAAGAAAAGGGCTACACCTTTATAGTAGACCCTATTGACGGCACCGCTAATTTCACCAAGCGTTTTTCTGTGAGCGCCGTTTCCATAGCTCTTTTAAAGGACGGCGAGCCCTATATAGGCGTTTGCCTTAACCCCTATACCAATGAGCTTTACACCGCCAAAAGGGGCGAGGGCGCATATTTAAACGGTGAAAAAATAAAAGTTTCCGAGAAAAAAATGAGCGAAGCTCTTATAATGTCGGGCAGCGCCCCCTATTACCCCGAGATGAGGGAATTATCCCTTAAAGCTTTTTCCGCATTTTTTGCTAACTGTGCCGATTACCGCCGTTTCGGCGCCGCGGTTTTGGACCTTTGCTTAGTAGCCTGCGGTAAGGCAGAGCTTTTTTACGAGGTTATTCTTCAGCCATGGGATTACGCCGCAGGTATGCTTATAGTCGAGGAAGCCGGCGGCAAGGTAAGCACCATGAAGGGCGAAAAATTAAGGTTTGACCGCCCCTGTTCAATTTTAGCAAGTAATAATCAAGAAGATTACTTGAAATATATTAATAATTTATTTATTGAGGTTTAAAATGGAAAGAGAAAGACTCGGAAGCCGCTTAGGCTTCATCTTACTCAGCGCAGGCTGTGCCATAGGCCTTGGCAACGTATGGATGTTCCCCTACAGAACCGGCCAGAACGGCGGCGCGGTGTTCGTACTTTTTTACTTACTTTTCCTTGTAATTATGGGTATTCCCGTTATGACAATGGAATTTGCTTTGGGTAGAGCAAGTCAAAAAAGCCCCGCAAGACTTTATCACGCCCTTGAGCCTAAGGGCAGCAAGTGGCATATTCACAGTTATGCCGCACTCGCAGGTAACTACTTACTTATGATGTTCTACACCTCCGTTACAGGTTGGCTTTTAAAATACGGTGTAGGCACTGCCGCAGGCGACTTTGAAGGCCTTGATAAAAAAGGCATTGAAACTTACTTTGCTTCAATTAAAGCCGATCCCCTTTTAATGGTTATTCTTGTGGCAATTGTAGTTTGCCTTGGTTTCTTCGTTTGCTCCTTCAGCTTACAGAAGGGTATTGAAAGAATCACAAAATATATGATGAGCGCTCTCCTCGTTATTATGGTAGTTTTGGCAATTAACAGCTGCTTCCTTCCCGGCGGCGCCGAGGGTTTAAAATTCTACCTCGTACCCGATTTTAATAAGGTTCAGGAAGTAGGACTTTTAAACGTTATTGTTGCCGCTATGAACCAGAGCTTCTTTACTTTATCCTTAGGTATCGGTTCAATGGCAATCTTCGGCAGCTATATCGGTAAAGAAAGAGCTTTAATGGGCGAATCCGTAAGAGTTGCTGTGCTTGATACTTTCGTTGCCATCACAAGCGGTCTTATAATTTTCCCTGCCTGCTTCAGCTACGACGTTGACGTTAATGCAGGCCCTGACCTTATTTTCATCACACTCCCCCACGTATTCAATAACTTACCCTTCGGCAGAGTTTGGGGTACTTTATTCTTCGTTTTCCTTATTTTTGCCGCCTTCAGCACCGTTCTTGCTATTTTCGAGAACCTTATCTCCTGCACTAAGGACCTTTTCGGCTGGAGCCGCAAGAAAGCAAGCCTTATCAACTGCGCTATAATGTTCGTTCTCGCTCTCCCCTGCGCTTTAGGCACCAACCTTTTAAGCTTCATTAAGCCTTTCGGAGCAGGCTCAAACATTATGGACTTCGAAGATTTCTTAGTATCTAACCTCCTCTTACCCCTCGGTTCACTTACCTTCATAATGTTCTGTTCACACAAATTCGGCTGGGGCTGGAAGAATTTCATTAAAGAAGCTAACACAGGCAAAGGCTTGAAATTCCCCGAGAAAATAAGACCCTATATCGCTTACGTATTGCCCGTAGTGGTTTTCGCACTTTTCATTTTAGGTCTATATAGCTTCTTCGCATAATAAAAAGCACCGCAAGGTTTCAAGCTTTTAAAGCTGTAAGATAAAGGTAGACACATGGAAAACACCATGTTGTCTACCTTTTCTTTATGCTAAAATATAGACATAGGAGGTGAAATAATGAGAAAGGGACAAAAGAAGCGGCAATGGACACCAA
>SVPY01000014.1 GCA_015065615.1 Oscillospiraceae bacterium | reverse complement strand
TTGGTGTCCATTGCCGCTTCTTTTGTCCCTTTCTCATTATTTCACCTCCTATGTCTATATTTTAGCATAAAGAAAAGGTAGACAACATGGTGTTTTCCATGTGTCTACCTTTATCTTACAGCTTTAATATATTTTTTTATTTGCGGTGTTATCATTATTATACTGACAAACAACTCTTTCAGCACTTAAATAATCGCCGTATAAGCAGTGGAAGAAAGGATAAGATGCGATAGAATGTTCAACCACTCTGCCTTGACTATCATATTTTACAGCATCTTTTTTGCTTCCGCCGCCATTTGAAACGTTACCCAATTTGTCAACTTTTTTTGTTGAAATAAAAGAAAATTTATCCTCTATTTTTATTCTGTTAAGAATTTCCTGCGCTTTATCGTAGTTGTCTAAATCCTTAAGCATCTTATATGCTGTTTCAAGCTCAGTCTGACTTGGGTTTTCTTTATTTAAATACTTCATTACAACATTAATTTTCTTTTCACGCGGGTCAGGAGTTGGTTCTTCTTCAATTTCTGAGCTTACTTCTTCTTTTTCATTTTCTGAAGAAGAAGCAGATGCGCTTTCTTCTGTTTTTTCACTTTCTTCTGTTTTAATTTCCGATGAAACTTCACTTTGAATTTCATTTGTCTCAGTGCTTTCGTTGCCGCACGCAGAAAGCATCAGCATCAATAACACCAGCAGTACTATAACAAATCTTTTCATATTCTCTCCTTATTTCTATATGGGCATAATATGCCATTAACAAGTTCAGCTCCCCTATAAGAGGAGAGCTGATTTTTAATTAATACCTGATAAATTCTTAGTGATTTATAATATTCAATTATAAATCAACTTCAACTTCGTGGCCGCAGGCTGCACTGCGGATGATACCGTCGATAATAGCCTGATTGTAGATAATTTCGCTTGTGGGAATAGGAGCTGAGCCGCCTGTTCTCATTGCATCAACGAAAGCCTGAACCTTCTGTGCGAAGAGGTTGGATTTTTCCATCTTTTCAAGAGGAATGTTTGTGGAAGTGGGTTTGCCGAATACGTCGTGCATAAGGGTGATCTTACCGATAGGACCATCCCATGCGCCGCCCCAAAGCTCGAAATGAGGCTGCTGAACCTTTAAACCTGCATCCTTACCGAGGAAGATAAAGTCGCCAGTTGTATCCATGTGCATTGCCCAGGACATTCTGAAGTCGAGAACACAACCGTTTTCAAGGCGAACGAAAGCGGCAGAGAAATCGTCAACACTGAATCTTTCAGCCTCGGGGTAATACTTGGGGTTCTTGCCGAAATAGTCAAATGCAACAGCAGAAACTGTTAAGGGCTTGGGGTAACCGATTGTATTTAAAGCAAAGTCAAGTGCATAACAGCCGATATCAGCTAAAGCACCAACGCCTGCCTTATCCTTATCGATAAATGTTCTGCCGGGGATACCGCGTCTGCGGCCGCCGCCTGTCTGAACGTAGTAAACGTCACCTAAAGCACCGGACTGAACTATTTCTTTAACCTTTTTGGAGTTAGTATCGAAACGGGGCTGGAAACCGATAGTTAAAATTTTACCTGACTGCTTTTCAGCTCTTACCATCTCTTTAGCTTCATCAAGAGTGATGGACATAGGCTTTTCAAGTAAAACGTCGCATCCTGCGCCGAGCGCCTGTAAAGTACAGATCTTATGAGCGGAGTTATAAGTACATACGCTTACGCCATCAGGCTTAATTACCTTAAGCATTTCCTCTGTATCCTCAAAAGCGGGAACATCCTTTAAATCGTATCTGTCAAGGAATTCTCTGGCCTTACCGGGAATAATATCAGCACCTGCTACTATTTCTACCTCGGGCATCTGTAAATAAGCTCTCATATGGGCATTGGCAATACCACCTGTACCGATAATGGCAATTCTGGTTTTTTCCATAATATAGTCCTTCTTTCTTTATATTTTAGGGCAACTTTACGCACAGTACCCTTCTTATCTAAGTTAATTCAATCACAAAATATAGGGAAAGTCAATGTGAAATAGCAAAAACTTAAAATTATGCAATTTAAAAATTAATATTGTGTATACGAAGATAGTTGAAAATGCATTTAAAATGTTCTATTATTAAAGTAATAAAAAAGTATTATTATACTCAGGAAAGGAAATATGAATATGAGTTATTTTGAAAAAGTAACACCCGAAAAAGTTGGTATAAGCTCATTAAAGGTACTTGAATTTTTGGAGAGATGCAAGAAAAAGGGCTTACAGCTTCACTCTGTTATGTTCGTGCGCGACAGCAAAATTTTTGCCGAAAGCTGGTGGAGACCCTATAATAAGGACAGCAAACACTCTATGTTCAGCTTTACAAAGAGCCTTACTTCTACAGCTATAGGCTTCTGCGTGCAGGAAGGCTTATTATCTCTTGATGAGAAGCTTGTGGATATTTTCCCCGAGCATTTACCCGAGGAAGTAAGCGAAAATTTAGCAAAAGTAACTGTGCTCGACGTGCTTATTATGGGTGGCGGCCACCACTCAGAGCCGAGAGCCCACGGCGAAAACTGGATAAAAGAGTGGCTTTCCCACCCCTTTGAACATGAACCCGGCACCTACTTCGTTTATAACAGCTCGGGCACAAATATGCTCTGCGCCATTATTAAGAAGAAAACGGGACTTAATATGACCGAATACCTCTACCCCCGCCTTTTTGAAAAAATCGGCATGGGCGAAGTTCCCTGCAGAAAAACTGCCGACGGCATAGACGCAGGCGGAGGCGGCAGTAAGCTCACTACAGAGCAGATGGCTTTATTCATTGAATTTGTAATGCACAAAGGTAACTGGAAAGGTCAGCAGCTTTTGTCAAGTGAGTGGTTTGATGCCGCGCTTAGTAAGCAGATCGACACTAAGCACTCTAACTCCATTCCCGACTGGTATTTAGGCTACGGCTATCAGTTCTGGATGTGCCAGCCCGAGGGCGTAGTAAGAGCGGACGGCGCTTTCGGTCAGTTCGGTATTATGTACCCCGAGAAAAACGCATTCTTTATTATTCAGGGCTCCAGTACCAATAACTTTGAGGTTTTACAGGCTGTATGGGATACCTTTATAGGTGAATTCAAGGATGAGGAACTTCCCGAAAATATTGAAGCAAATACTGTTTTAAACTACGTGCTTAAAAATAACGAGATAACTCCTCTTGAAAGTAAGCGCGTATATAACAGTATAAAAAAATACACCAAGCTTCGCTATAAGCCCGAAGCTCCCGTATACGGCGGCGCCGAGGGCATTATAAGCGGTTTCGGTCTTGAAGTTATGATACACGGCGAGGAATCTGATGAAACAATCAGGAATATTTACCTTGAATTTATCGGAAACGAGCTTTTAATTGACGTTAACGGTGAAAAGCATAAGGAGAGAATATCCGTTTCCCTTGAAAGCCATTTTAACAGCTTCATTTTAAACGGTAAGGTTTACGGCGCTGTCGGTACCTGGGTAACCCCCGATGAATTTAAGTTCCTTATTTACTGCGCAGAAACTCCTAACGGCAACGAAATTACCCTTAATTTCCGCGAAAACAAGCTCTATATAATCTCCAAGTCCACATATCCCGAAAGCGGCTGGAACAGACGGGAAATTAAAGAAATGGAATTTGTAAGAATCAAGTAATTTAAAATTCAGCATTAATTAAAGCGGATCACTTTTTTAAGTGTTCCGCTTAATTTTTTAAAATACGTATTGCTAATTTTTACTAAAAGATTTATGATATAAGTAATAATATCGTGTTTATTAATTTTAAGGAGTTTTGGTTATGGTTTTAAAAACTAAACTTGTCAGTTCACTTGAAAAAACCTTTACAGTAGCAGGTGTTAAAGAGGAAGGCACCAATAAAGCCTCTGCTTTAAAAGGTGAAATCTACAGTTTTCAGCTTGCTTGCTTTTTAGAAGATAATAGCGCTGAAAGAAGAAGTCACTTTACTATAGAAATTGAAAGCGAACTTAAAGATTACATCAATTACTATATTGTTAAAGAAATTCCCGTAAGACTTCCTGCTTTTCAGGTAAGTGACGATTACTACATAAGCAAAGAAGCAGGACTTTACCCCGACGTGCTTGAAAAGGCACCTTGGAAGGAAGTAACCCTTACAGTAAATAACTGGAAGAGCTTCTGGTTTGAAGTTAATGTTCCCGAAAACATTAAAGCGGGTATATACCCAATAACTGTAACTCTTAAAAAAGGTGATTTTGAAAAAAGCGAAACCTTCACCTTGGAAGTTATCGATGCAGTTATACCAAAGCAGGATCTTATATGTACTCATTGGTTCCACTACGATTGCCTTGCTACATGGTATAAGACCCCGGTTTTCAGCGAAGAGCATTGGGAAATTGTAGAAAATTATATAAAAGCTTACCGCAAATACGGCAGTAATATGATTTTAACTCCCGTTATTACTCCCGCTCTTGATACCGACGTTGGCTCCGAAAGACCTACAGCTCAGCTTGTAGATATTACTTTCGAAAACGGCGAATACTCTTTCGGCTTCGATAAGCTTACACGCTTTATTGACCTTGCCCACAAGTACGGAATTGAATATTTTGAAATTGCACATCTTTTCACTCAGTGGGGCGCCGCGTTTGCTCCCAAGGTAGTGAATACAAAGGGCAATAAGCTTTTTGGCTGGGAAACCAAAGCAAACAGCGAAGAATATAAGTATTTCTTAAAGTGCTTCCTTACCGCTTTAAAAGCTTACTTAAAGGATAAGGGCGTGCTTGATAAGTGCTATTTCCATATTTCCGATGAACCTAACGACAGTCATCTTGAAAATTACAAATCCGCCAAGGATAGCGTAATTGATATCATAGGCGATTGCCACATGATGGATGCTCTCTCCCACTATGAATTCTACGATATGGGTCTTGTTAAAACACCCGTATGCGCTACAAACGCAATTGAGCCTTTCATTGAAAACAAAGTAGAAGATTTATGGGCTTACTACTGCTGCGGTCAGGGTAACAAGAACGTAAGTAACGGCTTTATCGCAATGCCCTCAGCAAGAACCAGAATTTTAGGCTTACAGCTTTTTAAATACGATATCAAGGGCTTTTTACAGTGGGGCTATAACTATTGGTACAGCGAACATTCAAGATACGAAATTGACCCCTACTTCACAGCAGACGGCGACGAGACCTGGCCTGCAGGTGACCCCTTCCTTGTATACCCCGGCTTTGATAAGAATCCCGTACTTTCTTTAAGACTCCTGGTATTTAACGAAGCAATTCAGGATTTAAGAGCTTTAAAGCTTTTAGCTTCTTATATGGGTCATGAAGAAACAACAAAGTGGCTTGAAAAATTATCCGGCCAGGAAATTACCTTCTCTAATTACCCCAAGGGCAGAAAGTACCTTCTTTACATACGTGAGGAAATAAACAAAAAAATCAGGGAATACGCTGCAAAATAAACTTAAAGGGGCATTAATTTGCCCCTTATATATTTTCTATATTTCATTTTTCGGAAAGGCAATATTTTGAATTCATTCTTAAGAGGTTTAAAATCGGGAATTCCCATTGGTCTTGGTTATCTCTCGGTTTCTTTCACTTTCGGTATTATGGCTATATCGGCGGGCTTCAGCTGGTGGCAGGCGCTTATAATATCAATGACCACCGTTACAAGCGCGGGGCAGTTTTCGGGTATCAATACCATGGTAATTCCCGGGCAGTATATCGAGATGCTTATTTCCCAGTTTACCATAAATATCCGCTACAGCTTTATGTCCGTATCACTTTCACAGAAAACAAACGGCAGATTCAGGGGAATATACCGCTGGATATTGGGATTTTTTATGACGGATGAAATTTTCGCAGTAGCTTCAAACGAAAAGGAAGTAAGCGTAAGCTTCTTTTCGGGGCTTTCCGTTATCCCCTACGTAGGCTGGGCAACGGGTACTCTGCTGGGCGCTTTAATCGGCGGCTTTCTGCCTGAAGTGCTTATGAACGCTTTAACCATAGCAATTTACGCCATGTTTATAGCAATCGTAACGCCTAAAGCAAAGAGCGAGAAAAACGTGCTTTTTGCAGTAATCATCTCGGTAGCTTTAAGCTGTGCCTTCTACTACCTGCCCGTTTTAAATGAAGTTTCATCGGGTCTTGCGGTAAGTATTTGCGCTATATTGGCGGCTGTTTTGGCGGCTGTGTTCTTCCCCATTAAAACGGAAGGAGAAAACGAAAATGGATAACAAAGAATTTTTCATATATCTCCTTTTAATGGCAGGCTCCACCTATTTAATAAGGGCTGTTCCCTTTGCTTTAATCAAGAGAAAAATCAAAAACCCCTTTATTAATTCCTTCCTCTACTATATCCCCTTCACCGTTTTAACCGTTATGACCATCCCTGCCGCATTTTACGGGGACTACAGCACCTTGGGCGCGGCTTTGGGTATAGTTACCGCAATTATTCTGGCTTTTAAAAATTACAGCTTAACTGTAGCTGCCCTTGCTTCCAGCCTTGTGGTATTTATTACCGATTTAATTTTAAAATACTTAATTAAATAAATTAAAGCGCCTTTTATGGGTGCTTTTTATTTACCATTTTAGTTATTTATGCAACCATATTGACAAATATATACCCTTGTGATAACCTAAAAGTATCAAATTTAAAGGGAGCAGATATTATGAAATTTTACACTGAACCCCAAAAAGAAATCCCAATTTACGGCGAGTATGACGTAGTAGTGGTTGGCGGAGGCTGCGCAGGCTTTACTGCAGCTATTGCAAGTGCACGAAGCGGCGCCAAAACCCTTATTATTGAGCAGTTCCCTTTCTTTGGCGGTACTGCCACAGCTTCTCTTATGGCTACCATAGTTGGTATAAGAAATCAGGTAAAACCAGATGATTTGCAGGTATGCAAAGGCATTGGCGAGGAATTTATACTGAATATGGTGGAAACAGGCGGCGCCAAACACTCAAGCAACGCTTACGATTCCACTAAAAGAAGCGATAAAAAGGGTGATTTATCCTATAACTACGCTTTCGATACAGAAACCTTTAAGTATACTGCCCTTAAAATGGTAGTGGAAAGCGGATGCGATATTTTATTCCACACCTATTTTTCCGACGTAATTATGGAAGGAAATAAAATAAAGGGTATAATTATTGAAAACAAATCCGGCAGGCAGGCTGTATTTTCCAAAGTAATTGTAGATTCAAGCGGCGACGGTGACGTAGCATTCAGAGCAGGTGCTGCATTCTGGCAAATTAAAGAAGATGAAGCCCACCGCCTTGACGACTGCCTTATGTATAAAATAGCGGGCTTCCCCGAAGGCAGCAAGGTGCCCGGTTCCCTCTTTAAATCCTCAAGTGTTCTTTGGGGACCTTCCACAGGTCACCACAACGGCGCCGATGCTAAAACTTTAACCGATATGGAAATTGAAGCAAGGCTTAAAGTCCACGAGCATTTTGCAGGTGTTAAAGAGAAGAATCCTGACCTTAAGGATGCTAATATTATTGATACAAGCGTACTTTTAGGCATCAGGCAAACTCGTTTTATTGAGGGTATTTACAAAATAACGGGTGAAGACGTATTGGAAGGTGCATCCTTCCCCGATAGTATTGCTATGGGCGCTAACCCTGTTATAAGATATTACGGCTACAGAAGGTTTTTAACCCACGAAGGCTACGAGATACCTTACCGCTGCCTTATTCCAAAAGATACTTACGGAATTTTGGTAGCAGGCAGATGTATGAGTAGTGACCAGATTGCATACGAATCCTGGCGAGCCATGGCACATATTTTAAATATCGGTGAAGCAGCAGGTACTGCAGCAGCTTTAAGCGCTTTAAAAAACGTGGAACCAAGAGACCTTGATATTAAGCTTTTAAGAAATACACTTATTGAAAACGGCGCTGAAATCGGTCAGGGCAGAACCACTCCCCCGAAAGTTATAAGAGAATATTAATAAAGGAAGGTATTAAAAATATGAAAATCGTATTACTTGAATCCCTTGCAATAAGTAATGAAGTATTGGAAAATTACAAAACTAAGCTTGAAAACATGGGTCATGAGTTTCTTTCCTATGAAAGAAATCTTGATACCGAAGTTTTAATTGAAAGAAGCAAAGATGCAGATATTTTAATGATTGCCAATATGCCTTTAAAAGGCGAAGTTATAAGAGCCTGCAAGAAATTAAAATACATCAATATCGCTTTCACAGGCGTTGACCACGTAGATTTAGAAGCCTGCAAGGAAATGGGTATAGAAGTAAGCAACGCTTCAGGCTACTCCACAGAATCAGTAGCTGAGCTTGCACTTTGCATGATGATATCACTTTTAAGAAACGTTGCTAAAGTGGACGAAAGATGCCGCCAAGGTAAAACCAAGGATGGTTTAGTTGGCTTTGAGCTTATGGGCAAGACTGTAGGTATAGTTGGTATCGGTAAAATAGGACTTCGCACAGCTGAGCTTTTAAATGCCTTCGGATGTAAAATCATAGCTTATAACCACAGAGAAAAAGAAGTTCCTGAATTTGTAAAATTAGTTAGTTTAGATGAACTTTTAGAAGAGAGCGATATCATTTCCCTTCACTGCCCTCTTAACGCTTCTACCAAGGGTCTTATTGGTAAAGAAGAAATTGCAAAGATGAAAAAGAGTGCAATTTTAATTAATACTGTAAGAGGCGCCGTTGTGGATAGTGCAGCTTTAGCTGATGCTCTTAATAATGGCGATATTCAGGGCGCAGGTATTGATGTTTTCGAAACTGAGCCGCCCCTTGATACTGCACATCCCCTCTTAAATGCTAAGAACACTTTAGTAACACCTCATATTGCTTTTGCCACCAAGGAATCAATGCTCCTTCGTGCCGAAATTGTTTTCGACGTGCTTGACGCTTACTTAAAAGGCGAAAGAAAGAACGTAATTTTATAATCACAAAAAATTAAGGAAGAGAAGTTTTTGCTTTTCTTCCTTTTTTATTGACTTATTTTCACAATTATGCTTTAATGTTTTAAAAGACAACTTTTAATAAGGAGTTATTTATATGATCGAAAAACCGATTATTCTTAATATCGATATAAATACCTTAACCTGTCCCTTTCTTAAAGGAATAATGGAAAAGGGCACGGTAAGTGAAAAAGACCTTTACCCCTTCATTGACCAATATATTGACGCCTACGGCACAGAAAAAACACGCCTTGGTGCCATTGCTTTAAATACCTTCTGCCAGTTTTCAAGCACCAAAAGTCAGGTTATGACGGATATATTCACATATACTGAAAAGAAAGCTGCTGCAGGCGATAACGTAAAAGACAAATGGTATGAAATCTTCCACCGCATTAACAAAGAGTTCGGTATAGAGCCTTGGGGAGTGTGGGTTAAACGCTGCCGTGAAAGAGGCGTTGAGCCATGGCTTTCCATACGTATGAACGATGCACACGATACCGACTACGAAGAAAGCCTTAAGGATGAATTTGCTTTCCGCGCCAAATGGAACGGCTATGCCATAGGCGATAAATACGGCTACTATTGGAAATGCCTTGATTATGCCGAAAAAGAAGTAAGGGATCATTTTCTTGATTATATTAAGGAACAGCTTGATATATTTGACGTGGATGCCGTTGAGCTTGATTTTATGCGTGAGATATACTGCTTTAAATATCTTGAAAACCCCGATTGCTATAAGATAATGAACGGATTTATGAGAAACGTAAAAGAAATTGTAAATAAATCCGCCGAAAAACGGGGACATAAAATTAAAATATCCGCCCGCTTACACCGTGATATAGCCGAAAACAAAGTATTCGGTTTTGACGTTGAAACGTGGGCAAAAGAAAAACTTGTTGACCACATTACGGTAACCCCCAGATGGTCGTCAAGTGACGACGCTATGCCAATAAAAGAATGGAAGGAAAAATTCCCCAGCGTTGAAATTGCCGCAGGAACGGAAATTCTTTTGCGCTTTGCGGATATGAGTGTGAAAGACAGTTCCGATAATTCTTACATTGCCACAATGGACCCCGATATTGTAAACGGCCTTGCCGCAAACTACTTCAGTCAGGGCGCCGATGGACTTTATTTATATAATTTCTTTTTGAACCCTCTTCGCCACACGCTCCTGACGGATATAACGAGCAAGGTGCTTACAACTTGCGGAGAAAAGGAAAAAATCCTCAACAGCCCCCGAAGGCATATAATTATGTATCAGGAAATTTATCCCGAAGGCTTTAAACCTTACAAGCCTTTACCCATAAAGCTTGAAGGTAATACCGCTGCTGAAACCGTTACGGTGCATACGGGCTTTATCCCCGATAATAAAGAAGCTTACCTTATTTTAGGCTTTACCGAAGGCACACCTTCCGACGTTGAAATTAAAGTAAACGGAGCTATTCTTACTGATTTCGCACCCATTGAAATCAGCTTAACCTATGAAAACGGCGGAACAGGCAATCTTGTCAGACTTAAACTTGACGAAAACTACACTTTAACTGACGGCAGCAAAATTAATTTCTACAAACGTAAGGTCAGCTTAAATAAGGATTCAGGTTCACAGGATATTTCTTTCGGCGGCAACAATGCAGCAATCCACTATATTGAAATAACTCTATAAAAATATAAGGAAGAGAAGTTTTTACTCCTCTTCCTTTTTATTTTATGATGATAAGGTTGGGTCTTTATATTCCCCGGGGATTATATCTTGTGACGATGCAATGGTGTGATGATATACACCTGTTTTCTCGTTTTTATAGTAATAACCCATTATCGCTTCGTAATATAGAGTTTTTCCCTCGGGAACGTACTTATACGGTGATTGACCCATACCGCCTTCACCTGAGCCGAAATCGGTATCAAAATGGAGAATATAATAAGCTTCGCCCTGAGTTTCGTGGTCATAAAGCAATAGCAGTGCGCAAGGCTCTTCCTCTTTAACGCTATAAAGAATCTCATACGATACAAGCTCGCCTTCGTATTCTTCGCTACCGGGCATTATGTTCCTTACTAATGAATTCGCCCTTTCTATCCCTCTGTTTATATATTCTTCACTTACTTCTCCCGAAGCATCAACAGGAGCCTCGTGGGTTATTTCGGCAGTATTATTCCCGCAGGAAACAAAGCTTAAAATCAGTAACAACGATAAAAGAAGCGGCAAAAGTTTTCTTATTTTGTTTTTAGTCATAGTTTTCATCCCCTTTCACCTATATAGACGCAATTATTCAAAAAACATTACATAAAAATTATAAAAAAGAGAAGTTTTGAAAAAAGCAAAACTTCCCCTTTATTTAATCAGCAAAATGTTTCTCTCATAAATTTGCCTGCTACTTTAATGTTTTCTGTAAAATCAGGGAAACCTGCCTCAGCTGTTACACGCTCAGTATAGCCAATATCTTTTAATGCTTTGGCAAATTCTTTTACCTGCTCTGCTTCAATAGCGCCGGGGTAAAGTCTGCCCGGTACGTCCGCAATATGGGTGTGCTTTAAAATATCCTTATATTCGTAAATTGCATCCATACTCTCGTTTTCCATAAACATATGGTATGAGTCGGCAAGAAGCTTTATCATAGGCAAATTAAGCTTAGAAGCCATAATGCCGCTTTCTTTAACAGAAGTAAATACGTTTGACTCCTTGCTGTTAAGGGGCTCGATAACTACCAGAACGCCGTACTTTTGGGCGTATTCGTTGCAGAGAATAAGGAATTTTTCAATTTCTTTAATAGCTTCGGTTCTGTCCATATTTTCGGGGATAGCTCTTGCGCCGCCGCTGCCGAAAACCTGTACCTTAACGCCTAAATCGCTGAGTCTTTTTAAAGTTTTATCGAAATATTCTCTAATCTCTTCTCTGTTGCCGCCCTCGCAGATTTTTAAGGAGCCCGGTAAAAAGCCGTTGCAGCTTTCAAGATGGAATAAGCCTTGCTTTTTCTTTTCGTTAAGGAAGTTTACTTCCTCCTCAGTTAATCTCATACAAGCTCCTACGTTGGACTCAGTATAATCGAAGCCTGCATCCATAATAAGCTTATCGCCATAGAGCATTACTTCTGCCCAGGTATACTCTTTATCTTTGGGCATTACCTTTTCGCCGGGTAAACAGCAGCCGATTCTCATATTATTTCTCCTTCTTGTTATAAAAAAGTAAATTAAAATCTGTATTCTGTATTTTTATTATAGACAATAAAAAAGTCCTTGTCAATTAAGATAAGGACTTTTGTCTATATTTTCAATGTGTTTGCATAAATCTGCAAATTAAACCTCAGCTTCTTTTACACCAAGAGAGAAATACAGTTCCTTAATGGCTTTTACTTCCCCGTTTTTCAAAAGCGGGACGTCTTTATACAAATAATTCAAGCCAAGCTTAGTATATTTGGAGGAGCCCATTCTGTGGAAGGGGTGGAAAGAAGCGGGAAAACCGAATTCGTTTATTATTTTTGCTATCTCCCTTATATCCTTTTCATCCGTATTGAAATCGGGAATAAGCGGAATTCGGAAAATAACCTCGGCGTTTCGCTTTTTAAGCTCCTTTACGTTAGCTATGTAGGTCTCAAAATTTCCGCCGATAACGTATTTCAGCTTCTCGCTGTCGGCGGTTTTTAAATCCACAAGGAAGGTATCCACCAAGGAAGTGAGCTTATCAAAATCGGGAATTTTTACCGTAAGAGCCGTATCTACAGTTAAATTTATGCCCTTCTCTTTTACTTTTTCGGCTATTTCTATAAATTCTTTAAAGCGAAGTAAGGGCTCGCCCCCGGAAATGGTAACGCCGCCTCCCGAAGCCTCGTAAAAATCCTTATCGTGAAGCACTTTTTTCATTATATCTTCAAGGCTTACCTGCTCTTTATTATTAAAGCATTCGGGATTATGGCACCATGGGCAGTGAAGGTTACAACCACCCATAAAAACGGTGGTTCTTATTCCCCTGCCGTCGCCTGTAGAAAAGTTCTGAATATTAAATACGTTTGGCATTTTTATATCCTTTATTATGAATTAGTGTGCTCTGTGCGGTTTAAGATATCTATCTGCACTGCTTTATCGAGATTTACAAAGTAAGCGGAGAAACCCGAAACACGGACAACTAAGTTTCTGTAATTTTCGGGATGAACCATAGCATCCTTCAATACTTCGCGTGATACGGAGTTTATCTGTAATTCCTGACCGCCGCGGCCGAAATAAACGCGAACAAGGGCGCAAAGTCTCTTAATATTTTCTTCGCCTTCAAACATAGAGGGTGAGAATTTCTGGTTTACCACGCTGCCGCCTGCAATTTTGGTGTAATCGGGCTTGCTTAAGGATGCGAAGGTGTATGTGGGGCCGTTAACGTCCA
This sequence comes from Oscillospiraceae bacterium, assembly GCA_015065615.1. GTDB lineage: Bacteria > Bacillota > Clostridia > Oscillospirales > Acutalibacteraceae > SIG603. Next base: position 44,590 of record SVPY01000014.1, on the reverse strand, counting down.
CGCCGTAGGTGGGTGAGCCTGCGTCGCTTAAAGGCGCTCTTGCTTTTCTGCCGTCGGGTGTGGCGGGGCATTCGTGACCGCCTGAAATATTCTGAGTATTTGCCGCCATTAAAACGTATACTCTGCCCTTGCCGTCCAGCCTGTATTCATCAAAAATTCCCGATATGAAATCTGCGTACCATACGGCGTACTTATCAGCAAAATCATCGTCGTTACCGAATTTGGGAGCGTTCTTTAAAAGCTCAAGCTCCTTTTCGTAGCCTTCGAAATTATTTTCTATAGCCTTTATAAGAGTCTGCATCGAGATGCTCTTATCCACGAAAACACATTTTTCCACGGCGCTTAATGAATCCGCCATAGTACCTATGCCCATAGCCGCCGCACCGTAAACGCAGGGGTATTTTGTACCGCCGTTATTAATATCCAGGCCTCTTTCAATGCAGTTATAAGTTAAGCAGGACATAAAGGGATTGGGATGATTATATTTATCGTACTTGCTGCTTTCTGTTAAAGCTTCCAGAATATATACGTCCGCATAAGCTTTAAGCTGTTTTTCAAGAGCATCCATAAAGTCCGCCATTGTATTAAACTTTAATGGGTCGCCTGTATTTATGCTTTCCTTTTTGCCTTTTAAAATATTCATTCCGTTAAAAAGCGTATAGCCGATAGCCAAGGGGGCGTTATATCTGCCGTCTGCCCAGGGAGGCTGCATACCGGGGAGTAAATTTTCAATACAGCCAACCATACAGAAGTTATTTACGTCTCTTTCTTCATAACCCATGCGCATTAAGGCTTTGCGGTTAGTTTCATCGCACATTAAAGCAGGGTAACCTAAGCCAGTACCAATACTCTTTAAGCATTCTTCAAGGAATTTATCAGGATTTTTCTTACTGATTCTTGCGGATAAGTTGGGACCGGGCACCTGACAGGCTTTAACCGCCCATAAAATTGCATAAGAAAGAGGGTTAACGGCATCCTCGCCGTCGGGAGTAATACCACCTATACAGATATTGTAAATAGAGTGGAACTCAGTTATTTTCATAAAGAAATTTTCAAGGAGGTTCTGGCCATCCTCAAAAGTTATAAGGCCCTTTTCTATATCGTTTACGTATAAATCCTTTAAATACTGGTCCATTCTGCCGAAAGCCATGGCGCCGCAGCCCTTATAGAGGAACACAACGTGGCAGAACCACAGAAGCTGCAGACCTGCGAAGAAGGTTTTGGGGGCTTCGTAGGCGATGCTTAAAGCGTTTTCTTTTACTTCTTTATTACTGCATCCCTCTGCGTAGCGCTTTATAAAATCGGAGAAAGCAAGCATCTCTATCTTGCAGGCTTCAAGGAAATCAAGCTTCCTTTTATCATCCTTATATTTAAGCTTACTTATTTCTATTTCCTCAATAATTCCTCTTACGCCCTTAGTCATAATAATTTCGTAAGCGGGCGCATAGTGGTCGCGGTGCTGCCAGCCTTCGCCGTTATACCAGCCGGGGCCGCCGAATCTGCGTGAAAAACGCTCGTAATACTCTTTTTCATCTTTATCCTCAAATTCTTCGAATTTATTCCAGACAAGACCTAAAAAATACTCGTTCTGCATATAGCCGAGTTTAATATTTTCAAGAAAATATTTAAAGCCCTTTGCCTGCATAACAGGAATGGGGTCAAGGATATTTTCGCTGTAGGACTTGCCTAAATAGTAGTGGCGCATATCATCGCCTTTTCTTTCCTGAAGGAAAGCTTTTATCTCTTCTTTTAAAAGTTTTGTCTTATTAGGATACATATATAAATCCCCCTTAAAAATAAAACTTATTTAAAATTAATCCGTACATTTTTACACTATAATTATAGCATAAAAATTATACCAAAACACCGACTATCTTGACAAAGGTGGATTATTCTATTATAATTACCCCAAATTATACAGTATTTTTTATAAAAGAGGTGTACTTTTTTGAAGTATTATCTTTTAAGCCTGAAAAAGATTCCCTTCGTATATATGGCTCACAGACATATAAACGACACCTACGATTCAAGCTTTTTAAGATCGGAAAAAAGAGCGCAGATAGTTTTTATAGAGCAGGGCGAAGTAAAAAGAGAGAGCCGCGATATAAACGCAAAATATAAGGAAGGCTCGGTTATGTTTCTCAGCCACAATGAGCCTATGCGCCTTTACTGTGAAAAGGGCAGGCATTGCCACATGACGGTAGGCTTTATGCTGGAAAGCCCCCTTACTGAGCTGAGCGAAATGGAAGTTCTGAAAAGGCACAGTCTGGGCGAATATGCAATTCTCCCCGAATACGTGGAGCCTTCTTTTGCAAGTAAAGTTGAATTTATTATCAAAAAGATAATCTCCGTGTTTAATTCTTCCGATACCGGCGTACATTTGAAGGTAATTTCCTACTTATTCGATATTTTTGCATATTTAACGAATTATTCCGTGGAAAAAGCTATGGAAAGTCAGGATAACAGCTACAGCAAGATGAATTTATACTGCCGTAAAGCTACCTCCTACATAGCACAGCACCTCTCGGAGAAAATCACAGTGCAGGAAGTTGCCGCCTTCTCGGGAATCAGCTACGGTTATTTAAGCAACCTCTTTTCAGAATGTACGGGAATGACCATAGTTGAATACATCAACCGCGAAAAATTAAGGTACGTTAAGGACCTTATCACCACAAGAAAGATAACTCTGGAAGAAGCGGGACTTGAAGTGGGAATAAGCGACGTTAAGTATTTAAGCAGACTTTTCAAAAAATATAACGGTATCACCTCGGTGGAATATAAAAAACTAAAGGACGTAAATAAGCACATAAACAGCACCGACTGAATTTAATTTTTATATTATTTTAATCCACCTTTTTAAAATATTAGGTTGTTATTTATTTAAGGTTTTATAAAATTTATTAAGATTATTATAATTAAAGGACACAGGATTATGGAATTCAAACTCATAAGTAACAGAGACGGTAATAATTACAGAGTTAACGCCGTAAGTGTAGACGGCAGACACCTTTCAAACGGTACTTTCACTCTTAAAACAGCCCATTTAAACGGCGCCGAAGTTAATGCTATGTTGGTCGGCGGTATCGGAACTGCCCCTGAAAATAGACGCTTCGGCTTAGTAAGAAATATTTTACACGAGGGCGATTTATTTGCAGATAGCGAAAACTGTGTAATAAGTGTGCTTCACCCCTTCAGCTTTGCATATTACCGCAAATTCGGATATGAGAGAGTTTCCGATACTAAAATTATAGAATTCCCCATGAGCGCAATAAATTACTTTTCCCGCTATGAGAAGCTTTTAAACTGCACTAAGGATGAAATCCCCCTGCTTGATAAGGTCTATAATAAATTTGCAGAAAAGAGAAATCTTCTTTTCAAGCGCGAAGGAAATTTCGGTTACCGCATAGGTAATAACAAGACCTCCACTTACCTTTCTTTTGACCAAAACGGCGAGCCTGACGGATACATCACCCTTAATATTGAAAATTATTTTTACGTAAACAAAATGGTAAGCGTAAATTTAAACGTTTACGAAATGGCATTCCTTAGTGAAAATGCTTTAAATAAGCTTTTCGGCTTTATGAGAATGTACGAAGGTCAGCTTGAAAGCGTGAAAATTCACGATGCAGGCATGATGCCCGAGGTTGAAAGAAAGCTTCGCAACTATCATCATACAAAAACAACTATAATTCCCGATATTATGGTAAGAATTAACGACGTTGAGGGTGTGTTAAATATAGTTGAATACCCCGTTAAGAAGGGCGAATTTACCGTTAAAGTTTACGAGCCCGAGGGCACTAACCACTGCCCCCTTAAAACAACGGGCGTATGGAACGTAAAGTACGAAAATAAAAAGGCAGTTGTTACTAAGCTCAGTGACGATGCCGACTATGATTTAAAGGCAGATATCCCCGCCTTTACTCAGCTTATTTTCGGCTACGAGTGCTACGGCTTTGAGACCGCAAAATACATCTGTAACACCGAGTTTAAAAACGAGTGCGAAGATTTCTTCCGCGCTTTCTATAACCGCCCTGCAGGTGTGTTTGAGCATTTCTGATCTATAAAATAAGGCATTAAAAAGGGAGACCGTGAAGGTCTCCCCTACTTTTTCTTGCGGGACGTCACGTTTCGCGTAGCGAAATATGGCGCCGTCACCTACAATTGTTTTCTTTTAATACTTAATTTCATAATTTCTCAAAAGGGGCAAATCGCATTTAATTCTGCCTAAATCGTAAACGTGGTAATCTTCATCGGCAGGCAAATAGTAAGCCGAGTGGCGCTTATTTCTGCCGGAATCTATTATTTCGTATTCGCCGTCCACAATGGAAATTGCAATATCGTTATCGATACCGATGCCATCTAACTCCTGCATTTTAACGTCCTCCAGAAATGAGGGCCAATCCTCAAAATGAGGGCAAACTATGTAGGGAATTAAATCGAGGCCATCCAAAAACATAAATCTGCCGTCTATACCGCAGTCATCGTAGCCATGCTTACACCAGCACATAGCACCGCTGCTGTTGCCCGAAAGCACCACGCCCTTTTCGTAGGCTTGTTTGAAATATAAATCCGCCCCTCTTTTTCTCCAGGTTTCAAGAAGGAATTTTAAATTACCGCCCCGTACGAAAATAACGCTTGCGTTTAAAACGGTATTTTTTATATATTCGTCCGTTAAGCTTTCGTCCGTTAAATAAAGCGATACGCAGTTTTTTATACCGTGGCGCAGGCAGTAATCTTTCACAATTTCCTCGTTATCCTTGGTATCAAAACCTGCCGTGGGCACGTAGACGAAATTTATATTATCCTTATCATCCGCCAAAGACAATATATGCTCCATTATGGGGTCGTTTTCGCTTTCAAAAAGTATGCTGCCGCTGGCAAGCACCAATTTTTTACTTGGCATAATTATTCCTCTTTTATATAATTTAAGGGAGACCTAAGCCTCCCCTTTTTTATTTGATTAAACTGATTTCTTTTTGTGCCATAATTCGGTGATAATTGATGCTGGAATCCAAATCTTTTCTATGCTTTGCATCATTGACACCATTAATAATATCTTCATTGTACTTAATCCAATTAAGAGTCTTACTATATTCCGATTTTGAATATTTCACTTTGCCTCTATTTCTGAGTATCTTAATAATAACAATAATTACTAAAACAAACAGAAGTATAAAGAACAAACCCATTGTAGAAGTACAACCAATATACGCGCTTACTTCTTGAATCGTATCGAAGTAATGTATATCACCAAATAAGTCGGTTGCACCATATTTGGTCACTAATGAATTATCATGGCTTGAAAAATCATCCACACTAACAACATAACCGATATATCCGAATATGGAAGAGAGAATCAAAGCAATTACAATATAAATTATAATGAACCTACCTATAGAACGTTTTTTAGCTTTTTCGAGTTCTCGCTTTTCTTCCTTAGCACGCTTAAGCGCTTTTTGGGCTTTCTCTTTACCTTCAGCACCGTACGTTTCTTCATACTTACGGATTTCTGCGTTTACTTTATATTCGCACATTGAATTTATATTATCAACAGCACACTGCCTTGCAAAAGCAAGATATTTATCCGTTGGGTCATTTTCTGTTACAACACCGCTGAAGTTTTTAGCCTTAACGTACATATCGTAATAGTATTTAACCATGTTTACTGCGTCAGCCGTTACAAAAGCGGTTTTATCAAGATTTCTTGTGTATGCTAATATAATACCCTTCCAGCCTCTATGGTCATAGGGGTATGTTTTGGTCATTTCGTCGAAAGCTGTGAAAGCGGCATTAAAATCCTTGAAATTTAAATATGTAACCGCTTTTTTATAGAGGTTATCGGCAGATTTACTATCCTGCACGTTTACAACGTCGGCGTGGAGGTTACCGATATTGGTTACGTTATTTTGAACGTTTGTAATATTATAGTTATTTATAACGTCCTGATTAAGGAAGGTAGTGCCGCAGTAGGGGCAAACACCTGATTTCTCTTTGGGGTCTACAGTTAAAGCACCTTTGCACTGAGTACAAATAGCAGGCATTAAGGGCATAAAGTTCACCTTATTTCTTAGATATTTTCTTTAATAAGCTTCTTTGCAAGTTCTACTATATTCTTGGAAGAATCGGATTTATCAAACTTTTCGCAGGACTTGCGCATTGCGTCAAGCTGATGCTTTTCTTTGATAAGATTTGAAATAAACTTGGGGAAGTCGGTGTTCTTATCGATTTTCACACCCATATCGTTAGCCTTCAAGAAGTTGGCGTTATCCTCTTCCTGACCGGGAATAGCGTTGAACACAGCCATGGGAAGGTTGCAGGCTAAGGCTTCGGAAACGGTCAAGCCGCCGGGCTTAGTTACGATAAGGTCAGAAGCGTGCATATATTTTTCTACTTCGTCGGTAAAATAGAGAAGCTTCGTTTTCATGGGGCTTGTTTTTATCTCTTTTTCGAAAGCCTCGTAAAGGCGCTTGTTTCTGCCTGTGATAACTATAATCTGCAGCGGAACATCCTGATTTACAAGCTTTTTGTAAAGACCGATAATATTGCTTACGCCGAAGGAACCTGCCATAAATAAAACGATGGGAATTTCGGGATCCATTTCCATTTCCTTTATGAGCATCTCCTCATCCTGAGGCTGGAAGAAGTTGGCAAATACGGGTATACCGTAGGGGTAAACTATCTCTCTTTTTACACCGAAGGAAACAAGTTCTTCCACCATGTGCTCTGCGGCTACAACGTAAGCGTCAACGTGCTCGCATATCCATGCTCTGTGGGCGCCGTAGTCCGTCATAAGGCAGATAAGGGGGACTTTAACTTTGCCCTGCGCCTTTAACTCTGAGATCATTTCGGTAGCGAAGGGATGTGTGGATAAAATGATATCGGGAGCGTATTCTTCAATTGTGGGATAAAGCTCTCTTGCAAAAAGGCCGCAGATTTTGGGCAGCATATTGCCAAGCACCGTCTCCTTATTTGTCTCGGCGTAAAGCTTACCGAAAAGGGCGGGAGTTTTCTTTGCAAGGAAAAGGTAACCGTCGCATACGGTTTTATCAAGAATTGCGCTTATCGCTTTAAAGCAATCGAAATTTTTAGCTTCAAAAGGAGTATTGTTGTTGATATCGGCTTCAAGTGCATTGGCTGCACGAAGGTGTCCCGCGCCCGTAGCGGCTGAAAGTATCATTATTTTCATATATATTCTCCCTAAATAAAATCTTGTCGAAATCTGTTAATTATATATTAACACACTTATACAGGTAAAGTCTATAGTAAAAAATAAACTAAAAAAATATTTCTTACTTTTTTCTTAAAATAATCGTTTACTCACTTTACATTTACTAAATAATGACATATAATTTATGAGTACTCCACATATATTGTGGTTTACTTAAAATCTTGAATTGCTCTTTAATATTTAAGATAGATTTAATTTATGGAAAAAGGTGTATTTGTTATGAAAAAAACTTACGTAGGAAAATTATTTGTTTTTGCCTTATCCCTTATCCTCTTGCTTATGGTATTAGCAGGATGCCAGAATGCTGCTAACGAGAGTGAAAACCAAAGCGAAAGCAAAAGCGGGAGCCTGATAATTGATGAATCTTCAAGCGGATTATACATCGAGCCCGAAGCTTCAGTTAAACCTGCCGATTTATTCTTAAACGGCACCAAATACGCAGGCATCGATCTTTCCGGCTTAACCTATAAAGAGGCTGTGGAAATTATAAACGAGCACACGGCTGAATATAAGGAAAAGCTCAGTAAATTGGTTTTAAAGGTTATTGCCGACGAGGAGACCTTTATTGAAATTAAGGGCAGCGATATAGAGTTTACAGATAAATCCGAAACCAAGCTTGCAGAGCTTATAGTTAACGATATCAAGGGTGATTTTGAGCCCAGCTACGTATTCGATACCGAAGCTATAAAAGCTTTGCTCGATGAAGGCTTCAAGGATTTTAACATAGAGCCCAAGGATGCCGTAATAACAGGTATAAGCGACGGCAAGGTAACTTACCAGAGCGCAGTAACGGGTAAACTTGTAAACTCCGAAAAAACCGCCGAGCTTATTCTTGAAAGCTTTCTTACACTTAACAGTGAGGATATTAATGCCGAATACGATATTATAGAGCCTGAATTTAACGACGACGTAGTTTCAAGATACACATGCATCGGCTCTTACTCCACAAACATCAAAACAGGTCAGTCCGAATCCATTTACAATATGAAGCTGGCTATGAGAATTCTTGACGGCAGGCTTGTAATGCCCGGCGAATCTCTCTCCTTTATGACATATATGAAGCTTGCCGACAGCTACGGCGGCTGGCAGAGCGGTAACGTTATTTTAAACGGTGTGCTCGTTCCCCAGAGCGGCGGCGGTATGTGTCAGGCAAGTACCACCATTTACGGCGTGGCTCTTGATGCAGGCATGACTATTCTCGACAGAGACAACCACGGTATTCCTTCCTCCTACGTTAAGATGGGTCTTGACGCAATGGTAAGTAACGGCTACTCCGATCTGATTTTCAGAAACGACCAGAATTATCCCATTGTTCTTGATACTTCTTACGGCAGCAGTACTCTTTATGCAAAAATTTACGGCATTCAGCCCGATTGGTGGGATAATATTTCCTGCGACGCATGGGTAACTCAGACTATCGATGAACCCGAAGGCGTAAAATTCGTAGAAAGCAAGAACTTTAAGGAAGGTGAATTCCGCCTTGAGAATGAAGCTTCCAAGGGTTACAGAACAGCGGCGCAGAGATATTATTATAAAGACGGCGTACTTGTAAGAGTAGAAAATTTAACTAATTCCTACTATCCCGCAAGACAGAAAACTTACACTATAGGTAAGGGTACCGATACGACTACACTGGAGGACGGTACAGAGACACGCAAAGAGGGTATGATAAGTCCTACACCTTCAATTACTCCTTCTCCCTCACCTTCCGAAAGCGCAACTCCCACCGTATCACCCACACCTTCCGAGAGCGCTACGGTAACACCTACTCCTACTCCCTCTCAGGTTCCTTCCGAGGCACCTACCCCCACACCTACTCCCACACCTTCACAGGCGCCTACCGAAGAGCCTACACCCACTCCTACACCTTCACAGGCACCCACGGAAGAACCTACTCCCACACCCACACCCACTCCTACACCTACTCCCACTCCCGAAGCAACATCGGAGACTACACCTACTCCCGACCCCGGTGAAGAGAGCACGGATGCTTAATTTAATATTTTTCTGATAAGTTTTATTTTATATATAAAATTCAAGAAAGGAAAAGGCTGTTCAATTCGGCGTAAATGCCGATTTTACTGAACAGCCTATCGTAAATTATGAAGGATTCATTCGTACGCATAGCTGCGGCTACTCCCGAAATCAAAGTTGCTGACCCTAAGCATAACGCGGACCTTATTATTAAGCTTATTAAAGAAGCTTCCTTCAATCAGGCTGCCGCCATAGTATTTCCCGAACTTTCTCTGACAGGCTACACCTGCGGTGATTTGTTCTTTAACCGTACGCTTCTTTCAGGCGCACAAAGCGCTCTACTTAAAATTATGGAAGAGACGGAATTCTGCGATATTCTTTGCGCGGTTGGTATGCCCGTACCTTATATGGGCAAGCTTTACGATGCGGTTGCAGTATTTAAAAACGGCGAGCTTTTAGCTTTGCCCGTAAAAAAGAATATTGAAAACTTCGGCGAGCACTCTGACCTTCGTTATTTCTCTCCTTTCGAAGGTACCGAGATAATTTCTTTCTGCGGTTTCGAAGTACCTATGGGCGAAAATATTCTGCTCTCCTGCGCTTCACAGAGCGACTTTACTTTAGGCTTTGAAATAGGCAGCGACGTTTTCGCGCCCTGCCCTCCCTCGGTAAATTTAAGCAAGATGGGTGCTTCGGTTATTCTTAACAGCTCCTGCACTTCCGAAACTGTGGGCAAGGCTTCTTTCAGACGCAGCCTCATTAAATCCTACAGCGAGAGAATTATATGCGGCTACGTATTCTGTGATGCAGGCTTCGGCGAATCCACTACCGATTTGGTTTTCGCAGGCCACAGAATTATCGCCGAAAACGGCAATATTTTAGCAGAAGGTCAGCTTTTCACAAACGGCATCACCTACAGTGATATTGACCTTGAAAGAATCTCTCACGAAAGAAGAAGAATGAACACCTACGTTCAGGATGTTGGTGATAATTTAAATAACGTTCTCTTTGATTATGAGGAAGAATCTTTTGATGGCTTCGAGCTTATTCGCCATATTCCTCAAATGCCCTTCATACCCGAAAATGAAGCTGAATTAAACGAAAGATGCAGCGAGATTTTAACTTTACAGTCTTACGGTCTTGTTAAGAGACTTAAGCATATAAACGCAAAAACTGCGGTTATCGCTTTATCAGGCGGTCTTGATTCCACCCTCGCTTTGCTGGTTACCGTAAAAGCTTTCGATACCTTAAAGCTTGACAGAAAGGGAATTCTTACTTATTCCATGCCCTGCTTCGGTACAACCCAGAGAACAAAGAGCAACGCCCAGACCCTTGCCGAGGCTTTAGGTGTATCCTTTAAAGAGATATCTATTAAGGATAGCGTATCACAGCACTTTAAGGATATAGGTCAGGACCCCGAAAAGCTGGACGTAACCTTCGAAAATTCTCAGGCAAGAGAGAGAACTCAGGTTATTATGGATATTGCCAATATGGTAGGCGGCATCGTTATAGGTACGGGCGACCTTTCTGAGCTGGCTTTAGGCTGGGCAACCTATAACGGCGACCACATGAGTATGTACAGCGTAAACGCTTCAATTCCCAAAACATTGGTAAGACACTTAGTAAGATACTGCGCAAACACTCAGGATGAAATAAAGGCAGTTCTTCTTGATATTCTCGATACTCCCGTAAGCCCCGAGCTTTTACCTCCCAAGGACGGCGAGATATCACAGAAAACGGAGGATCTTGTAGGCCCCTATGAGCTTCATGATTTCTTTATGTTCTATTTAGTACGTTACGGCTTCTCCCCCAAGAAGATATACAATATGGCATTAAAGGCTTTTGAGGGCACTTACGAAGGTGAAACCATAAAGAAGTGGCTTAAAACATTCTTCCGCCGTTTCTTCACACAGCAGTTTAAGCGCTCCTGCCTGCCCGACGGCCCCAAAGTAGGTTCTGTAGGCTTCTCACCCAGAGGGGACTTCAAAATGCCCAGCGACGCCTCCTACAATATTTGGATGCAGGAAATTGATGAAATAGAATAAGGTAATTATGGAAATATATCTTGATAACAGTGCCACTACCAAGGTGTGTGAAGCCGCCGCAAAAAAGGCTTACGACGTAATGCTTTTTAATTACGGCAACCCCTCCTCGCTTCACTCCTTAGGTTTCAGCGCAGAGAAAATTATAACCGAAGCCCGCCGCGCTGTAGCAAGCGTTATTAAAAGCGAAGCAAATGAAATTTACTTTACAAGCGGCGGTACCGAAAGCAACAACACGGCTATTTTCGGCGCCGTAAAAGCCAAAAAGAGGCTCGGAAACAAAATAGTCACCACGGCAATCGAGCATCCTTCTGTGCTTGAATGTATGAAGGAATTAGAAAAAGAGGGCTTTGAGGTTGTGTATTTAAAGCCCGATTCAAGCGGTAATATAAGTAAGGCTCAGGTTTTAAGCGCCATTGACGGCAGAACTGTTTTAGTCAGCATGATGAGCGTAAATAACGAGACGGGCGCGATAATGCCCCTTGATATCGTAGCTCCCGCCATAAAAAAGGCAAACTCCCCTGCCCTTTTCCATATAGATAACGTTCAGGGCTTCGGTAAAATCAATTTAAACGCAAAGAAGCTCTCCTGCGATTTAATGAGCATCAGCGGTCACAAGCTTCACGCACCCAAGGGAATAGGCGCTTTGTATATAAATACTAAGGCTCATATTTTACCCCATCACTTTGGCGGCGGTCAGGAAAAAGGTATAAGACCCGGTACGGAGCCCGTGCCTTTGATAGCCGCTTTCAGCGAGGCTGTTAAGGAGCTTCCCGAAACTATGAAGGAATATAAAAGGCTCTATGAGATAAATATGCTTTTAAGGGAAAAATTAAGGGAAATCCCGGGAGTTACAATAAATTCTCCCGAAAATAACCTTCCCTATATTCTTAATTTTTCCACCATGCAGGTTCGCGGTGAAACTATGCTTCATTATCTTGAAAGCAAAAATATTTACGTCTCCACAGGCTCTGCCTGTTCAAAGGCAAAGCCCAGCCACGTGCTTTCCGGCATGGGGCTTTCAAACAAGCATATCGAAACCTCCCTCAGAGCAAGTTTTTCAAGAAACACCACAAAAGAGGAAGTTTTACTCTTAGCAGAAGAAATAAGAAACGGTCTTAGTTCTTTGGCGCATATCAAATAATCAGGAGTTAATCTGCATCTGATGCGATGCGAAATTTAAAAATATGAAAGAAGTAATTTTAGTTAAACTCGGCGAGATGGTTCTGAAAGGTCAGAACAAAAACGCCTTTGAAACAATTCTTATAAAAAATATCCGCCGCAGGCTTCAGAGCCTCGGTGAATTCAAGGTAGAAGCCGCACAGTCCACTATCTACATCACACCTATGGATGATTTCTGTGATATTGATGAGATAGAAGAAAAGGTGGGTAAGATTTTCGGTATCGTTGCTTATACAAGAGCCTGCATTGCCGAAAAGGAACTTGGTAAAATTCAGGAAGCTGCTGCCGAATACCTTGAAAACGAGCTTTTAACTGCCAAGACCTTTAAGGTGGAGAGCAAGCGTTCCGATAAAAAATTTGCCTACTCCTCCCCCGAAATTTCAAGGGAAGTGGGCGGTTATCTTCTGAGTAAATTCCACCATTTAAAGGTGGACGTTCATAACCCCGACGTTACCGTTAGGGTTGAAGTAAGAGAAAAGGGTGCTTACATCCACCCCAATCCCAAAGAGGGCGCAGGCGGTATTCCCGTTGGTACAGGCGGTAAAGCTGCAATACTTATAAGCGGCGGTATCGATAGCCCCGTAGCCGCATATATGCTTGCCCGACGCGGCGTTCAGCTTACTGCAATTCACTTTGCAAGCCCCCCTTACACAAGCGAGCGCGCCCACGATAAGGTCGTAAGACTTCTCGATAAGGTACACGACTACGCAGGCAGAATGAAAATGTATACCGTTGAATTTACCAAAATTCAGGAACAGATTCGCGATAACTGCCCCGAAGAGCTTGCCACGGTGCTTATGCGCCGCTTTATGATGAAGGTGGCACAAAGAGTAGCTGAAATGGAAGAATGTAAGGCTTTGATTACGGGTGAAAGCTTAGGTCAGGTTGCAAGCCAGACTTTACACGCTATTGCCTGCACCGATGCCGTTGTCACCATGCCCGTGTTCAGACCTTTAATAGGTACAGACAAGGCAGAAATAGTTAAGCTTGCAAGAAAGATAGGCACCTTCGATATTTCCATTGAGCCTTTTGAAGATTGCTGTACCGTATTTACACCAAGACACCCCAGAACAAAGCCTACCGTACACGTCCTTGAAGCCGCCGAAAGAAAGCTGGACGTTGAAGGTTTAATTAACGAGTGTCTTGAAAATTTAAATTATATCTGGATCGAATAATATGAAAGCTGAAATAATTTCCGTCGGTACCGAGCTTCTTTTAGGCAAAACGGTGAATACCGACACCACCATTATCGCTGAAGAGTTATCAAGAATAGGCATAGACCTGCTTCACGCCTGCACAGTAGGCGATAACCCCGAAAGGCTTAAAGAATGTGTGGAGACCGCTTTACAAAGAAGCGATATTTTAATAACTACGGGAGGTCTCGGGCCTACTGCCGATGACCTTACCAAAGAGACCGTATCCAAAGCCGCAGGCAGAAAGCTTTGCCTTCACGAAGAGAGCTTTTTAAGGCTTAAAAAACAGTTCCCCAATTTAAATCTGACTCCCGACCAGGAAAAGCAAGCGTGGCTCCCCGAAAACTGTTACGTACTTTTAAACGATAACGGTACTGCTCCCGGCTGTGCTTTTAAGACGGATAAGGGAAAGCTTATAATGATGTTCCCCGGTCCCCCCTCAGAGCTTGAGCCTATGCTTAAAAATTACGCCGTGCCCTATCTTTTAAAGGATACAAGGGAAGTAATTGTCTCCCATAACGTTCACGTTTTCGGTAAAGGCGAAGGTCCCGTAGCCAATATGATAAGCGACCTTTTAAACGGCAGTAATCCCACCGTTGCTCCTTACGCAAAAGAGGGTGAGATGTTCGTGCGTGTTACCGCCAAGGCTGAAAGCGAAACGGAAGCCGATAGGATGTGCCTGCCCATTATAGACGAAATTAAACGCCGCGTAGGCAATTTCGTTTACGGTGTGGATGCAGTGAGTCTTGAAAATTTGGTGGTTAAGCTTTTAAATGAGCAGAAAAAGACCATTGCCACCGCAGAATCCTGCACGGGCGGTCTTTTGGCAAAGAGAATTACCGATATTTCAGGCTCCAGCGCAGTTTTTGAAACCGGCTGTGTAACCTATGCAAACAAGACTAAAGAGATGCTTTTGGGCGTACCCCACGAAACTCTCGAAAAGCACGGCGCCGTAAGCTACGAGACCGCAAAGGCTATGGCAGAAGGCATAGTGAAGCTTTCGGGCGCAGATATAGGCGTGGGTATTACTGGTATTGCAGGTCCCGGCGGCGGCACAAAGGAAAAGCCCGTGGGTCTTGTTTATATTGCAATTTCCGACGGTAAAAACACTTACGTTAAGGCAAGAAAGCCCTTCTCAAGGCTTAAAAGCCGTGAGTGGCACCGCCACGTATCCGCCAGCGACGCTCTGGATATGGTAAGAAGATATTTAACGGGTCTGCCCGTAATCGAAATATAGGATAAATATTATATGTCTGAATTAAATAAAAAAGTTAAACACAAAAAACCGAGAAGCAAAAAAACAGTAATAATTCTTACTTTACGCTACATTTTTCTTGCAGTTTTCGTAATCTCCTTGGGCGTTATACTTTATAATAACGTCTTACTGCCAAATCAGGTGGATTCGGGTATTAATGAGATTAATAACGAGCTTTTGAGCGTGATGGAAACTCTTGATACCGCAGAAAGCGAAAACACCGCCGATGAAAATACCGCGGGAAACAGCGAAAATAAAAAGGAAAACAATACTCCCTCCTCCGGCTCAATATTAAAGCAGCGAGAAAAAAAGCCCGAGGCAATAAAGCTTCTGAAAGACAGCTACGAGGATTTAACAGGCTGGATAGAAATCGATAATACCACAGTAAATTTCCCCGTTATGCAATCGGGTAGTGATAACCCCGACTATTACTTAAGGCGCGATTTTAAGGGAAATTACTCAAAATACGGCAGTATTTATCTTGATGCTTCCTGCACACTTGACAGCGACATTAAGCTCCTTTACGGCCACAGTATGAGCGATAAGAGAATGTTCTACTGCCTTCTTGATATGGCTGAGCCCGAAAATTTAAAAAACACTCCCGTTATTAAATTCGATACCACCGAAAACATTGGCGATTATAAAATAGTATCGGTTTTTAAAACCAATACCCGCTATTCCCACGGCTCACCTTTCCATTATAACTATGTAAATTTCAGTTCAACCGAAGAAAAAATGCAGTATATTTACGAATGTATGATCCGCTCAGTGGTTGATACGGGCGTGGATATAAATGAAGAGGATGAGTTTGTGCTCCTTTCCACCTGCTCTTATGAATTCGAGGATTTCAGAACAGGCGTGCTTGCAAGAAAGGTCCGCCCCGGTGAAGAGAGCGACGTGGACGTAAATAATATTAAGAAAGCGGAAAATCCCCTCTACCCCGACGTATGGTATCAAACCTACGGAGGAAAGAAGCCAAATTACCCCGAAACCTTTAAAGAGGCTGTTGAATCAGGTCTTACCCCTTGGTACTGTGGAGAATTATATAAATGAGAAGCGATTTAATTAACATTTACCGAAATTTCATACATCTTTCCGAAGCCATCGCCTTAATTGACATAAGAGAGGCAAGCGCTTCCCACAAGATAAAAATCAAGGAAGAAGCCCAGAAAAACGGTTCAATATTTTTAAATCTCCGCTACAGCGAGGCAATTGAAACCTTAAAGGGAACCATTTACGATTTATTCATTCCCAAAACGGCAAAGGACGTAACTATGATTCTTTCCAAGGACGAGGATTCATTGGAAGATGCCCTTGATAATATCTCAGCCGTTGCCGACGAGGAAATAATAATAGAATACAGGTACATAAAATAATGGAAAACAAAAAGAGAATTAAACCCAGCTGCGATATATGTATGAATTATTACTATGATGAGGAATACGGCTGCTATTTATGCGCCATAAACCTTGATGAGGACGAAATAGTAAGAATCAATTCAGACAGCCGCTACGTTTGCCCCTATTTCAGAATGGGCGATGAATACACAATAGTAAGAAAGCAGAACTGATATAAAAAAGAGCAGGATTGAAAGGTAAAAGCCTTTTTCCTGCTCTTATTTTTTTATATTTTAATTTTCAATTCGTTCTATCGTATAACGGATTCCGTCATACACCCAGTTTCCGTTATCTTCCTCATACGTATACCAAGGCCGCACGTAAATTCCCGAGCCTTCTGGCTGTTCGAACACTAAGCTTTGGTATTTTATGTAGCTTATTGAATAGAAAACGGAAAAGATAAATAATATAATAATTATTATAAGAAGTACAATAGCAAGAATTCTATTGAAGGTATATTTTTCCACCATTGTGTCGCGGTCGGAATTTTTGTTAAGGCTTTTCTTCATTATAAAATCAAAAAGCGGGAACAGGAAGAGAGCAATCACCACTACCGCTAAGTGTGTAAAGAGTTCATTGGGGAATCTGTATGAAAGGTGGTAACCGTCAAAGGGTGTTTCGCCTGCGGTTATGCCGTCTCCTTGGTCGGTAAGCACAAGGCAAAGGCGGTTTCCGAATTCATCGGTTCTTATTGCGCATTTGTAGTCAGTAAATCCGCCGTAAAACACGTACGTTGTGGCAGAAAAAATCAAGATAAGGACAATAAGAATAATAACCGCGCTTTTATAAAAGCTTGTAAGATTTTTAAGCTTATTAAATTCCATATTCTGAAGCTTTGTTTTCATCTTAACCTCCTTGCAGGTTTATTAGTTATAGACTTCTCACTACCGATAGTTTATCACATAGAGACCTATTTGTCAACAATAAAAAAAGAAAATGACCGCGAATATAACGGTCATAAATTCTTTTCTAAATCTCTTATTACAGCGGCTATGGCGTGTTCTTCGTTGCTTACCGTTACCCTATCTGCCTGTGCTTTTACCGCATCGGGGGCGTTATTAACGGCATAGCTTATATCGCTGTGCTCAAAAAGGGAGAGGTCGTTAAAATTATCGCCCACGGCAACCGCTGTGTGAATTTCGGGAATAAGCTCCCTTATTTTATCAATCATCTCACCCTTGCCGCTTTCAATATTCTGAGCTTCGAAGCCTAAGGGGAAGCTTTGGGCAAATTTGAGGCCGTATTTTTCAGCGTAATGCTTTTCGCAGTAATCAATATTACCTTTTACGTCCTCTTCTTTACTTATAATTATGTATCTTGCTACAGGTTCTTTATATTTGCGGAAAATATATTCAACCTCTTCTCTTGTGTTTACAGTAGGCAAAAATATCTGCTGCCTTGTATAGAAGTCGGTAATTTCCTCCTTATTTCTTGCAAAGCGAAAAACAGGGCGGGATGAACCTGTGGCGCAAATTTCCGAAATTTCCTTTCTCTCTGCCATTAAATCACTTAAAAAGAGCTTTGCCCTCTCACCCATACTCGATACGAAAACAGCCTTATCCGCCTTTAAATCGTATAACACAGAGCCGTTGCAGGCAATTACGTAAGTATTGGGAGTAAAGCGGTTTTTATAATTTAAGGCGTAATGAGGGAAACGGCCTGAAGCAACTGTGAAAAGTCCGCCGTTTTCCTGAAAATATTTAATTGCCTCGCCGTTTTCTTTGCTTACTCTTTTTTTGTTATCGGTCAAAGTACCGTCGCAATCGCTGCAGATAAGATAACCTGAAAATTTACCCATTTTTATTCTTCCTTTTTCTCAAATAATCTTCAAGAATTATGGTGGCGGCTACGGCATCTACCACGTTTTTACGCTTTTTTCCGCGGGTGTCCGTATTGTTCAAATATCCGTGGGCTGTAATTGTGGTACCTCTTTCGTCGGAAAAATCAAGAGGGAGATTTGTTTTCTCTGTTAATAATTTACCGAATTCTCTTGCTGCCAAGGCGCTTTCGCCCTCGGTGCCGTCCATATTTTTGGGAAGACCCAGCACAAGCTGCTCGGGCTTTCTCTCCTTACATATAGCGGCAATTCTCTCGGCAAGTTTTTCTCTGTTATGCTCTGTAATAACCTCCACGGGGGATGCTAAAATCTCGCCTTTATCGCAAATAGCCACACCCGTTCTCACTTTTCCTAAATCAACTGCTAATATAATCATATAATCCTCGTTATTTCGAGCTTTCCAGCTCTTTAATTTTATCGCGAAGGTAGGCGGCGTGCTCAAATTCAAGAAGCTTGGCGGCTGCCTTCATTTCTTTCGTAAGTTTTTCTATTTCCATGCGCTTTTCAATATCGCTCAGGCGCCTTCTCGGAATCTTTTTATCATCCTTACGGCTAGAAATTTCAAGAATTTCCGCAACGCTTTTCTCAATGGTCTTGGGGGTTATGCCGTTTGCTTTATTGTAAGCTTCCTGTATTTCTCTTCGTCTGTTGGTTTCGCTTATTGCCGCTTCCATTGATGGAGTTACGGAATCTGCATACATTATAACCTCGCCGTTTACGTTTCTGGCGGCGCGGCCGATAGTCTGGATAAGGGATCTTGTACTTCTTAAGAATCCCTCTTTATCGGCATCGAGAATAGCGATTAATGATACCTCGGGAATATCGAGACCCTCTCTTAAAAGATTGATGCCCACCAGAACGTCGAAAACGCCAAGGCGCAGGTCTCTGATTATCTCCATACGCTCAACGGTATCAATATCATAGTGCATATAGCGGACCTTTATACCGAATTTTTCGAGGTAATCCGTCAAGTCCTCCGCCATTTTCTTTGTAAGTGTGGTAATTAAAACCCTCTCTTTTCTTAAAACACGTATATTTATTTCACTTATCAAATCGTCTATCTGCCCGTCAGTGGGTTTTACGGTGATAAGTGGGTCAATAAGTCCTGTGGGACGGATGATCTGCTCGGCTACGGTTTTTGCCCTCTCAAGCTCGAAGTCACCGGGGGTGGCGCTTACGAAAACAGCCTGATTTATTTTGCCGTAGAATTCATCGTAGGTTAAGGGGCGGTTATCGTAAGCCGAAGGCAAACGGAAGCCGTATTCTATTAGGCTTTCTTTTCTCGCTCTGTCACCTGCGTACATAGCTCTGGTCTGGGGAAGTGTGACGTGGCTTTCGTCCACGAACAAAAGGTAATCCTCGGGGAAATAATCCATAAGAGTAAAGGGGGCTGTGCCCTTCTCTCTGCCCGACATCACACGGGAGTAATTTTCAATACCTTTACAGAAGCCTATTTCTCGAAGCATCTCCATATCGTAGCGTGTGCGCTGTTCGATTCTTTGGGCTTCTATTAATTTGCCCTGAGATTTAAATTCCTCTACCCTTTCTTCCATTTCTTTTTCAATTTCCAAAAGAGCTTTTTCAAGCTTTTCTCTTGGGACTATATAGTGAGAAGCAGGGTAAATGGCAATATGCTTTAAATCCGCAATTTTATCGCCTGTAAGGGGGTTAAACTCTGTGATTCTGTCTATTTCGTCGCCGAAAAATTCTACTCTTACCGCTTTATCGCTGGACTCCGCAGGGAATATCTCCAAGGTATCGCCCCGCACACGGAATTTATTACGGGTGAAATTAATATCGTTTCTCTCGTACTGTAATTCGATCAGCTTATCGATAACCTCGTCGCGGTTTTTCTCGATTCCGGGGCGAAGGGAGATAACCATGGTGCGGTAATCTATGGGGTTACCTAAAGAATAAATGCAGGAGACGGACGCAACTATGATAACGTCACGCCTTTCGCTTAAAGCGGAAGTGGCGCTGTGGCGGAGCTTATCGATTTCGTCGTTGATGGCGCTATCCTTCTCAATGTAAGTATCGGTCTGGGCTATATAGGCCTCGGGCTGATAGTAATCGTAGTAAGATACAAAATATTCAACCGCATTCTCAGGGAAAAATTCGCGAAACTCGGAGCATAACTGTGCCGCAAGGGTTTTATTATGAGCGAGAACTAGAGTGGGCCTATTTACTTTTTCTATGATATTAGCCATAGTAAAGGTTTTACCTGAACCCGTTACACCGAGCAAGGTTTGCTCACGGTCACCACGGTTTAAGCCCTCAACTAATTTTTCAATAGCTTCCGGTTGGTCGCCTGTGGGTTTATAATTTGAATGTAAAGTGAACTTGTTCGGCATGTTCTCACTCCTCTCTTATAATTTACATGTTTAAGTATCTTTCGTAAATCTTTACAGCTCCAAATACAGTAGCATTAGTTGCAATTTCGTTTGATACTTTTTCTATTTGCTTTGATGAGTTCATCTTAAGTAACAAGGCTGTTGGTTCTTTGAGTTGACTTTTACCACCTATAACAACCTTTTTAGCCGAAGATTTTATTATATTTTCAATTTCCGGAGACAATACAATTCCTATGAAGAAGCTCAAAATTTGAATACTACTCGCCATTGAGAATTTAGATAATGATCTCACCTTAAACAATGCCGCATTTAAGCCGTATTCTTTTGAAGCTAAATACCCTTTTTGCAAATATTCCGCATCCTCAGCCAATTGACTTAAATCAATTACACTGGACAATATGGTGTGACTCGCTAAAACATTTATCATTTCACCTGTAAGCTCAGTAGAAAATTCGGCAATACGGTTGTTTTTATCTAAGTGAATCAATTTAGAATGAGACCCCGGCAAAACATATAGGGTGCTTTCGGTAGAATTTTTAGCCACACCATATATTTCGGTTTCTTCGCCACGCATCATATCAATATTATTGCCAAATACATATTTAACTCCACGGATAAATACAAATGGAATTTCTGAAATTTCATCTATAGTAGTTTCGTATATATTTTTAGCAAGTTCCTCAATTCCGCAAGGTGAATTTATATGTTCAAGTTCAATAATACCAATTTCAGAGGTAATCATGCCACTGGCCAATATACGGGAAACGTCCTTAGCGGATTTTTGGTTCTTTTCTAAAATTTCAGCAATGCCCCTTTTAAGCAACCTAGATAAACACTCTTTGCGGGTTTCGTTTTCTGAAACAGAAACACTAAACTTCAAAGCATCTACTATAACTCCATCTGTAACCAAGGTGATTCTTGTATTTGTTGTACCGCTATCAACAGTGATATAAGTTGCCATTAGACAATAGCCTCCACATATTTTTTTGCAAGTTTTGCAATTCCCTCAAAATCATTATTCTTTAGCATATCCTTATCTATGATATTTGTTCCTATTCCAAAACCACAAACACCGGCAGAGAGATATTCCTTAATATTATTAAGGTTAATACCACCGACTGCCAATAATTTCATATGAGATAAAGGAGCCTTTATTGCTTTTATATAATCCACTCCAAGATTAGTTACAGGAAAAAGTTTCACAAAGTCAGCGCCATTTCTATGAGCTGTTTGGGCCTCGGTTGGAGTAAGTGCGCCTGGCATAGAAATCATACCAAGCAATTTGGTTTTCTTTATAACTTCCGTATTTGTGTCAGGAGAAATTATAAATTCACCGCCCGCTTGATGGGTAAGTTCAACTTGTTTTTCGTTCAGTACCGTACCGGCTCCGATATGCATTTTTCCTTTGAAGTGTGTTGTAAGTGCTTGAATATTTTGTGCAGTTTCTTCATCACTAACACTTCCGTTCGCCGAATATGTGATTTCTAAAAAACGAATTCCGCCTTCATATATAGCCTCGGCCAATGGAATTAATTTTTGGGTTTCAACACCACGAACTATAACAACAATTTTTTCTTTTTCAATTTGTTCAATAATTTCTTTGTTCATTTAAATATACCTCTTTTAAAAATTTCAATATACCTTACACGAATTTAGGTCACAAATTTATTTGGGTTATGTAGCGTTATTACGTTTTGTCTTGTGCTAAAAAGCCCTTAAAATCGGCATTTTATCACGGTTTTTAGGTCAAAACTTGTAATAGGATACAAATCAACTGAGTTATCAGGGAAGAATTCACGGAACTCACTGCAAAGCTGGGCGGCTAAAGTTTTATTATGAGCCAAAACCAAGGTGGGCCTATTAAGCTTTTCTATTATATTTGCCATTGTAAAAGTTTTACCTGAACCAGTAACACCCAAAAGCACCTGCTCACGGTTACCTTCTTTTATACTTTTACAAAGGGCGTCGATAGCCTGCGGCTGGTCACCCGTGGGTTTATATTTAGAATTAAGAATAAATTTATCCATTTACATCTCCATAAAAATCTTATCCTTATAATTTTACTTTATATTCCCCTTATTGTAAATAGTTATTCGAAATTTTGTTTGTTTTTTCGCATAAAAAAGAGACGCACTGCTTTAAACGTGCGCCTCTTAAAATTATTTATCCGTTAACTCTCTTTTTTGTTATGAGAATTATTGCTGCGCCGAGCACGAGTACCGCGCCTGTTACAATAAACCATGTTGTACCTATGCCGCCGGTTTCGGGAAGGACTGCGCCGCTCTTATTAAGAACGGTAACTGTGTTTTCATCGAGATGTGTAACTTCATTTATAACTATCTCTTTAACTTCGCCGAGTAAATTATAACCTGCGGGCGCCTTGGTTTCCTTTATGTAGTAGGTGCCGTATTCAAGACCGTAGATATAAACCATACCCTCGCTGTCGGAAACTGCTTTAGTTACCTTTTCACCCTGAAGCGTTGGGTCAGCGAAGAATTCTACCGAAACCATGGGAGCGTCCATACCCTCTAACTGCACCTTTTCGGTATTTTCGTCGGCTATTTCAGCTTCTGTTGCCTTGCGGTAAACTTCAAACTCAGCTCCTGCAAGAACTTTACTTTGATTATCGGAATCTACCTTAATTATTTTTGCCGCGCCTGTATAAACCACAGGAATATCGGACTCAGCGTAGAAATCCATACCTACGGAGTTTTTATAAGTAAGTGTAGCCTGATTGGGTATTTCGGCAGCCATTTCGGCGTTGGCGTTAATTTCAGCATCGAAGTAAACTCTGATTCTTTCGATACCGCTTGAAAGCACGCTTTCAATTTTAAGCATACCTGCAGGTGTAAGGCTTACCGTGAAGGAATCGGAAGGTTTGTTTTCCTCCAAGGAATTTACGTCGTTTACAGTTAAAATATAGTCGGTATTTTCTTTTAATACAGCCGCTACAACTGCGCCGCTCTTATCCTCTACCTGAACTCTTAGGTTTCCGATAAAATCAAGGCGGTTATCAAGGGTATCGGAAATTTCAAAATACTTGCCCATACCGATATCGGCAGGAATGGAAGTACCGATTATCCACGTGTGGGTGCTGTAAGCATCTTCAGAGGATTCATCGTTACCTATCTCTATAACGTCCTTTTCGATAATAACGTCGCCGCGAACCTGATTTTTGGGATATACGTTAACTTCATATTCAAGATGAGTACCGTCCTCACTTGTTGCGGGCATTATTACGTAGAAAGGCGCCACAGGCTCTACTATAGCGGGGTGTTCGTTTTCAACTACCAGATATACGCCGTCGGGGAGATTGTTTTCAGTAAGATTAAATTCGCCGTAGCCATTTGCATCCGTTACTACCGTATAATCGGGCACGCCGCTGTAATTATAATCGGCTGCATCGGGAAGCACTATAGCGCCGCTTAAATATTCGTTTCTGTCGGCTACAAAGTAGAAATCAAACTTAATGCCCTCGAGACCTACGCTGTTTTCTATGTTATTTTTATTGATTCTTATAATTCTCTCGGGTTCATCATCTTTAACGCTGAATTTTACTTTCCAGTTTTCTTCAGCATCAACTTTATGAGTGCCTTCTGCAACGCCTACGAAAGTCTGGGAAGATTCACCGTTTATAACCTCGGAGGTATATAAATATACGCCTTTCTTTAATTCCTGTTTACCTTCAAGAGTGATATTCAAATTCTGAACACCCTCCAAAAGAAGCACGTTTTCGAAGGTGTATTTACCGTTGCCGTCATCCTTAAGAAGAATTTCGCCTTCTTCAAGCTGACCTGCAATTCTGCCTACAGCCACAACCTGATTATCGGGACCCATAACCTTAGCCACTAAATCATCGCCGTTTGCTGTGGAAGGAATAACGGACATTGTGAAGGAAAGGTCGGCAATATAGGCGTCGTTTTCTGTATTGGTATCTAAATTATTTTCATGACCCTCTACTTTTGAAACAGCGGTAGCGCTTAAATTTGTGATAAAGTTCTTATCGTTGATAATTGTATCTGCAGTTGTTTCGCCTGCTGTTACGGGGTCGAGGTCAAGAAGCCAATCGTATACTTTGAAAACCAAGTCGGGTGCATATGCTAATTCTTCAGGTACTCTTCCTACGTTTTCATCATCATCAGTGTAATATATGCTGATGGGCACGTCGCCTGCTTTATAGTTACTGAAATGCCATATAGCATACTGAGTAGCAGTCATAGCGATACCGTCGGTAATTTTACTGAGTTCATCCTCAGTAAATTTTCCCGAAGCAGCCAGCTGAGATATCATATTGGAAAGGCTGCCTAAACCGCTTTCAGTACCCCAGTAGCCGTTATACGCAATCGCTCTTATCTTTTTAGCCTGAGCATCACCGTAGTAATCGGCATCCTCAACGTTTTCGATTGTATAATAGTATCCGTCTTTAGCCGTTGTTTTCTGGTCGGCGCAATAGGTGGTGGCAAGCTTGCCCGTGATAACATCCTCAAGAATGAACTGCTGAATGTAATCCCACCTTGCATAGCACTTTTCCATCACGTGAACGCCGTTCATATAGTAATCGTCCACGTAAAGGCCTCTGTTTTCCATGGTGGTGTGGCTCGCCTGCACGTAGTAAGGATTTCCGCCTGCGTCGTAACAAACGGGCTCCTCACCGCTGCTACCCGTTTTACATACGTGGGCAGAAGCGTATCTGCTGAAATTATCGTTACCGATATACACGTGTGTACCGCGTTCTTTATCGAAAGTGCTTGTATCAACAGGGTCTTTTACGTAACCTATTTCAATCAAAGCATTTTCTTTAGATGCCGTGGTACTGCTTTTTACGTAGTTTAAATTTGAATCCGTTTCAGCCGCTGAGCAAACTATGCCAGTAAGAAGTGAAAGCACAAGAAGCACAGCCGCCAATGCCTTAAATTTTTTCATACCCGACTCCTTTTCGGTTTACCGTTTAATTTACGTTTATTTAAACAGTACACCAGTTTATGTTTCTTAAATTAATATAGACAAAGCTGTGTAACAATACCGTAACATTTATATGTACTTTCGTGCAAATTAATTAAGTCAAACAAAATTAAATAAAAAAAGAGACGCACAGCTTCAAACGTGCGCCTCAAAGTATTTAATTATAATTCGTTATAGAAAACAAGCAAGCTTGCAGGGGATTTTGTGAATTTAACCTTTAAGCCGTTTTTAAGCTCAAAAGTTTCGGGGTAGAAGGAATAAATCGTACAGTCGTCGCCTGTTAAGGGATTAAACTCCGTGATTCTATCTATTTCGTCACCGAAGAATTCTACCCTTACCGCTTTGTCGCTTGATTCGGCAGGGAAAATTTCCAAGGTATCGCCGCGAACACGGAATTTATTACGGGTAAAATTAATATCGTTTCTCTCGTACTGAAGCTCAATAAGCTTATCTATAACTTCGTCGCGGTTTTTTTCAATTCCCGGGCGAAGGGAAATAACCATGGTTCTGTAATCTATAGGGTTACCAAGAGAATAAATACAGCTTACGCTGGCTACTATAATTACATCTCGCCTTTCACTTAAGGCAGAGGTGGCGCTGTGCCTTAATTTATCAATCTCATCATTTATGGCGCTGTCCTTTTCGATATAGGTATCAGTCTGGGCTATATAGGCTTCCGGCTGGTAGTAATCGTAGTAACTAACGAAATACTCCACCGCATTATCGGGGAAGAATTCACGAAACTCAGTGCAAAGCTGAGCCGCCAAAGTTTTATTGTGTGCAAGCACCAGGGTAGGCTTATTTAATTTTTCAATTATATTTGCCATTGTAAAGGTTTTACCTGAGCCTGTTACACCCAAAAGCACCTGCTCGCGGTTACCTTTTTAATGCTTTCTACCAGGGTCTCAATTGCCTCAGGCTGGTCGCCCGTAGGTTTATAATTACTTTTAAGAACAAATTTATCCATATTAATTCCTTTTGGGTCAATTGCTTGTTAAAAACTTAGAATTTTCAAACACTTCGTAAGAATTGAGATTTTTAGCATACTCAAACATTTTAATATACTGCTTATTATTTTTCTTCTTTATAAAAAAGTCCGTTACTATAATTGTTGGCACATCCTTAACAAATATGTAAGCATAGAGAATGCGAAGCTGCATATTTGACTTTTGAAATTTGAAGGTATAGAAGTCGCCGTTTTTGACGTACTTGACTTTATCGTCATTACATATTTTTTCAAAGGTAATTCCCTGCTTTTCGTACTCGGTGATTCTTTCATATAATACGTTTATCGCGTTTATTATGGAGGACTGCAGCTCGGGAGATTCCTTATAGTACTCCTTTTTTATGCCAAACTTTTATCCAATATAATTTTACTTTAAAACTTCCTTAATGTAAATAGATATTCGAAATTTTGTTTGTTTTTTCTAAAGAAAAAAGGGCGTTCATTTAAGAACACCCTTTAGCTTTTAAAGTATTTTTATTTCGCGTTTTTCTTCGTCAATGAGGATAAAATCAGGCTTTTTAACCACACTGCCCTCATCCTTGCCGAAAGCTTTCTGCCATTCTTCCAGGCTGTATTTGCCCTTATACATGGTAACTTCACCTTTGGTACTGTAATAAGTGTTGTTGTTGGCTTCAATTACCATTAAAGGTGCAAGGTGCTCAGTGTAATAAATTGAAGGTTTATCGGTGATAAATACATTATTTTCAAAGAGAAGACCCAAATGGCTTTCGTTTCTTGAAACCCTTACAAGCTCGTTACCGCTAAAAGCAAACACGTTATTTCTCAGTACGTTGTAGCTGCCGTAATTCTGGTGGTAACAGTTATCCTTGCAGTTATAGATAACGTTATCCTCAAAGGTAATGTAGCTGCTGCCCTCGTCGGTATAAAGTCCCCAGCCGCCATAGTGAGCACTCGTAATATCGTGGATAAGGTTACCTTGGACGAGAGTGCCCTCCTGATATCCTAAAAGGTAGATACCGCCCATATCGGAAAGCCTGCCCGTGCCGATGTGGTGGATGTGGTTATTCCTTATTAAATTCGCATAGGTATTTGAAGGATAATAACCCCAGACAAATCCTGCGGAAATGCCCGAATAATCCAGGTAACAAATCTCATTGTCGGATATTTCATTATTTGAAGCGTGGTTAATAAGTATACCGCAGCCTGCAGCATAGCGCCTACCGCAATTTTTTATAAGATTCTTTCTTATTATGCAGCCGCTTGTACGCTTTTCGCCGCTTGCATTTGCATCGCCGCCGTAAACCTTTATACCGCCTGCGCCTGCGTTTTCAATTCGGCAGTTTTCAACTCTTATATTCTCACTGCCGTAGCTTATTTCAACTGCGTGAACGCCCATACATAGAAGATTTACGTTTTCAAGGCAGCAGCACTCAGCATTTTCAAAGAGCACAGCGCCATGAGCGGCGTGAACTGACTGGGCGTCGGAGGCAAATTTTTCCTCCTGCTCTTTCATATCTGTACTGTTGCGGCTTACGTAATCGCCCTTAGAGCCTAAAAGTGTGATGTTGCGGATTCTTATAGCCTTTAATTTATTATCAGGCTCACCGTTAACTTTAAAAATTCGGGACACTGTAGGTGCAATTATCTCTAAGTCCTCAATATTCTTTACGTTTTCCTCGGGAATATAGTAAAGCATACCGTTTTTAACGTCCAGGAACCATTCGTTTTCATCACTGAAGGTTTCGGCTATATTTTCAAGGTAATAGTGAAGGTCGGAGGTACCGTTTTTTTCATAGTCAACAGTAATTGCAAAACGTGACCTATATTCCATTGTAAGCTTGCCTGTTTCGTAATCGTAGCTTTCTACGGGAGAATGCTCGTCTATCCAGTAGTGGTAGAAGGAAACAATGCTGTGCTCAATACCCTTGATATTTTCTAAATCTTCCTTCTTTGCAATAAACCACTTGGAGCCGTCAAAAAGCTCCTTCTTTTCACCCATTTCGGTAGCTACAGCTTTTAAAGTACCGTTTTTAGGGTACTTGGTGCTTTCTGCTCTTTTGCCGTTTACGTAAAGGTCAGTAAACTTCCACTTGCCTTCCTTGACTTCTGGAATATACAGGGAGATACATTCCTTACCGTTAAAGACGTCCTTTTTAAAGCCCTTTAATTTTTTACCGCCGATTACTCTTGCGTTTTTATCGTAGCCCTCTAATGTGACGTTGCTCATATTGTGGTGGCCGCCGAAAAGATAGCAGGTGTTTTCGCTGAAGCCGAATTTAAGGGTGTTGTTCATACAATAATCGCCGATAATTTTAATGCTTATATTATGCCTGAGACCTGAAGCGCGCATACAGAGAATTACGTACATCGCCCTTTCCAAAGTCCTGAAAGGACCTGCGCCGTATTCGCCCGCTTTTGCACTTGTGCCCGTATAATTATCGTCGCCATATTCCTGTGAAACGTAAATAGTTGAAGAATTATTTTGTGTAAGCATATTGACCCTCCTGTCTTTTTACTTAATTATATAGATTATTTTAAAACTAAGCAAGACAAAACTTAACAAAATATAGCCAAATATTAGCCTTTTTATATATTTAATTCTTAGCGAAAAATTTACCAATATAATTTTACTTTATATTCTCCTTAATGTAAATAGAAATTCGAAAATTTGTTTGTATTAAAAAAAGGCGCACAGTTTTTTCTGTGCGTCTTTTAAACTATTTTGTTAAATCTCGTTATAGAAAAGAAGTAAGCTTGCGGGGGCTTTTGTAAATTTAACTTTTAAGCCTTTAGTAAGTTCAGCACCTTTAATTTTAGCTTCCTCTCTTACAAAATCCTCATCAGAGAATGTTAATTTATATTCTTTATCAATATCTATATCAGGGAGATTTAAAATAAAGTTATCGGGGGCATCTTCACGCCTTAATACTACCGCCACGGCTTTGTTTTCTTCCCTTATTTTTAAAGCGTAAGCCACGATATCCTCTTTACTGTCGGAAGGAGGAGTAATTGCAGTGAAGTCACCAAGCCAATATTCACGAAGGGATAAAGCTTCCTTCATAGACTTTTTGATTGTTTCCACGTCGGATACGCCGAAATTAACAACCTCCGATGCTTTAAAAGCTTCGTTTGAAATTGCTTCCATTGAGTTCTTTTCCTCCTGACTATCGATAATTCCAGAAAGGAAACCGAAGGCGCAGGCAACGCCCGTAGTAACTGCGGAACGCATAAAATATGCTGTATAATCGAAGGTGCCGCCCTGATGATAGGGAATATATCTTGAAAGGCAAATATTCTCGTTCTGAGTAGCTAAAGGAGAAGGTCTGCAGCTCATATCGCTCTGCCATAAAGGAATTGCGCGCATATTTGTTTCTACATCAATAAGTCTGCCGCCTGAAGCGCAGTTATCTATAAATAAACCGGGGAATCTTTCCTTTAAGCCATCCCAAAGCTTGTAGATACCCTCTGTAAACCTTATTTGAGCTATACCGACTCTATCTTCCTCTTCTATTGAGCGTAAATAAGAATATGGGTCTATATTAAAATCCTGGCGGTAAATATCAACGCCGTTATCTTTGATTATTTTAGAAATATTTTCTAACTGATAATTTAAAACTTCCTCGTCGCCAAGGTTTACCAAGCGTCTTTGAGCATTGGGGAGGCTTATAATTTTGCGCTTATCATCTTTAAATTTCTCGTAAACGTCTGTACCTGGCATAGCACGAGCTGGCTCAAACCACAGAATAAACTTCATATTGTTCTTATGCGATAGGTCGCCCAAGGCTTTAAGACCGTTTTTAAAGCCCTTTGCGTATTTATAGTTACCTACGCCCGTTCTGAATGCGCCTTCGAACCAGCAGGCATCCAGCCAGAAACTGTTAACGTACTCGCATTTTGCCGCATTTTCTATAATGGCAAGCTGTGCGCCTTCTGTTTCAAAAAATACGGTTTCGTTAATTTGCGGCAGATTACCCCAATAATATCTATCGAAACAAGAAGCACTAACGGGGAAAAATGCCTTGTCAGGCTCTGCGAAACTATAAAATTCTCTATGGAGTTTAACAAAGTTCTGGCGAAGTTTATTTACGCCGCCCTTACCGATGTAAACGAGAGCACGGACGGAGCGAACTTTTTCACCGGGTAAAAGATAAAAATCACAATCCTGAAAACCTGTTTTAATATTAACTGAATCAGCGTTTCTTGTAACGCTTAACTTCCACTGACCCGACCAGCCGATACCGCAAACCAAACCCTCTCCTTTTGAATCCACAATATCGAAATAAGGGAAGGCGCTTGTATTGGAAGGACGGGCGCCAAAGGGCGCTCTTTCAACGCTTGTACCGTCATTAAGCTCAAAAGTTTCGGGATAGAAGGAATAAATCGTACAGTCGTCACCTCTTAAGGTATTAAACTTTACTTCATCCGTAACGGCTAAATCCAAATCCATACCCATAAGCTCGGTGATCCTGGGTGAATTTTCTTCGGAATCATTTAATACGTTTATTACCCATGAGTATAAATCCTCGGCTTTATTCTCGAACTCTACGCTTATTTTTATATTTCCGACTGTTAACCCCTTTGCGCCTATGGGGTAATATTCACCTCCGATTTTAACTGATGCAATTTTCTGAAGGAAATCTTTTTTACACATATTAACGCCTCTTTATATGAATAATTTTAATAATTACGTTTACTTCAATACTTTTATCTCACGTTTTTCTTTATCGATTAAAATATATTTAGGTTTCTCGATAACTGTGCCTTCGTCTTTATTGGCTACGGTCTGCCATTTATTTAAATCGTAACCGTTTTTGAACATTTTAACTTCGCCGTTTAAGTCCCATACCTTATTGTTATTGGCAAGAAGGCAAGTAGGAGGACAAGTCACCCAGCAATCATAAACGTAGTTACCGTCCGTAATGTAGGTATTATTCTCTAAAAGAATACCCACATGACTTTCATTGCGGCTTACTCTAACTAAAGCTTCGCCTGAGAAAGCGAAAACGTTGTTTCTTACTGTATTGTAGCTGCCGAAATGCTGGTGGTAACAGTTATTCTTGCAGCGGTAAACCACGTTATTTTCCAAAGTGATGTAGCTGCTGCCTTCATCGGTATAAAGTCCCCAGCCGCCGTAATGAGTACTGATAACGTCGTGAATATGGTTACCCTCAACCACTGTACCTTTCTGGCAGCCTAAAAGGTAAACGCCGCCCATGTCGGAAAGCCTGCCCATACCTAGGTGGTGAATGTGGTTATTTTTAATAATATTTCCGTAAGTATTGGAAAGATGGTAGCCCCATCTCCAGCCAACGGAGATACCTGTGTAATCGAGGTAACATATTTCGTTATCACTTACTTCGTTATTGGAAGAATGATTAATAAGCACACCGCAACCTGCTGCATAGCGCTTACCGCAGTTTTTAATTAAATTCTTTTTAATTACACAGTTAGAAGTTTTATTTTCTATGGGCTCGTTTACATCGTTACCGTATATTTTAACGCCGCCTGCACCTATATTTTCTATATTGCAGTTTTCTACATGGATATTTTCTGAGCCGTAGTTAATTTCTATAGCATGCACACCCATACAGCTTATATTACAGCCGTAAATACCACTGCACTCTGCCTGCTCAAAAAGAATAGCGCCGTGGCCGCCGTGTACGGACTGAGCATCGGAGGCAAATTTGCCCTCTTCTTTCATAGCGGTGCTTACCTTACTTACGTAGTCGCCTCTTGAAGCAATAAGGTCGATATTTCTGATTCTTACACCGCATAATCTGTGCTCGGGGCAACCCTTAACTTCTATAAGTCTTTCTAAAGTAGGAGCTATAATTTCAAGCTTATCGATATCTGCGCCTTCTTCAGGAACATAGTAGAGCATACCTTCCTCAACGTCTAAGAACCACTCGTTTTCATCGCTGAAGGTCTCGCCTACGTTTTCAAGATAGTAGTGTAAATCGGAGCTAAGGTCTTCGTCGTAATTTACAGTAAGCTTGAAGCGTGAAGTATACTCTAAAGTAAGCTTACCCGTCTCTCTGTCGTAACTTTCTACGGGTGAATGCTCGTCTATCCAGTAATGATAGAAGGAAACAATACTGTGCTCAATACCCTTGATGTTCTCTAAATCTTCCTTCTTTGCAATAAACCACTTGGAGCCGTCAAAAAGTTCTTGATCAAAATTCTCTTTTTTACCGGAATTTTCAGTTGTTATTGCTTCTAAAGTTCCGTTTTTGGGGTAACGGGTACTATTTGCCCTCTTTCCGTTTACGTAAAGGTCAGTAAAAAGCCACTTTTTTTCTTTTACTTCGGGAATATAAAGAGAAATACAGTCCGTTCCGTTAAAATTATCCTTCTTAAATCCTTTTAAAATTTTACCGCCTATGAGCCTTGCTTTTTCGTCGCCATAGCTTTCAAGAGTAATATTGCCCAAATTGTGCTCAGGTAAATAATCATTGTCACTTTTATCAATACCAAACCGTACGGTATTTTCAAGGCAATAATCACCAATCACTTTAATTGAAAGAGGCTGATTAAAGCCGCTGGCGCGCAGAGAGTTTATCCTATAAAAAGCTTGATTAAAAGTTCTCAGAGGGCCAAATCCGCCATCTGATGCCACAGGGCTTGTGCCGCTGTAACCATCGTCACCATAAGCCTGAGAAATATAAATATTGGATGAATTCATAAGAGTTAGCATATATTTTACCTCCTTAGGTTTATATATTTATTTTAATTGGTTTAAAAATATATTGCAAGACAAAAACTATATAATATATAGACAGATTTTAGCCTTTTGAATTTTTAACTGCCCTGTAGTAAGATGCTGTGGTGGAAAACCCCGCTCTTTCGGAAGCTTCTATAACACTTAGTCCGCTTTGGCTTAATGTTTTTACCGTGCCTATTCTGAGCTCGGTGATATATTCGTATGGAGTCATTCCTATTATATCTCTGAATTTTTTTATGAAATAATTCTTATTTAAGAATACCCTTGAAGCAACATCATCGATTGTTATTTTCTCGGTATAATGTTTATGGATGTATAAAAGTGCCTCACTTACAGCTTTATCTTTTATCCTTTTATCATTAATAAATATATTTAAAATAAAATATTCGATAAGATTTTCAATAAGCTTTATTTCAGGCAAATTATCAGTAAAATCCATAAGGGCATAAAAGCCTTCATGATGCAAAGGCGAAATACTTTCAATAAGTTCTTTTATATATAGTGCGGTTTTATATAGAAGGCTATCATCTTTTTTTATTATAACAATCTCGTTGAAGCACATGGAGTTTAAATCTATAAAGCAAAGGTAACTATGGTTATATAGCTTTTCGCTTTGGCTTAACTTATAGTCCACAGTATAGGGAAGTATATACACGTCGCCTTTTTCTACTCTTATTTTCTTACCGTTATAATCAATAAAGCCTTCGCTGTTATTGGCAAAGTGCCAGCTGTTAACAAGGCTCACTTTTTTATTGTGCCAGTTTTTTGTTACACCGTGACCTAAAGCCAGAATTTTTACCGCCATATTACCTCCTATATGAATATTCGCAACAGTTTAATGTATATCTGCTATTTCGCTTTTTATGTATATTACTTATACTTTTACCTAAGAATAGCTTTTTTTAATTTTAAAGTCAATATAAAATGTGAATTTTATACACAGAAAGGATGAATTTTATGAAGAACACTATATGGGCAGAAATCAATAAAAAGCTTATAGCCGATATTGACTGCACTAAAGACTTTGGCGAAAACTATTTTGAAATTGGCGAAAGTATTTTAGTTGAAACCGAATTCGGTGCTTACCGTGAAGCGGCAAATGTAAAAGGCTCAAGATTCGGTTATCGCTTTCAGCTTGAAAACAAGCAGAAACCCCATTTAATGGTAATTACTTATCCCGATGATAAAATTAGATTTATGTGCATTCAGAACGGCACTAATTTCGATAGCACCACAAGCTTAATGACAGGATACAACTACCCTTTAAGCTACAAAATGGAAAAGCTTTATCTTTTATATTGGCCTCGCTGGACTGACGATAGCATTGTGTTTACTTCCTACAGTATTCCTGATGAGGAGCCTGCGGCAGTAAGCAAAATAGAGGTTTACGAGCTTGAAAAATTGCCCGAAAACCTAATGGATGAGGAATGCTATAAAGAGAACAAGCGTACCTTTGGTATTCAGTACGAAGACCCCTGCGGTATTGGCGGCGATATGGGTACTTTTGAGTTTTCACCTTGGATTGACCGTAAAATTGAATATATGAAATCTGCAGGTCTTAATAAATTTATTTATCCTATAAACTGGTACCACGGCCCTATTATCCCTGTTAAAACCCAGCCTCACCACCGATTTAACGGAGTAACTACTGAGGATAGAACCAATTACGGTCGGGTAACTTTCGATTATAACGATTGGTTAGAAGAACTTTTAACTAAATTTGATAAAGAAAACCTGCATTTTACAGGCTCGATGACCTTATTAAGGCTTGGTAACCTGATGGCTTTGCAGAATACAGATCTTAACAGCGTAGTAAAAGGCGGCGGCACCATAAATAATATTGACTTTGAAGGTAATATTCAGAAATCCACTAACGACTGGACAAGAATTTACCACGCCCTGAATTTCAGAAGATGGGTTGAGTGCCACGAAAACGGTTTACTGGATGGTTTTGATAATATCGACTATGTAGCCTACGGCGAGCCTGCACCTTCAGGTATAAGAATTCCTATATTTAACCCTTTGCACCCTGAAGTTCAGCGTCAGGTACTTAATTATTTTGACGAGGTTGCCGCAAAATACTGTCACCATAAAAGTTTTGACGGCATTCAGGTGAACTTTTGGCACGCAACTTTCCTTTGGTACGCTTCACTGCTTGGTGGTTATGACGATTATTCCTTTAAGCTTTTTGAAAGTGAAGAAAATTTAGATTCAGGCTTTAGCACCCCCGACCCCGAAAGATTTAAAAAGCGCTATAAGCTTATTGAAAGTAACGAAGAAATAAGAAATAAATTCGTCAGTTTCAGATGCAGGAAAATACACGAATTTATTTTAAAAATAAGGGATACCATAATTAAACACAGAAGTGACCTTAAATTCACTTTAACTATTTGGAATGAGATGTCCTTCTACGGGCTGATGCCGGGAAAGGGACTTTACAGCCATTTTCAAAGTGAAGAAGCTCAGTTTGGTAACAGGTACTCTAATCTTGAAGTATACAGAATGGGCGGTCTTGATTTAAAACTATTTGAAAACGATGAGAATATCGAGATTGCAGTTGAGCACGACTGTGCCCGTGAGCGTTCACACGGTATTCTCGACCTGGAAAAAAGCCATAGTAATAACGACTTCTTTTATCTTGACAGTGAGGTCCACAGCACTTTAAGAAACCTAAAAAACACCGCAGGCTTCCATTTTGACTGCTGGGTAGAGCTTTGGGGCAACCATAAAAAATATGCGGTAACAGAGAAAGATAAAGATAATATAGAGTTTATTAATTCACTTAGCGACTATAAACCCGAATTTATTTCAAAAGAAAATTCAAGCTACGACGATGACCCCGATAATAAGTTTTTCTTTAAATCTCAGCTTCGTATTGCTTCCCCCTACCCTGCTCCCAAATATTTTGCCGAGGAATTAACTCTTGATTTAGCCCTGCACGATTCCCTCTCAATGACTTCGGGGGGACTTTATTTAGATAGAGTCCATACCGATATTCAGAGGGAAATTGCCAAGGAGTACAGAAAACTCCCTGCAGTGAAATTTGATGACGTTTCAAGTACCTTTGGTCCCATAGTTTCAAGATATAAGTATATTAAAAGCGAAAATAAAACTTATGTATACGTAGTTAACCGCGAGCCATACGAAGTTGAATCCGTTATCACTTTTGAGGGAGGTACTGCAAACGCAAATTTACCTGCTTTTATGCTTAAGGTATTTATTTTCGAGGGCGAGGTAAAGGCTATTTCAGCAGTTGCAAAAGTTAAGGATGAAATTAAAAAGCTTTACTTGGAAGAAAGCGAAAAAATAATTACTCTTTTAAATAAGGCAGACAGTAACCTTAACTGGGCAAAGGGCAAGGATATAATTATAAACAAAATGAAGGAAGCTATCGCGAAAGAAAATTTTGCAGATTTAAGACATCTTATTTTATCCTACATCCCCGCAAAAGCTAAAAAAGAACTTATTTAAGTAACTAAACACCTGATTTATACTATTGAATCAGGTGTTTTTTAGTGCCAGTTTTTTGTTACACCGTGACCTAAAGCCAGAATTTTTACCGCCATATTTCCTCCTATATGAATATTTCCTCCTATATGAATATTCGCAACAGTTTGATTTATATATGATATTCAGAATTTTCTGTATTTTACTTATAATTTTATTTGAGCATAGCGTTTTTTTAATTATAAAGTCAATATAAAATGTGAATTTTTAATACATTTTCCCGATATAAAATTCTGCATATTTAAAGCTACAACCATCAGTTGTAAAATTTACATTACTTTATCTATTGAATCATATATTTTCAAATGTTATAATTAAAAAAACTTTAAAGCAGGTGAATTTATGGGATTTAAAGAAAATTTAAGGAAACTCAGAAAAGAAGCGGGTATTTCACAGAGTAAGCTTTCCGAAAAACTTAACGTCACTCCGCAATCGGTGCAAAAATGGGAGTCAGGTGAAAGCAACCCTGATATTGAAAATTTAATTAAACTTTCTGTTTTCTTTAATGTTTCAGCCGATCGCCTGCTTTTTGACAGCAGTAAACGACAGGAGGAAGAATTAATGGGCAACAAAAGTTTAACACCGGCATATAGCGAATTATTCGTGTGGGAGCTTTATTCAGAGCAGCTGGACGTGGAATACAGGCAGTGCTTAGAAGAAGGTCTTGATATCGAGGAATATAAGGAATTATTCCTTACTGTAAGCAAAATGCCAAAAAGCAAGTATAAAGCAGATATTTCCGACGTAATATTCGATATTATTTTAAATTCTAAGCTCAGGAAGGATTATAAATATTCTGAGCCTAATAATTTGAATGAAATCAAAAAGTTAAGAGCAAACGTATCTCACGAAGCTGTGCCCTACTGCAAAGAAAATATAAGAGAAAAAATAGAAGGCGCCTGGTACGGCAGAATATGCGGCTGCCTTTTAGGTAAACCTGTGGAAGGTAAAAGAACCGACTGGCTTCACCCCTTCCTTAAGGAGACAAACAACTTCCCTATGTATAGGTATATTAAATCCGCCGATATTACTGAGGAAATAAGCGCTAAGTATAATTATTCTGCCAATAACCCCTGCTTCAGCGATATTTCCACCTGTATGCCTGTGGATGACGACACCAATTACACCGTGCTTTACCAGCTTCTTATTGAGAAGTTCGGCAAAAATTTCACTCCTTACGACGTTTCCCGATTCTGGATGGATATGCAGCCTAAAAACGCCTACTGCACCGCAGAGCGTGTAGCTTTCAAAAATTTTGTAGAAGGCTTTATTCCTCCTGAATCCGCATCATACAAAAACCCCTACCGTGAATGGATCGGCGCCCAGATAAGAGGCGATTACTTTGGTTATATTAACCCCGGTGACCCCGAAAAAGCTGCCGATATGGCTTGGCGCGACGCTTCAATTTCCCACGTAAAGAACGGTATTTACGGTGAAATGTTTGCTGCCGCTATGATTGCTAAAGCAGCAGTAACCGACGATATTATCGAAATAATTGAAGCGGGTATTAATGAAATTCCCGAATGCAGCCGCCTTTATGAAGCTATAGCAAATATAATTAAAGAATATAAGGATGGCAAAGCAAAAGATGATTGCTTCAAAGGCATTCACACACGCTGGGATGAATTTGATCAGCACCATTGGTGCCACACTATTTCAAACGCCGAGATAGTAGCTGCGGCGCTTCTTTACGGTGAAGGTAACTTTGGCAAGAGCATTTGTATGGCTGTAGAAACAGGCTTCGATACCGACTGTAACGGCGCTACCGTAGGCTCTGTTTTAGGTATGAGAAACGGTATTAATTCAATAGACAAAAAGTGGATTGATGCTACACACGGACTTCTTGATACAAGCATTTTCGGTGTTGGTAAAGTTTCTATTGATTCACGAATTGAGCTTACACTTAAACATCTGATATAAATAAAAGAATCCCAACCTTTTCGGCTGGGATTTTTCTTTTAATTTTCAGGATAAAGAGTAAAGAATTTATAAGTATAATCTTCAAGGTATCCGCCCGGAACGTAATTTACCATTAAGTAAACGTTATTATCCTTGGTAAACTTTTCGCCTGCTACAAGGCCTACTTGGAAATTGAAGGATTCGCCGTCGTTAATTACGTACCTGAAACCCTGATTGGAATTTAAAAGCTCCTGATCGTCGCCTTTGGGCATATTACTACAGTAAACAATATAGGGAATGAAGTTTTCAAGTTCTGTTTCCTGCTCGTAAAGGGTTTTATCCTCGCTCTTTTCAAGTAAAAACTCGGGAATAAACTGGTCAGCGGAACCTCTTACCGTATCGTTTCCGTTTTCAGGCTTTTCGTAGTAAGCGGTAAAATCACAAAGAATAAAAGTGTTGTTATCAAGAACTTCTTTTGATTCCAATGCAATTGTACCCTTGGGGTCAAGCTCAGCATCGTTTATGCTGTCATAAACTTTAACACTGTTAAGGGTATAGTAAACTCCTTCGGTACCTCTTACGTTCTCATATTCACCGTCTGATATTTTTATCCAGCCTTCAAAGGTTTCACCTATACCCTTAAACATAATTTCATCGGAAGTTTTTACATAAAGCTTATTCTGGTCATAATTTTCACTACGTTTAAAAACTGTGTTTTTGTAGTCCACTTCCTTATTTATTTCCTCCTCGGTTACTTCCTCCACATCAGTTTCGGATTCAGGGGGTAATTCAGAAGTTTCATCTTTCACCTCTTCTTTTTCTTCCTGTTTAATTTCTTCTTTGTTTTCGGTTTTGCTCTCAGTTTCGCTTTCCGCATTACTTACCGAAGTATTTGCAGTTTCTTCAGTGCCACCCTGGCAGGCTGTGAGAATTAAAGCGAAAACAAGAACCAAACTTAAAACCAACAATAATTTTCTTTTCATATTTTTATACCTCTTTTTCGGTTCGTGTTTTAATTTTATCATACCGTTTCATCCAAACAGCATCCAAACGGCATCCAAACAGCATAAAAACTGCATAATTTAATAATCATTAGTTAAATTTCCGTCACCTTTTATGGAAATAAATTCACCAAGATAAGTTGGTTTCGGCTTGAAAACAGAAGTAGCAAAATCCTTAGCTCTTGCTAAAATTTCCCTTACTTCTCTATAGGCTTGTCCGCCGTAAGTGTGGTAATCCGCCGCAACTCCAAAAGCTTCGAGACCAAAGCTTTCGGCAATATGTAAGGCTCTATAAAGATGATATTCCTGAGAAACTATTATTATTTTCTCGGCGCCGAAAATTTCCTTTGCTCTGTATATACTTTCGTAGGTGGAAAAGCCTGCGTGATCCATAAAAATATCCTCGGAATCAATTCCCGAATCTATGGCGAAATTTTTCATAGTTCCTACTTCGTTATAGTCGGTTTTCCCGTGGTCGCCGCTCATTAAAAGCTTTGGCGCGGCGTTATTTTTATAAAGGTCTACGCTTCTGATTAATCTGTCGCGGAGCATATCGCTGGGCACGCCATTATCTTTTACACCGCAGCCGAGAACCAAAATACAGTCTGCGTTTTCCATTTTATAAGCTTCTTCGGGGCTGATTATTTTTGAAGCCTGACCGTTTACCACAACTGAATTAAGGCTCAATAAAACCACAACGGGCAGTAACAAAACTATTAAAATTATAATTAAAACTATTTTTAATCTACCTTTTTTCATATCTTTTTTCACTTTCCCTTTATTTTCTTAAATTATAACACAAAAAAGTATCAAAAAGGCATCTAAATAGTTAATAATTTAATTTTTCCCAAAACAATTTTTCGTTCAATAATAAAAATCTTTTAATTTATAATTTGCGCAAAGAAAAAGGAGAACTTAAAGCTCTCCTTTTTCTTTTATTCCTCGGGGAAAATAACGAAATACTTATGTCTGAAATCCTCTACAAGCGTTGGGAATACGTAGTTAACGCTTAAAAATACGTTCTTACTCTCTACGTAAGCTCTGTTTGCAATAATGCCGATCTGAAACGTGATGCTTTCGCCGTCGTTAATCTGGAATCTGAAGCCCTGATTGGAATTTAAAAGCAACTCGCTGTCGCCTTTGGGAAGGTCACTGCAATAAGCAACGAGAGGAATCATCATTCCGGTTTCGGTTTCTTTATTTATTTCTTCAAGATGGGCGCCTTCAAGCTCTGTAACGCTGCAGATTATTTTCTTCTCGCCGCCTTCGGGAGCTATATATTTTGCAGTTACGTCGCAAAGGATAAACATATTATTTTCATCAAAATAGCTCTCGTAGAGCAATTTACCGTTTGGGTCAAGCTCCGCGTCATTAACGCTTTCGTAAAGCTCTACAGAATTTAAAGTAAAATATATACCTTCGTAACCGTGAATTGATTTGTTTTCTTCATCGTATTCGATTTTCACCCAGCCTTTGAAGGTATCACCGATATTTTTAAATTCCACCATATCGGAGGTGATTGTCGGTACGTTGTGATAACCTACACCGTTTTCGTCTACCTGAACCTGTAAAACCTCGGGATTTGTTACTTTCAGGTAAACATCCGCGGTAACGTCGGAGGATAGATCTTTCGTTTCGGTTTTTTCATTAGCTTCTTCGGTCCGGGTTTCTGCAGCCTCTTCCTTTTCTTCTGTTTCATCGGATGCTACAGATTCCTCTTTATTTTCCTCGGTTTCGGTTTTTTCGCTTGTTTCTTTTATTTCGGTTTCCTTTTCGCTTTCTGCCTTATTATCGGCTTCGCTTACGGATTCGCTGACAGAGTTATTCTCCGAATTTATAATGGCTCCGTTCTGGCAGGCAGTTAAAAACAAACCTGAAATTAAAAGAACTGATAAAATAAGCGCGGTAATCTTTCTCATTTTTTTCACCTTAGCCTTTCGGCTTCCTTTCTTTTTCTATATGTTAGCATACACATACATCCAAACAGCATCAAAACAGCATATAAATTTCATATTTTAAAATTTATTTTTTTAGCGGTATAAAAATGAAAATTATGCAACCATCATATTAAATTAGTGCATTGTAACTATTAATTTATAATGATAAAATCATTTTAGATTTAAACTCTATTAAGGAGGAAAAGGAAATGAACTTACTTAAAAACCGCAATCACGACTATGAAAACTACAAAACTCCCGCGGAAGGTCTTTACTGGCCCGAATGGCAGGCTATTCCCTCATTTGCGAAAATTGAAGGCGAGCTTGACGCATTG
This sequence comes from Oscillospiraceae bacterium, assembly GCA_015065615.1. Taxonomy (GTDB): domain Bacteria; phylum Bacillota; class Clostridia; order Oscillospirales; family Acutalibacteraceae; genus SIG603. Next base: position 2,805 of record SVPY01000014.1, on the reverse strand, counting down.
AATCTGGAAATTTACTCAAATAACGTAAAAATTGCCCTTACCGCGCTTCAGGGTCAGGTAAATAAGGTTAAGCCGAAAATTATACTTTTCAGCTCCAATGCTCTTATTGAAGGTACTTACACATGGCCCCAGAGACTCGGCATAAAAACAAACCTCATTGATTCTCCCTTTGAACTTATTAAGAAGTACCAGGATGCTATTAAGGGCGTGGTACTTTACGCTGGCAGAAACCCTCACTATGCAAACTTAGCAGCCTCTGTTGCTAACTTCAGCGATGCTATTCCTGTGGACGTAAGACTTTATGAGCTTATGAAAGAACACGGAATCGAACTGCCCGTTACTGAGGATTTAACTTCCCTTAAATTCCGCGACCATAAGGATATTTACAATTACCTTTACGATAATTATTTTGATAAGTGCAGTAAGAGAATTTTCTTCAGCCTCTCTCCTATGATTCACACTTCCTTCGTACGCGATATGGCGGCTGCGGTAGGCGGCGCTATAGTATGGCTGGATGCAAGAATTGAAGAGGAAGAAGTTATCCTTCATAAATTTTTAAAGCACTTACCTTCAGGTCACAGCATTATTTTAGGTTGGTGGCCCGAGGAGAGATCGGGTATTGGCGCAGGCACAAAGCACGGCGTTTCCACTATTCCTTCTGATTTCTACGATAACAGCACAGTTTACGCTTCATTTGAGCATATTATGCACATTCCTGCAGTACCCAAGAAGCCTAAGCTTGAAAATAAGATTTACCTTGCCATATTCCTTTCTGACGGCGATAACGTTCAGTACTGCCAGCACAGAATGAGCGAATTGTGGATAAACGAAGGCAGAGGCAGCGTGCCCCTTAACTGGACTGTAAGCCCCGGTCTTGTGGACATCGGCCCCGGTCTTCTTAACTACTTCTACGATACCGCAAGCGAAAACGACTGCTTCTGTTCAGGCCCTTCAGGTCTTGGCTATGCCCTTCTTTTCGACGAGCACAATAACGTACTGAATATGAGCGAGAAGTGGCATATGGATAAATATATGCAGCTTAGTAACCGCTACTTTATTAAGAACGGTATAAGAGTTGTAACTGCGTGGGATAAGCTTAACGGAATGCACCGCTACTGCTACGCCCACTATGCAAGAGGTCTTTACGGAGTAACCACCGAGGACTGGTTCCAGAAGCCCTGCGAGGTTCCCGTATACACAGAGAGAGACCGTATGGCGTTTATCCCCAACCGCCCCGCCTACGCTGAAAAAATTGAAGATATTGTGGCTATGATTAAAGATAAGATTATGGCATTTGACGGAAGTAAGCCTATGTTCTTTGCTACTCAGGGCGTTACATGGTCTCTCACTCCCCAGAATATGAAGGCTCTCGTAGATATTCTTAACGAGATGCAGCCCGGTAAGGTTGAAATTCTTCGTGGTGACCACTTCTTTGCCCTCTATAACGAGGCAAACGGTCTTGCATTTAACCTTGCTCTCTCCCCCGATGCTAAGGCAACCAATAAGGGCGAGGATGCATCGGTTATCTTAAACGGCAGCCCCTACGGCAAAAATATGTGGGAAGCTAAAGAAGCAGGCGCCCAGGATTTCATCATCGACCTTGGCAGAGTTTACACCATTAACCGCTACGTAATTAAAAATGCAGGCGTAAACGACGAGGATAAATCCCGCAATAATAAGGCTTTCACAATTAGCTGCAGCCTTGACGGCGTAAACTATGAGCTTATTGATTCACGCGACAGCGATACTTCAAATATTATTGACTGCGAATTTTTGGATAAAGAAGCGAAATTTATTAAGCTTAGCGTTCTTGAAGGCGGCGAGGACGGAATAGTCAGAATCGGAGACGTAGAAATTTACGGCAGAATTTAAACTAAGCTAAACTAAACTAAACTAAACTAAATAAAACGAAAGACCAAGTACTTTTAAGGTACCTGGTCTTTTTATTTGATAAATCGGAATTTGTTTAATTAGTGCTAATCGGGAATAACATATAGTTCTTTCCACTTGACGGGCAAGTAAAGTCATGGACAGCTCCAAAATTCAAGTTTACCTTTTTTCACAGCAAAATTAATTTTCAAGAATTACACTTCATCGTTATAATACTTGGTTATCAAATCCGTCATATTCTCTGCAACCTTGCGGATTTCAAAGCATTCGTGCTCCCAGATGTAAATTGCAGAGGAATCTGTTTCGCCGTTTTCAAGAACGCGGTAGCAATAATAATCACCGCAGCCGTTGGTGGCAAAGAAAATAAAGCGGTTGACCTTTTCTTCAAATTCATCTGGGTCAAGATATTCGGGAATAATCTCTCTGTTTCCTTTTACGAGGTCAATAATTTCTTCTGCCGAAAGCAAAAACCAATGGTCGCCGTTTGTTTCACTCAGTAATGCTTTGAGCTCTTGGGGGAATTTGAAGCCTACGTATTTTTCGGCTTTCTGTATTTCTTCCTCAGAGCAAAGCTCTTGTACCTTTGCCCAACGGCTTCCTGCCGTAAATTTTTCAAGCAGTTCTCTGTACATAATAACACCTTCCAAAATTCAGGCTAATGGGAAATTTTTTATAAAACAGTCAAAATAATTATAAACAGAAAATTTTTACCACTCTTTTATTCTGTTTTTCATTTCATCGATGCCTAAAATTCCGTAGGCAAAGCCTTTTTTAACAAGCTCCTCGGGTAAAAATTCATCGTATTTTTCAAAAAGGGGAACTTCGCCCTTATATACTAAATCCATGGGGTCGAATTCCTTTTCAGCCTCTTCTTTTAAAACGCGGAAAAATTCCTCCTTGCTTGCCTTCATATTA
>SVPY01000056.1 GCA_015065615.1 Oscillospiraceae bacterium | reverse complement strand
TCATCTTTATTTTCCAAGGAGACCACGGGTGTGAATAAAGCCCCAACATATCAATGTCCATTTTGCTTAGTTCTTTTACGGTTCTTTCAAAATATTCGCTTAGCACACTGTCGGGATTTTCACATTTTGAGGCAAAACCTTCTAAAGGATAACAATAACCTATGCCTGAAATTGAGCAGAAGAAAAAGTCCTCTTCAGTCATGGTTTCATACAGGTTCTGAAGTATACCCGGAGCCAGATATCTTAAAGACGGAGTAATGCCATAGCTTATGGGGAAGGTGCCGTGAAGCTTATCCCACCATTGATACCTGTGAAAAAGACCTTGAAAATAAACAGGGGCATCGCCGCTTTCGATCATAATAAGTGCTACGTATTTCTTTTCGGGGTCGTATTTCACCTTTTCTTTTTTATTTCTGATTTTACTCTGCTTAAGATTACTTACGTCGGCAGGTACGCCTGAATGGAAGCTGTAGTTGCCCACGTGGTCGTTGACCGCGGTAAATTTGCCGTAGTAACCGCCCAGGCGAACACCGGGAAATTCGCATAAGCCTCTTTCGCCGTGCTGCCAGAAGCCGTAAACGGGGATGTTTACGGGAGTTTCCTTTAAGGTTTCGGTTACCAGTACTTCCATTTCGGGGTCGTAATCATCATCCTGCTCTCCGGGTACCCAGAAAGAATGGATATTGAATTCAATTACGTAGTCCCTTGCAGGGTCGGTAAAGCGGCTGTAGTAAAGGCAGCAAAGGGCGTCCTTACTCTGGTTTTTAAGGTAAGTTCCCTTTTCCCATTTGTAGGCTTCTGCTGCGTTTTTAAAATTAAAGCCGCGTATATCCTTGATATCTGTGATTCCGTATCTTTTAACGAGATCTATCATATCAGGTGAAATAATAACTCGGCATTCGCTGCCTGCTATATTGGTGGCGGTGTTTACTGTGAAATCTTTTTCGGGATCTAAAACTACCGCACCCTTTAAAAATGCTGAATATCTTTCGAAAAGCTTCTCTAAATCAGAAATTTCCGTTATGCTTTGGATATAGTTTTTCTCGAGGTAATATTCAAGGCACCACTCGATGTTTTCGTTTAAAATGAAAAGTTCGGGAGCTTTTCTGTTTACAAGTCCCTGAATTGAGACAGCCGCAAGGCGTTCACCTGCGCTTTGGTATTTTTCAAGATTAAAGGTATAAATATGCTTGGAAACAGTTTCAGACTGCCTGAAAATGGGGTTTAAAGGTATTTCACGGTTAAAATCAGTCATAAAATATACCTCCCATACTTATTTGAGTCTGCCGTATTCCCGGCAATAGTAAAAATACGCTTTTATATTATCAAGAGGAATATTGTGGGGCAGGTCGCCTGTTACTTTCATTACGTAGCCGGGGTATTTGTGGCCATACTCCATACATCTTTTTACTTCTTTTCTTACGTCTTCAGTAGTACCGTAAGTAAGTTTATCAATGTGAGCATTTCCGCAAATAAGCTTTTTGCCGCCAAAACGTTTTAATGCGTTTTCGATATCGCAGAAATGGTCAATTACAAAGCCATCGATACCGAGGGAAACAAGGTCATCAAGTAGTGAAAGGTAGTTACCGTCAGAAACAAAAATTATCTTTTTGCCCGCTTTTTTCAAAGGTTCAAAAATTCTTTCGTAATTTGGCCATAAATATTTGCGGTACCACTCAGGCGGGAAAACAAGACCCCTTGTCAGTGCAATATCATCGTGACAATAAAAAACAGGGATATCTGTTTTAGCAAAGTACGTAGTATATTCAAGGCTCATCTGCGTATACCACTCAATGCAGTTTTCAAAACGCTCAGGGTCGGAGGCAGCAGCCATTAAAAACTGTTCCCATCCGTAAACTGTTATAAACCACATAAACAAGGTGGTGTAGTATAAATCGGAAATATAGCAGGCGTCTCCTACCCAGGACTGCTGAGTTTTTATGTTCTGAATTCTTGCTTCATAGCCCTTCAGGCGTTCTTCAAAACTTGTTTGTTCAAGAGGATTGTAGTTATAAATATCTTCTTCGTCTTCAAAGGGGAATTCTACGTGATAGGTGGAGCCTGTAAATCCCCATTCTACCATATACGCGCCGTTTCCCATTTCTTTTTTGCTTTCATCTTTATTGAAGCGCGTATCGATTCTGCCTTTTTGAGGAATGGTTGTGTACCAGTCAAGATCAAGTGTTTTAATAGCTTTTATTACAGCTTCTTTTGGGGCATTGTAGGGGTCAATTCCCGTAAGCTCTTTAACGAATTCAGGGTGATCAAGCCACTCGTTGGCAGGCACTCTGTCCACAGGCTGTAAATTAACCGCCTTAATAAAACGATCGTATGACATAATAAAAAATCACCTCTTTGTTAGTTGTTAGTTTAATTATAAAATATACGGATTTTACTGTCTGTAGGGCTCAAAATCAATTTGTAAGGCACTGTGGGAGGGAACCACATAGACGGTGAAATAATATGAAAAATAAAATAAATTAAATAAGAATAATCCCTTTTATAAATTATAACTTTATCGCAAATATAAAAACAAGGGAATATTTTAATAGGATTTATGCACTTTTTTCATTTTTGCCTGAACCAAAAAGAGAAACCGCGGCATAAAAAAGGCGAGAATCACTCTCGCCTTGATTTTCAGTTTTCTATTAATTTATATTCGCCGCTTTTGAGAACATTTGTAAGGTCCGAAGGAGTAAAAATTTTTCTGCCCGTAATGATGCCGCCTTTTGCTATTGCGTGTTCGCCGTGGCAGTCAGAGCCTGAAAAAAAGGCTTTTTTATAATGTTCTGCCCAGGCTCTTGCCATTTGGTTGCGGAATTTATCGGTGCTGCCGTTATATACCTCTATTCCAAAAAAACGTGAGGGGTCACATACCGTCATATTATCGCGGAAAGGGTGAGCCTGCACCACCAAGGTGTAGTCGGGGAGAATATCCATAACTTCGTTTATATTCTTCATTCGGTTAAGAAGGGGGAGAGAAAAAATATCTTTTTCTTCAAGACCGTATACGAGATAATCGTTTATAGTGCCGTCAATTCGCACCTCAGCGCCGGGCAAAACGGTAAAGCCCAGCTTCTCGCCCTCGTTTCTTGCAGAGTAATAACCCTTTAGCCAGCGCGTGATAATTTTTTCGTGGCTTTTTCCATTTAATTCGTCCTTAAACCAATCAAAGAAAATCGAAAAATAGTGGTCGGTAATAACCATACCGCTGTAGCCTCTGTCGGCGTAAGATTTAACAAGCTCAGCCCCTGTAAGAGTTGCTACCTTATCACAATCCGAGGTGTGGCAGTGTATCTCGTATCTGTACATAAAATCCCCTCTTTTGTTTCTTGCTTTAAAATAATCATATCACAACAGACTCAAAAAGTAAATCTTGCGGTATAGTTCTCCCGATTTTAAAAAACAGTAACACGAATTTAAAAATTGTTGTAGGGGTCGGCGCTCGCGACGGCCCGCTTGAAATTTGTATTTTTACTTATATACAGCAAAAGCGAAGTGGATATCACCTCGCTTTTATCTTTAAATATTCAAAAGTATAATGGCAAGAATACCTGCGGAGATTCCGATTATTTGCAACATTTTAAGCTTTTCTTTAAACATAAACCTGCCCAAAAGCCAAACTGCAAGCACCTTGCAGACGGATACCATGGGGAATAATACAGATGCGTTTTCAGTGGCGGCAAGGTATAAAACGATATAGTCCGCCGCGCAGTTCATAACGCCGGAAGCCAAGCCGAAAACGCTTATGCTTACACTGTTCCTTATTTCAATATTTGTAAGAGCGGCTATACTGAAAATTACGAATACGCAGGAAAATGCCGCAAGCATAAACTCCGTTCTGTAAAGAGAAGGGTAGTAGATCTGATGATATTTCTGAATCAACGAGCAGATTCCGTTGGCAAGCAGCGTAGAAAAGGCGTAAAATGCCCATTTGAAGGAAAATCCTTTTTCTTTTCTGTAATTCAGTAAAATTATTGAAGAAAATAAGAATATCATACCGATAATTGAAACGGCGGACAAAGCTTCATTCCACACAGTTATACCGAAAATAAAAGGAATAATAAGGGAAAATGAAGCGATTATACTGGTTAAAGCCATAGGTCCTATAGAAAGAGCTTTAAAGCCGGTATGCATAGAGATGCAAAGGAATACACCGTAAAAAATACCGAAAATTATAGTGGATAAGTGAAAGCTTAATCCGCTGAAAAGTCCGAGAATAATTAAGCCGCATATTCCGGCTATTGATTTATTGATATTAAATGAGGCGGAGCTGCCGCCTTTTGAGGCGTAAAGCTTGCTTAAAACTGATTGTCCTGACGAGCAGAAAACATTTAAAATATGATAATATTATAGTCATATAAATCTCCGGAAATTTTCAATACGGTGAAATGTCGAATAGTTTGCATCGTGGTAATTACGGGCGCAATTTATTGCTGTTCTGCAAAGAAAAATTATATCGTCGCCTTCAAATTCGAAATCCACGTATTGGAATCCTATTTTTTCGGGATCGCAATTTGAATAATCAAGCAAATCGGTAACTAAATGCCAGTTATATAAATCTTCGGAAGCCATTAATGAAAGAAGGTTTCGTTTGGTGTAAATTTTTTCGTGTAAACGTGAAGCAACAGAATAATATTTATTTGATTTTTCATCATATTTTATTGTAAATTTGGATAAATTCGCAGGGAATGGTATGCAGTGTGAATATTCTAATACAGCTTCGTGGTTATTTTTGTTTACCTTATATGCAATAACAGAACGGTTGCCGCCAAAGCGCATTACGTTAAGAAGTTCAGAATTAGGGCTCATTACTAAGGTGCCTTCAATGGTCATTGTGCATTCAGGCAAATAAGATAATTCAGGTGCTTCGTTTGGGTTAAATTTTTTAGGCTCTGTAAAGCTCCAATTTTCGGGTATCAATAAATCGTCGTTAATATCGCAGGACATAACCATAGCGGCGTGGCAATATTCCTTGTTTGCCCAGGCGCCCCATTCCAGAGTGTTATAGAGCCTGCCGTTATGAATGAATATATTTTGCGGGTTTTTATGTACGCCGCTGCTGCCGTTTTTTCCGTTGGCTCCGCGAAGCAGGCAAATCGGTGCCGAGAAGGTTTTGCCGCCGTCTATAGATTTACCGATAAGCAGATCACCGTATTCAGTGGAGCAGGAAAGCATATAAAGCTCACCTTTATGAATAAACATTTTACCCCAGAAGCAGGGCATAAGCTCGCTTACGTAATGCCATGTTTCTCCGTTATCGTCAGAGCGGAAGATAAGAGTGAGATTTTGCGGATGGCTGCCGGCAAAAAGATCCATGGATGCCAACAGAAATCCATCGGGATGACGTACAAGCGAGGGCGAGCACAAATATCTGCCCGAGAAAGAATACGCTTCATCATCGGGATGAAGATAATTAACAACCGTTCCAACCGTTTTGCCGGTGCGCGCAAGGCGGATAAGACTTTTCTTTTCGCCGGACTCAATATAAAATTCATAGTCGGTATCGGTTTCAAGATTTACTATATCAAACTCCGTATTCTTGGTTTTGCCGTAACAGATAAAATCTCCCACATTTCTCGGGCGATAAAAAACAGAATATTCTTCTGCACCAATATCAAGCCATTCAAAGTGTATAGTATTTTCGCTCGGTGCGATACGACAAATATAAATATCTCCTACATTGCGAAGTAACGGTTTGTAGGGAGCATAGCTCCATAAATTATGGCCTATCATTTTGTTAGCCACCTTTCTAATTGGTCCGTAGCAAGTTTCATCTGCTTCATACAGCTTTTGGCATATTCTGTAAGTTCTTCAGATTTTCTGTTCCGTGCGATATTCTCGGTTTTTATGCCACAAAGATTCATATGATATTTGGCTGTTAACGGGTAAGGAAGACCAACTTCTGTAAACCCGAAAGTACCTGTTATTGACTGAACTAAATCAGCTTTTTCACTATTATAATTTTTGCCAAGCCATGCATAAAGGTTGGGATGGAAATTGCACATAATTCCGCAATATCCGTCTGCACCGCTTCGCATGGTTTCAAGTAATGTTTGACAGTTGGCGTTAAGAAGTTTAAAATGGCTGCCTTTCAGTTGCTTTGTTCTTTGCGCAATCATTTGTGCATCACAGCAGGTGTCTTTCATATAGTAAAAACGCCCTGTGGAAAGACACCAATCTAAAATTTTGGGTGTCACAAGTCTTTTATAAGGATAAGGACATTCATATAATCCAAGTTTTGCATCAGAGGGTAGCAGTGCAATCAGTTTTTCGGCATTGGCAATAAACACATCATCGCCCTCATTGTTGATATCAAGGCGGTTTGTTATTAAAATAAGCGCATCTGTGCCTGATTCATATATTGCCTTAAGTTCTTGTACCTGTTTTTCTAAGGTATCTGAAATATGTCCCGAAGATACTACCAAAAAGTTTTTATCAAGCTCTTTTGCTCTTTTATAAACTCTACGGTTAAGTTCGACCCGTTCTTCGAGAGATAAATAAAAAATCTCACTGGATTGACACACAGCAAAGATACCGTCAAGTCCGTTTTCATAATACCAATCGACATATTTTTCTGCTGTAGCAAAATCAATACTGCCATCAGCTTTATAAGGTGTTATCATTGTTGTAAGAATTTCCATTTTACAGCCTCCTTTTAATCAAATTATAATTGCGACACTTAATAAAGACAATGTAGAATATAGACTTGATTTTATAATTTTGGGACATTTATGTTGTTTATTAAAAGAGGTGCTGTTATAATATAAATGTAAGGCGGTGGAAGAATGAAGATATTTTATAAACAACCGGAGCAAGATCTACAGAGTAGCTTGAGCCGTTTTGGTGTGCAAAACTGTTATTTTAAAAGACTATCGCTTGACCGAGACGATAAAAGTGTTACAAAAAAGCCCCATTATCATACAGGCTTTGAGATACACTTTATTACCGAGGGCTTTCAGGAATACGAGGTAAACGGAAGCTGTTATACACTTGAAAGCGGTCGTTTTCTTATTATATATCCTGGAATTAGACACAAGGTTATTGCTTCAGTGCCTCATACTCAAAAATATTCTATTACATTTGACAAGCATACTGAGGAATCACAAACCTGCTTTTTTGGCACAATAACCGATAGAATTGCCGGTAATCTTGATTATATCTTCAATGAGTCATTACTTAAAAATGAAATTTCTACTATGTTGATAGAAAATAACATATTGGAAATTCTTGTTTGGGTTTTTAGATTATCAGGAATGGAAGAAAAGAAAAACATACAAAAGCAAGATGAAAATGTGTTTGTTTCGTTAGCTAAACGGTATATTGATGACAACATTGAAATGGCACCGAGTGTGGAGGAAGTATCGGAATACTGTTATTTAAGCACCAAACAGCTTACACGTATTTTTCAAAGGTATGAAGAAATATCCCCCGGAGAATATATTAAAAACAGGCGCATTTCAAAAATTGAAAAATTACTTGCAGATGATTTGCTTTCTTTGAAACAAATCAGCGAAATAATGAATTTTAATAATGAATATTATTTCAATGCGTTCTTCAAAAAGAATTCCGGTATGCCACCCGGTGAATATAGAAAAATGTTAGGGAAATAAACTTTTAAATCAGTATAAAACTCCTCAAATTACAGATAATAACAACACAATTTGTAATTTAAGGAGAAATGTATATATGAAAGCAACTGGAATTGTACGCCGTATAGACGATCTGGGTAGGGTTGTTATTCCAAAAGAAATACGCAGAACGTTAAGAATCCGTGAGGGAGATCCGCTTGAAATCTACACCAACGTTGAGGGTGAAGTGATTTTCAAAAAATACTCCCCCATCGGTGAGATTGCAGGTTTTGCTGGTCAGTATGCAGAGGTTTTGAGCAAGCTTGCAGGACTTCCCGCTGTAATCTGTGATCAGGACCACGTAATTGCAGTATCGGGAGTGCCAAAAAAAGAACTCCTTGAACGCAGGGTGACACCTGCACTCGAAGAGCTCACACAAAACAGAAAATCTCTTTCTTACACCGACGCAGAGTCGCCAAAAATTAAGCCTGTTGAAGGGGTTATGCGCTATGCGGTGGTATCCTTCCCCATCATTACAGAAGGTGACGTATCAGGAAGTATTATGCTGATTTCGGGAAATGAAGATACCTTTGCGACCGACATTCAGATAAAGCTTGTTCAGGCAGCAGCAGCATTCCTCGGAAAACAGATGGAAGGGTAAAAAAATCAGGTAACCTTGGAGTTTAACTCCATAGGTTCCTGATTTTTTTACAAGTGCCTTTTTATAAAGACTGTTTTATCACAATATCATTGTAGCATGACATTTTTACAAAATTTGTCGAAATATGTCGACAAGAAAAATTTTTATGCCATCTGCGCAGTATAAAGCTTATAGTAAGCTCCTTTTTTCTCTAAAAGTTCCTCATGATTTCCCGATTCCTTGATTCCCTTATCGGAAATTACCATAATCTTATCGCAGTTTCTGATGGTGGAAAGCCTGTGGGCAATGATAAAGGAAGTTCTGCCCTTCAAAAGCTCCTCAATAGCGTTCTGCACCATCTTTTCGGTTTTTGCATCAATAGCTGAAGTAGCCTCATCAAGGATGATAATTTTAGGATCAGAAAGCATTGTTCTTGCAATTGCAATAAGCTGTTTCTGCCCCTGGGACAATCCGCCACCACGCTCGTTTATAACAGCATTATAACCACCGAGTTTTTTAATCATCGGGTCTATTCCCAAGGTCTTGCATACTTTTTTAATCTCGCTGTCGGTAGCATCGAGCCTTGAATACCTGATATTATCTGCAATGGTACCCGAGAATATGAAGCTGTCCTGAAGCATAACGCCCATCTGGGAACGCAAGGATTTGAGAGTAACTTTGGAAACATCCTCACCGTCAATTAAAACTGCACCGTCATTTACATTGTAAAATCTCGAAATAAGATTTACAACAGTGGTCTTTCCCGCACCGGTAGGACCAACAAATGCGATACTCTCGCCCTGTTTTGCAGAAAAGCTTACATTTTCAAGGATATTTCTGCCCTCTTCATACGCAAAGGT
>SVPY01000055.1 GCA_015065615.1 Oscillospiraceae bacterium | reverse complement strand
ATTGCCGCTTCTTTTGTCCCTTTCTCATTATTTCACCTCCTATGTCTATATTTTAGCATAAAGAAAAGGTAGACAACATGGTGTTTTCCATGTGTCTACCTTTATCTTACAGCTTTACTGAATTAATCGGGTGGAGTTTTTTCTTTTATCCGAGAATCAACTTAAACGTTGCAATTTCGAAGGGGCGGAATTTATATTCGCTCATCTCTTTATCGCAAATTACGTTTTCGAGAGTGTCAAGCTTAATAAGCTTGGCGTTTTCAGGTAAAGCGAGGGTTGCTTCCTTGCCCATAGCCTCGTAGAATCTTACGATAACATCGTCGCTTTCTTCACTGAGTTTAAGTGCGCTCAGGCGTAAATTTTCGGGAAGTATAGTTAAAGCCTTAAGTAAGCACTTTTCGCCGCAAACTTCATTGCCTTCTGCCTTCTTAAATTCAAGAGTAAAGCCGCGGGTATTAAATTTATCTGCCATCTTTACTATAGAGCTATCTTCGAATTTACCCGTGAAGGTAGTGAGGGCGTAGTCGCTCTTATGTTTACCGATCTCACTTGTTTTTTCGTATTTATAGCCGCTTGTGAAGCTTCTGAAGAGGCTTATCTGTAATTTATCTTCATAAATTCTTGAGCCGGGGAGACCGCCTTTAAGCACCGCTACGTTATATTCGCCGTCGGAAACGCCTGCGAAAGCAAGTGAGGGCCACTCGTCGGTAAGGCCTAAGCAGTTTACTATTTCAGGTTTATTTCTCTTCATCATACCGAAGGGAACGTCGCAGTAAATATCGTCACCGTGAGCTATTTCAACAGGGAAGGATGCGAAGAGTCGGGAGTTTGTGCCGTCCCAGTCAATTTCATTGTGGAAATGAACTACTGGCTCGTTCTTGTAGAGAGTAATAGTTGTTTCGTAGTCAAAATTCTTAATGAGCCTTTCCTCACTCTTGAAGTTACCCTTTAAAATAAGCTTCTGAGCGTTTCCTTCAATAATACACTTAGCTTCACTGTAAGTAAGGTTTGTGTTTACTGTTTCAAGCTGACCTCTGCCCCAGGGTGAGCCAATATCGTCACCAAGCGCCAGACCTGTGCCTTCTTTGGAAGCAACGCGGTTATTAAGCTTATCGAATATTTCTTTTATTATGCCTTCTTTATAAGTTACGCTGTAGAACTCATTTTCAATTTTATAAGTATCCGAGGTTTTAACGGCTTCGGCTTCGTCCTTCACTTTATAGAAGAAAATTTTGTAGCCCATAGGGGGAACATTAGCTTCTACGGTTACTTTAATGCCTGTGCCAACAAGAAGACCTGTAACGGCGGCATCCATTGTGCTGAGCTTATTTAAATCGGTATCGTAAACTTCAACGCTCTTGGTTTCGTAAGTGCCCGTTAAAGTAAGGCGTGGGTGAGTGATTTCGAAGGTGTTTGTATTGAAGTAAACTGCCGCTTTATAGCCTTCGGGGATTTTTACACCCAAGGTTCTTAAAAGCTCTAAGGATGCATCGCGGTATATCTGCAGAGCGCCCTGCCGCGTCTCTCTTATATAGCGGTAAACTTCCTCTACGCTGCCGTCGCATATACTACCGGGGAGACAATCGTGGAACTGAATAAATGCCATTTTGCTCCATAATTCACGGAATTTCTTCGTGGGATAATCACGGCGAGGCTTATTGGCAGGGTTAAAGCCGCCGCTTAGTTTAGCAAGCACACAGAGCTTTTCAGCTTCCAAAAGTAAATTTTCAAGCTCGCGGTTAGCTTGCTTTATTTCAATTCGGGAAGTGTAGCAGCCGCAGCCTGCAGGGTTACCTTCGGGAGCGGGGTTTATTTCGTCCTCTGTGTATTCGCCGTTTCTCAGTCTCTCTACCTGACCCTTACACCAGAAATCGTGGTTTTCTTCAAAGGTATGGTAGATAATTTCTATACCGTACTCGGGAGCTAGCTTATCGATTTCACCGAAGAGGTATTCGCCGATTCTGGGCTCCTCGGTTACTATAAGTACGTAGAAATCTTCTTTATCGGCACCGTTTTCAATATAATATTCAAGGAATTCCCTTGCGCTCATATTGCCGTAGTAGGATTCACGAAGCACTTTTTTATCGGGGCGGGTCATATTATAGCTTGTATCAATACCAGTACCCTCGCAGAAGTCACAGCCCTCGCCGTGGCATACGGGGCAGGCGGGAATTTTAGTGCAGTCGGCACTTCTGAGCCCGGGCTGGGGGGAATTCATCCAGATATTATCAAGCACTATAACCGTGCCGTCAAGACCTCTCCAGTATGGGTAATTTGTTCTGAGAACGCGGTCATATACAATTAAAGCATCGTAGCCTATTGAACGGAAGAACTGAGGCAGCTGAGAGGGCAGACCGAAAATATCGGGTGTGATGGCATACTTTGGAGTATGACCGAATTCATCCTTATAATATTTGCGGCTGTAAAGGTGGTTTCTTACCCAGCTTTCACCCTGAGTCATATTGCAATCGATAACAGTTTCACCGCCGCCTGCAAGCTCTAAATAGCCTTTCTTTACAAGCTCAGCGAAACGCTCCTTCTGGTCGGGGTTCCTTTCAAGAAACTTTTTAACTACCAGCGACTGCTCTATTTGATATTTTACACCGTATTTTTCCGCAAAATCCATATATTCAAGGATCTGCATCTCCTCAACGTCGCTGTAGGGTCTTATAATATTGCCGTCCTCTGTTTTAAAATGGTCACAGAAACCGCGAAGCCAAGAGGGGTCCATGTGGTTACGGGCAATTAAATGAATTTTTTTCATTGTAGTAGCCTTTACTTTTGTAAAGTTCCTCCTTTTTAATATTTTCCGTATTCTTTACCTAAATTATAAAATATGAGAAATGAAAGTCAAGGTTCTTAAGAGAAAAGATTAAAATAGTATAAACAACTTATTAAAATAATTAATAATTCTTTAATTTATCCGGAAAATTTTGCATTTAGTGAAGATGTGTATTATAATATAATTAATAACTGCAGCCATAGAATTAAACTGGCGTTTATTTTAAAATTTGTTTATATTATATAAGAGGTGTAATTATGAAAACTTTAATGAAAACTTTGGAAAATTACGATTTAAACCATACACTTGCAAAGGAGTTGCTTATTAAATACGAATATCCATGGGAAGTTCTCCCTTTTATAAAGAATTTTATTATAGAGTTGGGTGAAACCCTTGATAAAGATATTTACGAGGAAAAAGAGGAAAACATCTGGATAGCTAAATCGGCTAAAATATACCCTAACGCTTATATAGCCGCTCCTACCATTATAGGCGAAAATACCGAGGTGCGCCCCGGCGCCTTTATAAGAGGCAGCGCTCTGGTGGGTAATAACTGCGTTATAGGTAACTCCACAGAGCTTAAAAACGTAATTATCTTCGATAACGTTCAGGTGCCTCACTATAACTACGTTGGCGACAGTGTTTTAGGCTTTAAATCCCACATGGGTGCAGGCGCTTTAACAAGCAACGTAAAGCAGGATAAAACTCTTGTTACAATTAACCTCGGTACGGAAAAAATAGAAACCAAGCTTAAAAAATTCGGCGCCTGCCTTGGCGACAACGTGGAAATAGGCTGTAACAGCGTGCTTAATCCCGGTACCGTAATAGGCAGAAATTCAAGAGTTTACCCGCTTTCAATGGTAAGGGGCTTCGTTAAACAGAATTCTATTTATAAAAAAGCAGGCGAAATTGCCGAAATCAAATAAAATAAAGGAGATAATTTGCAGAGCGAAAGCTTTGGTAAATTGAGTAAATAATGGAATATATAAATTCCGCTTACGAATCCTTAAGCCGATTGGGCGTTTTGGGTTACGTACTTCTTATAATGAGAATAATTACGCCCGTAATAACGCTTTTCGTTGTATGGCGCAGTTTTACCTCCTATAAAAAAGGCGTAAGAAGGGCAGAGCCTAAAATAATGCTCAGGGATATAAGAAGCGATAAGACGTATCCCATATTATATTGGGAAAATTCAATAGGCAGGAGCAAAAGCTGTGATATAATTCTCGAGGACCCTGCCGTTTCCCGTGACCACGCCGTTTTAATGCGCAGAAAGGAAGGCTGGTTTATTTGCGATACCGGTTCAAAATGGGGCGTAGGCGTAGGAAAAAAGAAAATTACGGAAAATAAACTGGTAAATGTGGGTGACGTTATCACCCTCGGCAACACTCAGCTTGTTCTGGAGGATACGGAATTCAGACCCTTCCCCCAGAAAAAAGGCTTCAGCGGTTTTCTTAAAAACGCCGCCTCCGCCTTCAGCCTTATGGTGCTTTCCACTATAGTTCATTTTTCAATGTTTTTACAGCTTGAAATGGGCATAGGGGATTTAAAGATGGACCACGTACTCTCCTTTCTTACTTTTACTGCGGCGGGCTGGATATTATACGTAATATCCATGCTTCTTATAAAGCGTGTGAATTTCGAGATAGAGACCATAGGATTTTTGCTTTCGGGCATTTCGGTAATGCTATTAATGGGCGAAAGTTCTTCTTCCCTTAAAACTCAGGTGATGTCCGCCGTAATAGGTATGCTTCTCTTTTTGTTCCTTGTTTGGTTTATGGGTGATTTAAAGAGAGTAAGCAGCTGGAGGCTTCTTTTCGGTATAGGCGCTATCGGTCTTTTTATACTTAATATGGCTATAGGTACCACCTTAAACGGTGCCAAAAACTGGATTTTTATAGGCTCGTTAAGTATTCAGCCCTCGGAGCTTATTAAAATTGCCTTTATTTTTGTAGGTGCATCTACTCTGGATAGATTACAGACAAAAAAGAACATCACCGTATTTTTAGGTTTTGCTTCAATCTGCCTTGGCTTCCTCTTTATTATGAGGGACTTCGGTACGGCGCTTATTTTCTTTGCCGCCATTTTAATTATAGCTTTCATGCGCTCGGGCAGTATAAGAACCGTGGTGCTTCTTGTGGCGGTGGCGCTTTTCGGCGTTGTGCTTATTCTTTATTTCCGTCCCTACGTAGCGGACAGATTCTCGGGCTGGATGCATATATGGGAGCATATTAACGATAGCTTAGGCTACCAGCAGACAAGAGCTTTAACTTATATTGCTTCGGGCGGTCTTTTCGGTATGGGTCTTGGCAGAGGATATCTCCACTATATTGCGGCAGGCGACAGCGACCTTGTGTTTGCCATGCTCTGTGAGGAGCAGGGTATGCTGATGGGTTACGTGGTGGTTTTTGCCATAATGATGTTTATTCTCTACGTACGTACCGACGTAACCAAAAGCCGCAGTACCTTTTATTCAATAGCATCCTGCGCGGCGGCTGGACTTCTTTTGTTCCAAGCTTGCCTGAACGTTTTCGGTACTACCGATATTCTGCCTTTAACCGGTGTTACCCTGCCTTTTATAAGTGCAGGCGGCAGCAGCGTGGTTTCCTGCTGGGGCTTGCTTTCGTTTATAAAGGCTTCGGATGAGAGAACTTACGCGGTTAAGAAGAGTAAAGCCGACGCAAAAAATTCGAAGGCTAAATCTTCACACCGTGAAGAAGATGACGGCGAGGGCTTAAGCCGCGAGGAACTTATGGAAATAAGCCGCAACGTGCAGAAGGCAAAGCAGAAAAAATCAAGCGAAATCGATAAAGAAGAATATCAAAGAAGATATAAACAGGCTGAAAGCAAAGAAAAAGCTAAAAGGAGTGTGAATAAGTAAATGAGAACCACAGGTAAACGATCCGTAGTACTTTATATTTTACTTTTTGCATTTCTTTTCGGTATGGGATTTCTTACTTACAGAATTTATACCGAGGGTGAAGATTACATCAGCCACAGCTACAACGGCCACATATACGCCGATAACGCGGTGGTGGATTTAGGTGTAATTACCGACAGAAACAATATCCTCCTTTTTGAAAGCGCGGACGGAAAAAAGGCTTACAGCGATAATTTAAGCGTAAGACTCAGCACCCTGCACACGGTAGGGGACAGGCAGGGCTATATAGGCACTTCCGTTTTGTTTAAAAGTTTTTCGGATATTACGGGCTACAACTTCATAACGGGTCTGAACGAACTTCCCTTCGATTCCTTCGGCTATAAAAATTTGAAGCTTACCATCGATGCAGAGCTCAGCGCCAAAGCCTACGAGGTTATGGGCGGTAAAAAGGGCGCCGTGCTTATATGTAACTACAGGACGGGGGAAATACTCTGCAAAGTAAGCACACCCACCTATGACCCTATGAATATTCCTTCGGATATTCTTGAAAATGAAATTTACGGCGGTGTATTTCTGGATAACACCCTCTCTTCAAGCTATACTCCCGGCTCGGTATTTAAAATAGTTACCACTCTTTCGGCTATTGAGAATATTCCTGATTGGGCTAATAAAACTTACGTGTGTGAAGGGGAGATGTATATCGGCAATACAAAAGTAACTTGCCTTGGCAATCACGGCGAGCTTAATATGAACGAAGCTATGGGTCACAGCTGTAATATCTACTTTGCAAAGCTTGCTCTGGATTTGGGAAATGAAAAATTGCAGGCTACCGCAGAGAGGCTCGGCTTTAATAAAAGCTTTACTTTCGGTGACGTGAATATTGCTGAAAGCGAGGCTGAGTTAACAGATGCCAGCGACGAAGAACTTGCATGGGCGGCGGTTGGTCAGTATACCGTAAGCGCCAATCCCATGCACATGCTTATTCTTACTTCAGCTATTGCAAACGGCGGCACCTGCGAAAATCTCCATATCTCCGAAAAGGATGCAGGTACGGGCGAAATCAAGCTTTTAAGTAAAAGCGAAGCGGAAGAAATAAGCGGTCTTTTAAGAGACAATGTGCAGAACTATTACGGCGATTATCTTTTTGAAGGTATGAACGTAGCCGCAAAGACGGGTACTGCCGAGGTTGGCGGCGATAAAAAGCCCAATTCATGGATGATAGGCTTTTCGCAGAACAGCGAGACTCCTTATGCCTTCGTTATAGTTATGGAGGATGCAGGCTCAGGCTTGGGCAACGCAGGTAACGCAGCTTCGATTCTGCTAAATTATATGAAAGATAAGAACTTATAAAAATAAAGAGCAGGAATGGAATTAAAATGAACCATTCTTGCTCTTTTTTTATTTTTTATTACGTTTTTTAAGGCTCGTAATGCTCAAAAATAACGCCGTCGTCGTTTTTATTTTGCTCGCCCTTTTCGCGGCTTGTCCAGCTGAATTTCATAGCGCCCATAAGCTCGGCGATTTTAATTCCCAAAGGCTTCTTACCAATATGGTAGGCTATGAAGTTGGGTCTTGCGATAAAGTTAGTTAAACCGCTTGAAAGTAAAAATGCAAGAATTTTCGGCTGACCGTCGTATTTTTTCATAGGCTGGGAAAGCTGCCCTCTTAAATATTCGGGGGCGTTTTTCTTCCACCAGCCAACTATTCTGGGGTCAAAGCTTTCGATACATACGTCGCCCTCGTAATTTTTTAATATTTCATAAACCTTCTCACATAATTCGTATTTGCGGGGGCAGGTTTTGATTTCAAGCACCATAGGTCCTGCGCCGTTATAAATTTCCAAAACTTCAGTAAACAGAGGGATTTTATGCTCTGTACCTGCTAAACTAAGCTCTTTGATTTCTTCATAGCTTAAATCAAAGGTAGCTCTATCCACACCGCACATTCTCTTTAAATCGTCATCGTGGAATACTATAACTTTGTCGTCGGTAGTTAAATGTACGTCCAGTTCAATACCGTAGCCTTTTTCTGCTGCGCGGCGGAAGGCTTCTAAGCTATTTTCGGGCGCGGTGCCGTCCTTAGAGTGAAGGCCGCGGTGAGCGTAGAATTTATCTTTAAAGGGTGCTGCCTTTTCTTTGTTTGCTTTTTCGGGTGCCAATGCATAAGTTGCAGCCGCTGAAACCGCCGCAGCAGTAATAGCGGTACCAAGTAAAAATTTACCAAACTTTCCCATAATTTTTTCTCCCTTAATTTGTTAATTATATTTTATAAAATAGCTTTAAATATGTCAAGATAAAGTAAAGATTAATATTATTTATAAATATAACTTGCAGAAAACCTTCAAATAGTTTAAAATAATACCAATACACAAGCAAAATAATTAAAGGAAGTCTATAAGACGCGGAAAACAAAATGAAACTTGATTACAAACGCACCATTCTCGTTGGCTTTGCATTTTTCCTTATCTCACTTTTCTGGCAAGCTTACGACAGCACCATTCCTCTGCTTTTAACCAATAAGTTCGGTATGTCCCAGGGACTTTCGGGTGTTATTATGGCTATTGATAACATCCTTGCTTTGTTCCTTTTACCCATGTTCGGTACATTCTCCGATAAATGCAAGAGTAAGTTCGGTAAAAGAACTCCTTTTATCGTAATCGGTACCGTTGTGGCGTCAGTTGCTCTTGTGGCTCTCAGCTTTGTGGATGCCGCTCAGCTTAATAATATTAAGGCTGTTTCCGAAATAGACAGCCCCGCCGCCCTTGAAATCTTATACGAAGAAGAGGGAGACGTAAGCTTAATTACTCCCGAGGGCGAAAGCTTCGTTTTAAGCGAAAAATTCACTAAGGAAGACTATGTGAATATTAAGAGCCAGATTGAAAATGAAGAGGGTAAAAAAGTTACTAACCCCGATTACACAAATTACGTTGCCCCTGCAAGGCAGGCTTACGCATGGCAGCAGACTTTAAATAACCCCGGTACCATAGTAGCCTTCGTGCTTTTACTCTTAATAGTTCTGGTTGCCATGGGTACATTCAGAAGCCCCGCAGTTGCCTTAATGCCCGACGTAACCATGAAGCCTTTAAGAAGTAAAGCCAACGCCATTATTAACTTAATGGGTACGGCAGGCGGTATTTTAGTGCTTCTTTTAGGTATAGTATTTGCTACCAGCGCGGTTAAAAATTCACTTATGAGCTATACTACCTTCTATTTTGTAATTGCAGGTATTATGCTTGGCGCGCTTTTGGTATTTATCCTTACGGTTAAGGAAGTTAAATGGGCTAAAGAGATGCAGGAAAACAGCATCAAGTACGGTATAGAAGAAAACGAGGAGAAGGAAAGTACCGGCAAGGGTAAGAAACTCAGCAAAGCGGAGCTTACTTCACTTATTTTAATTCTTGCTTCTATCGCTTTATGGTACTTCGGTTATAACGCGGTTACTTCAAAATATTCAGTTTACGCCGCTAACGTACTCCAGAAGGACTATAACACCACAATG
>SVPY01000013.1 GCA_015065615.1 Oscillospiraceae bacterium | reverse complement strand
CCATTGCCGCTTCTTTTGTCCCTTTCTCATTATTTCACCTCCTATGTCTATATTTTAGCATAAAGAAAAGGTAGACAACATGGTGTTTTCCATGTGTCTACCTTTATCTTACAGCTTTAATCAACTTAAGTTGGTTCTGGTTTTTTATTTTTGATTTAAGCAGGAGTTGAACCTGTGAAGGTTTGAGCGTTAAAAACAGTTCAGTGAACTGTTTTTAGCGAAAAGCGGTGAAACGGGTACCGAACACGAAGTGTTGGGTCGTTGAGCCAATAGTATACGAGGCAAAGCCGAAGTATACGGCAACTCCTGTCACTCGGACCAAAAAACTCAGAAATGACTTAAGTCGTTTCTGAGTTTTTTTATTTGCATTGATAAGAATTAAATGCGCCTCTTGAACCCGAGAGGGTCTGTGCGTAAAGAAAACAGTCCGGCGAACTGTTTTTAGCACAGAGCGACGAGGCGGGCACCAAAGATGAAATCTTTGGTCGCCGAGTCATAAGTATGCAAGGCGAAGCCGCAGCAGACGGCAAGAGGCCGCACAAAAAATAACCGGAAAATTTAATAAAAAATCGATGATTATTTCGGGCACCGCGTAATTGGGTAAAGTTTCAATGTTACTCCGATGCTTTGAGCGTAGTCTTCTCCATGTAATGTGGTTTTATATAAGCACTCTGCACAATAAAAACCACGCTGAATCTTTTCTCTAAGGTATAATTCAGCGTGGTTATATAATTATTTATTAGAATTAAAGTTAGCTAAACCAATCCCAAAAACTGCCGCCATCATCTTCGCCTTCGTCGGATTCGTTTGTTGTAGAGCTAATTGCTTTTTTCTCAGCCTCTTCTATCTGTTTGATGATTTCCTTACGGGTAGCATTCCACTTATCTTTGCCCTCAGAAGTCCAGTTATCATCCCAATACAGAGAGTTTGCTTTCACATAAGCGGCAGTAAAATCTTCATTTTCGATGTCAATCAATATCTGATCAACAATTGCTTGTAGTTCTTGATCTTGTTTCTTGGCGCCAGAACTTCCTATAGCATACAAAATAAGGCATATCGCAAAAATCACACCGAAAATTCCTAAGACAGTGGCAAAGGTGTGCCGCTCGTCTTTTTGTTTGAATTCCATACGGAAGCGTTCTTGGGCGTCGAGCTTTTCTTGAAGCCGCTCCTTATGTTCCATGTTCTTCACTTGTACTTTGGCATCATAAGCTGCCTTACTCTGTCCTTGGAGCAGAATTTTATAACCGCAGTATTTGCAGAAGAAGGTATCAAGTCCATCTTCGATCTCTAAACTGGCACCGCAGTTAGGGCAAAATAATGATTTTAGTTCCATTCTATTTCTCCCGTATGTATAATATTGTCATTACTGTGGAGAGCAATCTCAACATTATTATAGAATTATATCACAAAAGTATGTAAAAATCAAATATTTGTGTGTCTTTATACGTTAAATATAAGGAAAAACAGCATCTTATATGTTTTGATTTTGTTTTTATCTATATAGTTGTAATTCTAAGTGAACTCTTATAAAAAATATCATTATTATTAATAGCACGCTTCATAATGAAAAACATAATTACCTATTAACCTTGAAAAATAATCTCTGTTTAGCTATAATTAAAAAAACAAAAATATTTTCGGAGATTAATATGAACTTTAAAACTTTTTCCACGATAAAAAAGTTAACGGATAAACTCTATTACATGGAATACCTCGACGATTATAAATTTGATGAATTTTTAAAAGCAGGCGCTTCGTCTGACTACGAGGTTCATAAATTTATAGAAAAGCACCTTCTGGGCGGCGGCTCAATGGATTTTGCAGGTCCCGATATGGGCTGCTCCGCCTTTTCTTCTTACCTTAAAAACGGCGAAAAGGTATTCGGCAGAAATTTTGACGAGGCAGAGTGCGGTGTTTTAGTGCTTAAAACCAAGCCTATGGGCGGTTTTGCCTCTTTAACCGTGGTGAATTTAAATTACATCGGCATCACTACTGAAAAACTGCCTATGGATATGAATAATTTAAACTGCCTTTTAATGGCGGCGCCCTACGTGCCCATGGACGGCGTAAACGAAAAGGGTCTTACGGTAAGTATTCTAAAAATAAAGCAGAAGCCAACTATGCAGGAAAGAGGGAAAATTCCCCTTACATCCCCGACTATGATGCGCGCCGTGCTTGATAAATGCGTTACCGTGGATGAGGCGGTTGCTCTTTACGACAGCTTCGATATGCACTCCTCCGCTAACGTGGATTTCCACTACCATATAAGCGACGCTTTCGGTAATTCCGCAGTAATTGAGTATATCGGCGGCGTGATGAGCGTTGTCAATTCCCGCTCCTGTACGAATTTCCTTTTAACCGAGAGCGTAAAGGTAGGCGGCGGTCACGATAGATACGAAGCTATGGAAAATTACCTCAATGAAAAGCAAGATATTCTTGAAAATGAGAGAGACGCCATGAAGGTTTTAACTGCGGCGTCTGCCAATTCCACAAGGTGGTCGGCAATTTATAATCAGACAAACCCTTCTTTGCTCCTTTCGGTCTTTAAGGATTACGAAAATTTATTTGAGTTTAAGCTCTGATTAAAATTATTTGCGGGTATGAAATGAATTTATACGCCGTATAGGAGGATTAAGGCATCTTTCCTTTTTTTATACTTGAAAAAATATCAATATTTTGCTATAATACCCGTATTAATCTTTAAAATTTAAGGTGAAATTATGAAAAAGTTTTTAGCGCTCTTCTTGTGCTTACTGCTTTCTTTAAGCTTCTGTGGCTGCAGTGAGCTGGGCATAAGTGAAGAGGATATTACAAGCGCGGTTGTAGGCGCAATTATCGACGGTATTGAAAGCGGCATAGAGGAAAGCTTCTCCCAGAGCGACGAAGCCGAAAGTGAAAACGACGCTCAGGCTGAAAGCAAAACTGAGGAAAATACCGAAACAGAGCCCGAATCGGAAGACGAAGATGAAGGCGAAAGCCAGAATGAGGACATCACTCCCCACGAAAGCGAAATTTTCTTTGAGGATGGCACAATAGGCGCTCACGAAAGCGAATTTATTGAGGAATTCCCTCAGGGCGAAATTGACGATGAAACTTCTGAGGCAATTTTAGACGAATACGGGGAATACTACACCAAAGACGAGGTTGCCCTCTACATTCATACATACAATAAGCTCCCTCTTAACTTTATAACCAAGGACGAAGCAAGGGACTTAGGCTGGGAAGGCGGCAGCGTTGAGGATGTTTGCGGTGAAGGCTTGGCAATAGGCGGCGATAAATTCGGTAACCGCGAAGGTCTGCTCCCCAAGAAAAACGGCAGACAGTACTATGAGTGCGATATCGATACCGTAGGTAAAAGCAGCCGCGGCGCCAAGAGAATTGTTTTCTCAGACGACGGACTTATCTATTACACCGACGACCACTACGAATCCTTCACACTTCTCTACGGTGAAGAGTAAGAGGCGAAAAATGAAAATTAACTGTGAATTAATGAAAACGAAGCTTCAGCTTCACGAATATATTGCAAAAGAGCTTGAATTCCCCGATTACTACGGCAAAAATTTGGATGCTCTTTACGATATTCTCACCGAAAGAAGCAAGGAAACTTTAATAGAGTTTGAAAATTTTAATAGTTTAAGAGATACTTTCGGCCCTTACGCCGATGCTTTTCTCGATACCGTTATGGATGCAAGCGAGGAAAACGTGCTTATAAGTGTGAAAGTTAACCTTTAAAACAAAAAGACTGTAATATAATTTACGGTCTTTATTTCTATATTGATATATTAAAATCAAAAGGCGGGAGAGGTGCAGCTTAGTATGAGTATGTTTGATTTAATTAAAGAGAGATATAAAGAGCTCCTTTTCGGGGGAAATCTTGCGGAAAATACCTTAAGAATGAAAGAGAAAATTTCAGAGTCCGAACTTCTTTACAACAGCCTTATCAAGGGAGAAGCTGAGGGTACCTACTTTTGGGGCGATATTAATTACGCCTGCCAAAACAGAGCTATGTGGGACTGCGCAAACCACTATTCAAGAATGCTCAGCATCTTAATTGAAAACGGTACCGAAAGACTTATAAAAGACGAAGAATACAGAATTAAAATGACGGGCGCTTTAAAATTCTGGCTCGAAAAGGATTTTATCAATTCCAACTGGTGGCACAACGATATAGGCACTCCCGGCAGTGTGGGTGATATAACTATTATCCTTTCCGATTTTCTTGACAGGGAAACTTTAAATAAAGCGGTAAATATAATTTCCCGAGGCTCAATGGCAACAAGAAGCGACATAAGCGAAAAATGGACAGGAACTAACCTCTTGTGGGGCGGCGTGAATACCGTAAAGCACGCCCTCTTAATTAAGGATTCCGCCCTTGTTTTAAAGGCTGTCAACAGAATTTCCGATGAGATCAGGATAGATAAGGAGGGTATTCAGCCCGACGGCAGCTTTTTCCAGCACGGCAGAAGGCTCTATTCGGGTGGCTACGGCAGAAGTTTTGCTTACGATATAGCAAAGCTTGCTTACTATCTGCAGGGCAGTGAGTATCAGTTTTCAAATGAAAAATTAAGTTTATTTTTAACCCACGTGCTGGACGGCGTAAGATATATGACAAGGGGCGACGCTCTGGATTTTGCCGCCATAAACCGCGAGCTTGCAAGAGAAGACGCAGTTAAAACGGGGCTTATAAAAAGGGCGCTGGGATTAATGGTAAATATAGAGGAGATGCCGAGAAAAGAGGAGATAAAAGCTTACCTTAATTCCATAAGCGGCAAGGAGCAGTTTGAGGGCACGAAATTATTCCCCCATGCCATGATGCTCTGCCACCACAGCAAGGGCGTTTACGTTGGGGCGAAATTTACAAGCGACAAGCTGTGGGATCAGGATACCTGCAACGGCGAGGGTGAACTCTGCCTTAATATGACCTACGGCACTCATACGAATATTATGCGCGACGGCAGTGAGTACCTTAATATTGCGCCGCTGTGGGATTTTTCCAAAATTCCCGGCACCACCGCAAGAAACGAGACGGATGAAGAACTGCAGAGTAAATTCGATAAGCACAACTGGTGCTGCGACCCTCTGCCTAACGACCACTTCGGCTGCAGGCAAAAAGGGAATAAGGCTCTTATTTTCGAAAAAGCTCAGCACGATTTTATAAGCGCATTCGTTACCGATTTTGCTTTTGAGGGCGGCTTCGTTTCTTTAGGCGCAGGCATAAAGGACGAAAAGGGACAGATGCTCACTACCACAATAGACCAGTGTAATTTTAAAGGTGAAGTTATAAGGGAAAATGAAAGCATCATCCACCATAAGGTGCGCTACACTCCCTTGGAAAATACTAAAGCTCAGTACAGTGTTATTCACGCCGAAGGGGACTGGAAAAGGGTGGATAAATTCCGCAGGAGTAAAAAGGCAAAAGGGGATATCTTACTTATAACTATAGACCACTGCGGTGAAAATGAAAAGGAAAATAAATACGCCTATATGGTATCATCAGGTGAAAGAGATGTGCCAAGGGTAAAAGTTATTAAAAATGACGAAAAGGCTCAGGCAATTCTCACTCACGATAATAAAATTATGGCAGTTTTCCACGAAAATACCTCATTTATTTACTGCGGTAAGGAGTACGCGGGAAATAAGAAGGAAATTATTATAGAAGAATAAAAAATTAATAGATGCAGCTGCAATTAATTGTTAAGAAATTGTAAATAATTGCAGTTGCATCTTTCTTTGTGTAAGTTTAAGTGGTAATATATAATAAAAGTTGCAATTTAAATTATATTAAATTATCAGTTTAATTTAATTTCGGTTTTATTTTAGCGGAATGAAAAGTCTGAAATAATTTTTGTGGTTTTAAATTTAAAAGTTTCAATTTCCCGCCAAATGCCGTAATAAATAAACGAAAGGAAGGTTTTGCTCAGGCAAACCAAGGTCATATATATGAAAATACTGCTTAAATTAAGTAAAGAAGCATTAAGGTACAAAACTCTTTACATAGTATCAATTCTTGCCACCTTCAGCTTAACCGGGGTTAACTTAGCCGCCCCGAAGGTGCTTTCCGCATTAACGGGTATTGTGGAAAGAGGCGTTACCGAGGAGGGGCTTGCATCCATAGGGTATCTGACCGTAATTTTAATAGCTCTCTATTTAGCGCGAATTGCCCTGAGGTTTATGACTAACTACCTCTCCCACAAAGCCGCATGGTATTTAGTGGGTGATTTAAGAAGGAAAATCTACGATAAGCTTGAAAGACTCAACATAGGCTTCTTTCACGATAAGCAGACGGGCGATTTAATGAGCCGCATCACCAACGATACCCGCGATTTCGAACTTTTATACGCCCATATCATACCCGATATAATCACAAACGGTTTTACTTTTATAGGCGTATTGACTATTTTGCTTACCATCAACTGGAAATTAGCCCTTTATACCTGCGCACCCCTTCCCTTGATTTTAATTTCGGGTTTCGTTTTCTCCAAAAAGGTGCGCCCCTATTTCCGCATACAGCAGAAAAAGATGGGCGAGTTTAACGGCAAGCTTCAGGATAATATCTCGGGCATTCACGAGATTCAGTCCTTCGGCAGGGAGGATTACGAGACGGAAAAAGTGGATGAAAAGAACATGGACCAGGTCCACGCTATGCTCAAAGCTTTAAAAATAAGCGCTGTTTTCCATCCTACTGTAGAGTTTATTTCTTCAATCGGTATTATTCTTGTTGTAGGTGTTGGCGGTCTTCTTGCTTACTACGAAGGTTTGTCTCTTGAGGTTATTGTTGCTTTTCTTCTTTACTTAGGTATGTTCTACGCACCTGTATCGGGACTTGCCAATATGCTTGAGAGCATTCAGCAGTCTATGGCAGGCGCTGAGCGTGTTATGGCAATTTTGGAGACCGAAAGCGAGATTCAAAATAAGGAAAACGCTATTGATTTAGGCAAGGCAAAGGGTGAAGTGGAATTTAAAAACGTCAGCTTCCATTATCAGAAGGAAGTTCCCGTTCTTAAAAATATCAGCTTTAAATGCGAAAGCGGTATGATGGTAGCTCTGGTGGGTCCCACGGGTGTGGGTAAAACGACCCTCACTCAGCTTATCTCCCGTTTTTACGACGTAAAGAGCGGTGAAATATTAATTGACGGAAAGAACGTTAAGGACGTCACCCTCGAAAGTCTGCGTAAAAATATCTCTCCCGTATTGCAGGATACTTTCCTCTTTAACGGCACTATTGAGGAAAATATCGCCTACGCTATGCCCGAGGCAAGTCACGAGGAAATTCTGGAAGCTTCCAAGGCCGCGAATATCCACGAGGATATTATGGCAATGCCCGATAAATACGATACCAAGGTGGGCGAGAGAGGCTTAAGGCTCTCGGGCGGTCAGAAGCAGAGGGTGGCTATTGCAAGAGCGATACTGAGAAAATCCCCCATCATTATTTTGGATGAAGCCACGGCATCCGTGGACGTTGAAACCGAAAAGCAGATTCAGGCGGCTATAAATAACATAGCAGGTAAGAGGACTATTTTCGCTATTGCCCACCGCCTCTCCACCATAAGAAACGCCGATATGATACTGGTTATAGAAAACGGCGAGATAGCGGAGATGGGCACCCATCAGGAGCTTGTAAAGCTTGGCGGTATTTACGCAAGGATGGACAGTATTCAGTCCTCGGCGGGAATATAAATCAGTTTGGTTTTGGTTTTAATTTTACGGTTAAATTTAATGTTAAATGATATAGAGTATTCAGCCCGAAAAAAGGAAAATGGAAATGATTAAGTACTATGGCTGAACAAAAAACCGCAGTAAGATTTTTTCTTGCTGCGGTTTTTTTATGCTGTTATATTTCTTTATCGGTATTAAAAGTACATATTTATACAAATAAAAATTATAGCTTAATATAAATAGCTTGTCAATTGCACTAAAGTGCAAAAAATTGTCGAAAATCCATTGACAAGCAAAAAAATTATGTTATAATTCAAGATGTCATCAGGAAGAAAAAGAAAATAAATTATTATATTACAAGAAACAAAAATTATCAATTGCACTAAAGTGCGAATATGCGGAAAATATATCGTACTAAAGTGCAAATATTTCATAAACGCCTTAACCGTATAAAAATAAACACTGAATATTAAATATTAAATTAAAAGGAAAGGAAAAAAGTTATGCCCCCTATTTTGTCTCTGGAAGTACAAAAAACCGTAAAAGAGGAATATTACTACCGCGAAAGCAGTGAGAGCTTACAAAGTAAAGTTTACCTTGCTTTAAAGCGCTTTTTAGACGTAAGCGTCTCGGTATTCGCACTTATCGTGATGCTTATACCCATGCTTCTTATTACCGCCCTTATTAAAATCGAATCCCCCGGCCCTGCCTTTTTCGTACATAAAAGAATAGGTAAAAACGGAAAAGTATTGCCCCTTCTTAAATTCCGCTCAATGTACGTGGATGCCGATAAGATGATAGAAAATTTCACCCCCGAGCAGAAAAAAGAGTGGGAAGAAAATTTCAAGCTTGAAAATGACCCAAGAATCACAAAGCTGGGTAAATTCCTCCGCAAAAGCAGTCTGGATGAGCTTCCTCAGCTTATCAACATTATTAAAGGCGAGCTCTCTATAGTAGGCCCCCGTCCCGTTGTGGAAAAGGAGCTGGAAAAATACGGAATGCGCAGAAATATGTTCTTAAGCGTTACCCCCGGCCTTACAGGTTACTGGCAGGCTTACGCAAGAAGCAGCTGTACTTACGAGAAGCGTATGGAGATGGAGCTTGAATACGTTGAGAAAGCCAATTTATGGTGGGATATTAAAATAGTGTTTGCTACCGTAGGCGCGGTTATTAACGGACGCGGAGCGCAGTAAATCGGAGAGAATGTAAGAGTTTGAAAATTTAAAAGTTTCAATTTACCGCAAAACCTCCGAAAAAATATGAAAGGAAAGTTTTGCTTATAGAACTATGGCTATAAATGTAGATAAATATTCTGCGGATAACTCACCCTTGGTTTCCGTTATAATGCCTGCCTATAACGCAGAGCGTTTTATTAAGGAGGCAATTGCTTCACTTCAGGCGCAGACCCATAAAAACTGGGAGCTTATAGTAATAGACGACGGCTCCAAGGATTCCACCTGTAAAATCCTTGAATCTGTTGCAGAGAAAGACAGCAGAATACGAATTTTAAAGAATGAAAAAAATATGGGCGTAGCACAGACAAGGAACCGAGGTCTTGAAATTTTAAAAGGCGATTACGCCGCGTTGCTTGACAGCGACGATTACTGGCACCCGCAGATGCTGAGCAAAATGATTGCCCGAGCAGAGGAGACCAAAGCCGATATAATTTACTGCTCCTATGAAATGGTGGATGAAGAAAATAAAAAGCTCTGCAGCGATTTTTTAGTGCCCGAAAAAACCGACTTCGAAAGTTCCATAGTCCGCAGTGTTATTACCTGCTCAACTTCTTTGATCACCAAGGAATTTGCCCAAAGCCACAGATTCCCCACGGGAGTATATCACGAGGATATAGCGATGTGGTTTTCTGCATTAAGAGAGGGCTGCACCGCTTGCGGCGTCAAGGAGGTTCTTGCCGCTTACAGACAGCACCCGGGCTCAAGGTCAGCAGGTAAAATAAAGAGCGCCAAAAGAAGATGGGCAGTTTACAGAAAGCATTTAAAGCTGCCGTTTTTCAAAAGCGTATCTACAATGATTCAGTACGCATATTACGGATTCATAAAATTCAAGCGCATTAACTAAAACCCTTTAATTGCAGTTTCAGGAGAAAAAAATGAAAAAGCTAACAGTCATAGGCCTTTTCTGCCAAGGAAAAGAAGTATCCGACGGTCAGAGCATAAAAACGAGAATTCTAACGGATGAACTTGAAAAATACTACGGCAAAGAAAAGGTACAGAGAATAGATACTTACTCCTGGAAGAAAAAGCCTTTCAAGCTCTTTTTAAGTTGTATAGCGGCAGTAAGCCGCAGCGAAAACGTGATATTTATGACGGATGACGGCGGAATAAAGGTTTTTCCATGGTTATTGCTTTTACCCAACTTTATTTTTAAGCGCAAGCTTCACTACGTGGTAATAGGCGGCTGGCTTGTTCCCTTTTTAAAAAAGCACAAATTTATTTCAGCCTGCCTTAAAAAATTCGATTATATTTTCCCCGAAACCACTTTGATGAAAAAGGGTCTTGAGGCTCAGGGCTTTAAAAATGTATGTATCCTGCCGAATTTTAAAAATATACCGGTTCTTAAAGAAAGTGAACTGCCAAAAAATTTTAATGAGCCTTACCGCTTTTGCACCTTCTCGCGGGTGATGAAAGAAAAGGGCATAGAGGCCGCGGCAGAGGCGGTGAAAAATATAAACGAAAAATTCGGCAGAGCCGTTTGCACTCTTGATATTTACGGCGCCATTGACCCCTTGGAAAAAGAATGGTTCGAAAATTTAAAGAGGGATTTTCCCCCCGAAGTAAAATACTGCGGTGTGGTACCCTTTGATAAAAGCGTTGATACTTTAAAAAATTATTTCGCTCTTTTATTCCCTACATCCTATTTAAAGGAGGGCATTCCCGGCACGGTGATAGACGCTTACTCCGCAGGCTTGCCCGTGATAGCTTCAAAGTGGAGCGGATTTCAGGATATGGTGGAGGAAAAGGTAACGGGTATAGGTTATCCGTGGCTTGAAGATGAAAAACTTCAGGAGAAATTAACAGAGGTACTTAAAAATCCCAAATTTATTTTCGATATGAAAATTAACTGCCTGAAAAAAGCCGAAAGTTACCGACCCGAAAACATAATTAAAATTTTACTTAAAAAACTTTCCTGATAATAAGAGATCATTATATGAAACGAATTTTATGTATATTAAGTTCCCTTGATGCGGGGGGCGCCGAAACCTTTTTGATGAAAGTATACCGCGCCCTCGATTTAAACGAATATCAGATGGATTTCATTGTTTCGGTGGATGGCGGATGCTATACGAAGGAAGTTCTTGAACGCGGCGGCAGAATTTATAAGATACCCGAGCGCACCAAGGATTTTTTCGGCGCCTTTAAAGGAATTAAGAAAGCGGTAAAGGAAAATTCCTACAATACCGTGCTTAAATTAGCCGAAAACTCACTTTCGGTAACAGATATGATAGCCGCGAAATCCGGCGGCGCCAAAAATTTGGCGGTACGCTCCTGCAACGCTCCCACAAACCTTTCTTTAAAAGATAAAATACTGCACTACAGTTTAAGACCCCTTTTAAATCTTGTAAGCACAGTTAAGCTTGCACCTTCCGATTTGGCAGGCGAGTTTATGTTCGGCAAAAAAAGTAAGTGCCATATTATAAATAACGGCGTTGACCTTGATTTTTTCCGCTTTGACGAAGAGGAAAAAGAAAGAATACGTAAAGAATTCGGTATAGAAAATAAACTGCTTGTCGGTCACGTGGGAAGGTACACAAGGCAGAAAAACCACGAATTTTTACTGAATGTTTTTAGTGAGATAGCAAAAAAGCGGGAAGATGCGGTTTTAATGCTGGTAGGTAAAGGCGAACTTGAGGATGATATTAAAAAAAGAATAGATGAGCTGCAGCTTAAAGATAAAGTGATTTTAACGGGTCAGCGCTTTGATATCCCTCAGCTTCTCTCTGCTATGGACGTATTCGTGTTTCCCTCCTTTTTTGAGGGTATGCCCAATACCGTTATAGAGGCTCAGGCTACGGGACTTCCCTGTGTGATAGCCGATACAATTACGAAAGAAGCGGATATCACGGGACTTGTTAAATACCTGACTTTAGAAAAAAGCCCCGAAAGCTGGGCGGATGCAGCCTTAAAATGCGCAGAGGAAAAAAGGCGCTGTACCAAAGAGGATTTCAGAAAACGTGGCTACGACATAAAAAGCGTTGCCGAAAATCTTTTGAAACTGATATGTAAATAACAAATTAACTTAATTTAAATTACTTGAAAGAGGAAAATAAATGCCGCTGAAAACTAAAGCCGAAAAAATATTAAAATTCATCACCGATAAGGACTACCGATTTATTATATCATCGGTAAAGGGCTGGAAAAAGAATATGCCCGACGATAAATTCCTTAAAAGAATGTATAAAATTCATACGGGCAGGGAGCTTGATTTAGAGTCCCCAAAAACCTATACCGAAAAGCTTCAATGGCTGAAGCTATATGACCGCAGGGAAATATACACCACCATGGTGGATAAATACGCCGTTAAGGAATACGTGGCAAATAAAATCGGCAGTCAGTACGTAATACCTCTTCTGGGGGTATGGGATAGGGCGGAGGATATCGATTTTGATAAGCTGCCCGATAGATTCGTTCTCAAACCCACTCACGACAGCGGCACTTTGATTATCTGTAAGGATAAAAATAAGCTTGATATAAAGGAAACAGTAAAAAAGTTAGAGCGTTTCCGAAAGAGAAATTACTTTGCACAGAACAGAGAGTGGCCATATAAAAACGTTCCCCACAGAATTATAGCGGAGAAATATATGGAAGACTCCGAATATAAGGAATTAAGGGACTATAAGTTCTTTACCTTCGGGGGCGAGCCCAAGGTGCTTTACATAGCTCAGGGCAGAGGCTCAAATAACGAGACGGTGGCGGATTTCTTTGATATGGATTTTAACCATCTGCCTTTTACCATAGACCACGAAACGGCGGAAGTTCCACCGAAAAAGCCCGAAAATTTCGAGCTTATGAAGGAGCTTGCAAGGAAATTAAGTGAAGGTACACCTCAGCTTCGTGTGGATTTCTATGAAGTGGACGGAAAAGTTTATTTCGGAGAGATGACCTTCTTCCATTGCAGCGGTATGGAAATGTTTCACCCCGAGGAGTGGGACTACACTTTCGGCAGTTTCGTTACTTTACCCCCAAAGCGCAGGGAGGAAAATAAGTGAACGATAAGCTTAATCTTAATAAAGAGCAAAGCTATGTAAGATTCTGGGTCTTGTTCGCCCTGCTTTCAGCCATAATTTTCACAAGATACGGCTTGCAGATAAATATCCCCCGTGAGCTTGCTTTACTGCCCGTAGCGGCTATTGCCCTTCTTGGAAATCAGACGGAAATAACGGCGGTATGTATGTGCCTGATACCCTTTCACGAATCGCTTGATTTCTATATTGCGCTGATAATAGTGGTTTTTATTTACGTTCTGAAATTTCATAAACGGATAAAAATAAACATGGGCTTCTTTTTGATGCTCATTATAGTTATTTGGGAGCTTTTGCACTCTTTAACTTCCGATTTTTCTCCTATTACCTTCGTTACCGCACTTTCGCCAATTATAGCCTTAACGGTTATAATATGCAGCGATCTCAGCGGTATTGACTACGCTTTCACGGTGCGCGCCGTTTCGGTTGCGGCGGTGGTTACCTGCTTTACCATGCTTATTCAGATAGCCTGGATATCAGGGTTCAATGTAATTACCTTTATGCTGAACCTGAGAAGGCTGGGCGCCTTAAGCGAAGCTTCCGCAGACAGATTGCAGATAACGGGCGGAATGGTACAAACAAACTCCTTGGGCGTAATCTGCGTGCTTATTACGGCGGCACTTTTACAGCTTAGAAATATAGGCAAGAAAAAGAAAAGCGATACCTTAATGATGCTCACTTTGCTTATCTTCGGTACCCTCACAGCCTCAAGAACTTTCATTATATGCCTTTTACTGATGATTCTTCTGGTGTTTATGGGTCAGAAGGACGGTAAAACCAAGCTGAAATATTTCGGTATAGCGATTATCGCGGCGATTTTCATTCTCAGCGTATTAAGTATATTTTTCCCCGATCAGCTTGAATTCTATATAAGCCGTTTCTTTGAAAAGGATATTACCACCGGCAGGGACGATCTGATGGTCTCCTATAACAGATTTATTACAAAAAATCCCTCCGTTATGTTTTTCGGCGTAGGACTTCAGGATTTAGGCAATAAGCTTGTTAATATTTACCGCGTTGCTTCCAACGTACCCCACAACAGTATTCAGGAGATTATGGCTGCATGGGGAATTGAGGGCTTGCTGTTTATAGGCGGTTTGATTTTAACCCTTATAGTTACAGCTAAAAAGCAGAACAGAAATATTAAACTTTTAAATTACATACCCCTTATAATAATTCTTTTTAAGTCGGTTGCCGGTCAGCTTTTAACCTCCAACTACACTGTGCTTACTTTAGGCTTTGCCTATATAAATATGATACAGGATTTAAATAAAACAGAGGCTCAGTAAAAAGGTTTATTTTACATCATCCCGAAAATTTGCAAATTAATTTAAACTAAACCAAATTAAAGCAGATAAGGGAAAGAAATGTTGAATAATATAAATTAAGAAAGGACGAAAAAACAATGAACTACTCTAAGTTCGCACGTTTTCTGTCGGTTATTCTGGCTTTAGCTTTACTTGTTGGCTGTGTGCCCATGAATGCCTTTGCCACAGAGACGGAAAACACAACAGTTACAGATGAGAACATCACAGTAACAGAAGAAACAGTTTCAGAGGAAAAAGTCAAGTATACGGTATCCCATTACGTATGGGATTGGGATACTGAGGACTATGTTCTTATTGAAACAGAAGAGCTTGCAGGTATTCCCGGTGAGCTTACAGACGCACAGGAAAAAACTTATGAAAATCTTATTCTTGAGGATGAGATCACACAGACAGAAATCAATGAGGACGGCACTACGGAAGTTAAGGTATATTATATCGAGCTTCTTGAGGAATCTGCAGCCTTCGTTGAATCCAAGCTCTACGATACAAACGTATCAGACGGCTACTTCAAGGTTCTTGAAGAAAAGGTATATGACCTTGCACCCGGTGCGCAGGAATACGGCTTTACATTAAATAACGAAAGCGGCAACGACCGTAAGCTTGTTCACGTATTCGCTGTAGACACAAAGAACGAGGATATCAAGGTTATGCCCGGCTATTACGGCATCGATAAGCTTGACCCCGAAAACCTTCCCTTAGAAGGCGTTGAGGATAAATCACAGTACTGGAAGGCTATGGAGCTTACCAAAACCGTTAAGTACTATGAAGATATGGGCTACAACGTTGTGGGCGCTATGAACACAGCCCTTGCATACGATTCCAACGCTCCTTACGGCTATATGGTTTGGAACGGTGTTGTTTTAGGTACACCCGAAGTTCATAAGGGCGCCCAGACCTACCTTGCCATCGATAACGAGGGTAACTGCGAGCTTCGCTCCATGTCCACTCCCTTAAAGGGCAACGAGGTTACCGCAATATCCGCTAACTTCGGCTGGCTTGTTAAGGACGGCGTGCTCCAGACCACAAAGGTTGAGCGTACCTCCTCCGACGCCTCCCGTTCCATGATAGGTATCAAGGCAGACGGCACACTTATTTTCTGCCATGTAGACGGACGTCAGGGCGATATGGTAT
Organism: Oscillospiraceae bacterium; assembly: GCA_015065615.1. Taxonomy (GTDB): domain Bacteria; phylum Bacillota; class Clostridia; order Oscillospirales; family Acutalibacteraceae; genus SIG603. The sequence goes on along the minus strand of SVPY01000013.1, from coordinate 48,520 downwards.
CAGGCGGTCTTTCCAACTACGAGATGGGCGAAATGATGCTGGCTCTGGGATGTGTAAACGCAGTTAACTGCGACGGCGGCGGTTCCTCCACCTTCGTTTCCAAGCGCGCTGGCGAAAGCGCAAATATAATGCGTTCCATGCCTTCCGACGGCGCTGAGCGTCCCACCATCAACTCCGTAATTCTCGTTTCCACAGCAGGCGCTTCCGGCGATTTCAGCAAAGTGCTTTTCGATTCAGAATATGAGTATATTGCTCCCGGCGCTTCAATGGCTATCACTACAATAGGTCAGGATACCAAGAACTTTACAATGGATATTCCCGCCGAGGTAACTTACCGCGTAGCTGAAGAAAATACGGGCACTATCGTAAACGGTGTGTTTACGGCAGGCAGTGTAACAGGCACAGCTACAATCGAAGCTCTTTATATGGGCGAAGTTGCAGGCGAATATAAAGTAAATATTGTTCATCCCAAAAAGTTCGGCTTTACTTCCGAAGAAACAGTTCTTCCTTACGGCAAGAGCATGGATTTAGAGGTAGTAGCAACATACGGCGACGATAACTGGGAAGTATGCCTTGATGGCGCTTACACTTTAACACTTTCCGACGAAAACGCGGCTGTTATTGAAGGCAACAAGCTTACAGCCTCAAGCGACGAAGCTGTTGCAGGCGTAAACGTAACGGCTGATTACATTCCCGATACTTCAATGTCAGGCATGTTGAAGGTCACCTTCGGTAAGGGCTCCGAAATTATATTTGACTTTGAAGACGGCAGCGTAAGAGAATTCCTCGGTGTTGACGAGATGTACGACTGGGCAAAGGCAACAGGCGCACCTGCTCCCATTCAGAATGACGGCAACTACTCCGATAATACCGACTCCGAAACATTCCTTTCAACAGTCAGATTCGGCGGTAAAGTTAAGAACGGAAAAGCTGCTTTAGGTGTTATTCTTGACTACACAGACGCTACATTTGCAAGCTGGTCCTACAATATGTTCTTCTATACAGGCGAGCAGATTGTTTTCCGCGACGTAGCCAACGGTAAGAATGCAACCACACTGGGTTGCTGGGTGTATATCCCCGAGGGCGCGGCAGGTCTTGCAATGCAGATTCAGGGCGTTAAAAATCCCGACGGCACAGGCGGCACGGGCGCTCACTTCTACTTTACTACTGTAAGCGGTGTAAAGAAAAACCTTAACTCCTGCACCGAGGCGGATATCCCCGAATCCCGCTGGGTATACGCCACTGTAGACCTTACTTCTTTCGGCGATTATTTTGCTACCTACCCCGCTATGGGCAATACAGGCCGTGAGCCTTCCTTCATCCGTTTCTATGTTAAGCCCACAACAGCGGCAAGTCTCGAATTCTACTTTGATGACTTTACTTTGGACTACTCCTCCGCAGTTGAGGACCGTGTTCTTCCCGTTATTTCTGACCTCAGCTACGCAACAGCCGACGAAGCTTTAGCATTAGATAACGGCACAGTAATCAGCGGCAACAAAATCACCTTTACTGCAAACGTAAGCGACAATCAGGGTCTTGATAACAGCACGGGCAAAATCTATGTGGACGGTGTTCTTTTAAATACTGCGGTTTCAGGTAAGGTAATGTCCGCGGACGCAACTTTGGCAAGCGGCGCTCATACCGTTTCTTTTGAAATAAGCGATAAGCTTGGTAACCCTGCAAAGGTAACCCGTACCTTCACAGTAAGCGGCGAGGCTTCCATTACACTTACAGGCCATAACGAAAGCGGCAAGGCTGCTGAGTACGGCTCAGTTTACTACATCGATATTAAGGCTTCCGATTTAGAGAATTTAAACAGCATCACAGCTACACTTAAGCTTCAGTCCGCAAATACTTGGGAAAAAGAAGGCTTCATAACAGCTCCCGGCTTCGAAGTAACATCCTATTCCGTAAACGGATATTCAAACGAAGCTACAATTAAGGTTACAAAGAATATTTCCCTTGCTTCTGCTTTAAGCGGCGACGATACAGTTGTAAGCATTCCCGTACGTATGTGGACTTGGAACGGCATAAACCACGTTACAGATACTCCCATCGCTCCCGCCACACAGTATGCTACAGGCTATTGCCCCGTAGTAAAAATTGAATGCGACGTAGTTTACGGCGAAGCAGAATACCTTGACGGCAGCAAGAACGCATTCGGCGGCACTTACGAAGCCGATACAAGAATTAACGATAACGTTTACCCCTGGCATTATCACGATGCAGAGCTTACAGTTCTCAATAAGGATGCAAGCTGCACAGAAGAAGGCTATGAACAGAGAACTTACTGCGAAAGCTGTATGTCCGTAGTTGATTGGGGTAATAAGGTTGAAGCTCTCGGTCATGAATATACTATCGAAGAGAATAAGCTTGTCTGCCACTGCGGTTTTGAACTTACAGGCAACGGCTTAGTTGAAGCAAACGGTAAAATTTACGTGCTTATCGACGGCAAGATAGTTACAGGCTGGCAGAACGTTAACGGTAAGTGGGTATATGCCGATACAGCTTCTATGGAAGTTAAAACAGGCGAATTCACCGTAAACAAGCTTACTTATACTGCCGACGAAGAGGGCTACGTAATTAAGGGCGCTTGGGTAACCGACGCAAACGGCACCAAGTACAGCTTCGGTCCTCAGTTCTGCAAGCGCGAATGGTACGAAATAGACGGCGAGATGTACTACTTCGGTACCGACTCCTATATGTACACAGGTCTCAGATTTATAGTTGTTAACCGCAATAACGCAAAAGAGGGTTGGAGAGTTTACAAGTTCAGCGAGGATGGCAAGCTCCTCGACGAGATGCTGGATGCAAACGGCATTATGCACAACGATATCGACGGCTGGTTCTACCTCGAAAACGGCAAATCGGTTTACGGCGGCTTGATGCTTATTGACGGCGACTACTACTATGCACGTACATCAGGTCAGCTGGCAGTAAATGAAACTTACTGGACTACAAAGACTAACGACCTCTTACCTGCGGCAAATTACGAATTCGGCGCTGACGGTAAGATGTTGAACGCTCCCAAAACTGAACCCGATACACCCGACGAGCCCGAAGTAAAGAACGGTATTATATCCGAGGATAATAAGCTCTGGTGGTACATAGATGGCGTAAAGACCTACGCAGGCTTAATACTTATCGATGGTGACTACTACTATGCACGCTCCTCAGGTGAGATCCTTACAAATACAAAGTACTGGATTACAAAGACAAACGATCTTCTTCCTGCCGCTAACTATGAGTTCGGCGCAGACGGCAAGATGTTAAATGCACCTGCAACCGAGCCCGATGAGCCCGAAGTACCCGATATACCCGTAGAGCCCGAAAAGAAGAACGGCATTGTTTCCGAAGGCGGTAAACTCTGGTGGTACGTAGATGACGTAAAGACCTATGCAGGCCTGATGCTCATTGACGGAGATTACTACTACGCCCGCTCCTCAGGTGAGATCCTTACAAATACAAAGTACTGGATCACAAAGACAAAAGATCTTCTTCCTGCCGCTAACTACGAATTCGGCGCAGACGGCAAGATGTTAAATGCACCTGTAGTTGAGCCCGATGAGCCTGAAGTACCCGATACACCCGACGAGCCCGAGGTTAAAAACGGCATCATTTCCGAGGATAATAAGCTCTGGTGGTACGTAGACGGCGTTAAGACCTACGCAGGCCTGATGCTTATCGACGGCGATTACTACTACGCCCGCTCCTCAGGTGAGATCCTTACAAATACTAAGTACTGGATCACCAAAACAAACGATCTTCTTCCCGAAAAGTACTACGAATTCGGTGCCGACGGCAAGATGATTAAATAAAAAATAAAATTTGCAATATACGCCAAGGGATAAAAAGCCAATGTCCCTTGGCTATAATGCGGTCGCACATAAATCAGAGCCTCCACGCGGCGTGCGGCGGTAACGGCATCAGCCGGCTGATCTGATTTAATTAAATTTTAGGGTGTTTTATGTTTAAAATAAGTGTTGTTATTCCTGTTTATAACGTTAAAGAATATCTTGAAGAAAGCGTTCAGTCTGTACTCATGCAGACCTACAGGAATTTCGAAGTAATATTGGTGGATGATGGCTCAAAAGATGGAAGCGAAAAGCTTTGCGATGAATTAGCGGTAAGAAATCCCGAAAAAATATTAGTTATTCATCAGGAAAATAAAGGTCCTCTTCCTGCAAGAATGGCAGGCATCAATAAAGCTTCAGGAGACGTAGTTCTTTTTTTAGATGGAGATGATACCTATAGATTCGATGCTTTGGAAAAAGTAATTGATGCTTTTAATAAATATAAATGTGATCTTGTTACTTTTACTACAGGACTATCAGAAAAATTCCGGTGCATTTCCATTGAAAATTCTATGGAAGCCGAGAAAGTTTACAGCTTAGAAGATAAAAAGATTTTATACACCAAGCTTATAAAGGGACAGATACCTAACGGGGTTTGCTTTAAAGCTATCAAAAGAGAATGCATTATTCCGGAATATTTTAATAAAGAGCAAAGGTTAATGCACGGCGAAGATTTACTTATGTCTGCATATTTTTTAACAGAGTGTGAAAGCACAGTTTATATCAATGAAGGTCTGTATTATTACCGCGCAAGAGAAAGCAGTGCGATTCATACATTTAATATCAACAGAAAAGAATCAATAAAAACTGTGCATATTGAACTTAGTAAATGTATAGATAAATGGAATGTACCCGAACTAAAGCCCCTTCATAATGCAAGGAAGGTAAAAGGCTGGGTAGAAACTTTATTGCTTTTACTTAAGAATAAAAAAACTTTGCAGAAGAATGAGTTTAAAAATCAACTTAAAAGTATGGCAGAGGATAGTTATTTCAGAGAAGCTTACGAAAAAATGGATTTCTCATTAATTTCCAAAGTATATAAATTTGTTGCATTTTGCTTATATAGAAGAATTTATTTTGCCTTAAATTTAATTTCAGTTCTAAAAAAATAAAAGGAAGATAATATGCCTGATAACCGTCACATACGAGCAAAAAAGAATATATTAACTTCTCTTCTTAGTCAGATAGTTGTGCTTCTGTGTGGCATTATAGTTCCTCGATTAATGATAGGGGCATTTGGTTCCGAAGCTTACGGAGCCACAACTTCAATTGCACAGTTCCTTTCTTATATAGCTCTTCTTGAAGGTGGTATCGGTGGGGTGGCAAGAGCGGTGCTCTATAAACCTTTATCAGAAAACGACACGGATACAATGGGCTATATAATGGGAGAAATAAAAAAATTCTTTCGCGTGGTGGCTTTTATATTCGGATTTTACGTTTTAATTCTTGCTTTCGGTTTTAAATCTGTTTCGCACCTTGAAAGCATGGAGTGGTTTACAAGCTTTTTGCTTGTAATTGTAATAAGTATATCCACTTTTGGTCAGTATTATATAGGAATTTCAAACGCTATTTTACTTCAGGCGGCTCAGAAAAGTTACATTACAAACCTGATTTCAATAGGCGCCACCATAATAAATGCAGTTAGCACGGTGTTACTTGTTTACTTTAACTGCAGTCTTATTATTGTAAAACTAATAAGCAGCTGTATTTTCTTTATGCGTCCCGTTGTTATGTGGCTTTACGTAAAAAAGAACTATAGCTTTGAAGCAAGAATCGATAAAACGAAAACCTATTTAAAAGCTAAATGGACAGGTTTAGGTCAGCATATTGCGTTTTTTCTTCATTCAAATACTGATATAGTTGTGCTTACTGTAATGGCAGACCTCAGTATGGTAGCTGTTTATTCTGTTTACAATATGATAATTTCTCATATGCAGAATCTTGCAATGTCTTTTGTTTCAGGCATGGAGGCGCTTTTTGGTGATATGATTGCGCGCAATGAAAAAGAAAAACTGAAAGTAACTTTCAGTACTTATGAAAATATTCTTTCTCTTGTTTCTATAATTCTTTTTTCATCAGCTGCAGTTTTAATAGTTCCTTTTATTAAAATTTACATGTCAGGAATAACCGATACTAATTATACACAGCCTGTTTTTGCGGTGATAATGACTCTTACAGCTTTAAGCTACTGTTTGCGTTTGCCTTATCACTCGGCAGTAATTGCGGCAGGACATTTTAAGGAGACAAAACTTTCAGCATACGGTGAAGCCTTTATAAATATCGGCTTGTCTGTAGTACTTGTTTATAAATTTGGCCTTATAGGTGTTGCGGCGGCTACTTTAATTGCTACTTGGTTCCGCTTTATTTACTACGTAATTTATCTTTCTAAAAATATATTTAACAGAGAAATAAAGCTCTTTATTAAGAGATTTATTATAAACCTAACTACTTTGCATAGTAACTTTATAGTAGGATATTTAATTGTTTCAGCCTTTGATATCAGTGATTACTTCTCATGGGTAATATGCGGTGCAGTTACTTCTGTAGTGATAACAGTAATTACCTTCATTATCAATTTCTGCTTTTATAAAAACGACTCAATTCAGTTAGTAAAAAAGTTTATTAAAGGAAAACAAAATGCTCAATAATAACGTTTCATTAAATAATAAAACAGTTTTAATTACGGGTGCGGCGGGTTTTATCGGTTACAACCTTACTACAGCGCTTATAAATTCCTGCATACCGATGGAAATAATAGGAATAGATAACCTTAACGACTACTACGACGTATCTTTAAAAGAGTACCGCTTAAGTGAAATCGAAAAGGCTGCAGAGAAAAATCCCGATGCAAAGTGGAAATTTATCCGCGGCAATATTGCAGATAAGGCTCTGATTGATTCACTTTTTTCAGAATACCGCTTTGATATAGTTATAAATCTTGCAGCTCAGGCAGGCGTAAGATATTCAATTGACCACCCCGACGTGTATATGGAGTCAAACATTATAGGCTTTTATAATATTTTAGAAGCTTGCCGCCATTACCCCGTTGAGCATCTTGTGTATGCTTCCAGCTCCAGCGTGTACGGCAGTAACAAAAAAATTCCCTACTCCACCGAAGATAAGGCGGATAACCCCGTAAGTCTTTATGCCGCCACCAAAAAGAGCAACGAGCTTATGGCTCACGCATACAGTAAGCTCTACAATATTCCTTCCACGGGTCTTAGATTTTTCACTGTTTACGGCCCTGCAGGCAGACCCGATATGGCATACTTCGGCTTTACAAATAAACTGCTGGGCGGTGAAAAAATAAAAATATTCAACTACGGCAATTGCCTAAGGGATTTCACTTACGTAGACGATATAGTTAAGGGAATAATAAAAGTAATTAAATGCGCACCCGAAAAAATGAACGGGGAGGATGGCTTACCCCTGCCACCATACAGAGTTTATAACATCGGTAATAACAAACCCGAAAATCTGCTTGAATTTGTGGATATTCTTCAGCAGGAGCTCATAAACGCAGGTGTGCTTCCCGAAGATTACGATTTTGAAGCTCACAAGGAGCTGGTACCGATGCAGCCTGGCGATGTACCCGTTACTTATGCGGACGTTACACAGCTGGAAAATGATTTCGGTTTCAAGCCCTCCACCTCTTTAAGAGAGGGTCTTAGAAAATTCGCGCAGTGGTATAAAGAATATTATAAAATTTGAAAGAGAGGTACTTTACTTAAAAGGGTAAAGTGAAAAAGTATGAAAATAGCAGTTGCAGGCACGGGCTACGTAGGCTTTTCTCTGGCGGTGCTTTTATCCCGAAAACATAAAGTTACCGCGGTGGATATTATAAAAGAAAAGGTGGAAATGATAAATAACAGAGTAAGCCCCATTAAAGATGATTACATAGAGCTATATTTAAAGGAAAAAGAGCTTGACCTTTCAGCTACTCTGGATGGCGAAAAAGCTTATAAGGAAGCGGATTTTGTAATTATTGCCACCCCTACAAATTACGACAGTAAGTTGAATAATTTCGATACTTCAGCCGTTGAATCGGTTATCGATGAGGTGCTGAATGTAAACCCCGAAGCCGTAATGGTTATTAAGTCCACGGTGCCCGTAGGTTTTACACAGGAGATGCGCAGAAAAAAGGGCGTGGAAAATATTATTTTCAGCCCCGAATTTTTAAGAGAATCAAAGGCTTTGTACGATAATCTCTACCCGAGCAGAATTATAGCGGGTACGGATTTGAATAACGCCGAAATGAAAAAGTCTGCCGAAAAGTTTGCTGAAATGATGAGAGATGCCTCGTTAAAGCCCGATACAGAAGTGCTTATTACAGGTTCAACGGAAGCCGAAGCCGTAAAGCTCTTTTCAAATACATATCTTGCTTTAAGAGTAAGCTTTTTTAACGAGCTTGATACCTACGCAGAAACCAGAGGTCTTGATACAAAAGAGATAATTGACGGCGTGTGCTTAGACCCCAGAATCGGAAATCACTACAATAACCCCTCCTTCGGCTACGGCGGTTACTGCCTGCCTAAAGATACAAAGCAGCTTCTTGCCAATTACGAACAGGTTCCTCAGAACATTATAGGCGCCATTGTTGAAGCCAACAGAACGCGAAAAGATTATATTGCAGGCAGAGTGCTTGAAATGGCAGGTTATTATACCCACAACAGCCAGTGGGATTCAAAGCTTGAAAGGGACGTAACCATAGGCGTTTACCGAATGACTATGAAAACCAATTCCGATAACTTCCGCCAGAGCTCCATACAGGGCGTTATGAAGCGCATAAAAGCCAAGGGCGCAAAGGTCATTATTTATGAACCTACTTTAGAGGACGGCAGTACGTTTTTCGGAAGCAGAATAATAAACGACCTTGATACTTTTAAAAACACCTCGGATGCCATTATAGCCAACAGATACGATATAAACCTCGATGACGTAAAAGGAAAAGTATACACCCGCGATCTTTTCCGCCGTGACTGATATTCGGGCGGGTGAGAAATTAATCAGGAGAAAAAATGAGACATTTAAGAAAAGAACCAAAAAAGCCTTTTAAAGTAATAATAATATCGCTGGCGCTGATTATTGCTGCCGGCGCTGCGGCGGCGTTTTTAGTACCGCAAATAATTAAGAGCGAAGCGCCGAAAAAAAGCGAGGCGGATACTGAAATAAGCTATATAAATCTGGAAAAGGAAACGTCTTCAAAAACCGACGAAACTACGTCCGGGAAAACAAATGAAACAGATGAAGTTATAACAACGCCCCTTGCAACCGAAAAAACAAAGCCTACAGTCAGGGACTACACCGTGGTGGAGCTTATTGACGGCGCAGTTGAAACTCCCTACTGCACGATAAATTACCCCGAAGGACTTGCAGATAACCTTGTAATAGCAAATACAGGTAGTAGCCCCTACACATTAGAATTTTACGCCGTGCTTGAAAACAGAAAAGAGCTCCGTCTTTTTGATATATCCATAGGTGAAAATTCAGGCGGAAATATGGGAAAAATCAATACCGAGGAAGGAAATATCCCCCTTAACGTAAATATTTACACCTTACCCATGGACGAAAGCTGGTCTGAAAGCGAAATGAACACGGTTTACGCCATGCAGGACGTGATAAACGACATTTTAAATCAGTTTGAAAGAAACGCGGAAGATGAAAAAACCAATGCCGATCCTATAATAATCAGTCAGCCTGAAGATAGCGGCACAATAGGAAATATAAAAATCGAGACACCCGTTTGCCCGATATACTATCCTTCAGAATTTGAAAGCAGCATAAAATATATTTCCGACGGTTCCGATAATGAGGTTTATAAGGTCTGTTTCTACTCAGAGCTTGAAGGAGTGAAAGAAAAGCTTCTTTTCTCGGTTTATTTCGGCGGCGATGAGGGACAGCAGCTGGGAGTTGTGATGGGTGAAAACGAAACTATCGTTCCCGTTTACCTTATTATGAATGAAATAGATACGGAAGATTTAAACGGCGAGCAAAAGGAACTTATATACGCAATGCAGGAAGCCTGCAACGAGCTTATTGATAGACTTCCGCTTTTGGATGCGGATATTTAAACAAAAACAACAGGAAAAAATCTCGGGGAGATATTATGAAAAATACAGTAAGACAGGAAAAAAATGAATTAGAAGTGGATTTCGGCAGGGTTTTCCGCGCTGTTTTAAGCAAGGTGTGGTTAGTTGCCGTAATTTCCGTATTATGCGCGGCAATGGTTTTTGCAGGAACCGTGTTCTTGATTACGCCTACCTACGAATCAGCCGCTATGTTCTACGTTAATAACAGCAACCTTTCTTTAGGCGACGCGTCCCTGAGTATTTCTTCGGGCGACCTTTCCACCTCAAGAAACTTAGTTGATTCATACATAGTTATTTTAAATACAAGGGAAACTCTTGTGGACGTTATCGATTACGCAGGAGTAAGCCGCACCTATACCGAGTTAAGCAGTATGCTTACCGCCGCGGCAGTAAACGAAACGGAAATTTTCCGCGTAACTGTATCAAGCCCCGACCCCTACGAGGCTGAAAAAATTGCCGACGCCATAGCTCATATTCTTCCCAAGCGTATAGGTACTATTATCGACGGCACTTCCGCTAAAGTAGTGGATGCGGCTATAGTTCCCACAAGACCCAGCTCACCCAATTACGTGACCAATACGGTAATAGGATTCCTTATAGGTCTTATCATCAGCATCGGCGCCATAGCGCTCAGGGAGATATTCGATACCACCATCCGCGCAGAGGAGGATATAAGCGATAACTGCAAATACCCGATTCTGGTTTCCGTTCCCGATATGACCGTTTCGGGCAAGGGCGGCTCCTACTACGGCTACGGCGGCGAAAGAAAGAAAAAGGGCAAATATATTTCAAGCGCCTCCCATTCAAAGCACACACTTATGGGCCCCGGCATCAGCTTTGCCGCCTGCGAAGCCTATAAGCTCCTCAGAACAAAGCTTCAGTTTTCCTTTGCGGACGAAAACGATTGTCATATCATCGGTCTTTCCAGCGCATTAAGCGGCGAAGGTAAGAGCTTAACAGCCGTAAATATAGCTTACGCCCTGGCTGAGCTTGATAAAAAGGTACTTCTTGTGGACTGTGATATGCGCCGACCCACCCTTGCCGAAAAATTAGGCGTTATGAAGTACCCGGGTCTCTCCAATTTTCTTACAAGGCAGCAAAGTCTCAATGAGGTTACAAAGAATTGCGATTTGGGCGGAAACGGCAAGAGCTTCCACGTTATTACCGCGGGTCAGAATCCTCCCAATCCCGTTGAGCTTTTAAGCAGCGAGCGTATGGGCAACGCCCTTAAATCCATGCGCAAGGCTTACGATTATGTTATACTGGATCTGCCTCCCGTGGGTGAAGTCAGCGACGCTTTGACGGTTGCCAACGAAACCGACGGTATGCTTCTTGTGGTACGCCAGAATTACTGCGGCAGAGGCGCTCTTTTCGATGCCGTTAGCCAGTTTGATTTCATCAAGACGAAAACTCTGGGCGTAGTATTCAATGCAACCCACGAGCAGGGCGGCAAAGGATATTACAAGCGCTACTATAAAAAATACGGTAAAAGCTACGAAAGCGGCGAAAGAGCATCAGATTTATACGGGGATAAGGTGAAATAATGTATGAAATAATTGATTTTCACAGCCACATACTGCCTGAAATTGACGACGGCAGCAAAAGCGCGGAGGAATCCCTGACTATGCTCCGCTTGGAAAAGCAGGGAGGTATAAATAAGGTTATTTTAACCCCTCATTTTTACCCTCAGCGCGATAATCCCGAGGAATTTTTAAAGCGCCGTGAAAAGGCGGCGCAAAAGCTTGAAGCCGCTTTATCGGGTATAAGTGATATGCCAAATCAAATTCCGGAACTTATTTTCGGCGCTGAAGTATATTATTTCCGCGGAATAAGCGACAGCGAGCTGATATCGAAGCTTACTATAGATAAAGAAAGAAAAAAAGCCATCCTTCTTGAGATGCCTCAAATACCCTGGACGGATTCGATGTATCGGGAAATGGAGGGCATATACAAAAAGCGGGGTCTGATTCCTGTTATCGCCCACGTGGATAGATACATAAAGGCCTTTAAAAGCTTTGCGGATATGAAAAGGCTTTCAGAAATGCCTGTGCTTCTGCAGGCAAACGCCGATTTCTTTATAAACCCCTTAACATCAAAAAAGGCAATAAAAATGCTTAGGGAAGAAAAAATCCACCTTTTGGGTTCCGATTGCCACAATTTAAAGGAACGAAAGCCAAACCTTGAAAAGGCGGTTAAGCTTATTAAGAAAAAGTCAGGGGAACAGGCGCTTTTAAAAATAGCTTCATACCAGAAAAAGGTATTGGAAGATTGGTAAATTAAGTATTTCGGCATTAATTTAATTTTATTTTATTTTATTTTATATGATATGCCCGTTAAAAAGGAAAAAGTTTGAAATAAATTTAAACTAAACTAAAATAAAATAAACTGATATTTTGCGGCTTTGAAATTTAAAAAATTTCAGTTTCCTGTGAGACCGCCGCAAATAATAAATGAAAGGAAAGTTTTGCAAAAGCAAAATGAGGGTTAAAATTATGAAAAAAATTATCAGTATTCTTACGGTGTTAGCGCTTACTTTAAGCTTTGCAGTGAGTTCTTTTGCAAGTGAGTTTGTGCCCAGCATCAGCTATAAGGACGGCCCCGAGCTTCTTTCTGCAAGTTTAGAGGGTGAGGATGTTTCCGACTGTTTGGTTATTACCACAATTAAAAAAGCGGAAAATAAAACTACGGATATCACAGATGAAGAAAGAAATTTACTTCTTTCCGTTTACGAAAAGCTTACAAGCGGCGAGATGAAGCTTCCCCTTAAAAATGATTATATCATACGCGAATTACTGGACTTAAGCTTTATGTATGAGGCTTGCCGCAATAACAGCGCCCACGGCGAAAAGGAAAATGCTTTAAAGCAGAATGGCGCAAATCTTACCGTCAGCTTTGACCTTTTTTTCGCGCAGGATGAAAACCTTAAGGTATTAGTATACGTAAACGGTGAGTGGAAGTCTGTAAAAACCACAACAATAAATGCAGACGGCAGCGTTACCGTAGAATTCGAGGAAATTTGCCCCGTTGCTTTCTGTATTGAAAAGGAAGCCGAGGCAGTAACTCCCGATAATAATGTGGGCTTGATAATTACTCTGGTTACCGCCGTTGTTTCGGCTGTTGCGGCATCTATTATTCTTGCCATTAAGTTCCTTATATTTAAAAAGTAAGAGTCCGGCGTAATCTGATACAGTTTAATTTAATATAGGTAATGTGATGAAAAATAAAAATACCAAAGATATTACATTGATGTGCCTTGCCCTTGTGGTACTGTTGGCGCTTGTCGGCTGCGGGCTTTTGCTTATAAATTCAGTAACAGAACATAATAAAAACGAAATTTCAGTAAGTGAAACGTCCAAAACAATTATACGCGACGGCAGGGAGTATTTCCCGAAGCAGGATATTACAGTAGTGATGGTGCTGGGTATCGATAAGTTCGGCGTAAAAGAATCAAGCAATTATTACCGCAACGAGGGCTCTGCCGACAGCATTATGCTTTTAATATTTAACGAGAACGAAAAGGTGTGCGACGTGCTGTACCTTAACCGCGATACTATGGTGAATATGGACGTTTTGGGTCTTAAGGGTGAATACGCAGGTGTTTCTTACGGTCAGCTTGCCCTTGCCCACACCTACGGCGACGGTATGGAGGAAAGCGCGGTAAACGTTAAAAATACTCTGGAGAATTTTATCCACGGACTTACCGTTGACTACTACGTTTCGATGAATATGGATGCAATTCCACTTGCAAACGACGCGGTGGGCGGAGTAAAAGTAAATGTTAAGGATGATTTTTCAAAGGTTAACCCCACTATCACCAAAGGTGAAATTACCTTAAAGGGCGATCAGGTCATCGATTTCGTACGCACGAGAAAAGAAGTAGGGGACCAGAAAAACACCTCCCGTATGGAAAGGCAAACAGACTATTTAAAAGGCTTCCTTACGGCTTTAAGGGAAAAAGAAAATACGGACACCGATTTTGCTTTAAAGCTTTACGATTCCGTATCACCCTATATAGTTACCGACGTTTCGGCAAAGAATTTAAGCAGTATGCTCAGTAGATTCAAGGATTTTGCCTTAGGCGAAATTTATACCCCAGAGGGCGAGAATTTGATTAAAGACGGTCACTATCAGTTCTTAGTAGACGAAGAAAGCTTCGACGAATTAACGGTCAAGCTTTTCTACAGCGAAAAATAAAAACTAAAATAAAATAAAACTAAAATTAAAACTAAAATAAAATAACACCTGAAAAGATTTATTTCCTTTCAGGTGTTTTATTATAACTCACAACGCTTACATTATACCATGCTTAATAGCTTATTGCAATAAAGGTGCAAAAGAAAACGAAAATTCTCCCTTTTGTACAAAAATTGCAGTGAGAATTTGTGAATAAATACATATTGAAAAAATCGGACGGTATGATAAAATAAAAATACGGAAAAATGTTTTGCTGATAAATATAATTTGTAAGATTTCAGTTTGATTTACGTCTTATAAGGTAGAAAGAGAGGGGAAGGAAGTGATGCTTTATGTATATTAAACGATTTATTATTTCAGTTTTAATTCTTTTGATGATAATGAGCGGATGTTCCGTTGACCGTTCTTGTCCTGAATTTAAAAAACTGAATACAAGAGAGTTTGACGTTTTAGAACTGAAATTTGATTGGTTAAAAAATGTTGCATACACAGATGTTGGCGATATTAAAGATGGCAAATTTCATCTTAACGGAACATATTTGAAATATAGTGGCAGCCGCACAAATAACTTTACGGGAAAAGTAGAAACTTCCGCTTATGTTTGTTCTGTTCCTGATAATTTCTGGCAAAACGTAAAAAACGATAAAGGCGAAATTATCTGTGAGGGCATTATCGTTTTCGAAAGAGTACCGTTTTCTTTCTATTATAATGAAGACGGTGAACCTTACGTAAAATGCCTTGAAACAAGGTTTCACAGTTACTTTAAAGAGGACAGAAGCTATGTCGATTTTATTAATTTCGCCGTTAACTACCAGCCTGTAAATTACTCAAGTAACGAAGATACACTCTCAAGTTAAATAATAAAATCCACCGGTTTTAAGATTCGGTGGATTTTTGTTTAGATATTATTTAATAGAATTATTTAAGCACCCTTTCCCAGAATTCGGTAAGGGCTTTTTTGTATCTTACGGGGTCCTTTATAAAGCTTATGCCGTGGCCGGCATCGGGGAAGCTGTGCCTTTCCACCATCTCTTTATTGGCTTCATGAATAACGGCGCTCATTTCGTTGGGGACGAATCTGTCGTCCTCGCCGTGGAAAATAAGTATGGGGATCCTGCTTTTCTTTACTTCCTTTTCGCAGGTGGTCTCCTTTAAATTGAGTCTGCCGAAAATCAAAGCGCCCAAAAATACGAAGGGATATAAAACCATAGGGGGCAGGCACATATCCTTTATAACCTTTTTGATTATATCCACGGGGGAACTATATGGGCAGTCGGCAACTATACCCACCACGTTTTTTGGCAGATTCAAGCCAGAAGCCATAATAACCGTGGCAGAGCCCATTGAAAGTCCGTAAAGCAGAATTTTCGTGTCGGTACCGAAACGGCGGTTTGCGTAGTTTACCCAGCTTAATACGTCGTACCTTTCCTTTAAGCCAAAAGCGATGGTGTGGCCGCCGCTTTTGCCGTGGGCGCGCTGGTCAACTATTATTGCGTTATAATCCCTTTCCCTTGAAAATTTACTGCCGCCGCAAAAGTCCCTTTCCGCCTTTGCTCTGTAGCCGTGAAACATAATCTGCAAGGGCGCGCCGTCTTTTCTGTGGTAATATCTGCCGTAAAGCTTCAGGCCGTCGAAGCTCTCTATATAAATTTCTTCAAAAGGTTCTTTTAAAAGTTCCTGCACCATTTCGTTCATGGGTCCTGCGGCTTCTTTATACTGCTCGCTGTTTGGCAGACTTAACTCCTTGTTTTTCTGCTTACCTGTCTGGTAAAAAGCCATTAAATAGGCAATTAAGGAGCCAAAAAATAAAACTAAAACGAGCACTACACCAATATTTATAAAAAACATAAATAAAATTCCTTTAATATTAAGTAAAATCGGTATTAAACACTTATTTTATTATTTTATACCCCGAAGTGAAAATAATCAACGGACATATAAAAATTTTGTCCCGAAACTAAGGTTTACTTTTATCTTTTAAAGTGGTATACTTAAACAAAAGATTTTAAACCAAGGAGAAAGAATATGACACGCGAAGAAGCATTAAGTAAACTTTCACAGTATGATAAGCAGACTAACGCCATAGGTCACGCCATGGGCATTATGTATTACGATGCCGCCACGGTAGCTCCCAAGGGTAGCGCTCAGGGCAGAGCCGAAACCTTAGGTCAGCTTGCAGGTATGATTTACGAGCTGGAAACTTCCCCCGAGAGAGAGGAAATTATTGAAGTTCTTTTCAAAGAGAAGGACGAGCTCTCTTTCATTGACAGAAGAAAAATAGAAGAGATACACGAAGGCTTGGAAAGGATGAAGAAGATTCCCAAGGAGCTTTTTACGTCTTATCAGATGCTTTCATCCGAAGCGGACGCCGTTTGGCACGAAGCCAAGGAGAAGGATGATTTTGCTATGTTCGAGCCCTTACTGCAGAAGATGTTCGATATGAGCAAGGAGATATATACCTACACAGACCCCGATAAGGACCCCTACGACGCCGCCCTCAATTCCTACGAAAAGGGTCTTACAAAGGAACGCTGCGATGAATTTTTCGCGGCTTTAAGAGCTAAGATAGTTCCCCTTATTAAGAAGATAGGCGAAAAGGAGCAGATAGACGACAGCATCCTCCATTTGAATTACCCCAAGCTTCAGCAGCAGAAGTTCAGCGAATATCTTATCGATATTATGGATATTAACCGCGATAACTTCGTAATAGGCGAAACTGAACACCCCTTTACAACGGATTTTACTAAGCGCGACGTAAGAATTACCACCAATTACCACGAGGACTCTCTGGCAAGCTCCCTTTACAGCGTAGTTCACGAGTGCGGCCACGCCTTATACGAATTAAATACTGCTGACGAGCTTATAAACACAGGTCTTGGCAGCGGTGTTTCCATGGCTATTCACGAGAGTCAGTCACGTTTTTACGAGAATATCATAGGCAGAAGCGAGGCTTTCACAAATTTAATTTTCCCCTTCCTTAAAAAGGAATTCCCCGAGCAGTTCAAAGATCTGGACGCAAAGAGCTTCTATAAGATGATAAATAAGGCTGAGCCTTCACTTATAAGAACCGAAGCCGACGAGCTTACCTACTCCTTGCACGTAATGGTTCGCTACGAGCTGGAAAAAGCTATGTTCAAGGGCGAAATTAAGGCAAAGGACCTTCCCGAAATGTGGAAGAAATTATATAAAGAGTACCTCGGAGTGGAGGTACCCAGCGACAAGCAGGGCGTACTGCAGGATAGCCACTGGTCCAACGGCAACATCGGTTACTTCCCCTCCTACGCATTAGGCTCCGCTTACGGCCCCCAGATGCTTATAGAGATGGAAAAAGAGCTTAACTTAAATGATGAAATTGCAAGCGGTAAGCTTACAAAAATTAACGATTGGCTCCGTGAGAAAATTTGGAAGCACGGCTGCCTCTATACTCCCACCGAGCTTTTCGAGATGGTATGCGGCAAGTTTGACCCCGTTTATTACACCGACTACTTAGAGAAAAAGTTCAGCGAGATTTACGGCTTATAATAAAAAAGACACCTGAAGGATAAAACCTTTCAGGTGTTTTTATTTCATTTAAATTTATACTATTCCCATAGCGTATTCAACCGCCAGCGCAACCACTACAACCAAAGCGGAAATTATAAAGCCGTGAACCATAGGTCTTATGCCCGATTTCTTCAAGCCGCTGAAGGAGGTGTTAAGTCCTATAGCCGCAAGGGCGCAGACCATTAAAAATTTACTTGCAGTTTTTGTAAATGAAAGAACTTCTGCGGGGATGGTGAAAAGGCTTGCCACAATACTCATAGCAAGGAAACCTAAAATAAACCAGGGGAATATTTTGATAATGCTGAAATTTGCTTTTAATTCAGAGCCGTTTTCGTTATTTGCAAGGGCTTCTTTTCTTTTTAAGCGAAGCTGAATGAAAGCGAAAGTAATTACGGTGGGGATAATTGCCAAGGTTCTTGTGAGCTTGACCATAGTAGCAAAATCGCCTGCGCCCTCACTGAAAGCGTAGCCCGTAGCCACAACGGAGGAGGTATCGTTAACCGCAGTACCTGCCCATATACCGAAAGCCTGATCGCTCATTCCCATAGCCTGACCCATAATGGGGAATAAAACTATCATCGCCATATCAAAAAGGAAGGTGGCGCTCATAGCGTAGGCAACGTCGCTGTCGTCGGCGTCAATTGTGGGAGCAATAGCGGCAATGGCTGAGCCGCCGCAAATACCCGTACCTGCCGAGATAAGGTTACTGAGCTTCCAGTTTAAGCCCAAAGCCTTGCCGATAAAGTAGCCGCCGCCGAAGCAGGTTAAAAGGGTGAAAATCATAACAGTAAGGCTCATTCTGCCTATGTTTAATATAGTTGTGATATTGAGGGAGAGGCCTAAAAGAATGATGGCGAATTTTAAAATCTTTTTGGAAGTAAATTTAATTCCCTTAGCTAAAACTTTGGTATCCTTTAAAAAGTAATTGATAAGCATACCCAAAAACATGGCTATAACCGCTGAGCCTATTAAATGGATGGGCATAATGCTCTCAATAAACCATGCTGCCGCCGCCACGATAACCGATAAAGCTATGCCGGGCAGGTAATTCAGTATTTTTTTCATATTTTTCTCCGTTTCATAAGTACAAGAAATTTTTTCCTATTGATTATATATCTTTTGTGTGATAAAATCAAATTATCAAAAATTATTAAATCATAAAATATAATTATGAGGTTTCTATGCTGGATTTCAGAGTGATTACCTTTTTGACCCTTTACGACGAGATGAATTACCGCAAAACCGCCGAAAAGCTCAGTATGACTCAGCCGGGTGTAACTCAGCATATCCATTATCTTGAAAGTTACTACGGCGTGAAGCTGTTTATCTACGATGGCAACAGCAGATTGCTTAAAAGAACAAAAAACGCCGAGAGGCTTAAAAAATATTTTGACAGCATCAGGGCGGAAGAAAGGGATATAAAAAATAAATTTATTAAGGACGATAAAATTTTCATTAAACTGGGCGCCACCAAAACTATAGGCGAATTCGTAATTGTGCCCGAGATAAGAAATTTTTTAAAAGGCGAAAACCACAGCCTTGAACTCTTTGTGGATAATACCGAGGTTTTACTTCAGAAGCTTGAAAAAAGCGAGCTGGATTTTGCCATTATAGAGGGTGTTTTCGATAAAAGCAAATACGGCTATAAGCTATATAAAAAGGAAAATTTCGTGGGTATATGCGCCCAAAACCACCCCTTTGCAAATAAATCGGTAAGCTTAAATGATGCTTTTTCGCAGGATATTATAGTGCGTGAGCCCCTTTCGGGTACGAGAAATCTGCTTGAAAATGCGATTAAGGATTTAGGCTTTTCCCTCAGTAATTTTAAAAGATGTATTTCGGTAAGTAATTTTTCCCTTATATGCGACCTTGTAGTAAATATCGGCGCAATTACCTTTGCCTACGAGCCTATTTCCCGTTGCCGTGACGACTTAGCCACCTTTAGCGTGACCGACATAAATATAAGCGGCGAATTTAATTTCGTTTACTGCAGCGAAAAGGTTGCCGAAGAAAAAATTAATATGATATTCAAATAAAAATACACCTGAAAGGCTGAAACCTTTCAGGTGTTTTCTTATAGATGGCTTTTTAAAATAAATTAATTTGATTTTCAGTCTGCAAAGAAGGATTTTAAGAATTCTTCCTCACTGCCGTCGTATTCGGCGGTAGCCAAAAATTCCTTACCGAACTGATTACCCCAGCTGTAAACTATGTATGTTCTGCCTTCAAATTCGCAAAGGTCAATATCACTATTATTGCAGTCAACTGCATTATTGATATATTCCTTTTCAAAATCTGTGAAATTTTCGTGGTTAACTAAAATCTTATCTTCATCAGAGGGGTACATAATGGGGTTGGTTACACCCAGCTCCCAGTTTATTAAATCCTTACTTCTTACAATGTAAGGGATCCAGCGGTGGCAGGGGGCGCCTTCCAAATAAATCATATAATATTGACCGCCGTAGTAACGGATAACGGGGCAGGCTGAGTAGCGGTCACGGGTGTAGGAATATTCCATCATATCAAGAAGTTCCCAGTCAACTAAATTTTTGGACTTAGCAAACACAATTGTAAAAGGTACGCCGACGGCTTCGTTTTTACCGCCTATCTCAATTGCCATCACGTAGCCTTCGTCATCCTTGCATACGGAGGTGTTAAAAAGCATTATATCCTCGGGGAAGCAGATAGCTTCTTTTGATTCCCAGTTAACAAGGTCTTTTGAATAGAAAGTATCGAGGTAATTGCCGCCACCGCCGCCGCGGGTGCCGTGGGCATACATTGTGCCCTCATCGTTGTAGCAGCAACCAAAAGCGTGGTCAAAAGCAAACTCTGCGCCCACTTCTTTTTCTGTAAGGTGGTCAACGAAGTGATAACAGCCCTTTTCGCGCATATTTGCGTTGGTGGCTTTCTGACCGCTGCCGCCCCAGCCGAAGTTACGAAGCCATTCAAAGCGTAAAAGCCTGCCTTCCCACACAACGGGAGTGGTTTCAACAACGTTTATTTTAACGGTGCCGTTTTTAATAAGCTTCTTTTTTGGGGGCATTTTGGCTTCTTTCAATACTTTTTCAAAATCATTCAACATGAAATTAATCTCCTTCTCAGTTAAATATCGTAAGTATCTGCAAAACTGACCTTATATTTTAGGTAGCGTACGTACATTTCGGGGTCTTTTCTCAGTGCAAAGCTTGATTTTCCTTTACTCAGCTTATATTCCTTGCCCAGCTCATCAATATAAGTGGCATTCATACCTTCGGGGATAGTGATATCGATGGTGTATTTATGCTTTCTGTCAATATTTACCTTGATTTCGCCGTAAGGAGTATTGAGTTTACCCGATACATTTCTTATTTTTTCAAGGAAAGCGGGAGCAATTATTACGTCCTCGTAGCCGTAGGTTTTATTCCTTTGGCGGATACCTAAAAGATAGTAGTAGAAATATCTGGCAACTGCCCCGAACATGGGGTGGCAGAGGCTTCTGTGACCCAGCCACTCCTCCCAAAGGGTGGTAGCGCCGTTATCCATCATATATTTGAAGGAGGGGGCTTTATCAACTGTTAATAAATCCACCGCAATACTGCCTAAACCCTTTTCGAAAAGGAACCTTACCAAAATATCCGTACCGAAAATACCCGTATTGAAGGTGCCGCGCTTTATAAGAGAGTAAACGAGGTTATTTAAAGTTCTCTCGTCGCCAAGGCCGATATCCAGCATAAATACGTTGGCGCTGTTTTTATTTTCAGCAAAGTCGCCCGTCTTTTCATCGAAATATTCCCTTATTAAAGCATTGGATTTTATTTCGATTATTTTCTTAAAGCCTTCTATATATTCCTCTTTGCCCGTAACTTTTGCAATCTCAATCATTCTGTAAAGGGATTTTATATAGAAATAGTTATTAACGAGGGGAGGGGGAATTAAAGGAAGGGTAGCGTGCTCGATTGAAGGGGCGCACCACTCGCCAAGGCACCACTGACCGGGCTGGTCGCTTACTATTAAATCATTTTCGCTGTGGGATTCAAGGTAATAAAAATAGTGGCGCATATTATCAAAATATTTATAAAGAGGCTCTTTATCGCCGTAAATTTTATAATAGGCGTAGGGCACCTCAATAATGGCGCATCCCCAGCCGCCGGGACCGCCGCCGCTTTGAATGTAGGGAGCGGTGTACTGCACGTGACCCGAAATTTTATCCTGGCTGTCGGCAATATCCTCTATCCACTTTTTATACATAGCCTTTGCGTCAAACATTGCCATTACTGTTTCAGCCGTTGCCTGACCGTCGCCGGTATAGCCGCGCTTTTCAAGGTGGGGGCAATCGGAGGGGATACATCCGTGGGTGTTAATAAGTTGAGTTCTTATAAATGCCTCGTTGAACCAGTTTAAAGTATCGTTATCACAAATAAATTCACTTGATAAATTAATATCTGTATGAATTACGTCAATTCTTATAAGCTCTGCATTTTTGGGCACTTCAATAGAGTTAAAAGCGTGAAGCATAAATTTGGGGTGATATTCGCGCTCATTGCCGTCGGCAGTAAATTCATAAACCTGACCGTGCCAGAAGCGTTCATCAAGTTTATTATCCTTTATCCATTCAGCCATTCGAACTCTGACTCTTGCTCCCTTTTCCGTGCATTTAATAATGGGCCAGCCCGTTACACATTCGCCTAAATCGTAAAATTTCCACTCATTTGTTTCTGAAATAAGCCTTGGGTAAACGGATTTAATAACTCTGTCGGAGGGACAATCCTGAATATAATAGTTACTGTCGGGTGTTTCTGCGATTTTTGTGTATTCCCAGGCTGAATCATCATAGCCTATATTTTCCCAGCCGTCTGCGTAATCAGCTTTTGTGTAATCCTGATGCTCGTACTCGGTAAAGGAGCTGTCGGTAACAGGGCCTTCGCGCCATTTAATTTTATCATCGGAATAAATTTCCTTTTCACCGTTTGTGATTTTGTAGCAAAGCTTTAAATCGCCGTAGCTCATGGAGTTATTTTCGCCATGTATATTTTTATACCAGCCAAGGCCGAGCTCACAGGATATTACGTTTTCGCCCTTAACTATATAGGGGGTGATATCGTATTTCATAGAGTAAATTCTGAAAGAAAGCTCCTCACCGAATTTATCGTAGCAGAAGCAAATATCAGAATGGTTATAATGGCTTGCAGCAGGGGTGAAAAGGTCCTCGGTAACCTTTTTGCCGTTTATTTTAAATTCAAAATAACCTAAGCCGCAAATAATAATCTCGGTTTTCCCGTTTTCATTTTCAATATTAAAGGTACCGCGCATCTGAGTATTGATGCTTTTATCGCCTGCGGTAACGAATTTTGCGCCGCCGTAAAGCTCAGTAAATTTCATTGTAATTTTCCTTTCCGATACATTTCCGATGTGCTTATAATTATAGTTTAAATTAATTGAGTCTTTGTGTCAATCATAAAATTTTTCAATAAGCTATATTATTTTATTGTGAAAAACTACATAATATGGTATAATTATAAAGCTTAAAATTTAAGTTTAATTTAAATTTAATTATAAATTTATTCATATACACGGGGTGTCTTGTTTTGGAACAAAGCAGAACTAAAAATGCCACAAGAAATATAGTTTTCGGTATGTTTTTAAAAGTATATCAGATCCTTTTGCCCTTCATAATGCGCACGGCAATGATATACGTAATGGGTGTGGAATACCTTGGTTTAAATAGTCTTTTTACTTCTATTTTGCTTGTTTTAAACCTTGCAGAATTAGGTGTGGACTCGGCTATGGTATTCAGTATGTATAAGCCTATTGCCGAAAATAACAAGGATGAAATTAATAAGCTTTTAAACCTTTATAAAATTTATTACAGAATTATCGGTGCAGTTATTGGTGTGGCAGGTATAGCCATTATGCCGCTTATACCAAGTTTAATAAGTAAAGATAGCATTATTCCACCGGACGTAGATTTATACGTTGTATACATTCTTAACCTTATAAGCACGGTGCTTTCTTATTGGCTTTTTGCTTATTTAAGCAGCCTTCTTTATGCTCACCAAAGAAACGATATTATCAGTAAAGTTCGCCTTATTACCTTCAGCTTTCAGTATATAACTCAGTTTGCGGTTATTTTATTCACTAAAAGCTACTATTTATATCTTATAGCCGCAATAGTAACTCAGGTTTTAAGTAATATTCTTATTGCGGTTTACTCCAAAAGGCTTTATCCATATTATAAAGCCGAAGGCAAAATGGAAAAAGTAAAGGTAAAAGAAATTAACGGCAGAATTAAGGATCTTTTTACTTCCCGCCTTGGTATGGTTGTAGTAACTTCTGCCGATAGTATTGTTATTTCCGCCTTTTTAGGCCTTACCGTACTTGCCATTTACAATAACTACTACTATATTTTAAGTGCAGTTGTAGGTGTTTTAACAGTTATTTTCAGAAGCGTAACTGCAGGTATTGGCAACAGTATTGCAACCGAAAGTAAAGAGAAAAATTATAACGACCTTAAAAAATTCACCTTTATTATAGCTTGGGTGGTATGTGTTTGTTCCTGTTGCCTTTTAACACTTATTCAGCCCTTTATGTATATTTGGATTGGCGGCGACAGTAGCTTAATGCTTGATTTCAGCGCAGTTATATGCTTTGTTTTATATTTCTTCGTTGAGCAGATAAATCAGGTACTTCACACCTATAAGGATGCTTCAGGAATCTGGCATGAGGATAGATTCCGTCCCCTTGTAACCGCTATTGCAAACGTAGTTTTAAACATTGTGCTTATTCAGTTCTTTGGAATTTACGGTGTGCTTTTTGCTACCTTTATTTCAACCGCCTTTGTAGGTATGCCCTGGATTATTCACAATCTTTTTACCACTTTATTTAAAAGAGGCAGAAAAGAATACGTTTTCAATATACTTCTTTATTCAGTGGTCACTGTAATTGCAGGTACTGTTTGTGTGCTTGTATGTAATTTAATTCCCGATAACGGATTTTTAACCTTAGCTATAAAACTTATAATAACAGGTGTGCTTTCAAATATAGTTCTCTTTATTTTCCTTTTCAAGAAAAAAGAATTTACTGATACAAAAGAGCTTGTGTTTAGAATTCTGAAGAGGAGAATGTGAAATAAGCAATTTTGTTATTGCAATTAATTTAATGAAAAGTATAATAAAATTAAGGCGGTAAATATTGTATTATATACCGCCTTAGTTTATATATGAGGTGTGTTATGGCTAAAAAACAGATAGTAAATATAATTAATTTCCTTCGCGCTATAGAGCCCAGAGAGGAATTTATGCACGACGTTACGGTGCCTTTTTTAAATCAGCTTAAAATACTGGAGGAAAATAAGCTTACCTGCACCTATCTTTTGCAGTACGACGCTATGATTCTTCCTGTTTACAGCGAAACTTTAAAGAAATTAGACCCCGAAAGATACGAAATAGGCGTGTGGTTCGAGGTTGTTAAGCCCCTTTGCGAAAAAGCGGGTATAGAGTGGACAGGCCGCTACCCTTGGGACTGGCACGCTCACTGCGGCTTCTCTGTTGGCTACAGCCGTGAGGACAGAATGAAGCTTATTGACGTGTTCTTTGAGGATTTCAAGGAGATGTTCGGCTATTATCCCAAGAGCTTTGGCTCATGGGCATTCGATAGCTTCACTCTTAACTACGTATACAAAAAATACGGTATAGAAGCCGCCTGCATCTGCAAAGAGCAGTGGGGAACCGACGGCTACAATTTATGGGGCGGCTATTATAATCAAGGTTATTATCCCTCCAAATTCAATATGCTCTCACCTGCCCAGACAAGTGAAAATGAAATTCACGTTCCCACATTCCGTATGCTTGGCTCTGACCCCGTATATCAGTACGATGCAGGCTTCAGTCGCGACGGCAGCACAAAATGGCAGCATGTTATCACTTTGGAGCCCGCTTACGGCTACGAGCCTGACGAGAAAATTCCCGGCGGCGCCAACGAAAAATGGATTGACTGGTATTTTAAGGAGAATTTCTCAGGCAATTGCTTAAGCTTTGGCTACACTCAGGCAGGTCAGGAAAACAGCTTCAACTGGCACGAAGTACATAAAGGTCTTGAATATCAGCTGCCTTTAATTAAAAAGCTTGAGGGTGAAGGCAAAATAGTTAACGAAAAGCTCTGCGAAACGGGTAAATGGTATAAGAAAAATTTCAGGGAGACTCCTGCAAGTACCGTGGTTGCCCTTGATGATTGGCAGGGCGAGGAAGTTCCTTCCGTCTGGTATTCAAACAAAAATTACAGAATAAATATCTACGCCGAAAATAAAAAGTTCTGGATAAGGGATATCTACCTCTTTGATGAAAATTATAAGGACAGATACTATGACGAAAAGTGCGAGGGCAACGTTTATACCTTCGATACCTTACCCCTTGTGGACGGCTTCCGTTTCTGCGGCGACGGCATAAGAAGCGGCCTTTATCCTTCTGATACGGTCAATAACCTTGACGAAGGCTTAGCTTATGAAGAAATGAGCTACGGAGAAATTGAGGGCAACGCAGTAGTTACCTTTAAGGGCACAGCTTTGGGCGACGTTAAAATTACTTTAACCGAAAAGGAAATTATCGTTGAGAGCGAAAAAGAGCTTGTATTAAACCCCGTTTATTCCGAAAAAAGCTTCAATACTTACGTAGAAAAGGCAGAAGTCTGCGGCGAGGAATATAAATTTACTTACAACGGCTTCAGTTACGGCGTGAAGGTAACAGAAGGCAAAATTTGCGGTAAATCCATAGTTTCCGAAAAGGGCAGAATATTAATTAAGATGAAATAATATCGTGTAATTTATATCAATTTATATCGTAGGGACAGGTTTTACACCTGTCCTTTGTTATAGAGTTTCATTTTTTGCATTATGTCACAGATCACAAAGTTTCACAAAAGAACGTTAAAAGAAAAAGGAACAGATTTAACTCTGTTCCTTAATTTTTTGCGGTTACTTTTCTTTATAGCCGTAATTTTCGGCTAACTCCCTAAAATAATTGATAACCCCTTCCCGTGTTGCATAATCCGGAAAAGTGATTTTCCCTCGATACCACGAAAAGTCGGTTAAATCAGTAAGGTTAACGTGCATACCTTTTACAAAGCTGAAAACGTTACAGTTCAAATTGGAATCCCATTTATAAGTGGTAGTAAAGAAATAATCCTTGCCGACTTCATAAAGATGAACATCATATTCAGTATAGGAAAGTTTTTGTATAATTTGAAAGTCTGTTTGCGGTATATCGCCAAAAACAATTTCTTTCAGCTTGAAAGTCCAGACGCAAAGCGTGTTGTTGCGAATCTCGTAATTTATAAGTTCTGCCACACATCCACCCGTTGCATTTCGATATTGATCCTCATGGAAAAATTTCCATGACTGATTTTCAATTTTTTCTATGTACCATTGAGGATAAGAAACAGAATCAAGATAATAGGAATCGTTGAAATAAGGTGGAGGGATTTTCTGATAATTTAAATAATACTGTAAATCATATTCATATATTACATCTTCAAATCTAACAGAAGTAAAATTTGAAGAATGACCGCAACTTGAAAGTATGGTAATAAAGAATAATAAGAAAAGGACTAAGAGCGATTTGATTGATTTAGTCATTAACATTTACCTTTTTGCTTCAGGGCGCATTATTATATCCGTAATCTTCAGCAAGACATTTGAAATGATTCAATATACTTTCTTTTGTAGCATAATCGGGAAAAATAATTGTACCGCGATACCATGAAAAATCAAATAAATCAGTCAGATTTATGTGCATACCGCCAACAAATCTGTAAGCTTCGCAATTCCAATGGTCGCTCCAATTATGAGTGGTGGTTATAAAATATTCTTTGCCGATTTCGTAAAGATGAACGTTATATTTGGTATCTGTCAGATTTGATATAACTTTAAAAGTTTCGTCAGGAATGTTACCAAAAACAACTTTATTTCGCTTGAAAGTCCAGACCCCCACATTTCTTTCAATAATTTCAAAATTAATAAGCTCAGCAGAGCAACCGCCGGTAGCAGACATGTATTGATCTTCCCAAAAGAATTCCCATGCCTTTGTTCTCGCTTTTAATAAAAATTCCTGACTGTATGAAGGGGATATTATGTAATAATCGGTATCAATATATGGGTGCGGGATTCTGTAATGGTTAAAATCGTAATTATATATTACATCTTCAAATTTCAAAGAGATAGATTCGCTCTTTGATGATTCAGTGTAAATACCGCAGCATACAAATGAAAATAATATATAAATCAATAAGACAAATAATGAAATAACTCTCAAATATTTATTCATTTCTATTGAACTTCAATATAGATTCAATATCTCTCTAAATTTTTTCATAATGAACGCCTTAACTTTTATAAATATAATAATCGTTTCTCTCGGTTCTCATAAAGCCTAAGGTTGTGTAAATGTGGTAGGCGGCGGGGTTTTCGCTATCCACATGAGCGATAATTGGCTTTTCGTTTTCGAGAACCTTTTTAACTGCAGCGCTGAGCATCATCTTACCAAGGCCTTTTTCTCTTAAAGGCTTTCTGATGCTTACACCGTAGAATTCTTCGCTCTCTTCGTTGTGGTAAACGGAGAAGAAGCCAACGGGCTTATCGTACATATAGGCTACAAAGGAAGTTCTGTCAGGAGAACCGATGCCGTTTTTAAAGCTATTGATTACTAAATAAGAGTCGCTGCATTCTCTTATAGCTTCGGTGAGTTCGGGAATAAGCTCTTTTGTAACTTCCTTAATTTCAAGGGGATTTTCTTTAATTTTGCTTACGTAGGAATCAAGCTCCATAATATAGTTTCTGTGATGAAGTTCAAGTCCTGCAAAGTTTTCGGCAGCCTTGTTACCATCGCGGGAAAGAGAATTGATGGGGAAAATAAATTCGTTAAAGCCGTAGCCTTTGTAAAGAGTTTTCATTACGTTAAACATTTCGCTGAATCTTCTCTGGCGGCGGTAGGAGGGATGTACAAAAGCAGTAACGGAAGGAATACCACCCTCGGGCATAAATACTGTTAAGAAGGCAACTAAAATATCATCCTCTCTGCCTAAAAAGAAAGTGGGTATAGCACGGTTTAAGTTAAGGTCAGTAGAAAGCTTAGGTTTAGCGTGAGTTTTATCAACTAAATTACATATATCCTGCAAAAGGAGGATCTCGGAGATTTCGGATTTTTCAAGATTGTTCTTAATTGCAATATTCATACTCATAACTCCTGTTTCTTATTTAATATATTAATTATAATCTAATATATCTTTATTTGCAAGCTTTACTTTTTTAAGGTTTAATGTTATAATGATAAATGTAAAGTTATGTGTATTGGCGGATATAAAAATGAGCAGATTATCTGATATTTCATATATAAAGGACGTAATGGAGCGCCACGGTACTGCGTTTTCTAAAGCGCTTGGTCAGAACTTTCTTATAAACCCATCAATATGCCCCAAAATGGCGGAAAATTCAGGTGCCGACGAAAACACGGGCGTAATTGAAGTTGGTCCCGGTATTGGCGTTTTAACTTACGAATTAAGTAAGGTTGCTAAAAAGGTTGTTTCTATAGAGCTTGATAAAAGGCTTTTAAGCGTATTGGAAGAAACTCTTTCTGACTGCAGCAACGTAAAAATTATTAACGACGACGTTTTAAAAGCAGACATAAATAAAATAATAGAGGAAGAATTCGGCGGCGAAAAGGTATGCGTGTGCGCAAACCTCCCTTACTATATTACTTCTCCCGTTATTATGCATTTTTTGGAAGGTAACTTCCCATTAAAAGCCTTAACCGTAATGGTACAGAAGGAAGCCGCAGAAAGAATATGCGCAAAGCCCGGCAGCCGTGAAAGCGGTGCTATTACCATTTCAATTCACTATTACTGTGAGCCTGAGCTTTTATTTAAAGTAAGCCGCGGCAGTTTCCTGCCTGCTCCTAACGTAGATAGCGCAGTAATTAAATTAAATATCAGGGAAAAGCCTCCCGTTGAACCCAAAAACAAGGAGCTTTTCTTCAAGGTTATTAAAGCAGCATTCTCACAAAGAAGAAAAACAGCGGTTAATTCCGTTGCTTCAGGTTTAAGCCTTAATAAAGCATTGGTTACAGAAGCTTTCGAAAAGGCGAATTTACCTATAGATATACGCGCCGAAAAAATGGACCTTAAAAATTTCTCCAATCTTTCGGACGTAATAAACGAAATTATACAGTAAATAAAATAAGTTTGAATATAAAAATCAAACCGATATTTTTGCGGTGTGAAGCTTTAAACGTTTCAGTTTTAGTTTAAGTTTAAAAAAACCGCAAATAAAACGTGAAAGGAAAGTTTTGCTTCGGCAAAACTAAGGTCTGATATGACTAAAATCGAAAAAGTTATTTTAGGTGTGCTTATCGGGGGCGCCCTGATAGCGCTTATTATAAGTATGGCAACGGGTCTTTTGGGTTATACCAATTCATCAATAGGCAGCAGTATTTCCGCATTACTTATCTCCGTTTGTATAATCACCTACTGCCTGATGGTATGGAAAAAGTAAATATTTAAATTAATTCAGTTTAGTTTAAATTTTAAAATATAAATAAGTTTATTAAATTTTGTTTGATTTTGTTTTAATTTAAAAGAGAGGTAAAATATAAAATGAATTTTGAAGTATTTGAAAAATATGAATCCGAAGTAAGAAGCTACTGCCGTAAATACCCCACACTTTTCACAAGAGCAAAGGGCTCATATATGTATGACGAAGAGGGCAAAAAGTATATCGACTTCTTCTGCGGCGCAGGCGCTCTCAACTATGGCCACAATAACGATTACATCAAAGAAAAGCTTGTAAAATATTTGATGGATGACGGCATTATCCATTCAATGGATATGTTCACACCCACAAAGCGTGATTTTATAGACTTTTTCCAGAAGGAAGTTCTTGAAAAAAGAGGTCTTAACTATAAAATTCAGTTCCCCGGCCCCACAGGCACCAACGCCGTTGAAGCTGCTTTAAAGCTTGCAAGAAAAGTTAAAAAGAGAAATAACGTATTCGCTTTAATGGGCGCTTTCCACGGTATGACCTTAGGCGCGCTGTCACTTACTACAGATAAGGGCTCCCGCGGCGGCGCAGGCGTAACTCTTACGGACGTAACACATATTCCTGCTCCCTATATGTACCCCGAGCTGGATACCGTAAAATATATGGAAAATTTAATTCTTGACGACCACTCTGGCGTCGAAAAGCCTGCCGCACTGGTTATCGAAACAGTTCAGGCAGAGGGCGGTATTTACGTATTCAGCGAAAAGTGGCTTCAGGACGTAAGAGCATTCTGCGATAAATACGATATCCTCCTTATCGTGGACGATATTCAGGTTGGCTGCAGCAGAACAGGTACCTTCTTCAGCTTCGAAAGAGCAGGTATCGTGCCCGATATGGTCTGCCTTTCTAAGTCAATAGGCGGTTACGGCTTACCCTTCGCTTTAACTCTCTTTAAGCCCGAGCTTGATATCTGGTCTCCCGGTGAGCACAACGGCACTTTCCGCGGTCAGCAGCTTTCTTTGGTTGCCGCAAAGGCAGGTCTCGAAGTTATGCTCGGCGAAAAGGTAGAGGAGCATACCAGAGAAATGGGTAAGATAGTAGAGGAATTCCTTGAAAAGGAAATTTAGCCCATCAACGAAAAAATCGAAGTACGCGGTCTGGGTCTTATCTGGGGTGTTGATTTCAGCGCCTTCGAAAAAACAACTGTAAAGAGAATGATCCACACAGCCTTCGATATGGGTCTCATTTTCGAAAGCGCAGGCAGAGGCGATATGGTAGCAAAGCTTATGCCCAACCTCCTTGTTACTAAGGAAGATTTACTTGCAGGTCTCAATATTTTCAAGAATGCAGTTATCAAGGTTTTAGCAGAGCAGTAGTTATAATCGAAACAAAACCGTGACGGATTAGCTTCCGCCACGGTTATTTTTATAAAATAATTAATTTTTTAATAAACTGAATAAACAAAAGAAGAATCAAAGCTCGCGCTGCCAGTATTTGCGGTCAAGGCTTCTGTACTGCACGGCTTCCGCCATGTGCTTTGGCTCGATTTTCTCACTGCCCGCTAAATCCGCAATAGTGCGGGCAACCTTTACCACTTTGTCGTAGGCTCTTGCGGAGAAACCGAACTTCTCAAAAGCTTTGCTCAGAAGCGCTTCGGCGGCGGGAGTTATTTCCGCCTTCTCCTTAATAAGCGCGGTGCTTGCATCTGCGTTGCAGGTAATGCCAGTACCCTTGTAGCGTTCAAGCTGAATTATTCTTGCCTTGTTTACGCGCTTTTTAATTTCTTCGGAGCTTTCTTCCTTTTCTTTGGAATTCAGCATATTAAAATCAACGGGAGGCACCTCCACGTGCATATCGATTCTGTCCAAAAGAGGCGAGCTTATCTTGCTTAAATATTTGCTTACCGCAGTGGGGGAGCAGGTGCATTTCTGATTGGGACTGCCGAAATTACCGCAGGGGCAGGGGTTCATTGCCGCCACGAGTATAATATTGCAGGGGTAACTGGCACTGCCGTAAACACGGGAGATATTCACACTGCCGTCCTCAAGGGGCTGGCGCAGAACTTCAAGGCTGGTTCTTGTAAATTCGGGAAGCTCATCTAAAAATAAAACACCGTTGTGGGCTAAACTTATCTCACCGGGCTTGGGCACGGCGCCGCCGCCGGAGAGACCGTGGGAGGAGATGGTGTGGTGAGGCGAGCGGAAGGGTCTTACGGTAATTAAAGGCTCCTTTAAAGTGCCTGCAATTGAATGAATCTGCGTTGTCTCGATACTCTCTTCAAAAGTCATATCAGGCAGAATTCCCGGCAGACGCTTGGCAAGCATACTTTTACCCGAGCCGGGAGGGCCAACCAGAATAATATTGTGACCGCCGCTGGCTACAATCTCCAGCGCTCTTTTTGCGTGGCGCTGACCCTTAACGTCGGAAAAATCGGGAACTACCAGCTCGCTTTTATATAATTCCCTTGTAAAAGTAAGGGGCATAAGCTTCTTATTACCTCTTAAATGGTCAATAAGGCTGTATAGATCCTTAACGGGATAAACGTTAATACCCTTTACCACGCTGCCCTCGGCGGCGTTTTCCATAGGTACGTAAATATTTTTAAAGCCTTCCTTCTTGGCTTTTATTGTCATGGGCAAGACGCCCTTTACGCTTCTTATTTCGCCCGAAAGGGATAATTCACCAATAAACACGCTGTCGTCTGTATTGGCGCGAAGCTGACTTGTAGCCTTTAAAATGGCTATGAAGATGGGCAGGTCATATAAGGGGCCTTCCTTTTTTAAGTCGGCAGGAGCTAAGTTTATTGTGATGTGTGAAACGGGGAAATCGAACCCGCAGTTTTTCACAGCGGAGTGAACGCGGTTTCTGGATTCCTTAACCGCCGTGTCGGGCAATCCTACAAGGTCAAAGGCAGGCATACCCTGGTAAACGTCCGCTTCAATAACCACCTTGTAACATTCAAGTCCGAAGCAAGCCATGCTGAAAGTATTTGCTATCATAAAATTACCCCTTACTCAAAAATCAAACATTTGTTCTATTTATATAATAATACAAATCTTAATAATTTACAAGTGATTTTTAATTAAAAAAGGTCAAAATTTTAAAAAAATTATAAGTAACAAGAAAAATTTAAACAATTAAAAATAATCTTTGTACAAAATAAATAAAAATGCTTGACTTTGTAACTAAAGTGAGTTATACTCAATTATGTATAAGGGGTGTTATATGAATGGCTTATTCCATATCCCTGATGCCTGATGAGGAGCTTGTTTCCTTAATAAACGATAAGGATGTTTTCAGCGAGCTTTCTTCAAGGTATCTCACTTTTTTAGGCAATCTCGTGCGGAAAATAAATCCTCGGGAGAGCGAATTTGAAGATATGTCGCAGGCTGCTTTGCTTGGTCTCTACGAGGCGGCAAAAAGCTACGATTCAGAAAAAGGCGCCAGCTTTAAAACCTACGCCACGGTTTGTATAAGCAATAAGCTTAAAAATGAAGTGCGAAACAGAAATTCAGGTAAAAATATCCCCTTAAATCAAAGCGTTTCTCTTGATGACGTGAAATCGGAATTTATTAATTTCGATACACCCGAATCAATAATTGAAACCAAAGAAAATTTTGAAGCTGTTTTAAATCAAATCCATATATCCTTGTCTGACTTTGAGCGTAAGGTATTGGTCCTTGTATTAAGCGGTTACAATCGGGGAGAGGGAGCTAAAAAGCTCGGTATTCCCCAAAAAGCTTTTGATAATGCCTTGCAAAGAATCCGCAGGAAATTAAAAGCCAATTCATCAATAAGGTAGCAATACCTTAAAATAGCCCATAAGGGCAACAAAACAATACTTTTTAAATACTCAAAGTGAGGTAACAACACCATGTACGAAGACAAGAAACTCATCTGCAAAGAGTGCGGCGCTGAATTTGTATTCACAGCCGGCGAACAGGAATTCTACGCATCCAAAGGTTTCGTAAACGAGCCCCAGAGATGTAAGGCTTGCCGCCAGAACCGCAAGAACGCTCAGAAGCCCGAGCGTGAAATGTTCACAGCTATCTGTGCATCCTGCGGTAAGGAAGCTACTGTTCCCTTCAAGCCCCGTGAGGATCGCCCTGTATACTGCAGTGAGTGCTTTGCAAAGATGAAGGAAAACTGATTTCCCATCTTTCTTTATGAAATGAAGAAGAAAAGATTCCCCGCTATTTTATAATAGCAGGGGATTTTTTTGTGCAAATAAGCGCCGCTTCTTTATTTTTAATATTAATATTAGTATTGCATATTTATTTAAAATGGTTTATAATATTATAAATTCGATTTTTTAGGAGGAATATAAAATGGCAAAGATTACTAAAGATACAATCATCGGCGATATTCTTGATATGAACCGCGCAACAGCTCCCTTATTCTTAGAGATGGGTATGCACTGCTTAGGCTGCCCCTCTGCAAGAGGCGAAACAGTTGCTCAGGCTTGTGCAGTACACGGCGTAGATGCTGACGAGTTAGTAGCTAAAATCAACGCAGTTCTTGAGAAATAAGTAACACCGCCGCAAAGAAAAAGCTTTGCGGCATTCTTTTTATATTTAAACGGAGTTATTATGCCAAAATTATTTACCCTCACACAGAGATTAGCCCTCTGCGCCGCATTTACCGACGAAGGCGCAAGGTTTATAGATATAGGCACCGACCACGGTTATTTACCTATCTGGCTTTTAAAGACGGGTAAAATTAATGAAGCCATCGCGGCGGATATCGGTAAAGGACCCCTGAGTAGTGCAAAAGAAAACGCCGAAAAATACGGCGCAAAGCTTACCTCTATACTTTCGGACGGCTTTAAAAATATTGACGGAAATTCTTTCGATACCGCGGCAATTGCAGGTATGGGAGGGGAGCTTATAAGCAAAATTATAAGCGAGGCGCCTTTTGAAATTGACTCAAATAAAACCCTTATTCTCCAGCCTATGACGGCGGCGCCCGAATTACGTGAATTTCTGTACTCTAATGGCTTTACCGTATTAAGGGAAGAGGCGGTTGTGGATATGGGTAAAGTTTACAGCGTAATGAAAGTGAAGAAAACCGAAAATCCCGAAAACATAAGCGAAATCACCCTCTATATGGGCAAAATAGAGCCAAATTCAAAGGATAGCCGCGAGTACGCTTTAAAGGTAATTAAAGGTATTGAAAATAAAATGATTGGTCTCAGGCACTCGGGGGACTCAGAAAACATTGAAAAATCAGAAAAAATTATAAGAGAAATTAAGGATTTATATTTAAATGACTAAAATAAGCGATATTTATAATAAAATCGATAAAATAGTTCCCTTTAATACCGCCGCGGAATTTGATAACGCAGGGCTTTTAATCGGCTCATTTGATACCGAGGTCAAAAAGGTTTTACTTGCTCTGGACGTTACAAACAAAGTAATGGACGAAGCTTTAAACAAAGGCGCAAATTTAATAATAACCCACCACCCCGTGATTTTCAATCCCATTAAAAAAATCAGGGAAGAGGATTTGGTATATAAGCTTATTAAGAGCGGTATTGCCGTAATTTCCGCCCACACAAATCTGGATTTAGCGTTAAATTACGGCGTAAATTTCACTTTAGCGGATAAGCTGGGGGTAAAAAATCTAATAAATAAAGGCGAATTCCTTTTCGAGGGGGAAATAGACCCCACTACTCTTTTGCAGTTTGCAGAGAACATAAAGGGAATAACGGGCAGTGATTTTCTTGAAGCCGTACTCCCTGATGATTTAGAAAGCTATATTATCGAAAAAGTGGGTTTGTGCTCGGGCTCAGGGGGCGAATTTATATTCGAAACCGAGGCGGATGCCTTTGTAACGGGCGAAATGAAGCACCACGAAAGATTATTTGCAAAAGAAAAGGGAATTCCCGCCTTCATTATGGGTCACTATGAAAGCGAAGTAATTTTTAAAGAGCCTTTAAGAAATTACCTTTCCGATGAATTCCCCTGCGTGGAGTTTGTAAATTCATTATCGGAAAGCTCCCCCACAACCATAATTTAAAAATTAAAAGGTACGAAAATAATGGCATTAGACGCAATATTTTTAAAACATATTAAAACCGAAATCGAAAAAAGAGCCCTCGGCGGCAGGGTGGAAAAAATCTACCAGCCTAACCGCGACGAACTGGTAATAGGAATAAGAACCTACGACGAAAGCCTGAAGCTTCTTATTTCTGCCCGTCCTGATACTGCAAGGGTGCATTTTACCGAAACCAATATCGAAAATCCCAAAACTCCCCCAATGCTGTGTATGCTATTAAGGAAAAAACTCCTTTCAAGTAAGCTTATCGAGGTGGAGCAGAAGGGTCTGGAACGAGTTCTCGTTTTAAAATTCGACGCCGTCAACGAGCTTGGTGACCGTGTTATTCTCTCCCTTGCCACCGAGATAATGGGCAAATACAGCAATATAATTTTAATTAACGAGGAAAATAAGATTATCGACTCACTGAAAAGGGTGGACGCCGATATGAGCGCCGAGCGAGTTATTCTCCCGGGGCTTTTGTACCGCGACCCACCGGGGCAGAATAAGCTGAGTCTTTTTGAAGCCGAGCCTGAGTTTATAGTGGATGAAATTATAAATCTAAATAAAACTTCCCTTTTAAGCAGAGCCTTAATGGAAAAAATTCAGGGTATTTCTCCCATTATTTCCCGTGAGCTTGAATATCAGGTGGGTCTTGGCAGCGAGGTTACCAACAAAAGCCTTAGCCCGGTAAAGAGAGAAAGGCTTATTGAGCTTATAAAAGAGCTTAAAAATAAGGCGGAAAATTCCTCGGGCGAGCCCTATATAGTTTTAAATCCCGAAACAAAGAAGCCTATGGATTTTGCCTTTATGCCTATTTACTACTACGAAAATTTAGGCGAAATCAAAAAATGCGAAAGCTTCTCAGGACTTCTTGATCTGTTTTACAGCGAGCGGGATAAGATAGAAAGAATGCGCGTAAAGAGCGCGGATATTTTAAAGCTTTTAAGTAACAGTAAGGAGCGCCTCTCCCGTAAGATAAATAATCAGAAAGCGGATCTAACAGCCAGCGTAAACCGCGAGGATATGAGAATAATGGGCGACTTAATAAGCGCCAACCTCTATAATATTACTCAGGGTCAGAGTGAAATTACAGTAATGAATTTTTACGATGAAAACTGCGGCGATATTAAAATTAAGTTAAACCCCGCCATCTCTCCCCATGCCAACGCCCAGAAATATTATAAGGACTACAAAAAAGCCAAAAACGCCGAGCAGATTTTAACGGAGCTTATTAAAGAGGGTGAAAAAGAGCTTGATTATATCGATTCCGTATTCTACAGCCTCCAGGAAGCTGAAACGGAGCAGGATTTAAACGAGATTCGTCAGGAGCTTTACGAGCAGGGTTATTTAAAGCACAGGCAGACTAAGGGAAACAAAAAGCCCGACCCCATCGGCAAGCCTTTGAAATTCATTACCGAGGACGGATTCACTATCTTGGTGGGCAGAAACAATAAGCAGAACGATAAATTAACTTTAAAGGATGCCCGAAACAGCGACTACTGGTTCCACACCAAAAATATCCACGGCTCCCACGTTATTTTGGTTACGGAGGGAAGAGTTCCCACAGAGAGCGCTATGTTTGAAGCCTGCAAGCTTGCCGCCAAGCACAGTAAGGCAAAGGAAAGCTCACAGATACCCGTGGATTACTGCCTTGTTAAAAACGTAAGCAAGCCTCAGGGCGCAAAGCCCGGTATGGTAATTTACGTAAACTACAAAACAGCATACGTTAATTCCGATCTGATAAATTAAATAATACTTAAAGGACAGAGAAATTCAGCTTTTTTCTCTGTTTTTTTTGTTAAAAAGAAGAAAAATATCCGAAAAAAGCGGGAAAAAGTCCAATGTTGACATAAAGTTTTTAACGCTTTCAACAGAGTTTTCAACAGTTTTTAGTTAAAACTTTATGCACTCACTTTATATATATGGTTATTATTTCCCTTTACTGCCCAATATATGGACGAGCTGATTTATAAAAGGAAGCGGAATCGTGCATAAATTCAGGTTATCCACAAAGGGTTAAATAAGTTTTCCACAAGTCTCATTTAAAAAAACGATTTTTTTGTGCAGGAAAAAGCTTTTTATAATAAAAAAGTGCATTGAAAAAAGCAAAAACATATAGTAAAATATGTAAAATTATATTTGGAGGTTATAAAATGTTTACATATTTTCACTGCTATTTACCCGAAACCTGGGATGCACAGGTTAAAGCAGGCTTAATAAATGAGCACAGCGGTATCCGCTTTTGCGAGAGTATCGATTTAAAGGATGAATATAAATTCAATAATTTAGCTAAAAAAGGCGGCGAGCTCTATAATATAGTTAAGAAAAATAATATGCCTTTTTATATTGACCGTTTGCAGGGCGGCTGCTTTATTGAAAATTATAACTACGATATGGATCTTGTAAACGAATATAAAAATATGCTGGGCGATAAATTCTACGGCTTCCAGATGCACGAGTGGATGAGCAACTACAGAAACGATTTAAGAAAAATCTACCGTAACGGCTGCACTGAATGGACAGCAGAGGGAATAACCAGAGCTATAAAGCGCGAATTTAATTTTGATCATCTTTTTCTTGAAGCAATGACTCTTGATGAAATGGTAGCAGAAGGTGAAGCTAATGATTTAGAAAGTTTCACAAAAGCATCCGAAAATTTATTTAAAAAGCGCCAGGAGTACACAGGCGGATATTTAGTTCCTGCCGATAGCTACTTTTTAGCATATCCTCTTGAGCTTAAACTGGGTGCAAAATACCTTATGCCCGAAATCGGCGCACAGATTCTCAATACACGAGTTCAGGTAGCTTATGCAAGAGGTATGGCAAATGCGTATAAAATTCCCTTCGGCACTTACTACGAGCCCTGGGGCGGCAGTCCCTTCTCAGCCTGCTGCTATCAGCGCGATAACTTAAACGAGTGGAATCTTTCAGGTGCAGGCGATTTCCCCTTTGTTACAATGGGTGAAAACGGCGGCAGTTCACGTTCTTTACAGAGAAGAATGCACCTTTATTCATATATGGCAGGCGCCGAGTTTATGGCTGAGGAGTGGGGTATGTGCAACACCTTCTATGATTGGAAAGAGTTTGAGCTGAGTCCCTACGGTAAAGTTAAGAAGGATTTTATTGATTTTACAGAAAAGTATAATAATATCGGTAAGCCTATAGTTCCGGTTGCTGCGGTTATTTCCAAGGATATTCCTGTAATAGAGGCAGGACTTGATAAAAGCGAACGTTATCTTGATTACCCTGTAAGCGATGAATTAAAGAAAAAGATAGACGCAGCATACAAGGGTCTTCGTAAAATGTTTATGGCTACCGGCAAAATGATAGGCACTGAAACCGATAAGCTTCTTAACTGCGTTTACCCCGATGCTATCGATATAGTAAACAGCGACGTTATAAACGCGGAGGATTATCAGTACATAGTTGACCTTACGGACGATAAAGAATTTGCAGAAAATAATAAAGATAAGATAATTTCCATTGACAAAGTTCTTAAGGTTCTCAGCGATATTCTTCCCGTTAAAGTAGAAGGTACTGTGATGAAGCAGTTTACAAAGAACGAAGAAGGCACAGTTTATATGATGCTTTTAAATAACAGCGGTATTGAAAGAAGCGTAGCAAAGGGTGAAGTAAAACTCCCTGAAGCTACAGAGAAAGTTACTATTGATTTAAAGGCTATGAAGAATTTTACCGCCCTTGAAACCGACGGTGAATATAAAGTTCTCGAAAATGGCAAAATTGAAGTTACCATCCCTGCAGGCGGATATTTCTTCGCATCTATGGAATAAAATCAAAAATAAAAGGAGGCAGTTATAAACTGTCTCCTTTTTTATAATTACTTGTTTCTCTCTTTATAAAGTTCAACTATTAAGTTGGCGCATTTATAAATATCACCGCCGCCGAGAGAACAGCCTTCCCCTTGAGGGGAAGGGGGACCGACGCGTTAAGCGACGGTGGATGAGGTGGAAATATCAGCCTCTTTCTTTATAAAGCTCTACTATTAAGTTGGCGCATTTATAAATATCACCGCCGCCGAGGGTAAGAATCAAATCGTTCTCCTTGGCGTTTGCCATTACGTAGTCGGCAATTTCGCGGAAGGAATTGAAGTGGCAGGCGCCCTCAATTTTACTTTCCAAATCCTCAATCTTTACGCCGTAGGTATTAACTTCTCTTACGGGTAAAATATCCGTCATAACAACTCTGTCGGGAATAGAGAGTGCCTTTGCGAAATCATCAAGGAACATATAAGTTCTTGAGAAGGTGTGGGGCTGGAAAACTGCCCATACCTTACTGTAGCCCATCTTCATAGCCGCAGATAAGGTTGTGGTAAGCTCTGTGGGGTGGTGGGCAAAGTCATCGGCTACGGTTACGCCCTCAAATTTACCTAAAACCTCGAAACGTCTGTGAACACCGCCGAAGCTTTCAAGCGCTTTCTTAATAGCTTCGCAATCCGCGCCTAAATGGTGACAGGTTGCAAAAGCCGCTAAAGCGTTTAACATATTATGTTCACCGGGCA
This sequence comes from Oscillospiraceae bacterium, assembly GCA_015065615.1. GTDB lineage: Bacteria > Bacillota > Clostridia > Oscillospirales > Acutalibacteraceae > SIG603. The sequence continues at coordinate 7,783 of SVPY01000013.1, read as the reverse complement.
CTATAAGGTTGATTCTTATTAATTTTTCACCCTTATATACAACGGTGAAATCCTCGCAGGCGGTATCTTCCTCATTTAAATCAGCTAAATAGTAATCGTTACTTTCGCTTGCGCCGAAGGTAACAATCTCGGCGTGCTTAACGTCCTTAACAGCCTCCATAGCCTCTTTATCGTCGCCGTTTACAACCAACACTTTGGAAGTCTGGTGAGCAAATTTATTAAAGGACTTTATAATGTTTTCAAGTGTACCGAAGTAATCGAGGTGGTCAGCTTCAAGATTTAAAATAACTGATACCGCAGGGTGAAGCTGAAGGAAGGTATCAACGTATTCGCAGGCTTCGCAAACCATATTCCGGCTTTTACCAACTCTGCCGTTACCGCCTATTAAGGGCAGTTTACCGCCGATAACTGCGCTGGGGTCCATACCTGCGGTCATTAAAATCTGTGTTATCATTGCCGTAGTGGTGGTTTTGCCGTGAGTGCCCGATACTGCAATGGCATTCTCGTAGCGGTCTGTTAAGAGACCCAGCATTACGCTTCTTTCAATGCAGGGAATACCTTTCTCCTTAGCGGCAACTATCTCGGGGTTATCCATCTTGCAGGCGGCTGTGTAAACCACAAGCTCGCTGCCCTCAATATTTTCACCCTTGTGACCCATGAAAACCTTTATGCCGTAGGATTTGATTCTCTCCAAAGTATCCGACTCGTTCATATCGGAGCCGCTGAGAATATAGCCGTTATGGTGTAAAATCTCGGCAATAGGGCACATACCGCTGCCGCCGATGCCGATGAAGTGTATTCTTTTAACTTCACTGAGTATGTTTCTGTTCATAAGAACCTTCCTTATTTATAAATTAAAGCATAAAATACGTATAGTCATAATTATTTAATATTATACTACAAATAAAGCGGAAAATAAATAGTTTTAAAGAAAATTCTTAAGAAATTCTTAGCTTTATACACATAAAAATTTTAAATGAATAATATAGAAAGGAACAAAGTTTTAAAAGAAAGGAAACTAACCTATGCACAACAAGGTTTTCGGTATAATAGGCGGCGACAAACGCATAGTTTACTTAGCAAAGTCAATTATCAAGGACGGTTACCCTTTATATATATACGGTTTCGATTTATTAAGTGAGGCGTCGGGCTTACCCGAATTGCCCCTTGATACTTTAATAGAGCTTTCCGATAATATTATTTTTCCCGTTCCCGTTACAAAGGACGGCGCAACCATCTATGCGCCCTACTCCTCCAAAGAGATAAGACCCGAAAGCGATTTTATTATTTCTCTCTCTGGCAAAAACGTGTACGGCGGTTTGATGAATAAGCTTGTCAGCAAAAACGATCTGTGGTCAATGGTAAATTACAGCGACTACTACACAAGAGAAGATTTTGCCGTGAATAACGCAGTTCCCACCGCCGAGGGCGCAATAGCAATTGCCATAAATGAATATGAAGGAAATTTAACGGGCAGTAAGTGCCTGATTACAGGCTACGGAAGAATAGGAAAAATCTTAAATAAAATGCTTGTATCCTTAGGGGCGGACGTTACGGTGGCGGCAAGAAAGAAAAGCGACTTAGCCTATGCCCGCGCAATGGGGGCAAAAGCTAAGCCATATAATGAAATTCACGAAGCCTACGATATAATTTTCAACACGGTACCCGAAGTAGTAATTAAGGGAAAATTACTTTCGAAGCAAAAGGAGAACAGCTTAATTATAGAGCTTGCCACCCTCCCCGGTGGAATCGAGAGAAAAACAGCCCTTGAAAAAGGCATAAGAATAATCGACGCCCAGAGTCTGCCGGGAAAAGTATCCCCAAAAGCCGCAGGCGAATATATTAAAGAAGCGGTCTACAATTTGCTGGAGGAATAAATATGAATTTAGGTTTCGTTATGTGCGGCTCCTTTTGCACCTTCGAAAAAGCCTTAAAGCAAATGGAGAAGCTCAGTTTAATATATAATATAATCCCCATTATGAGTGAAACGGCTTATAGTACCGACACCCGTTTCGGTAAAGCCGAGGATATAAGAAAAAGGGTAGAGGATATTTCGGGGAATAAAATCCTTCACACCGTGGTGGATACAGAGCCATTGGGTCCTAAAAAAATGGTGGATATACTTTTAATTGCCCCCTGCACCGGTAACACAGCGGCTAAAATCGCTTTAGGTATAACGGATACCTCAGCTACAATGGCGGTTAAATCCTGCCTGAGAATAAATATTCCCGTAGTAATTACTTTAGCTACCAACGACGCTCTCTCTGCTTCGGCGCAGAATTTCGGAAAGCTTTTAACAAGGAAGAATATTTATTTCACACCTTTAAGTCAGGATGATTTTATAAATAAACCTACTTCAATGGTGGCGGATTTCGATAAAATAGAGGAGACTTTAAACGCCGCAAAAGAAGGCAAACAGCTTCAGCCATTATTTATATAATTTTATACTGATTTAAACGGGATGTCGGAAGCACCGTCCTCTACAAATTATAATAAAAAGCCGCCACGCAATGTGACGGCTTAATTTTATTAATTTAAATTTAATTAATTCAATACGAAGAACTGCTCGTACCAGAGAATGAAGCTATAGAAGGACCATATCTTCTGCATATTGCCGTTCTTGCCGGACTTATGCTCGTCAAGAAGCTTCATAAGCTCATTGGTGTTAAAGAACTTCTCGGAAATATCACTAAGGAATGCTTTCTTAACTTTCTCGTAGTATTTATCTTCCCTCAGCCAATCGTTTAAAGGTACGGGGAAGCCGAGCTTCTTTTTATTGGCTGTTCTTTCGGGGAGCTGCTTGATAGCGGCAGAACGAAGGGCTACTTTTGTAACTTCGTCGTGTGCGCGGAAACGTGTAGGAATCTTTAAAGCAAGCTCCAGCATCTTGATATCAAGGAAGGGAACTCGAAGCTCCAAGGAGTTAGCCATACTCATTCTGTCTGCCTTTAAAAGGATATCGTACATCATCCATGTTTTCATATCGGCATACTGAAGGGCTGTAGGCTCATCCACCTTGCCTGCTTCCTCAAAATAGATCTTGCTGTATTCCTCGGGCTTCTTTGTTACTATGGGTCTCTTTAAATATTTCTGGCGCTCCTCGGTGGTGAATACGTAGTTGGCTCTCATAAAGCGCTCATAGGGCTCCATAGCGCCTCTTATAATAAAGTTCTTACCCGTAAAGTTAGGGAGCTTCTTAGCCACAGCGGCGGCGCCTTTTCTTAAGAATTTAGGCACACGCTTACTGTATTTATCAAAGTGACCGCCTGCTAAATACATGGGATAACCGCCGAATAATTCATCGGCACCTTCACCGGAAAGAACCACCTTTACGTACTTTCTTGCGTTCTTGGCAAGGAAGTAGAGGGGAATCTCAGAGGGGTTAGGCAGGGGCTCGTCCATAAAGTACTCGATTTCACCGACGCTATCAAAGAATTCATCGGCAGAAACCTTGTTGCTTATGTTGGGTACACCAACATGGGCGGAGAAATCCTGAGCGTAGGGAAGCTCTGAGTATTTTTCCTCCTCGTAGCCAACAGAGAAGGTCTTTACGGATTTAGTTACCTTGCTTACTTCCTTAACAACGTAGGAGCTATCCACACCTGAGCTTAAGAAACAGCCAACCTCAACGTCGGCGATTTTGTGCATCTCAACGCTTTCTGTAAATTCCTTTGTGATTTCATCTTCCCAGTATGCTAAATCTTTAGTTTCATCGATATTAAACTTAATATCGTAGTATTTTTCTGTGGTTAACTTACCGTTTTTGTATTCAAAGCAGTAAGCGCCGGGGAGCTTAACAACGTTTTTGAAAACTGTTCTCTCGTCGGGAATATATTCGTAGGAAAGATAGAGAGGAATCATATCTTCCATAAGCTCTTTTTTGAAAGAGGGGTGAGAGAGGAAGCTCTTTATCTCACTGCCGAACATGAATTCGCCGTCTGCCTGATAAATATAGAAGGGCTTAATGCCGAAGTAATCTCTTGCGCCGAAAAGTGTTTTTTCCTTTCTGTTCCAGATAACAAAAGCAAACATACCGCGAAGCTTGGTAAGTAAGCCTTTGCCGTATTCTTCATAACCGTGAATTAAAACTTCGGAGTCTGTTTTAGTTTTGAAAACGTGGCCCTTTTCAATAAGCTCGGCACGAAGTGACTGGTAGTTATATATCTCTCCGTTAAACATCAGAACAAGGCTGCCGTCTTCATTTAAAATAGGCTGACGTCCGCCCTCAAGGTCAATAATGCTGAGTCTACGGAAACCAAGGGAAATATCCTCGTCCACGTAGTAGTCGGCATCGTCGGGGCCGCGGTGGATGATTCTGTCCGCCATAGCCTTTATAACCTCATCGTGATTCATTACACATTCGCTGTGAATGTATCCTGCAAATCCGCACATAATTAAATCCTTTCTATCAGTCTCTTAAACCTTTGTTACCGAAATATCTCTTATACTTCTTGAAGTAGTTGTACTGATTCTTAATAAAAGCAATTCTTCTCTTTAAGTTAGCGTCCTTCTTATAGAAGTAGGAGTTGCAAACCTTACCCTCTTTTATAAGCTCTCTGGCTTCTTTAAGTCTTTCTTCATTCTTTACGTACTTAAAGATGATTCTGTTGGGAATAATTTTGTAAAGAGCCTTGTTTGTGGCAATAGTTAAATCCATGGGCTTATTGTAAACTACGTCGTCGGCCAGGAATTTCGCCAGGTTGTAGCCTGCGGCTGTTACGTAGAAGCTGCTTCTGCCCTGACGGAGGTTCATTTCAAAGAGCTTGTATTTGCCGTCGCGGGGGTCAAATTTCATATCGAAGTTAGCAAAACCAACGTAGCCGATGCCCTCAAGGAAATTCTTCATCATATCGGCAAGCTCTTCATCGTAGCCGTTTATAATAGCGGCGTAGCTGCCTATACCTTCGGGAGTGTGCTCCTCAAGTAAAATGTTACCTAAAGAGATAAGCTTTACCTTCTTATCCTTACCGCAGTAGCAGTTCATTACTCGCATACCGCTGTCGTCACCGGGAATAAATTCCTGAATGATAAGGTGGTCTTTATAGGAAGAGCCGTAAATAGCATCTAAAATAGCGTCGAATTCTTCCTTTGTTTCGGCTACGAAGCACTTTTTCTTGTGGGGGAACTTACAGTTCCAGTAGGCAACGGAGTTACTGGGCTTAACTATAACGGGGAATTCAAAGGGTAATTTAAATTCCTTGTAATCTTCAAAGCTTACCGTGGTGGTTTTGGGGAAATTGAAGCCGTTTTCCTCGCATACCTTATAGAAGCTCTCTTTAATGGAAAGTTTCATCAGAAGCTCCTCGCTGATGCACTCGAAAAGATAGGTGCCACGAAGTTTCTCTTGGTTTCTTACTATCATCTTGATGTAGTTATCGCCGCAGGGAACGAGTAAAAGCTTTTCGCCCTTGTAGTTTTCTGCAAATTTAAGAAGAGTATCAACGAATATATCGTCCTCTTCAAGTCTCGGTTCTACTACCTTAACTTCAAGAATATTGCTGTTCATTGTAGCGCCTAAACGGCCCTTACCGATGAGCACGCTATTGTAGCCGTAAGCTTCATGGAAAGAACGGGCCATGCCGTAGGCGTTAATATCTGTACCTAAAAGTACGGGAATAAAATCCTGATTCATAATATAATATTTTCCTTTCTTTTTATATTATGTCATCTCGCCGCCAAATAGGGGCTGTCACAAAGTGACGAAGGTTTAAACTGAATAAAATACTTAATAATCAAATTTAATTTATGATGAATATAAAAGGCTTACTTACTTTTTAATAATCAGCCTTTGGAGTAATAGTTAATATCCTCTGTGTAATTTACAAGAACTCTCAGCTCGTCGCTATCCTCGCCATATTCCTCACTTAAATTTTCGTAAGTTATCTCGGGGATATCCTCGGGCTTAATCTTATCTCTGCCCTTACCTTTGCCCTCTAAAACGAGGTCGCATAAGGAGCGGCTCATAGCTAAATTGCTCTCGCTTACCGCGCTGAACATTGTGGGAGTTACGTCGAAAATTTCCTCGCTGTTTTTGCTGTTTGCCTTATAAAGTGTACGGAACATAGTATATACGGCTGTAGATAAATAATTTAAAATAAATCTGTTTAAAGATTTACTGTTGATTTTTTTCGCAATACCGAATACAATATTAAGAGAACTCTGAATACATTTGGGAATGTGGTTTTCCTTTTCCTTTACTGGGGGCAGGGGAGGATTCTTTTTGCAGTTGCCTCTTTCCTCGGTTACACCTAAAAGGAAATCACATGATACGTCGTAGTATTCACTCATCCTTACAACGAAATCCAGACCGCATTCACGGATGTTTTTTTCATAATGTGATAAAAGAGCCTGAGATACGCCAAGTTCCTCAGCCACCTTCTTTTGAGTCATTTTTCTTTCTTTTCTCAGAATCGTAATGTTTCTTGAAAATGCAGCGTTCACAAATACACAACCTTCCTAATATATAAAATACTGTTATTAACTGAAAACACACTGTATAATTATAAAGCTTGAATAACAGTTTGTAAATACTTTTTTGGAAGTAAAAGTAAATATTTTTAAAAAAATTTAAGATAAAATAAAAGGAAAACAGTAAAATGAAATCTTACACAGTTCATCTTATACGTCACGGCACCTGCGAAGGTAATTTAGAAGGCAAGTACATCGGCAGAACGGAATCTCCCCTTGCCGATAAGGGCATGATGGAGATACTAGAGCTTAAAAGAGAATGCGGCTACCCTCAGGTAGAAGCGCACTATGCAAGCCCCTCCACCAGATGCGTGGATACTTTAAAAATAATTTATCCCGAGGCTGACCCCGAGGTTATTCTGGAGATGGCGGAATGTGATTTCGGTGATTTTGAAAACCGCGATATCGAGGAACTCAGAAGAGACCCCGTGTTTAACGAGTGGATAAATAACGGCCAGAAAACACCCCCTCCAAACGGCGAAAGCAGCTTTGTATTTATGCAGAGAGTCTGCAAGGGCTTTGAGATGATGGTAAATAATATGCTGTTTTCAGGCACCAAAAGCGCCGCGCTGGTTACTCACGGCGGTGTTATTATGACCATTCTGGCAGCTTACGGAATTCCCAAGGCTAAAATGACGGACTGGATGTGCGCACCCGGCAGCGGCTATTCCATAAGAATAACACCCAATCTGTGGTCCCGCTCCCGCGTGGTTGAGGTTTTCGATACCGTGCCCCTGAATAAAAGCGAGGACGATATAGACGAGGAGCTTATTAATCTTGCCCGCGACGCCGCCGACGTCCTTTTCCCCGACAGCGAGGATTAAACCGTACGCATCGTAGGGGATGGTAATTAAATAAGTGAATAATTAAGGGTCTGAAAATTCGTAGAATTTATGCCGCCACGGCAACGTAGGGACAGGATTTATTCCTGTCCTTATTAATTTAATGAATGATGAAAGATTTCTAACGAAATCGACGGCGCAACGCTACGCGTATGCGGACACAAGATTTCTTACGAATTTACGGTGCAACGCTACGCGTATGCGGACACAAGATTTCTTACGAATTTACGGTGCAACGCTACGCGTATGCGGACACAAGATTTCTTACGAATTTACGGTGCAACGCTGCGCGTGTGCGGACACAAGATTTCTTACGAATTTACGGCGCAACGCTGCGCGTGTGCGGACACAAAATTTCTAACGAAATCGACGCCGAATTACTTCGTAATTACGTGCGCACAATTAAGGGTCTGCGACGCAATAAAATAATGTTATGCAAACCGTAGGGACAACATTCTATGTTGTCCCTACAG
>SVPY01000012.1 GCA_015065615.1 Oscillospiraceae bacterium | reverse complement strand
ATTGCCGCTTCTTTTGTCCCTTTCTCATTATTTCACCTCCTATGTCTATATTTTAGCATAAAGAAAAGGTAGACAACATGGTGTTTTCCATGTGTCTACCTTTATCTTACAGCTTTACTGAATTAATTTTCAGCAGGTCTTTTTTATTTGAATATCTTCTTTATTGCCTGAAGGTAGCCGTAGCCGTAAAGGCTGTCGGGCTCAAGGTAGCTTGTTTCCGTCCACTCGTTCCAGCTGTTTACTGTAATTAAATTAGCAGGAAGATTATGGTTATCGGCATATTCCTTTGCCATAATAAGTGCTTTTTCAAAATTTTCGGGAGTATTATTTTTCACTACACCGGGTCGGAAACGCTTATAGCGGGGGTTATTATCCCAGCCCACGGAAACGTGAGGGAAGTAGGTAATATCATATTCACTGTCTATTCTCTCGTATTCCTTTTTTACATCCTTCAGTATTTCCAGATAATCTCTGTCCGGATTTGTGAAATGCACAAACTGATAATTAGTTATGCTGCTGAAAGGTAATTCCGTAAAATCGCAAACTTCTTTATTTCCGTTTGAATCCACACCACTGTAGTTTAAATTATTTTTACCCCAGGCGGCAAGCTGCAAATGCAAGCCTTCGAACCCTGCTTTCTTAGTTTCCTCAATAAAGTAATCAAGAGCTTCTTTGGTTTTTTCTTTACCGCCAAGACCTGAAACCAAATTATAGTAATCATAAATCATAAACACGGGTTTATTTTCGATTTTATAGTAAGAAGGCTCTTTAAAATATTTTTCAATCCATCTTTTTACAAGCTTTTTGAAAATATCGAAGTTAACTTTACCCGACCAGTTAACAACGTCTCCAAAATCATCGGAAAGATCTATGTTCCATAAATTATTAGCATCGTGGTTTGCCCACATCAAATAAAATTTCATTCCATCAGGCTTTTTAGCCTTTAAAAATCCGTCGTTGAGGCAGTTTTCAAGGAATGGTCTGTTATCATACCAATACCAGTCGTAAATAAATACGTTAACGCCGTGCTCAAAGGCGCAGTTGATTTCCATCTCCATAACGTATGGGTCTGCTTCGTTCACGTAGCCCCAAAGAGGGTAGCGGGGCCAATTGTGCTCAGGATATTTTTTCACGGAATTTTTTACACTCTGCCACTCTCCCATACCTTCCTTCCAGAACATACGGGCTCTTAATTCGTCTCCTGTATATGCAGGCCACACGTAGGCGGCAATATCGTATTTTCCCATTAAAATCACTCCTATAAAATGTTATAAGAAAGCATACCGAGGGTGAAATTCGGTATGCTTATAAAATAAACAGTATTATTCAGCGTAAATTACTACGTCGGGCTCGCCGTTTTCTTTAAGCATCTGAAGCTTTTCAATGCCGAACTCCTTCATTAATGCTTTCCAGCGGTCTACCATATCCACGTCGTGGTTAACAGGGTACATACCTGCGCTTAAATAGCTCTTGCAAGCTGCTTTGCGCCAATCATCTGTAGTTAAGTAGCACATTCTTACTTTATTCTCAGCAAATTTATTCATAGCAATCTGATTTAAAGGTCTGCCGAGACCCTTGCCGCGGTAATCTTCACGTACAGCAACCATATGAATATATCCCATACCGTTATCAGCTCTGTCAATAGCAGTAATTGTAGCTACCTTCTCGCCTTCGTGCTCAATAAAGAAAACGTCGGAGTATAAATCAACGTCGTTTCTGCAGCAAATGGAACGCATAAACTTCTCTCTTGTATCGTTGGGGCCTGCTAAACCGTTTCTGCAGCACTCCACCCAAGCATCCATATCAGCATCTGTACCGTTATACTTTGTAATAGTGTATCCCTCGGGAAGTGTAAATTCCTTGTATTTTGGGAAACCAATAAGTTTTAACTGCATAATATAATTCCTTCCGTTACTTCGTTTTATTTATTTTTATATTAACACAACAAACAAATTCTTACAAGAGAATTTTTCCACATAATCAAGTAATATTTCCATAATTATATTATGCTTTGGCACAAAATACCGTATTGACCGAAACTATTTAATACAGTATAATACTCTTATGAAAGAATGCAAAAGGAGGTCAGTAAAATGATCTACGAAAATTATTTTAAGAGAATATGCAAAAAACTCGAAAACGCAGCTAAATATGCATATACTGATTTAGCTCTTAAGAAAATCGGTGAACTTGAAAATTGTGAATATTTGATTACTAAAGAGCATTTAAGAAAGCCCCCCGAAAACGGCTACTCACCCTTAGAGAAAGGTATGAAATGGGGCAGCGAATGGGAGAATATGTGGGTTAAGGGCACAGCAAAATTCCCCGAAGGTGCAAAGGGCAGAATTTGTGTGAGACCTCATACAAATGCCGCTGAAACACTTGTATTTATTGATAATATCCCCCGAGGTATTGTAAACAGCAAAGGCGCCGACATTATCAACGGTCTTCATGCTTTCGCTTTGATAGATAAGGATATCGAAGCCGGCAGCGAATTTGAAATCGCTCTTGACAGCTACGCATGGCATTTCTGCGCAGGCTGTTCTCCTTATGATAATTACGGCAAAAAGGAAGCAAAAGACGAAGAATTCGAAAGAATTTATCAGGGTGTTGATATTTCCGTAATCGATGAGGATGTTTACGGCTTTATTCTCGATTTAAATATGGCTTTACAGCTTGCTCAGGTTACTGAATACAACCAGAGTGTTAACGCTAAGGCTTCAAAAATTATTGAGGAGGTTATGGACGCTTTAGTTCAGGACCCCAAATCACGAGAAGAATCCGTATGGCGTGCATCCGTTATCAAGTGCCGTGAGATTATGGCTGAGCTCTTTAACAACGAGCAGAACGACGATATGGGTACTGTTGGTATTATCGGTCACTCTCACATGGACACAGCCTGGCTCTGGCCTGTTAAGGAAACTATCCGTAAGTGCGCAAGAACTTACGCAAATGCCCTTAACCTTATGAAATACGACCCCGACTACACATTCATTCAGAGCAGTGCATTACATTTAGACTGGATGCGTGAATATTATCCCGATATTTTCGAAGGCATTGTAGAAAGAGTTAAAGAAGGCAGATATGAGCCCAACGGTGGTGTATGGGTTGAATGTGACTGTAACATCACTTCCGGTGAAGCTATGGTACGTCAGTTCCTTTACGGCCAGAGATTCACAAAGAAATATATGAACTACACTTCCGATTGTTTCTGGCTTCCCGATACCTTCGGCTACAGCGCAGCTATCCCCCAGATTATGAAGGGCTGCGACGTTAAGTATTTCTATACAACAAAGATGAGCTGGGGCGATTTAAACGAATTCCCCCACGATACTTTCAAGTGGCGCGGTCTTGACGGCAGTGAGGTTATCACACATCTTCACAGAATTGAAACTCCCCCGGATGTAAAGGGCGCTCTCAACAGCATGAAATTAGTTAAGGATCCTTCCGTATTTAACGGAAAGCTTCTCACATTTGGTATCGGTGACGGCGGCGGCGGCCCTACACTCAGCTCCGTTGAAAACGCTAACAGAGTCAGAAAAGTTAAGGGTACACCCAAAGTAGAATATACAACCATCAGCAAGTGGATGCAGAAAATCGAAAAAGAAGGCAAGGATCTTCAGGTTTATGATGGCGAGTTATATCTCGAATTACACCGCGGTACTTTAACTCAGATGCACGACGTTAAGCGCGGCAACCGTTTAACTGAGCTCGCTCTTCATACAATGGAATTTATGAACGTAATGAGTGACGATGCAGTTAAAGAGAACATCGATACACTTTATAAGACACTTCTCTTAAATCAGTTCCACGATATTCTTCCCGGCACATGTATCACTCCTGTTTATGACGTCTACAGAAAAGAAATTGCCGAAACACTTGAAGGCGCAGCTAAAACAGTTAAGGCTTCAAGCGATAAGCTCACATCTGAAGCAGAAAACACAGTAACAGTATTTAACCCCGCACCTTTCAAGAGAAATTCTGTTGCTCTCAACGAAAAAACAGGTATCGAAGGTGCTGTATCTCAGAGCTATGTTGATTTAACAGGCAAAGAGGCTACTGTTGCTTACGGTATTGAAGTTCCTGCTTACGGTGCTGTATCTTACAAGAAGGCACCTTTAAGCGACTGTGCATCTGCTTTCACATATGACGGTGAAAATCTTGAAACACCTTTCTATAAGGTTAAATTTAACGCCGACGGTTCTATTGCTTCTCTCTTTGATAAGGAAAACCGCCGCGAAACAGTAAGCAAAAACGGCTTCAACGTATTCTATTCCGGTGAGGACGTTCCCGAGCAGTACGATAACTGGGATATTGATACCGAAACTCAGAAGAAGGTTAAGAAGGATATGAACCTTATCAAGAGTGAAGTTATTGCTGACGGCGCACTTCTTTTCGTTATCAGAAATAAGTATAAGATTTCCTATAACTCTTACATCACTCAGGATGTTATTTTCAGCAGTAAGGAAAGAAAAGTTGACTTCCATACAATTCTTGATTGGCATGATTCTCATATCCTTGTTAAGGCTGGCTTCGATATTGAAGTAAGCGCCGACTTTATGAAGAACGAAATCCAGTTCGGTCACTTAAACCGCCCCACAACAAGAAACACTTCTCTTGAAGTAGCTAAGTTCGAGGTTGTTAACCACAAGTGGACTGACGTTTCCGAAGCAAGATACGGCGTAGCGCTTCTTAATGACTGCAAGTATGGTCTTAGCGGTGAGAAAACAGATAATAACTCCATTGACCTTAAGTTAACTCTTAAGAAGTCAGGTAATCACCCCGACGTATCGGGCGACGAGGGCGTTAACGAGTTTACTTACTCCATACTTCCCCATAAGGGCGCATTCAGCGTTCCTTCCGTTGTTGCCGATTCTTACCTTCTCAATATCCCCGCAGTTGTTGCCGAAGGTAAATTCGACTGTGAATCACTGGTTTCCGTTGATGCCGATAACATTATCTGTGAAACAGTTAAACCCGCCGAGGATAACGAGCACGACTTTGTTCTCCGTTTCTACGAGGCTGAAAGAAGCAGAACAAACTGCTTTGTATCCATTCCCGGTGCAAAGAAGGTTTACTCTGTAAATATGCTTGAAGAAAATAAGGAAGAGCTTCCCATTATCGATGGTAAGGTAGAGCTTAACTTCCGTCCCTTCGAAATCAAGACTCTTTACGTAGAGAGATAATTAACCCCATAAATATTTGACCTGCTCATTACGGGCAGGTCTTTTTTTGCCTTTTCTTTACCAAATCTTTACCGTTTATAAAATTATATTGTAATTTTCAAATAATTGTGCTAAAATGCAGTTATAATGAAATAAGTATTATAATTTTATTCTAAGTTAATCTCTTTCAGATTGAAGGTTTTATATATGAACGTATTAATTGCAGGCTGTGGCAAAATCGGTATTACAATTTTAGGTGATATGGTAAAAGAAGGCCACAACGTAACTATTATGGATACAAACCAAAATGTTCTCGCCTCTCTTACCGATGTTTACGACGTTATGAGCCTTTGCGGCAACGGCGTTAACTGCGAGATGCTTTACGAAGCAGGCATAGAGAATATCGACGTTTTCGTGGCCACAATGGGCAGCGACGAAGCAAATATGATGGCTTGCTTCCTTGCTAAGCGTATGGGCGCAAAGCACACCATTGCAAGAGTCAGAAATCCCGAATACAACGAGCGCAACTTAAAATTTATGAAGCAGCACCTTGATATATCCATCATCTTAAATCCCGAGCATTTAGCCGCAGGCGATTTATTCGATATATTAAAGCTTCCCAGCGCAATGAAGGTAGAGCAGTTCTCCCGCCGTAACTTCCAGCTTATCGAATTAAAATTAAAGGATAAATCTCTGCTGGACGGTATGAACCTTATTGAGGTAAGGGGCAAATACCCTGCCGAATACCTTATCTGCGCAGTTCAGCGCGACGATAATATTTATATCCCAAACGGTAAATTTGTGCTTCACAGCGGTGATAAAATCGGTATTATCGGTAAGGATAACGAGATACAGAAGCTTTTCGGCAGTTTGGGTCTTCTTAAAAAACAGGCGAAAAAGGTTATGATAGTAGGCGGCAGCCGTACTGCCATAAACCTTGCCCAGCGCCTTTTAAGCATTGGCATTAACGTAAAGATAATTGATAAGGACGAGAAAAAGTGTATTGAATTAAGCGAACGTCTGCCCAAAGCCGAAGTAATTCACGGCGACGCTTCACAGCAGGAGCTTTTGCTTGAAGAAGGTCTTCTCTCTCAGGATGCCTTCGTTACATTAACGGGTATCGATGAAGAAAACATCCTCCTCTCCTACTTCGCCGCCTCGCAGAACGTTCCCACCGTTTTAAGTAAGGTAAACAGCGACCAGCTTACTTTCCTTTCGGAAAAGTTAGGTCTTGACCAGCTGGTTTCCCCGAGAAAAGCCACCACCAACGTAATTATAAGCTACGTAAGAGCTCTGCAGAATTCTATTGGCAGTAATATTGAAACTCTTTATCAGCTTATGGACGATAAAGTGGAAGCTTTGGAATTTATAGTTAATTCCGATTCCAAGCTTCTTGGTATTCCGTTAAAAGAACTTTCCCTCAGGAAAAACACCCTTATCGCAGGTATCGTGCGCGGCAGAAAGACCATTATCCCCGGCGGTAACGATACCATACTTCACGGCGACCGGGTTATTATAATATGCGCGGATAAGCGCCTTCAGAATCTTGAGGAAATTTTAGCTTAATCTATAAGGAATCAGAAAATGAACAAACGAATGATAGTCCACATGACCGGTCAAATCATAAGACTTGAATCGATCTTACTGCTGCTTCCGTTAATTGTGGCATTTATTTACGGCGAAAGCAACTGTTATCTTGCCTATATTTTAACTTCGGGCATCTCCTTCGCAGTAGGCAGCTTAACTGTAATGTACTCAAACCCCGAAAGCAAGGTAATTTACGCCCCTGAAGGCTTCGTTATAACGGCTCTCTCATGGGTGTCCCTTTCACTTATCGGCGCGCTTCCCTTCGTAATCAGCGGAGATATCCCCTCCTACACCGACGCCGTATTCGAAACCGTAAGCGGCTTCACCACAACGGGCGCCTCAATACTTACGAACGTTGAAGCTTTAAGCCACGCCTCCCTTTTCTGGCGCAGCTTCACCCACTTTATCGGCGGCATGGGCGTACTTGTGCTTATGATTGCCATACTCCCCTCATCTTCAGCCAGAAGCATACACATCTTAAAGGCAGAGGTACCCGGTCCCACCATGGGAAAATTAGTACCCAAGCTTCGCTCCACGGCGGCGCTGCTTTATATTATTTACATTGCTCTCACCCTTCTGCAGATAATCTTCCTGCTTTTTGGCGGTATGCCTTTATACGACAGCATCATACACGCCTTCGGTACTGCAGGCACAGGCGGTTTCGGAATTAAGTCCGACAGCATCGGCGGGTATTCCCCCTATTTACAATGGGTAATCACAATATTTATGCTTATTTTCGGTGTAAACTTCAATGTTTACTACCTTATTCTTATCAGAAAATTCCGCTCCATCATCCACAGCCAGGAATTATGGACTTATATAGGCATCGTAATTACTTCGGTAGTTCTTGTTACGGTAAATATCTATTCTAAATTCCACGATTTCGGCGAAGCTTTGCGCCACGCAGCCTTTCAGGTTTCATCCATTATTACCACTACGGGCTACGCTACAACCGACTTCGATCTATGGCCCGATTTCAGTAAAAACATTCTCTTTATACTTATGTTCATAGGCGGCTGCGCAGGCTCTACGGCAGGCGGACTTAAAGTATCAAGAATAGTGCTTCTTTTCAAGCAAGTAAAAAGAAGCTTCAACAGTATGCTTCATCCCAGAAGCGTTAAAGCCATAAGAATGGATGAAAAAACCGTTGAAAGCACTACCTTGCAGAACGTAAATATCTACTTTGCCCTCTATATGATTTGTCTTGCCCTTATAATTTTACTTTTGGGACTTGAAAATTTCAGCTTTGAAACCAACTTCTCTGCGGCGGTTGCCTGCTTCAATAACGTAGGTCCGGGTTTTTCAAGCGTAGGTCCCGCTTACAGTTATGCAGGCTACTCTATAGGCGGTAAGTGGCTTTTATCCCTTGCCATGCTGCTTGGCAGACTGGAAATTTACCCAATTATTCTCGCTACCTTGGTTTTCTTCTCACAAAGAAAATACAAAGCCTGATATTATAAGGTACACTATCGCAGTACGGTAGCGTAGTGCAGAAACAATTTTTTTAAAAAAAGCATTGACTTCAGCGCTGTAAAGTGCTATACTTTTCTCATTAAATCACAAGGAGGCAGCTAAAAATGTTGAATAGTAAATTCTATTTTTACTTTTTTTACTTTAAAATGGGCTGCCCGTCTGATGTGATTTAAAAGCTGAGTCTTTAAATCAATATAACGGTCAGTCCGCATTTGCTTTGCTTTTACGCTCAGGGAATGCGGATTTTTATTTTCTTAATTCAAAATCTATTAAGATGAGGTATATAATTATGAGCATGAATTTCCACAGAGAACTCCCCATCCCAAGTGAGGTAAAAAAAGAATATCCCTTAACAGAGAAAATGGTGCAGGTGAAAGCACAGCGCGACGAAAGCATAAAAGCCGTTTTCGACGGTCATTCCGATAAGTTTATCCTTATCATCGGCCCCTGCTCTGCAGACCACAGCGAACCCGTACTTGAATATATCTCCCGCCTGCGCAAAATCGAGGAGCAGGTAAGCGATAAAATTATCATCATCCCCAGAATTTACACAAATAAACCCAGAACTACCGGTCAGGGCTACAAGGGTATGCTTCACCAGCCCGACCCCGACTCAAAGCCCGATATGTACAAGGGAATCGTTGCTATCCGTGAGCTTCATCTTTCTGCCCTTCGCGATTACGGCTTCTCCTGCGCCGACGAGATGCTTTACCCTGAAAACTACCGCTACCTTTCCGATTTGCTTTCTTACGTTGCAGTAGGCGCCCGCTCCGTTGAAAACCAGCAGCACCGCCTTACAGCCAGCGGCATAGACGCCCCCGTAGGTATGAAGAACCCCACAGGCGGCGATTTAAGCGTAATGATGAACTCCATAGTTGCCGCTCAGTCACGCCATACCTTTATTTACGGCGGCTGGGAAGTTACCAGCGAGGGCAACCCCTACTCCCACGCAATTTTAAGAGGCTACGTTGATTATTCCGGCAGAAGCGTTTCCAACTACCACTATGAGGATTTACTCAGAGTTGAGGAGCTTTACGAAAAATCCAATCTTACAAATCCTTCAATTATCGTGGACACAAATCACAATAACTCAGGCAAAAAATATCTTGAGCAGATCCGTATTGCCAAGGATATAGTTCACAGCCGCAATCAGAATAAGGATATCAAGCGCCTTGTAAAGGGCTTGATGATAGAGAGCTATATTGAGGACGGCGCTCAGGGTATGGGCGAGCACATTTTCGGTAAATCCATCACCGACCCCTGCCTTGGATGGGAAAAGACGGAGAAATTGATTCTCGATATTGCCGATAAACTGTAATTAAATTATTAGGGTGATTGCGATGAGCAGTAAATTAGAAGAAGCAAGAAAGATAATTAACGAAGTAGATTCCCAAATGGCAGAGCTCTTTGTTAAAAGAATGAAAGCCGCCGAAATGGTATACGAGCACAAAAAGGAATTCGGTTTACCTATACTTGATGAAAAACGCGAAGCCATAGTAATTGAAAGAAACTCCCTTCTCGTTGAAAACGAGGTGTACAAAGGTTATTACATAGACTTTTTAAAGCACTTAATGTCCCTTTCGCGCGCTTACCAGTACCGTATGCAGAGCGGGCTGAAAGTTGCTTACAGCGGTGTTGAGGGCGCCTTCGCCCATATAGCGGCAGGCAGAATCTTCCCCGAAAGCAGCCGCCTTTCCTACAGCGATTTTAAAGCAGCTTACAGCGCTGTGGAAAAGGGCGAATGTGACGTTGCGGTGCTGCCTATAGAAAACAGCTACGCAGGCGAAGTAGGCCAGACTATGGACCTTATTTTCTCGGGTAATCTTCACATAAACGGCATCTACGAGCTTGAAGTGCGCCAGAATCTTCTGGGCATTAAGGGCGCTGATGCAAAAGATATAAAGAAAGTTGCAAGCCATCCTCAGGCGCTCAGCCAGTGCCGCGATTACTTAGAGATGCGCGGTTACGAAACCGAAGAGATGAGCAATACCGCTTTAGCGGCTAAGCTCGTTTCAGATAAGGGCGATAAATCCTACGGCGCTATTGCAAGCATGGAGACCGCCGAGCTTTACGGTCTTGAAGTTATTGAGAAAAATATAAATAAAAGCGGCGAAAACACCACCCGCTTCGCCGTACTTTCCAAAGTATGCGCAAACTCCCCCGCCCTTTCAAGCACCGTTTTAATGCTTAGCGTAAAGCACGAGGCAGGCTCCCTTGCAAACGCCATTAACATAATCGGTCAGCACGGCTACAATATGACGGCGCTAAGAAGCCGCCCCATGAGAAAAAATTCCTGGCAATATTATTTTTACGTCGAGATAGACGGCACAGTAGAAACCGAAAACGGCAAAAAAATGATTGGGGAGCTTAACAAAGTATGCGATATACTGAAAATTGTTGGTACTTTTGCCCCTCATACAGAAATTTAAATTATAAATAAAATTACATAAAAATTAAATAATCGGCAATTTTCTTGAATTATTCATAATTTAATGTTATTATAGTTATATTATTTTAAGAAAAGGAATTTATTATGAAAATCATCAAGGAACTTCCCGAAGGCTACAAGAGAGTTGCCTGCGTAAACTTACAGAAAGATAAGAAAACTTCGGTTTTAATAAACGTGATTTCAGGCGTAATAGCCCTTTTAATGGGATTTCTTATGCACTTATTCGTCCCTATTACCGACGCTCTTGCTTTAAGCGCAGGTATGGAGAGCTTAATGCAGTACATTATAGTGCTGATGATAGCAATGACGGCGTACATAGTTCTCCACGAGGGCGTTCACGCAGTATTTATGAAGATATTCGGCTGTAAGAAGATTAAATTCGGCTTTACGGGTCTTTACGCCTTTGCAGGTACCGACGAGCTCATAAGCAAAAAAGCCTATTTTATTATTGCTCTTGCCCCCGTATTGGTTCTCGGCATTATCCTGCTTATACTGCTCTTTATATTCCCTATGCCCATATTCTGGCTTATATATCTTTTAGAGATAGTAAACGTATCGGGTGCAGTTGGCGATATTTTCGTAACGGTTAAATTCGGCAAAATGCCCGAGGATATTTACATTCACGATAACGGCGTAAGTATGAACGTATACTCCAAGGAAGATTACGTTTACGAAGAGAAAAAAGAAAAAGAATATGAAATATAAAAAAGTGAGTAAGCTTAAAAACTAAGCTTACTCGTTTTTTCTTACATTTTATTTTTTTCGCTTACTGCCTTCTTATAAATCTCCTCGGTGGCAAGTCTTGCTTTAGCCACCACGTCCCTCTTATTTTTGGGTACACAGCAGTATCTCATTTTATTATTTCCGATAACTATAACGTCACCTATCTCGTACCAGTTAAAATCGCAGTATAAGCTGTAGTAGCTCTTTGCCGACTGCCTGTAATTAAGCTTACCGCCGAAGCCTTCCAAGGTAAAACCGTTCTGATTATGGATAAGTTTTGCTTCGCCTGCCTTATACACACCCTTGGTATCAATAAGCATATAGAGGTCCACGTCGTCGCAAAGCTCGTATGTGCCCTTTTCGATTTCTTCTTTTACGCACTCTCTTTCCCATTTATACCAATCGGGAATATGAGAAAATTCGGTCTGACCCTCTTTTGCCTTCATAAAGCCCTTTTCGGTAAGCTCGTACTCCTTACCGCAGGCAGTACATTTTAAGGTAGTACCCTCGCCTACGGTTTTTCCTTCAGCAAGGCAGTGGGGGCATTTATACAAAACGCGGTTCAGGCCGTCTGCACGGGTCAAGCTCTTAACTTCAATATTATTCTCCTGCTGCCATTTGAAATTATCGAAGCTGAATTTCTCCCTTATAACCTCGTTGATTTCATCGGCGGACATTCTCTCAATATCTTCCTTTGAAAGAACGTATTCCATATCGGCGGAAATATCCACCTTTCTTATCTGGAGATTGTTATAAAGAGGGTCTCTGAGAAAAGCGCCGTAGGTGGTTATCATAACGAAGGGCACGCCCAAAAGCTTAATGCACTTACCTAAGCTGTCGGGAATGGTAGTCGCGGTGCCGTCGATAGTGTAGCAGGCTTCGGGATACATAAGCACGGAGCTTTTAAGCTCTTTAATTGCGTATATCATATCCTTTATAAGTCTTAAATCGCTTACGAATTTCTGGGTCATTATGCAGCCCAAAAGTCTCAACAAAAGGTCCATACCTATAAAGGCATCCATACTGGTAACTATATTGTAGCGTCTGTCAGCAAGTATTGAAGCCGCTATTTTCATATCGGTAAAAGAGCTGTGGTTCATTAAATAAACGGCAGGCTCCTTCTTTCCCAGTTTTTCCATACCTATCTTATTTAATTTGAATTTATACTTCTTCATCGTGGGGTATGAGACCGCCTGCAAAAGCTTGCGCCAGAAAATATTCTGCTTGAAGGGCTTTTTGCGCTTCATTTCGGGAATTTTTAAAATATCCTCGTAGCTTTTTTCTATAATCTTGATTTTCATATATAAACCTCTCAACCGATAATTTTTTCAAAGGAAAGCTGATATTTTAACCCCCACGCTCTGTTAACTCTCTGCCGCCAAAGCTTCCCGTATTAATCCGGGCGCCTCTTTAACTGTAGCTGTCGCCGTCACTCACGCACATCCCGGCGCCAATGCAAGGGAGTGTCACCGCCGCACGCTCACCTCGGCGTCTCTTTAAGGGCAGCCGTCACCGCCGCACGCTCACCTCGGCGCCTCTTTAACTGTAGCTGCCACCGCCGCACGCTCACCTCGGCGCCCCTGTAAGGGGAGCTGTCACCGCCGCACGCTCACCTCGGCGCCCCTGTAAGGGGAGCTGTCACCGAAGGTGACTGAGGGGTTATAAATCTCTTCTTTTATTATACTAAATCTCAGGTAAATTTTCAATATGCCATAAAAAACTAAAGCAGAATTGTGCAAATATAATGCAATTTTGTCCCTTTACAAATTTTAAAAAAGTGGTATTATATTAAAAGAAAAAATAAGAAAAGAGTGTATAATTATGGCAGAAATTTTAGAAATAGTTATGATAGTAAGCTTCGGCGCATCCTGGCCTTTAAACGTAATGAAATCTTACAAAGCAAGAACAACCAAGGGAAAGAGCCTTTCCTTCTTGTGCCTTATCTTTTTCGGTTACATAGCAGGTATCGCTTCAAAATTTATGAATCCTTCCTATATGGCTGCTTTCGGTGAAAAGTGGTACGTATTATTCTTCTACGTATTAAACCTTATCATGGTAGGCGCTGACCTCTGCCTCTACTTCAGAAACCGCGCCCTCGATAAGAAAAACGGTGTATTATAATTTATTTCAAATTAATTAAAAGCATAAAAAAGCCTCAAACCTTTAAAGGGTTTGAGGTTTTGTTTTTAAAGTGTATTTAAGTAGTTGATGCTCATTTCTGCGCATTCCATTCTTGATTTACCCATAGAGGGCTCATCCTGCTCAACTATAACCCACTTAGCGCCGGCTTCTTTTGAAGCTTCTAAAATAGCGGGGAAATTCTGCACGCCGTAGCCTACGGGACGGAATTCAAACTTATTGGCATTTTCTGCCTCTTCCTTAGCTTCTTCATCGATACCGATCAAAGCGTACATATTCTCGCTCTTGCCGCCGTTAAAGTCCTTTAAGTGAACAATTTCGGCACGGCCTGCGTACTTTTTAACGTATTCGGCAGGGTTTTCACCGCCAACGTTTACCCAGCAGGTATCAATTTCCGTCTGGAGTAAATCTGCAGAAACTTCCTTATAGAGAATATCGAGGGCGTATTCGCCGTTTAATTTAACGAACTCAAAGTCGTGGTTATGGTAGCAGAGCTTCATACCAAGCTCGTTTGCCTTTGTACCCAAGAGCTTTGCGCCTTCAATAACTTCGCCGAATTTCTCGTTACCGGGGCGGTACTCCTCTGTTAAGTAGGGGATAACTACAAACTTACAGCCGATTTCAGCGTAATCCTTCAGAACCTCGGGATTTTCAATCATCTCTGCAAAGGGAACGTGAGCGGAAATGGGGATTAAATCCAATTCTGCGCAGATTTTCTTTATTTTGCAGGGGCAGTTGCCGTAAAGACCTGCAAACTCAACGCCGTCGTAACCCATTGCCTTAATTTTTTTAAGAGTTCCTTCAAAATCTTTTTCAAGATCGTCACGAACAGAATAAAGCTGGATACCAAGTAAAAAATCTTTCATAATTATTACCAAAGCTTTCTTTCAATCATATTTATTTCAGTAAAGGGAGGGTGCAAGACCCTCCCCTACTTTTAAGACGGGCAACTAACCCTATTAATTATTTAATGTCGGGAAGGTCAAGAGCGATTTCGTGACCGCACTCAGCAGACTTAACGATACCGTCGATAATAGCCTGATTGTAGAAGATCTGGCTTGTGGGAACGGGTGCTGTGCCGCCGTTATTGATAGCATCGATAAATGAACGCAATTTAGCATAGAATAAGCCCTTGGCTGCATCGCCTGTGTTCTGGCAGAGAGGAATCTGGAATTCTACCTGAGAACCTGCAACCTGCTTGTAGATAGTCATGGGACCGCCAACTGTGCCGTTCCAGCAGTCTGTGGAAGGAATTCTGAGACCGCCCTCTGTACCTAAAATAACTGTGTCGCCGGGAGTGTTGATATTCATAGCCCATGCAATACGGAAGTCGAGGATAATATCGCCTTCGAGTCTTACAAATGCAGCTGCGAAATCTTCTACGCTGAAGCGGTTAGCATCGTATTCGCTAAGAACCTTGGGATTTGTGCCGAAGTATGCGGACTTGTAACCGGAAATTGTTAAGGGCTTGGGATAGCCGATAGCGTTAAGAACCATATCGAGGCTGTAGCAGCCGATATCACCCATAGCGCCGATACCTGCGGTTTTCTCCTCAATAAATGTGCTGCAGGGAATACCTCTTCTTCTGCCGCCGCCTGTCTGGATATAGTAGATCTTACCGAGCTCGCCGCTCTCTACTATTTCCTTGATTTTCTTCATATTAGCGTCCATTCTGGGCTGGAAACCGATTGTTAAAATCTTGCCGCTCTTCTTTTCAGCTTCGATCATTTCCAGTGCTTCTTCAGTTGTAACGGACATGGGCTTTTCACAAAGAACGTGAATGCCGTGCTCGAGAGCGTAAACAGTACACTCCTTATGAGTCTTGTTGTATGTACATACGCAAACAGCGTCAAGCTCCTCGTTATCAATCATGGACTTGTGGTCGGGGTAGCATCTTGCGCCCTCAACGCCCCATGTCTTGAAGAAAGCTTCTGCCTTACCGGGGATAAGGTCGGCGCCTGCTACAATTTCAACGTCGGGCATTTTCTTAAGCTCAATAATGTGGGATTCTGCAATCCAGCCTGTACCGATAATACCGAACTTTAATTTTTTACTTGCGTCAATTTCTTTTTCAGCTTTAGCCTGCTGAAACATACCTAATACTTCGTCTGCCATAATAAAAACTCCTTAATTTAGTAAAGTTTACTTTTAATTTATAATCAGATAACAAACTGCTCCATATATTTTGCGCTGAGCTTAACGGAATCGATAATTCTCTCTCTGCAGGATTCAAATGCCTTATCTTCAACCTCGATGCAAGCATAGCCTTCGAAACCGATGTCTGTTAAAGCGGAAACGTACTTACCCCAGTCAACGTCGCCGAGGCCGGGAAGCTTGGGACTCATATACTCTAAGGGATATGCCATAATGCCAACGTCGTTTAACTTATCCTCGTAAATTTTGATATCCTTGAAATGAACGTGGAAAATCTTATCCTTGAATTCATATAAAGGCTTAACGTAATCGATTCTCTGCCATACGAAGTGGCTGGGGTCGTAGTTGATGCCTAAATTATCGCTGTTTAAAATTTCGAATACCTTTCTCCAGATCTTGGGAGTTGTGAAAAGGTTCTGACCGCCGGGCCACTGGTCTACACCAAAGAGCATGGGGCAGTTTTCGATAGCTATCTTAACGCCCTTTTCTTCAGCGAGTTTAATAATGGGAGGCCAAACTTCCTTTAAAATTTCAATATTTTCTTCAACTGTCTTGGTCTGGTCACGGCCGATAAAGGTTGTAACCATATTTACACCCATTAATGCGGACATATTGATAACCTTTTTAAGGTGCTCAACTGCAGCAGCTCTCTTTTCTAAATTGCCGTCCATTGTGTTGGGATAGAAAGCGAGGGATGAAAATTCAATACCCTTCTTTGCAGCGTAGTCCTTAACGTAAGCGATGTACTCCTCGCTTGTGTTATCAACGTCGATATGGCTTACACCTGCATAGCGGCGCTCTGCTTTGCCCTGAGGCCAGCAAGCTACTTCAACGCACTTTAAACCGCAGGCTGCAGCGTTATCGATCATTTCTTCGAAAGTAAAACCGTCGTAAATTGCACTTACAACACCAAGTTTCATAATAATTCTTTCCTTTCTTTTTTAAGTCGGATTCTGCGTACCGACATAATCTTCTTTTTACATTATACCAAACATATAAGCATTTCGCAAGAATTTTATTAATTTATAGCTTTATACCGCTGTTTTTATTAATTTTCCGCTTTCAAATTCTTTAAAAATTATTCACCTTTTTCACTTGAGAAAAAGTCGGATTCAATAAATTCGGGATTTTTGGAAACACAGAAGTCAAGACCCTCTTTACTGTTAGCCGTCCATAAGGCAACCTTCAAATTATTTTTTCTGAAAAGCTCAATAATTTCATCGGTAATGCCGCGGTAATCCATATCAAGGTCAAAGCCATCCTTAACGCATCGCTCTAAAACTTCCCAAGGGCAATCTCTGCCTGCTGTGATCATAATTTTAAGCTCGGGGAAAGCTTTTCTTGTTCTTAATAAATTATCGTAAGAGCCGGACTGCATCTCGCACATATCTAAAGAATAAATTTCCTTAGCCATATTAAATGCTTTTTTGGTCATCTCGTCGGTAAATTCACCCTTGAACTCTATAAAACAAATCACGTTGCCGTCGCGGCAGATTTCAAGATAGCGCTCAAAAGTACAAACGTAAAGCTTCGTATCGGAGAGAGGGTTTCTTAAAGGCTTGCTTTTTAATTCCTCATAGGTGGAATTTTCCACGTTGAGTCTTGTGCCGTCCTCGTATAAAAGGTCATCGTCGTGGCTTAAAACCAGCACGCCGTCCTTTGTAACACGCACGTCGGTCTCAATACCGCCGCTGCCGTGCTCAACCGCCTTTATAAAAGCCTCCTCGGTGTTCATTAAGTATCTGCCGCTGTAGCCGCGGTGGGCAATAAAACAAATTTTACTCATAATTTTTTCCTTCCTTATTAATCTAAAGTAAATGAGAAAATTTCCGCATCAAATAATTTAAAATCAAGCTTAACCTTTTTATCTTTAAGTAAGCTTAAATTTTTACTGAATTTAATATAGCGCTTCGTGGTATCACCGAAATGCTCGGCTGATTCATAGCCCTCTATCGGATTATTTTTATCATCAAGAAAACTTACCTTCACGTAACCTCTTGCCGAGGTTTTGAAATTAATATAAAGCTTATCCCCCTCGAAAGTAAACTCCTTTGTTCTTAAGGTTTTCTCCTTATAAGGCGCTTTATATGAGGCAAAGCCATCCTTTCTGAAAACGTACCTTATTAATTCCACAGGCTTATCCGTCCAGTGGTGGGATTCGCAAAACAAACTAAGCTCCGGCTCGGTGCCTTTAAATCTGCCGGGAGTTTCAATTAAACCGACGGCAGGGTAACAGTCGCCGTATTCCCAGTTGTAGCCATCCTCGGGTCCGGGAGTTAAACAGGCTTCGTCGAACCTGTACCAGTTAAATTTATCGCGGCTGCTCATAAAAAGGCAATCTGTAATGGCTAAGCCGTAACGGGCGGTATTGTCCTTAATTTCGCCGTTTGGATTCTTCATTCGCTCCAAGCGCCATTCTTTAGCCGTTAACTCCTCAAAGCTATCGTCCCATATTTTTCTCTCCACGTATCTTGTGGGGAAGCCTATATAATATCTGGAATCGTAAATATAAGGCGAAATGCAGTTAGTGTAAAGCTCTACATCCTCCGCACCCATAAAGTTGGGGCTGATGCCCTTACTCCAATGAACACAGTCCTCGGAAGTTAATACGGTTATAGACCTTGCGTAGTCTTGGTCGTATTTAGGGTTATTAATAGGCTTTGAGTGGGTCGTTCTTATAAAAGCGTAGTATTTATTATCGTTATTATCAAAATAAACGGTATTAAGGCTATCGTACATATTATTGTAGCGTTCTTGAGCCTCAAAAATATGGTGCTTTTCAAAATGAATACCGTCCCTTGAAGTAAAGCAGACTAAATCGCAGTAAAAACCGTCCTCGTGGTCGTTATACTTAGGGCCGAATATCTTATATTTTTCATCCTCGGGGCAATTGGGATTAGTATCGTACATTGCAAATCCGCCGCCTATGCCCTCAAGAATTATATTGTTATCCTTACTGCCTTCAAATTCAAATATATCAAGCTTAGGCTTAACCCAGTTGATTCCGTCCTTACTTTCGGCATAGCAGATAAACCACGGGTGTGACGCGGGGTGGTTGGTGCCTAAGTAATACATTCTGAAAAAATCCTTCTCACGAATAATCGAAAAGAAATCCGATTGATTTCCCTCCCACTTTTCGTCGGTTTTAAAAACGTTTTCGATTCTTTGCGGTCTGTTAACAGATAAAGCGGCATCCGTTACTCTTATATCCGTCATTAAATCGTCCCAAAACGGATATAAACCTTTAGTTAAATGCATAAAACCACCTCAAAATTTATCGATATAAATCATTTTAATTATATACCACCAAAAAGCGATAATCAAGCAAAAATCCCCAAAGGTTATTTGCCTTTGGGGAAATTTATTAAGTTTAATTAATTATCCGAGCTTCTTCATAAGTTCTTCGTGAGAAATTACACCGCTTACGTCGGAGAGGTCTAATTCCTTGCCGAGAATCTTAATGTTCTTAACCATCTGCTTTGTAACTGTGTATTCAGCCTTACCGGGGCAAATGGGGTAAAGACCGATATTGGCAAATACGTACCAGATAGCTGTTGTGCCGTTATCTTCGTCGCCGGGATAGCCGTCGTCGTTACCGGAGAAGCCTTCCTTACAGATTCTGTCGAGCCAGTAATCTGCCTTATCCTGCTGACCTAAGTAAGCATACATAAAGGGGATATGGAATGATGGCTGGTTG
The DNA here is from genome assembly GCA_015065615.1 of Oscillospiraceae bacterium. GTDB lineage: Bacteria > Bacillota > Clostridia > Oscillospirales > Acutalibacteraceae > SIG603. Next base: position 47,609 of record SVPY01000012.1, on the reverse strand, counting down.
GAGATAGCGCACTGACCCCAGTTATCATCAGCCATTTCTGTCATTTCGTGAATTTCAAAGCCGTAACCGCCTACTAAGTACTCAACGGGTGCTGCGAAGAAATCGTCGAGCTTCTTTATAAGCGCATCCTTACCGCCGTGAAGTTCAGCTAAACCTTCGATATCGTGCTGAACAGCGAAGCTTGTCTGCCATGCAGCAGCCTCTGTGTAGTCACGGCCCCAGGAGATGGGACTGAATTCTTCATCTCTGAAGTTGCCGTTACTATCCTTAGCGCGCATAAAGCCGCATTCTTTATCGAAGAGGTTCTGATATCTCTTTGCTCTTTCAAGGTACATAGCTTTCTTATCTTCGTAGCCTAATTTATCAGCAACAACTGCCAAGCAGTAATCAAAGTAAGCGGCGTCAAGAGTGAGGTTAACGCTCTCGTGGAATGCATCAAAGGGAACGTAGCCAAGCTCTAAGTACTTGCTGCAGCCGTCACGGCCGTAACCTGCGATGGGGCAATCGTTATTAGCGTGTTTTTCCATACCTTCAAATGCTTTTTCGAGCCATTCGCCGTCCAGCATACCCTTAACGGCAGCATCAGCGATAACAGCATCGATACCTGTGGAGGGCATACACTTTTTCTCTGTACCTGCAGTCCAGCAAGGCAGCCAGCCGCCGTCGATGTAATCCTGAATATAAGCCATAAGCATTTCCTTGCACTCCTTGGGAGCAACGAGTGTATAGAATGCGTAAACTGTTCTGTATGTATCCCAGAAGCCGTTATCAGTATAGCGGTAACCTTCAAGAACCTTATCGCAGGAGGGAGCGTAGTGAACGGGCTTGCCCTCTTCGTTTATCTCGTAAGCCTTGTGGGGGAAGCAGAAAGCTCTGTGCATACAGCTGTAGAAAGCCTTCATTCTCTCTTCGTCAGCTTCAATTGTTACTTTGCCTAAGTATTCTTCCCAGATAGCTGCGTTCTTAGCCTTGAGGTCGTCGAAGTTTTCGTAGTCGGAATCGTTCTTGAGGTTAACAAGTGCCTGCTCCATACCGATAAAGGATGTAGCCATCTTAACCTCTGTCTGCTTCTTGTTGAGAGCTACGTGGATAGCAACCTTCTCGCCCTCGATTTCAAGACCCTTTTCCTTCTTGTTTTCAGCCATATTTTCGATTAAGGTATTATCGAAGTCAACAGCGCCGTCTTCGAACTCGTATACGATAAATGTCTTAAGTTTGCCAAGGTCAGCAGACTTCATTGTATCGCAGGTTGTCATAACGAAAAGCTTGTTGCACTCTTTGCAAAGCTTATAAACGTGGTTGCCCTGAACGGGAAGGATAGAGAGGTATCTGTCAAAATCCTTATTGAATGTCATTCTGATGCATGCGCCGTACTCAGTGGGAGTAAGCTCGTAGTCGCAGAAGCTTCTCTTTAAGTAGTAGTGCATATAATGGGGCTCTAAAGTAGCCTTTTTGGGGTCAATACCGGACCATGCGCCCCAGTAGCCGCCGATGGGGTTCTGGATCTGAGGCTGCATAACTATTGCGCCGTGCTCACCGATCCAAGGTGAAGGCTGGTGTGTTAAACGGAAACCTTCGAAGCAATGGTCTGTGGGGTGGTAGAACCAGCCGCCGCGGGATGCATCGCCCTGAGGTACGAATGCTGCGAAACCGAAGGGACGCTGCACTAAGGGAAGTGTGTTACCGTTAGAGAAGCGGTTTACGGAGTCGGAGCCCTGCTTGATGTTAACATATTTGATTAAGCTCATTTTAATTTCCTCCTTATTTTGGGGATTAACGTTCCATATTTATTTAAATTTTACCATATATACAGAAAAAAGGCAACAATAATTTAACAAAATAGCTATACGCTTATATTTAAGCTCCGATAAGTATCAGGAATTATCGCAGTCTATCCACTCCAAGCCCCTTTGCTCAGCAGGGAATATAGCTTTTCCCATAACTTTTTTATTTCACCTCGCCTTCCCTGTAATGGGAGAAAAAATTCACGCAGTAATTCAGGAGGGGTTTATAACATTATAAAAAAAGGAAAGCTTATCACTTTCCTTTTTTACGTATTTTATTTAATTATTTTTAAAAAACATAGAGGCAAAAAAATTTTCATCTCTTCCTCAGTTCCCAGAAAGCAACGCTGGAAGCGGCGGCTACGTTCAGAGAATCAACGCCGTGCGCCATAGGAATTTTAACCACATAGTCGCTAAGTTCTATGGTCTTATCGCAAAGCCCCTCCCCCTCAGTGCCCATAATTACGCAGAGCTTTTCTTCATTTTTCAAATTTTCATCATCGATGCTTACGCTGTTATCTTCAAGCGCCATGGCGGCGGTCTTAAAGCCTAAAGCGTGAAGCTTTCTCATTCCGCTTTCAGGCCACAAAGCCTTGTGCTCCTCGATAAAAGCCCAGGGCACCTGAAAAACCGTGCCCATACTTACCCTTACGGCGCGGCGGTTGTAAGGGTCTGAGCAGGAAGGCGAAAGAAGCACCGCATCCATATTCAAAGCGGCGGCGCTGCGGAATATAGCGCCTATATTGGTGGAATCCACTATCCCTTCCAAAAGACAAATTCTTTTGGCGTCCTTTATAATCTCCTCGGCATTTTTGCCTTTCGGGCGCTTCATGGCGGCTAAAATACCTCTTGTCAGCTCGTAGCCCGTTAAGGAAGCTAAAACTTCCCTCTCCCCTGTGTAAACGGGGATATTTTCATCCTGCTGATTTTTTACGGCTTTCTCGATTATTCCCTTTGCCTGACCTTCAATGTGCTTTCTCTCCATTAAGAAAGAAACAACCTCATAACCGCAGTCAAGAGCAGTGTTTATAACCTTTGGGCTTTCGGCAATAAACAAGGCGTTTTCGGGGTTTAATTTATTTTTAAGCTGAGCTTCGGTAAGCTTTGTGTAAACGGCTAAATTATTATCATTTAAATTAGTAACTTCTATTACGTTCATTTTAAAAATCTTCTTTCAAAGTAATATAAAAATTTTACCACATAATAAGAAATTAAGCAAGAAAAAGGCAAAGGACAGGAGTAAATCCTGTCCCTACGGTGTATTATTATAATTAAATATTAATCTTCAACCGCTGCTTTTTTACCAAAGATAGGTGCGATTTCAGCGGGGTCGAACTTGGGTTTTCTGTCGTAAGTATATAAGCCGTTCTGCTCCTGCTCAACGTCTGTAAGCTGGGTGTAGCAATAAGCGAACATTCTCTTATTGTCAAGAAGTACGTCTGTTAAGCCCTTAAGACGTGTAAGGAATTCCTCTTTGGTCTTAGGTCCCTGACCGTAGCCCCAGCCATCCTCGTTATCCGTCCAGCGGATGCCGCCGTACTCACTTACGAAGAAGAGCTGCTTGCCGTCGTAATGCTGGCGGTTGCCGCAGAAATCTTTAACTGTACCGTCGATTTCCAGGTTCTTGTAGCAATCAGCAAACTTTTCTACAACCTGCTCGTAGTTATGAACGTCGTAAATATCTGTAATAACGTGATAGTTACCGCTTGTATCGATGCAGGGGCGTGTGTTATCGGCAGCCTTAGTCACCTTATAAACAAGGCTTAAAACGTCGTTGCACTGCTGGTGGCCGTGCTGGTCCCACGTCTCGTTGAAGGGGCACCAACCCACGATTGCGGGATGGTTAAAGTCGCGGTCAATTTCTTCGAGCCACTCAGGGATAAAGCCATGAACGGAAACGGGATCAGAGTGATCTAAGCCCCAGTTGGGGAATTCGCCCCAAACGAGATAACCCTTTCTGTCGGCGTGATATAAAAATCTCTCTTCAAAAATCTTTTCGTGAAGTCTTGCGCCGTTAAAGCCCATTGCCACGCTTCTTTCTATATCTGCTTCCAGTTCTTTATCGGAAGGAGCTGTGTAAATGCCGTCGGGATAGAAGCCCTGGTCAAGGATAAGGCGCTGGAATACGGACTTGCCGTTTAAATAGAACTTATAATCACGGTAGTCAATATCGCGAAGACCGAAATAGGAATTTACCTTATCTTCGCAGAATGTAAGAACTAAATCATAAAGACCGCCCTTATTTACTTCCCAAAGGTGCTTTTCTTTAAGCTTAAGGTTTAAAGTTACGAAACCGCCGTCGGTTGTAACTTCATTTTCGCCCATCTCATCACCTTCGAAGAAAGCCTTAACCTTAAAAGTACCTGCGCCAACTACAGTAGCGTTAATAGTTAAAGTGCAGTTATTTGCATCGGGATAATATTTTACGTTCTTTATGTAAGCCTTGGGTGTGAATTCCAGCCAAACGGTCTGCCAGATACCCGTTGTTCTTGTGTACATACAGCCGTAGGAATGATATTTTTCGCACTGCTTACCTGAAGGAATCATACCGCTCTTTGTGTTATCCTGAGCCTGAATTACTATTGTATTTACGCCTTCCTTAACGAAATCGGTAATATCGAAGCTGAAACTTACGTAACCGCCCTTATGAGAGCCAACCTTCTTCTCATTTACATAAAGTGTTGTTAAATAATCGCAGGCGCCGAAGTGGAAAACTATTCTGTTTTCTAACTGCTCTGTGGTTAAAGTTATCTCATTTTTGTACCATACGGCAGCCATAAAATCCTTATCTTCTATTCCGGAAAGCTTACTTTCGGGGCAGAAGGGTACGTTAATGAGTCTATCGAATTTAACCTCATCTTTATAAAGTCCTCTTGCTTCGCCGCTGTCCGCTCTGTCGATTTCAAACTGCCATAAGCCGTTTAAATTCTGCCAGTTTTCACGCATAAACTGTGGCTTTGGGTGTTCTAAACGCATAATTTCCATTTTAAATCCGTTCCTTTCTGTGGCTTTAGCCATTTTACTAATTTAATAATACACTAACTCGGGAATTTTTCAAGCAAAATTTTATCTTTTAAAAGCAAGTTTTTGCATTCTCTTTTAAATCTTAAAATACTTCATAAAGCACTTAAAAATACTTCATTGAATTTATGGATTTATTTAAATATAATCTATATATCATATCAATAAGTAAATCATTATCCGAAAAGGAGATTTTATTATGTTCGAATATTTAAGCAAAAAACACGATATCAAAACTTTCTCCGTTTGCCCCGAAAACTTTACCGGCGAAAAGGGCAAGGCAGGTATGGCTCTTGAAGGTACCGGCGCGGGCTGCGCAAGGGAACTGGGTCAGGGCTGGAAAATTTCTCCCTCCGTAAACGTAGACCCCGGTGAAACTTTCACAATGGCTGACGTTAAGGGCATGGGCGCCATCAAGCACATCTGGCTTACGGTTGCCATTGAAAGAACCCGCGATTACATCATCCGCTTCTATTGGGACGGCAACGAGAAGCCCTCCATTGAAGCTCCCATAGGCGATTTCTTCGCCTGCGCTTCTCATCAGGAATACCGCCAGCTTAGCTCCTTGGCTGTTTGCGTCAACCCCAAGAACGGCTTTAACTGCTACTGGGAAATGCCCTACAGAAAAGGCTTTAAGATCACACTTGAAAACCGTTCACCCAAAAATACAGTTATCTATTATCAGATAGACTGCGAAGAAAAGAAAATAAGTGAGGATTCCCTCTACTTCCACGCTCAGTTCAGAAGAACCAATCCCCTGCCCTATATGCAGAATTACGTAATTCTCGATAATATCAAGGGCCGCGGTCAATACGTTGGCACATACCTTCACTGGGGCGTTAAGAATAACGGCTGGTGGGGAGAAGGTGAAATCAAATTCTACCTCGACGGCGACACAGACTTCCCCACAATCTGCGGCACAGGTACCGAGGATTATTTCTGCGGCGCTTATAACTTTGACGTAAACGGCGAATATAAGGAATTCACCACTCCTTACACCGGCTTAAGTAAGGTTGAATATACTGATAAGATTTATAACTCACAAAGAAGATTCAATATGTACCGCTGGCATATTACAGACCCCATTTACTTTGAAAGCGACATTAAGGTAACAATTCAGGCACTCGGCTGGAGAAGTGAAGGAAGATATTTACCCTTACAGGACGATATCTCCTCCTGCGCCTTCTGGTACAGCGACCGCCTTGACGACGAATACCCCGAACTCCCCGACAGAAACGGCCTTGAAATTATCTAAAATTTAACTTTTGAACTTTCACCTCGGCTCCCCTTATAAAGGGGAGCTATTTTTATATATAAAATGGCTGATGGATATAAATCAGTAATCACAAAAGCAAGTATAGGTATCTAATCAAAAAAAAATTAAGAGAGGGTGCAATACCCTCCCCTACGTATTTTAATCACATTATTTTAACCTTCACTTTTGCCTTTTCCACCAATGATTCTGCCAAGGACTTTAATTTTTCCTTATCCATAAATTCCTTATTATCATAAAGGCAATCCTTATTAAGCCTTTCAAGCTTACTTATGCCCAAGGGGTGGTAAGGCTCCAAATTAATTTCCGTAATGTTTTCAAGCTCATTTGAAAGCTTCAATATTCCGTCAAAATGCTCTTTATTATCGTTAATATCGGGAATTATGGGGCATCTAAGCACCGTTTTCGCGCCCATTTTATCGAGATTTTTGAGGTTTTCGATAATAAGGGTATTATCTACCCCCGTATATTTTTTATGAAGACTGCTATCGGCAATTTTGAAATCGTAAAGGAACAAATCGGTATAGGGAATCAATTTTTCTAAATTCTCCCATTTGCCGTAGCCCGAAGTTTCAATGCAGGTAGTAATGCCCGCTTCCTTCGCCATTTTTAGTAGTTCTAACGTAAATTCACTTTGGCTTAAAGGTTCGCCACCCGAAACGGTGAGACCGCCTTCTTTTCGGTAGAACGCCTTATCGCGCAGGACGGTTTCCAAAACAGCCTCGGCGCTTTCTTCATAGCCGCAAAGCTCCAAAGCCGCCGCAGGGCAAATCTCCGCGCAGCTTTTACAGCCAATACACTTTTTATTATCAAGGATATGTACGCCCATCTCTATTTTGTGAACCCCTGCTGTGCAAGCCATCACGCAGGCACCGCAGTTTACGCATTTATCCTTTTCCAGCATAATTTCGGGCTTATTTATATGGGACTCGGGGTTATGGCACCATACACAGTGAAGGGGGCAGCCTTTTAAGAACACGGTGGTTCTGATTCCCGGGCCGTCGTGTATGGAAAACCTCTGTACGTTAAAAATTTTACCTTTATCTGTCATATTATCACCTTAAATCTCGTGCTGAGTTCTCATAATTACTTCCGCCTGCATTTCCTTACTTAAATGGACGAAATAATCGCTGTAGCCGCCGATGCGCACGACTAAATCCTTATAAAGTTCGGGGGTTTTCTGCGCTTTTATTAAAGTCTCCTTATCTACTACGTTGATTTGCATCTCAAATCCGCCGCGCTCGATATAAACCTTAATTAAAGTCATAATGTTTTCGATAGCATCGGGGCTTAATAATTGTTTACTGAACTTCATATTAACAGCAACGCCGCCGATAAACTCCTTGTGGGACCACTTGGTAGCAGAGAGTATTGAGGCGGTGGGGCCGCATTTTTCTCTACCCTGGCAGGGACCTGAGCCGTCACCTAAAGGGAAGCCTTTAAGTCTGCCGTCGGGAGTTGCCATCGTTTCTTTACCAAAGTAAGCGTGTTTTTCCCAGCAGAATACACTGGGCACTAACCTTGAATTATAGTAAGTTACGTGTTTTTCACATTCTTTTACTATATGCTCTGTAATAAGAGTTACTAAGCTATCAACTTCGTCGTTATCGTTGCCGTATTTTGGAACTGTGTTTAATATTTCGTTATATTCTTTTTCAAAACCTACGAAATTTGCTTCCAGCATAGTTTTAATTTCTTTTAAACTATACTTCTTTTTTATAAATACTAATTCCCTTATTACGTTTAAAGCATCGGCTAAGTTGCCTGTACCTACAAAAGAGGGCATTATCCAATTAAATCTCGCGCCGCCTCTTTCAATATCAAGTCCTTTTTCAAGGCAATCATCAACAAAGCAGGATAAAAGTGGGAACAAAGCCTTATTTTCTCTTATTTTTCTTAATTCATTTTGCTCTTTAAGGTTATTTTCAATTCGCTTATCCAGCTTATCAAAATACTTTGCAAGTAAATCCTCAAAACTTTCTATCTCGTTTTCATAGATAACGTCCAAAAGAAGCTGAGGGAGATTGGTATAGGGACTTGCCACCCATACGTTGGAAGAAGCTATGGGTGTGATTTCCACACAGGTTGAATGGATATATTCTGTTTTATTTTTACCTTTGCAGCCGTAAAATTCAAGACCTTTGGTAATGGTATCGTCACCGAATATCGCAGGATGAGAGTGACCTTCAGATAAAATTTCGCAGGCGGTTTTAAGGTAAATATCATCCATATCGCTGACGTAGCAAAGGCCGACGGAGGGGTAAACAAGCTTTACGTCCCTTATTGCCTTCATACCCATTAAGGTAAGCTCGTTCTGAACTATACTGCCGTCCTCTCTCCTGCCGCCCAACATATAACCCGAGGATAAACCTCTTGGTATGCGGCGATTAATATTAATAGCCATAAAATCCATTAGCACCTGAGCAAATTCGGGTGTTATTTTATTTTCGCTTAAATCTTTTTTATAGTATTCGTATAAGTATCTATCGGGTCTGCCTAACTGATACTGCTGAAAAGAATTGCTCTTAGATGGATTAAAGCTTAAAGTAAAGGTAAGGAAAACTACGGACTCTATAGCTTCATAGAAACTTTCGGCAGGATTCATAGGAACTTTACTTAATATTTCAGCTAAACCGATAAGCTCCTCCTTTTCTCTGCCCTCTGCTTTTTCCGATAACTCAAGTGCCTTTTGGCTATGGCGTTTTGCGTAAATTTCCATAGCTTCAAGGCAGATTCGAGCGGATTTATAGAATAATAATTTACTTTCTTCTTTAGTTTCTTTTTCGTATTTTTCGATTTTCTTTTTAATTCCCGAAGTTCCAAGGGTTAAAAGAAGCTCGTAATCCACGGTCATATGGCTGTCCTGACCGTGATTTTCCATAATATTTATTACTTTTGGGTAAATTTCATTTAATTCTTCAAGCTGCGCTTCGGTTATTCCGTTTGAAGGCTTACCTAAAATAAGTTCTCCTATATCAATATTGATGCTAACGTTTTCGAGCATATATTTATAAGCATCGGCGTAACGAAGTTCAGGGTAAATTAAATTTTCGTTTTCACAGTATCTTTTAGCAAAATAGTATCTGTTTTCAAGATAAGTTATCTTCGGCTCCAAAGCTAAATTTCTGAACTTTTTAATTTTATTAAGGTAATATTTTTCCATAATTTTTTCTCCTTACTTTTTCGCTAAATATAAATCTACGGTATCGTAAATATTAATTTTACCGCCAACTTTATTTATGGCGTTTCGCATATCCTCTTCAAATTCCTTCTGCTTCTTTTTAGGCAGAGACAAGTGGTCGGAATAAGTTCTTATCAAGCCTATGTATTCTTCGGCGGTTAAAACTCTTACTCTTTTATAAATTTTACTCGTTACGTTAACAAAGCCGTGTTTTTTAAGTAAATTAAGTTTAATTTCCGTGTCGCTTTCACTGAATTCCTTTAATTCTTTCTTGCCTCTATGCTTTATATAGACCTCTTTACTTGCCTTGTTGGTCTCGTCTTCGTCTCTGTTGGGGTACGGGTGATTCCAGAATAGTGCTAAAGTACCGCCAAACTTTAATTCGCTTTTAATTTTTTCCAAGGCTAAATCCTCGGGCAGCCAGTGAAAGCTGGTGGCGGCAAACACCAAATCACAAATCTCCTCTTTTAAGGGGAAATCCATATAGTCGCGGTTGGTAACAAGGAAATTCGGGTAATTTTTAAACTTTTTCCTTGCAAAGTTTGCTAAATTCTCCCCAAGCTCTATAGCTAATACGTTAAAATCCCTATCTAAAAACGGCTTCGTTGCCTGACCCGTGCCGCAGCCTATTTCAAGCAGGGCACTCTCCTTTGTGATTTTTGAGTAGTTTATAATATCTTCATACAAATCTTCAGGGTAAGTCGGGCGGAATTTATCATATTCCTTAACGCCTTTATCAAATAAAAAGCTTAAATTCATATTAATTTCACTGTACCCCTTCCCGTTTTTTCTTAGTTTAACATAAATTCTTTATCTTTACAACATAAAAATAGGGCAAGTACTTTCGCACTCACCCTATAACTTTATCTTCTTTTTATCACGTCACCGCCTACGTCTCCGCACTCTACGTAGCCATTTGCTTCTACGTTTCCTTCAACGTCACCGCATTCCACGTAGTCGCCTGATTTAACGTCGCCGCCAATGTCGCCGCACTCTACATAGCCGCCTGCATTAACGTTGCCCGCTACATCGCCGCACTCTACGTAGCCGCCTGCAGTAACGGTACCTGCAATATCACCGCACTCAATGTAGCCGCCTGCAGTAGCACAGCCGTTTACGTCACCGCACTCAATATATTCACCTGCGCTTACCATACCGCCTACGTCGCCGCATTCCACGGAGCCTTCTGCCCTTACATAGCCGTTAATTACGTTAGCTTCAACGTTGCCGCCTGCGTGAACACCCTTATCGTGAGCTTCAATATCACCGCAGTTTATATCGCCCCCTGCAGTTACGTCGCCCTGAATATCGTCGCAAGTTATATTTGTACCTGCCGCAACTCGACCGTAAATTGCATCACTTGTTATATTCGTTCCTGCAGAAACGTTGCCGTTTATTGTATCGCAGGTCACGCTAGTTCCTGCTGCAATATTACCGCCTACCAAATCACACATAACACTATTTCCTGCGCTGATATTACCGTGAACACCCAAGCATTTAACATTAATGTCACTAACGATATTTAAAGCTTCGCCCTTATATTCAAATTCAAGATGCTGAATTTCATCTTTGAATTCTTTTTTCTTTTCACCCTTTATAAGCTTGTGGCCTTTATAAAGTACTACGTGCAGAGTATTATCATCCTCCCAGGGAAGATCTTTTATATAAACTTTATCCTCTTCGGAAGTTTCTTTATAAACTTCACTCTCTACTTCTGCTTCGCGTATTTCTTCTTTAACCTTTGCTTCTCTGCCGAAAAGCTCGTCAATTGTAATGCCGAAAGTATCAGCAAGTAAAGGTAAAAGCATAATATCGGGACAGCTTAAGTCACTTTCCCATTTACTTACCGCCTGATTGCTTACGCCCATTATCTGCGCAAGGGCATCCTGAGTTAAACCTAATTTTTTTCTTTCAAAAGTAATTTTCTCGCCTAAAGTCATATTTTTCATTCCTTTACCGTTTAGTTTTTTCTCGTGATCACAATTTTAATCTAACAAAAACAGGTGAATTTTTCAAGCAACTATCGGTTGAATTTGCAATTTTAAGATTTTCCAACTAACGGTTGGAACACCTGCCTTCCCCTTGAGGGGAAGGTGTCCTGTGAGACTAGTCCACAGGACGGATGAGGTGTATGAAATAAACTTTATCCGCCTCAAAATTCATACGCTGCATTCTGTAAAATAACAGAAAAATCATAACCCCGAAGTTTTCACCCCGAGGTTAGCTTTTTAAAATTCAACTTTCAATTTCTCCCCCGCTTTAATAAACACCTTCTTAAAACCGCAAAGGTTTTTATGGGGAATATACTCAAATTTTAAAACAGAGTAAGCAGTATCGTATTCGCCCTTATTTGTAAGCTCTACTGTATTTTCGTCTATCCAATTTTCTTCAATTTCACTGTAAGTTAAGCCGTGACCGAAGGGATAAACAGGAGTACCTTTAAAGAATTTATAGGTTCTGTTCTCCATGCTGTAATCTTCAAAAGGCGGTAAATCCTCTATAGACTTATAGAAAGTAACGGGAAGTCTGCCTGAAGGAGATGTTTTACCGAAAATAACGTCCGCCAAAGCCTTGCCGCCCTCTGCTCCGGGGTAGAAGCACTGAAGTACGGCATCAAAATTTTCATCCTCGAAGCCTAAATTTATGGCGCTGCCGCTAACGTTAACGAAAACAACGGGCTTATTAAGCTCGGCTATTTTATTTATAAGATTTCTCTGGGACTTGGGAAGCTCTAAATCCGCCTTATCGCCGCTTAAATCCGCGTTGTAGGCATCGCCTGCCTCGCCCTCAAGAGTGGGGTTAAGACCCATAACCATAATAACTATATCCGCCTTCTTTGCCGCAATAACAGCTTCTTCTATATGGATACTGTCGTTATGAATGGGATTTTCTTTAGTTACGTGGCATCCTGGCGCATACATTACCCTGCCGTTTGAAGCATCCTGAATACCTCTTAAAATTGTGGTATAACGGGAAGGAGTGCCGTTATAGTTAGCAAGAAGAACGCTTTTTTCGTCTGCATTGGGGCCTATAACCGCAATAACCTTATTTTCACTATCCTTAATGGGGAGTATTCCGTTATTTTTAAGCAGAACCATACTTTCTTCTGCCATTTTAATATTTAAATTTCTGTGCTTTTCACACTCAACCACCTCGTAAGGGATGTTATCGTACTCGCAGTCAGAATCAAACATACCCAGGCGGAACCTTGCTTCAAATAATTTTTCACAAGCCTTGGTGATAACCTCTTCGCTTATTAAATCGAGGGCAACCGCAGTTTTCAGCCACTTGTAAGCGCTACCGCAATTTAAATCGCAGCCGTTATTTAAAGCCAAAGCCGCGCTTTCAGCCTCATTTTTAGTTATCTTGTGATTATTATTAATATCACAGATAGCGCCGCAGTCCGAAACCACGTAGCCCGAGAAACCGAACTCGCCGTATAAAATATCGCCTAAAAGGCGCTCGCTTGCGCAGCAGGCTTCGCCCTCTACCCTGTTATAGGCGCCCATTACCGCTGAGGGGTCTGCGTTATCAATACAGTATTTAAATGCCCAAAGGTAAGTTTCATATAAATCCTTATCGCTTACTTTGGCGTTAAAGCCGTGGCGCAAAGCCTCGGGACCGCTGTGCACCGCATAGTGCTTTAAGGTTGCGTCGGTTTTTCTGTACTTCACGCCGTCGTCATTACCCTGCAAACCCTTAACGAAGGCTGTGCCCATTCTTGCGGTTAAGTATGGGTCCTCGCCGTAGGTCTCGTGGCCTCTGCCCCAACGGGGGTCACGGAAAATATTTATATTTGGTGACCATAAAGTTAAACCCTGATAAATTTTAGTTTCGCCGAACTTTTTATATTCATTATATTTTGCTCTTGCTTCGTCGGAAATAGCGGTAGCCACTTCATTTAAAAGCACGTCGTTAAAACTTGCAGCCATCGATATAGCCTGAGGGAATACTGTAGCGCATCCGCCTCTTGCCACGCCGTGCAAAGCTTCATTCCACCAGTTGTATGCAGGCACGTTTAATCTTTCAATAGCAGGAGCCTCGTAAATAAGCTGACTTATTTTCTCGGGAAGAGTCATTTTTGAAACAAGCTCTTTTGCTCTCTCTTTAAAATTCATATTATTACCCTTTCTTTTAAATAAATTACCGTTTCTTTTACTTTATAATACCGCAATATTTTAGTTTTGTCACGCTAAATAATGCATATTTATGGACATATTTTTGTTTTTATATTTGGTACTTTACAAATGTAATGCCAAAAGCTATACTAATATATACAGATATTAAAAAAGGTAGAATAATATGATAATCACTAAATTTGACGTTGCGAACGCTGTGAAAAAATACTATAAAGAAAACACCACCTGCTTTGTTCCTTATGAAAAAATATGCTTTGGCGATTTGGAAAAAGTATCAAAAAACATAGCATTCGGTATTCCAAAAGAAAAAATCGTTGCGGTTATGGACGTGAGCTTCTTCAAAACCTGCAAAAAGGGTTTTGTTTTAACTGCAGATAAACTTTATTTCAGCGGCAAATACCACATTGTAGGTGAAAAAGGTAAATATTTTATTGATTTTACGGATTTATACCGTGTGGAGTTGAACCGAAACGATAATTATAACGTTATTACTTTTATCTTTAATAATAAAAAAGAAATAGATTTTTACGCAGGATTGGAAGCACGCGACGTATACGACGTTTTCAATACTCTTACTTTAAGAAAAATAGCCGAAAAAGAACGTTTTGATGATTTCGCTAAGGAGAAAAAAGCAGAAACTCCCACGGCTCCTGCCAATAAGCCTGCATATACCGCACCTGCAGCAAGCACTCACGCTCCTAAAAACACCTCCGCTCCCAAAAGTGTGCCTGTTCCCGCAAGTGAACATAAAAAAGAATACAAACAGAATTTCAGCTGGTTAACTGAAAAAGTACGCATCACTCCGTATATTATCGACCCGGAATACGATAACCCCGAATACTCCCCTCCTTTTATGGTACCTTTCCAGTTTAACGGTACAAAACACGTAGCCGTAAACAGGCATGAGTGTAAGCTTGATAACATTTCCTCTTATGTTTACACCCTTATTGATATTATTAACGGTGAGGTAAATTTCCTTGCTGTTCAAAGACTCAGCTACGAACAGATTCATTTTTATCTGAATCCTCGCCAAAACTTCGAAAAAGAAGACTTTTTCATAACAGGTAGAACAATTTATTGGATAAACAGTATAAAACGCAGCTTCCTGCGTTTGGATGCCGAGCTTACAGTATGTATGAGCTTAGGCGGAAACAAAGCTCTTGATTTAAAAACAAACGAAATAATTATACTTTATAATACTGACAGGCTGGATAGCAGATTAAAACTTCCCGTTAAAAACGATTTTATTATTGTAGTTAGAGAAAAAGAATTCAGCTTTATGATTCAGAATATAGAGATGGAAAGCTCTGAATTCTGTAAAGTAAATGATAATAGTTTTGAAATTCTCGATACTGCCGATAGCTTACGAAGCCATTACCTGCCTTTAAAAAATTATATTACAGGTAAAATTAAAGACGGACAATTTACAAAATCGGCCCCCGCTCAAGGCGTTTACTATAAGATACGTTACCCGAAAGCAAATTCTATACACGGCATTGATTATTTCAATTTATATCCCTTAATTTTCGAGCCTGTTTTCACTGAAACTCAGTTTGGTTACCTTAAAATGGATAAAAATAAAGCGAACAAGCCTATAATTTTCTGTGCTCTCAGGGATAAAGCCGAATACCCCGTAGCAGCTTCCGCTCTGGCAAGTGCTGTTTCTTTACAGCTTAGTGCTTCAGAATACGTTTTCGCCGAAGCCGTTACCAACTCCCGAAGTTCTAAGTGGGGTGCAGAGCTTATAAATACCTATAATACCGAAAGCTATACTGCAAAGTTTGTTCTTGACTCAGGCAAAGAATGTGAATTCAATAAACACGAAAACGGTTATATTATCTGTATACCTACCGCTTATCTGGATTACATTCCCGAAGATAGCAAAAACGTTACAATTTACGTTTCAAATGACGAAAGAATTATAGAAAAGTTCGGAAGAGATATTTATCATTTAGAAGAATTCACAGGCACTCCCGTAAATGAATTCCAGCAATATGAAACAAAACCCGTGTCAAACACTATATCCTTCAAAAGGATAACCAATAAAGAGCTTATCCACAGTTTATTAAACATATCAAAAGCAAGGGAAAGTGCATTCTACAGCCAAAATGAGAAAGCACCCGTAATATGCTCTTTAAAGCCCGTGGACGTTAAAAACGCTAAAGATGAAGATTTTTATAATGCAGTGTGCTATAACGGTGAATTTGAAAACAATAAAGCCCCATGCCCCAACTGCGGAAAAATGAATAACGCCAGAGATATGGATTTTTTATATACCTGCCAAAAATGCTTTTTGACTTTTAAAGCAGAGGACGTAATAACCCTGTATAAAAGAACCAAGAACTAATACACAACTAAAAAAGAACAGAAGCTTAAAACTTCTGTTCTTTCTTTTATTTTATGGAACTATATACGTCTTTTTCAAAATTGTTTGCGGTGGTAGCGCCTGCGCCGCCATCATAGAGGGAATTTTTCATATAAACTGCAGTAATCTGATTTTTAAAATCCACCCAGAAATGTGTGCCGTAAGCGCCGCTCCAGCCGTAAGTACCCGCGGGGAGTGAGCCGTAAGTTTCGTCCATAATAACTCTGCCGCCCAAAGCCCAGCGCTGGTTGCCGCCTTGTACCTTTTCATCGTGAATTTGTAGAGATGTCATTTCTTCCACGGATTTTTCGCTTAAAATTCTTTCTCCGCTTTCAGTTACGCCCTTATTTAAAATCATTTCGGCAAATTTACTGTAATCGGAAATTGTGGAAGCAAGACCTGCGCCTGCAGCAAGATGAGTTACGGGAAAATCTACAAATACGCAAACTCTGCCTTCTTCTGTTTTACCCACAACGCTTCTTACGCCCTTTTCATCCTCAATTCTGTCGTGCATAAATATCATTCTGTCCCACTGTTCGTCCTCAGGGGCAAAAGAAGTATCAGTCATACCGCAGGGAATGAAAATTTCTTTCTTCAAAAATTCATCGTAAGGAACTCCGCTTACTCTCTGCACTATTAAAGCCGCTACGTCGAAGGCTGCATTGGGGCTGTAGCTTTCCTTGGTACCGGGTTCAAATGCAAAAGGAATCTTTGTATGGAATAAAACTGCGCCCTCTAAAGTGCTGTATTCATATTCACTTGCATAGGATTTATTATAGTAGCCCGCCGCACCTAAACTTCCTATACCTGAAGTATGGCACAAAAGCTCTCTTACTTTAGGAAGGCGCTTTGCAGCAGTTGTGCTTAAAATCTCGCTGCCGTCATCCTTATATTCGCCCACAAGCATATTTTTAAACTCAGGGATATAGAAATCAATATCCTTATCAAGGTCAATAAGGCCTCTCTCCACCATAATCATTACTGCCACGGCGGTAACAGGCTTAGTCATGGAAGCTAAACGGAAAACAGTATCATAACCAAGAGCCTTGCCCTCTTTACTCTTAAAATCGCCGAACATAGCTTCATATGCTACTTCGCCTTTTTCTTTAACAAGTATCTGAGCCGCGCCCACTTTACAGAGCTTTATATCCTCACTAAGCCTTGATTCTATAGTTTCCTTAAGTAAAGATCTATCCAGCATAAAATTATTCTTCGTCCTCTGTACCTACGCCGAATTCTTCATAGAGCTCGTCAAGAAGCCACTCGTCGTCAATAGACTCAATAACATCGAAGCCTTCTTCGTCCTTTGTAAGCTCAAAAACAGCAGCCTCGTCTGTCTCCTCGCCGTTATCATCGAGAACAACTAATAAAGCGTAGTTCTTGCCGTCCTTTGTAAGCTCGTCAACTATCTTGAGGTCAACCTCGCCGTCCTCAGTTTCAATTGTGAAAACGTCGTCTAATTCCTCAGCCATATTCTGAAGTTCTTCAAAATTAATTACGTCTGCCATAATAATTCTCCTTATAAAATAGTTTGGTTTGGTAACGAAATAAATTTATATTAGTATAACACAAATTTTGGTAAATTCCTATAGTAAATTGCTAAATTTATAATAAAAAAACGCAGAACTTTTCTGTAAGATAAATAACACATAAAAAACGCAGAGTTTTTACACTCTGCATTTTTTCAGTCTTCACTGTAGGTTTAAAGCTTATTTTCTATCTGATTCCACATATCCTCGAAGCTTTCAAGGGGGAATTTACTTAAGCCTTCCAGTTTATAGAAAGTTTCTTTAAAGCTTTCCTTTGTGCCGAAAGCTTCAGGGGGAATGACCGCGGTTTTGCTTTGAGGCTCATTTTTCACGCCGTGTTTTCCCGTCTCGTATATTACGGAATATACATACTCCTTTTTCTTCTTTTCCTCCTGCACACTTACCATAAAGAGCTCCTTCTCTTTACTGATAGCCAGCACGTAGGCAAGCTCCCTTGGCACGGGTACTAATTTTTCCAAAAAATTCTTAATAAAACCCATATTATTTTCCTTTTACCTTTCTATTTTACCTTTCTATTATAAATCCGAAATCCTTTAAAATTTCATCGGGGCATTTATTTATAAGCTCCTTGTAACCGATATTCAGCGCCATTGCGTAAAAATCCGAGAAAATTATTTGATGCTTATTTTCTTCCAAGGCGATTTTGAACCTCGGCTCTCTTTCAAGAAACGCAAAGACCTCTTTGATTTTACCGCCGAGACTTTTCACAGTCTCCGAATCCGTCTCTTTGATTTTTTCTTTATTTTCATTAAACCATTGCCAGAATTTTTCGATATTCTTTTCATCAAGGGATATGGGACTGAAATGAGGATGTTTTCTTTCTAAAATTTCATCCGTCATTTTCTTGGTGTGGGCGTATAAAGCAGGAATCTCCTTACTTACTATGCTTAAAAATCTTTCCACCTCTTTTATATTGCCCATAGCCGCATAAAGTATGGCGCCTGTGGCGGAAGTACCGCTCTGTATGGGAAAAGCAAGCGCCTTGCGGTAGTTAACCACGGCGGCTTTGTAGCGGTGCATCATGGTAAGGCAGGAAGTTAAATTCACGTAAGCGGAGCCTAAAACCACCTTATCCTTATATTCTTCCATGGCGTTTTCAAGGCAGTCTATAGCAAGAAGGTAATTTCTTTCGGCTTCTTCAAATTTCGCATCGGCGTGATAGAATTTTGCAAGTTTAAGATACGGCAGATAAAAATTATGGGGATATAAATTTGCCTTCTCGTACCATTTTGCCATCTCGGTTTTTGAGCCCATAAATTCGAAGCAAAGACCCATAAAGAAATTCCACGCCGCCTTATCTTCACCGTATAAACAGTGCTTTTTTATGCTCATAAGAATATCGTAGCCCTTTTTAACTTCGCGGCGGCTTATTAAATTGAGAGCGGCAGTGAGGTGAATTCTTATTTCTTTATTCTCCACGAAAGCCGGCTCCAATATTGGGCCGAAAGCCTGACGGTGTACTTCCCAGGATTCTTTTAATTTTTCCTCAGCGTTTTCGAAAACATTATTCTCCATACCGTGATATTAAGCCCCCTTCCTTCTTTTAATTATATTATAGTATAGTATAGCATAACAAAATAAAAACACAAGAACAAAGCTCCTGCTTATCTGAATGAGCCCAAAATTTATCTCTCGACTATATATTTCGTAGTGGCATTTCTTAAATAAAAACTTAATCTGTGAGCAAAAGTTTCACTTTTACTTGTAAAATCAAAGGTATCCACAGCCTTACCTAAAGCTCTAACACACTCTAAAACGTGCCTTAAAGTTCTCATCTCAGGCTTCATCCTTAAAATATGAGCTTTTACAAGATACAAATACCCCTCTATCAAAGCTTCTCTTGCGTTTTCATCGCCGTTTTTCATAGCTTTATAAAGCTTTTCTGCACTTTCCGAATTCAGTTTCTCTGTTTTGTTTACTTTACTTACAAAATCTTCAAAGCTTATAAAGAGCATTTTATTCCTCCGAAATATAATTATAAATGCCGTCCTCGCTGAGTACGCCCCGCTTTAAATCAGAAGGCAGCAAACCCTTTTCATCCAGCTCAAAATCATACCGCCACAGTTTGCTTTCATAGTAGGATATAAGCATATCCCTCTCCTTTTTAAATTTGTGCGCTTCACTCTTCGGCACGCTTAAAAGAAAATCGAAAAGCGCTTCCATTTCTTTTATTCTTTTTATAGCTTCAATCATATTATCCCGCCTTATAATTATAGATAATTGTACCACAATTTTCCCTTTATGGAAAGTGAAATAAAATAAAATCGGAGAAATGCCCTAAAAGCACTTCTCCGAAACTTCACTTATTTATTCTTCTTTATTCATTCTTCTTTTGGCAACCAGTATTACTACCGCCGCAACAGCCAAAGCTGAGCCTATGATAATGAACCAAGTTGTGCCCACACCGCCTGTTTCGGGAAGTACCACACCGCTCTTATTAAATACCAAGAAGGCGTTTTCTTCCGTATACGTAGCTTCCTTAATTTCAAATTCTTTAGCTTCTGCTAAAAGATTATATCCGTCAGGAGCTTTTGTTTCTAAAAGATAGTAAGTACCGTAAGCAAGACCGTAAATATAAACCTTACCGTTTTCATCGGAAACAGCCTTTGTCACCTTCTCACCTGTAATCTCCGGATTACTGAAAAACTCGACAATTACCATCTCAGCATCCTGACCGTTTATTTTAACTGTTGATATATTTTCATCGGCTATTTCAGCTTCAGTAGCCTTACGGTAAACTTCAAACTGAGCACCTTCAAGCTTATTTGTCTGATTGTCAGCATCTACCTTAATAATCTGTATACCGCCTGTGTACACTTCGGGAATATCGGACTCTGCTTTAAAATCAACGCCTACAGAGTTTGTGTACTCCAAAGTTGCCTTGTTTGGGATCATATCATCCATATTGGCATTTGAGTTAATCTCAGCATCAAAATAAACTCTTATTACAGCATCCTCAATATATTTACCGAGAGTAGCACAGTTAGCCATACCTGAGGAAGTGAAAGTGATTTTGAAGGAATCGGGAAGCTTCTCGCCGTTTTCGGAATCGTTCTCTGTCACTTCGATTATATAGTCAATGCCTTCCGATAAAATTGAGCTGACTGTTGTTTCTACTACTTTTCCGGAAGTATTTTCGCCGCTGACCGTTACACTTCCGCCGCCAATTGCGCCTTCAGCACCTTTAAGTTCAAGCTGAACTTTAATATTACCTAGGAAATTAAGGCGATTGTCAAGTGTATCGGAAATAACGAAGCTCTTACCGTTTTCAAGATCATCAGGAATACCTGCCGTGATTATCCACGTATGCTCTTTCTTAGCGTCAACCGTAGCGGAATCATTATCGATACTAATAACATCCTTACTTATTTCAACGTCATTCTTAACATCGTTTTTGGGGTAAATATCAATTATGTATTCATATCCTGTACCGTCAAAGGAAGTAGCGGGGATAATTACGTAGAAGGGATCGACAGGTTTTTCAATAGCATTGTGAGGTTTCTCAACAATCAGATAAACACCGTCGGGAAGATTTTCTCTTGTAAGATTGACTGTTGCTTCACCGTTTTCGTCAGTAACAGCTGTATAAACATAACCGTCATATTTACTATACTTATAATCAAGCTCATACTCGCCGTTTAAATATTCGGAAACAGTTGCTTTATAGTAAATATCAAACTGAACGCCTTCAAGGCCATTATTATCTTCTCTGTTAAGCTTGTGGAAATTAATTATTCTTTCTTCTTCCACCGCTTCTACCTCTGCATGAACAGGAAGCTGAGCATCGTACTCGGCTATAAGAGTCTGCGATTTATTTCTTGCATCTTTAGGAGCAAATATAAATACATCTTTTACAGTCTGCTGACCGTCGATTGCTAAGGTTACTGTATCGAATGCATTAGCTGCAGGTACGTTTTTAATTACAAGCGTTTTATTGTTGATACCATCAGCTAAAGATACATAGGCAAACTTACCGCCGATAATTGCAGAAAGAGTTAAGTCGTCATTTTCCTTCATTATAACGTCGAGCTCAACATTTACAGTAATATTATAAGTACCATCTTCGTTCTTTTCACGGGAAAGTACTTCCCAGTTCTTAAAGGAATTACCTGAAACTGCAGGTTCTGAAGGACCGAGATCCTCAAGTGACATAAGGTAATTATATGCAGCCTCAATATTCGTCGCTATATTCTCAGCATTATCCATTGAAGCATAGCCGTTTTTAACTTCCTCGTAGCAGGAATCGTAATTCAGGTGATAAATATCACCTTTACTGTCAGAATGATATCCTGCCCAGCTTGATTCACTGTTAGTCATAGAGTTTACATAGCTCACTATACCGAATCTGTCGCCGTGGATAGTTTCCCATATTGCAAGCTGAGTAGCTGCCAAAGCTTCACCCTGAGTTAGATCAGGTACACCTGCAGCAGCGCCTAATACATTTTCGTCGCCTGAATCCCAAAAGCCCTGCTTAACTATAGCGCGAAGCTTGCCTGAAGCGTGAGCGCTGTAGCTTGAATTTTCAAGGTTTAAACGGGAATATGCATAACCGCCGGATACACCTATATCGGTATCAGCACAGTAAGCATCTATTATTCTATTATTTTTACTGTCAATAAGGTTAAAGGTAAAAATACTTGTACCGCTTGAACCTTTCAGCACACCGTCATAAGTTAGACGTGGTTTGTAAGGAGTAAAATAGCCCCATCTGCCGACCTTTTCTCCGTTATACATCATTGAGCTACCACTAACGTAATTCATAACATGAATAAACTCGGCTTCGTAAGAAGGCTCTGTTTCCTCTGTAACTTCATCAGCAAAAGAAACCATGCACATTGTCACTGAAAGTATCAGTACAAGAAACATTGATAAAACTCTTTTCATGTTCATAACCAATTCTCCTATTATCCCAATTTTAGTAAATAAAGAATAACATATTCCCTGTAACAGAAGCGTAACACAAGTAACTGTTATATAAAAAATTGTGCTTTTTTTATAAAAAATCCCTTCCCAATGTGAAATGAGAAGGGATAATTTATTTTGGCTTATTCTTCCTTACCAATTCGTCTTCTTGAAACAAGAATTACTGCTGCAGCTAATGCAAGTGAGGAACCGATTATGATAAACCAAGTTGTACCAACACCGCCTGTTTCGGGAAGATGAACGCCGGGTGTGTTCATAATTTTAACTGCATTGGAAATTACACCGCTTGTTTCTGTAACGAACACGGGCACTGCGTCCTGTAAAAGATTGTAGCCGTTAGGTGACTTCGTTTCAACAAGGAAGTAAAGGCCGAATTCAAGTTCGGGGGATTCGGCAGTACCGTCAGCACCTGAAGTTATAATAACGGGCTGTTCATCAATTATCACGGGAATAAGACCCACTTCAATACCGTTATATACAGTATTCATGGTTGCTGTTTCCTCAGGTAAAGCTACTCTGTAAAGCTGGAACTGTGCGCCTTCAAGCGCATAGCTTTCACCTAAATTGCTGTGCTTCAAGATTACGAATTTTCCCGTAGTATCCTTTTCGGGTTCTTGCGGAATATCGGGTTCAATGGGAGTATCGGGGATAACAGGCTCATTCTTAGGATACATAACAACTACGTCCATAAGCTTTTGAGTTTCGGGGTCAGCCATGGGCACGCTTACGTAGAAGGGGTCAAGAGGCGCTTTTACTTTCTCGTTTGCCTTTTCTACAACCAAATAGAAGCCGTCGCCGTATCCAAGGTCGGTTAAGTTAAGTGAGCCATAACCGCTCGCATCAGTAATAATTGAACCTACAAAATTTTCCTCAGTCATATATTTGCCGTATTCTTCCTCAGTGGGATTTACGTTTAATACGTCGCCTTCACCGGGAACAACGTGATAAATATCGAACTGAATTTCTGAAATAGGAGTACCGTCTATAGAAGAACCCTTATAGATTTTGAAACCCTTATCATTCTCGCCGAAATCATCTGCGGGCAGAGGTTCTTTAACTTCGGGAACTTCAACTTCTACAATCTGTGTTTCACCGTTTATGTCTTTATACTCAACGTAAGTGGGGTCGTTTGCAGGGTAAAGCTCGCCGTACTCAAAGCCTTCTGCAGTCTCATCAACGTCCACCTTATACTTTAAGAAATATCTGTCAGTATAAAGGAGCTCGCTATCCTTAATGCGCCATTCGATCTGATAGCGGCCGTCCTCATTCACAGAAAGTGTGATAGGCTCAGCTGTAGGCTGCTTATCCTCATAAAGCCAGCCTTCGCCGTACTGATAGATAAGAAGGTCATCCTCATAAATACGAATACTGTCAGGATCGAGTGTAACCCACTTACTCATGGGGTCGATAACTGTTGTCTCCCTGTAAACAGTTACAAACATCTCGTTTTCAAGATCAGCTATTTTGTCTACAGCCGCACTGAAATTAGTTGCTGTGTTATATGTAATTTTTTCGGAAGTACAGTGGTTAGCACCTGTAGAATCGGGGTTCATCCAAGTTTTAACTTTGTTTGCAAAGTCCATCATATAAAGTTCAAGAACCTTATCGTGCTCAGCTAATTTATCAGCAGAAACAGAAGCTCTTGCACCCCATGTGGAAAGGTTATACCAGTCGGGGTAGAAGCTTGCATTCTTCATACCGTGGATTGTGCAAAGGAAGCTGTTTGTTAAAGCACCGTCGTGGTAATCAAGGAATATCTTCTCAAGCTCAGGTGTAGAGTAAAGAACGTCGTCAGCAAAAGTATAGCCGGCTTCATTAAATACATCTTCCCATATAGCGTTTGTGTAAGCTACGCCTGCTTCCTCAGTAGCTGTTATTTTACCATAAAGAGCATCAACCGCAGCACTATATTCCTCACTGTCAATACCGTAAGCTTTCTTAGCTAACTCGATATTTACAGCGTCCTCAGGATATAACTTGGCAGTAGGAGTTAAAACCAAGCCTTCGCTGATAAGCAAATCAGCCTGACCGCCTGCAGCGTATGAAGCTATCGTAGACTTTGTAGCACCGCTCATATACCATTCGGGGTGCTCCTCCCATGTTGATAAAGCAAAGGGAGTCTCGTCCATATTTGTCATACCGTCACTTGTAAATATAACGAAGGTCTTATGTAATTTTTCGGACTCCTCGATATAATCATAAACAAAATCAAGGGCAGCTTCACAGTTGGTGGCAGATACACCCTGACGAAGGTCAGCCTGAGTGACATCTTTAAGGAAGGCTTCCAATGTTTCGGCATTATAGAAAGAACCTACTCTTGCAGGACCCATACCGAAGCCCATTAAAGTAAGCCTCATAGAGCCGTCGTTATGAAGTACCTCTTCAGCAAGGCTTACAAGCATATCTTTAAGCTTTGTAAGATTTGCGCCCTGGCTTGAAGAAGCATCAACCATAACGATAATTTCACTGTATTCATCGGTTTCAACTGCGCCGGGTACGTTAACTGTTATCTCGTACTGACCCGGTGTTACCAAAGGTGCCGCCGTCTTTTTACCTATGAGATCAAACTCGTAGCCGTCATTTTCAGCGGCAAAAACAGGTACGGTGCAGGATAAAACCATAAGCACCGAAAGAAGTAAGGACATAAGCTTTTTTACTTTATTTTTCATACTGTCTCCTTCATTTATTATAGTATAGTTTTCCGATTTTATTTTTATATTTATATTATACCAAGTACAGCGTAACAAAAACGTAACATTTCTAAGTAATTTTATGAAACAATACGAAAAAATATAACAAAAAAGGAGAGTGTAAAACTCTCCAATGTTTGTTTTCTCTTTAAGTATCAGTATAGATTTGCAGGCGCCATGGAATAAGCTTCAAGCTTAATAAGCTTTTCTTTAGCGCCTATAAGCTTAACGCCCACGGCTTTTTCGGGGTCAGCGGGATAGCTGCGGCGGCAGATAGCCTGTTTTTCGTTGGCATAAACCTCTACCACAGCCTTATCGACGAAAATATCCAGCTCTAAATCCTCGTTTTCGCTTAAGCTAAAAGGCATTTCCTCCCGCTTTTTCATATCGTGTTCGCAGGGAAGGCTATCGTGCCTTGATTCAAATACCAGCTTCTTATTTACTTTATCGTAATAAATATCGGTACTTTCACCCTTTTCATCATCAACCTTTATACTGAAACCGACCTTTCCGTCATTTTCAGCCTTAAAAGTTGCCTTCAGCCTGTAGGCCTGACCTTTATTTATCTCTATGCTGTTATCCTCTTTAATTTCGGGGATAACTTTATTGTACTGTAAATTATCAAGCTCCTTTGCAGGTGCCATTTTAAGCACACCCTTTTCAAGCCATAGGACTCTGGGGAAGGAGTAAACGCCGCTCCAGCCGTATTTATTAAAATCATCCTTAAGGTTATCTAAAAGCCAAGCCCACATAATGTGTCGGCGCTTACCGTCAATTAAAGCTTCCGGCGCAAAGAAAGAATTATCCGCACAGCTCATTCTCCCGTGGCTTTCGGGAATAAATTTCTCGCCCTCGAGCTTACCTATATAGTACTGGGTACCCTTATTGTGGGCGATAAAAAGCTGCAGGTACTTACCTGTAAATTCGCCGCCCTCATATTTATCGTATAAGGGAAGGAAGGATGGGCACATATCGTCCTCGGTTGCGTCGGGATAATCTTCATCAAGATGGGGATTCTCGTAAAAACGGTGAATGTATTCCCAGTTTTTCAAATCCTTGGATTTATAAAGCTCCGTCCAGTCTCCCTTATATTTTTCCAAACTGTCCTCGCTTCTGCCGTATTCGTTTAAAACGCAGAGGTTACCAAGCTGCATATAGTAAGTATCGCCCACCTTCCAGATGTTGGAGGGGTCTGCGTTACCGAGATGTAAAGTTTCGCCGCCGATTTCCATATCGGTAATGCCCCAGCGTGAACCGTTAACCGCAATAGGCTCCATTCTGTACCAGTCTTCGTATGGAGGGTCAGCATAAGCCATAGCAATGCCGCTGTTATCAGAGCCGTCAACTGCCCCGAATTTCCAGAAAGTAAGGTAGGCTCTCTTATCATCATCCACGAATGCACCGCCCGAGAAACATCCGCCGTCGCCGTTATGTATACCTAAAGCATCTTTATGGTGGCGCCAATGGAGTAAATCGGTGGATGAAATATGTCCCCAATGAAAGCCGTTATCCGAAGAATTTCTATAAAGATACATTAAATGATAAATTCCGTCTGCGTAGAATGCACCGTTAGGGTCGCCGGGTCTGCCGTCATCGTCAGCTATAGCGAAATGATAGGTGGGTCTATAGGGGTCACTGAGCAATTTTTCGCGGTAATTTCTTGTAGCTTTAATCAGTTCTTTCATTTTAATCTCCTTTTCTTACGTTAATTTTATTTTTATGCTTCTGTCACCAGAACATTTATATGCTTTTTATATTCTTCAAGAATCTCCTTATTTATTCCGCCGTCTGTAATTATCATATCAATATCGGAAAGAGGGCAGGTAAATTCCATAGCCGCTCTGTCAAATTTAGAGTGGTCGGCAAGTAAGATGCACTTTTTCGCGCTCTTTATAATAGCTCTCTGGAGGCTGTTGTGCATGGGGTAAGGGTTGGTAATGCCTTTTTCAAGGCTTATTCCGCTGGCGCCAACAATAGCTACGTCCGCTTTTATTGACTCTACGTAATTTTCCGCGTGAGCTCCTATAAAGCCATGGGAATCGGGAAAATAATATCCGCCGCTGCAGTAAAGAATGTGACTGCCTCTTTTTGCAATAATATCGGCAATTTCAAGGCTCGTTGTGTAGCAAACAAGCTTCAAAGAATCGTCAAGGTATCTTGCGCATTCCGCCGCCGTGGTGCTGTTATCGAATATTACAGATTGCCCCGGCTTTAAAAGTGAAGAGGCAAACTTGCCTATCTCCTTTTTTTCGCCATTATAAAAACTGAGCTTTGCCTTGGCGGTATTTTCTAAGAAAACCGCCGCGCCGCGCTTTTTGCTTATTAGCCTTTCCTTACTCAGAAAATCCAAATCGCGGTGGATGGTCATCTCAGTAACCGATAACATTCTTGCAAGGTCTTTTATGGTAATTTCGCCGTATTTTTCGGTTAAGTTTAAAATATCCTGCTGTCGTGAGTTCATTAATCTGTGTCACCTCGCCTTTATTATATAACATAAATTTAACATTTTCAACATTATTTTTTATTTTAACTGTATAATTTATAAAAAAGAAAGACCACCGCTTCTGATGGTCTTCCTTACTTATTATATTTATGATGCATCCTTTAGCATATTTTGCAAAAAAGCAGCAATTTTTCTATATTCTTTTAACTCTTCTTCTGTACGCGGAAGTGTTTCTAAAGTTACCATATCCTCATCACATTCATAGCACAATATATAACGATTATTTTTATATGAAAACACATTTACCATATCTGTTAAGCCATATTCTGACAGCAACTCAAAATTGAATTTTTCTAATAAAGTATCGCGATATTTTAACATCGGTTTATAGCCTTTATTCGTGTCCAAAACAATCATCCTACTGCTATCATCTTTTGCCAGTTCTACCAATTCTTGATTATCTATATAAAGCCTTGATATTCGTCCCATATTTCTAATCACATCCCCCTATTTCTAAAAGTATATTCGGTGAAACACAACTTACCCATATTAACATTTCTCCTTATGATTGAATTATAACACATATTATAAAAAAAAGACAGGGGCATTTCGCTCCTGTCTATCCATTTATACGGCCGCTTCCAGCATATTCTCTATAAAAATCCCGTATCCCCTTTTTGGGTCCTCAAGGAAAACGTGGGTTACAGCTCCTATTAATTTGCCGTTCTGAATTATGGGGCTGCCCGAAAGCCCCTGAATGATTCCGCCCGTCTTTTCAATTAAATATTCGTCCGTAATTTTCACCACAAAATTCTTGGTATCTCTCTCCTTATCAATTATCTCCTCAATAAAAACATCGAAATACTGCGGCCCCGAAGCATCTATGGTGGCAATTATCTGAGCTTTATTTATTTCCACTTCGTTTTTATCGGCAACGGGAACAGCCTCCCCCGATATTTCTTCACTGAGCGTTCCGTAAATACCCGTCTCGCAGTTTAAAGTGAGCTCTCCTATAGGAGCTTCCCCCGAAAAGAAGCCGTTGAGTTTACCGGGCACTCCTTTTACACCTTTATCAATGGAAGTAAGCACGATATTTTCGGGAACACCCCCCTTTATATCCATTACTTCCTTAATGTCCATATCTATAATTCCGTGACCGAGACCGCCGAATTCTTTTGTTTCGGGATTATAATAGGTGAGAGTGCCTATACCTGCGGCGCTGTCGCGTATCCACATACCCGCCATCTTCACGCCTTTATTTTTAAGAAGCATGACCTCAGTCTCGAAAATCTCACTGCCGCGCCTTACTTTTAAAAGTATGCTTTCATCCTCATTAGTTCTTATAATTTTGGAAAGCTCTGAGTTACTGTCAATCACTTCGCCCTCCGCTTCAACTATATAGTCGCCTTTTCTTATACCTGCATCATAAGCGGGAGAGAAACTGCCGTAAGCATTTCCGCTTTCAATTTTCTCCGTACCCGTTACTATAACTCCGTCGGTAAAAAGCTTGATGCCGAATACCGTACCCAGAGGCACGAGCTTCAACTCCGTTTCATTTGCACTTACAGTTTCATTTTCTTTTATATCCTCTTTTCCGTAGTTGAAAAGCGATGCCTCCAGCACTTCCCCGTCGGTATTTCTATAGTAAGCAAGGCACAGCACCGTAAAGAAAAGTACCGCCGTAAGTAAAAAAGATAAATATATTCTGAGACTTTTTTTACCGTTCATTATTTTTTCCTCCTTCGGTTTTTATTTATTATCACCGAAAGGCTGAAATTTATTAAAAGTTAACTCAAAAGAGCTGACTTTTAATTTTTACGATTTTATATATAAACTCGCAAGAGTAATTTTTGGTCTGCCTCATCCGCATAATGCTGCAGCTCCCGATTTAATTCAATAATTAATTCGGTATGCGGATACGGACAGTAGTTTATGTTTTGAAGTATACTTCCCTTATGTGAAGAACAGAGGATAAAAATGTAAACTTAACATTAATTTACTGTAAACAAAACACAGTTTATTATATTAAAGTTTCATTATTTTTATACATATTTATTTCTCTAAAAGATTGCAACTTTCGCTTTAATATGGTATAATTATAAATCATTTTTATGATAATTAAAATGGGAAAGAAGGTAGCTTTATGAACAACAATACTTATACTGTTATTTGCGGTCATTACGGATGCGGTAAAACTAACCTGTGCCTTAATTTAGCTATTGAAAAAAAGCTATTAAATCCCGAAAGACGCGTAATAGTAGTTGATATAGATATCGTTAACCCCTATTTCCGCTCAAGTGAGTACGGTAATCTGCTTACAAAACACGGCATAGAGCTTATTATCCCAAGCTTTGCAAACACCACTCTGGATACGCCCACCCTCTCACCTAAAATTTTCAGTATTTTCACCGCTGAAAATGCCGACGTATTTATTGACGCAGGCGGTGACGACGCAGGCGCTACGGCGCTGGGTACCATAAGCCGCCAGCTTAAGGAGCAGGACTATGAGATGATTTACGTGATAAATAAAAACCGCGTACTTTCAAGCTCGCCTGAAAACTCACTTATATTACTCAGGGAAATTGAAGGAGCCTCCCGCTTACAGGCTACGGCAATTGTAAATAACACCCACTTGGGTGTGGACAGCACCTTCGAAAACTCTCTTGAATCCGAAAGCTTCGCCAAAGAAGTAAGCAAGGAAGCAAACTTGCCTCTTTTATACAGCACAATTACAGATTTTGCCGCAGAGGGCAGGGAAATTCCCGAAGGCTTCAAGAAAATAGAAAGACTCGTGCTCTTCCCCTGGGAGATGGAAGAAGAATAATTTTCTAACTGTAACCATTCCTTTTGAAAGAAAGGTTATATATAAGCAATACACACTAAAGAAAGGCAGATGAATTTATATGGCAAAGATAATTGTTGATGAAAACGTATGCAAGGGTTGTGCGCTTTGTGTAAACACATGCCCCAAAAAGATCATCGCTTTATCAAAAAGCAAGATCAACGCTAAGGGTTATCACCCCGCTGAGCTTACCGACGAAAACGCTTGTATCGGCTGCGCCTTCTGCGCTACTATGTGCCCTGATACTGCAATTACTGTATACAGATAAATTTATTTTAATTACTGTCAGCAGTTAAGTTTAAAGAATGATTTCTTGAAAGGAAAATATAAAAATGGCAGATAAAGTTTTAATGAAAGGTAACGAAGCTTTAGCAGAAGCTGCTATTCAGGCAGGCTGCCACCACTTCTTCGGTTACCCCATAACTCCTCAAACAGAACTTGCCGCTTATATGGCAAAGCGTATGCCCAAAATCGGCGGCACATATTTACAGGCAGAAAGCGAAATAGCAGCTATCAATATGGTTCTTGGCGCTTCTGCAGCCGGTGTAAGAGCGATGACTTCTTCTTCATCCCCCGGTATCAGCTTAAAGGGTGAGGGTATCTCCTATATGGCAGGTTCCGACCTTCCCGCACTTATCATCAACGTTCAGCGCGGCGGCCCCGGCCTCGGCGGTATTCAGCCCTCTCAGGCAGACTACTGGCAGGCTACTAAAGCTCTTGGTCACGGTGACTTCCAGGTTCTCGTATTTGCTCCCTCCACAGTTCAGGAAATGGTTGACTTGGTTCAGGGTGCATTCGATATGGCTGATAAATACCGTATGCCCGCTATGATCTTAGCCGACGGTATGCTCGGTCAGATGATGGAACCCGTTGTTCTCCCCGAAAAGAGCGAAAAAGAGCCCATCGCTAAGCCCTGGGCATCCTGCGGTCACAAGGGCGAAAGAGCTCACAATATCGTTAACTCCCTTTACCTTACTCCCAACGCACTTGAGGACTTAGTAAAGGAAAGATATGAAAGATACGAGACCATCAAGAAAAACGAGCAGATGGCTGAAGAATACTTAACAGAGGATGCAGACCTTATCTTAGTAGCTTACGGTGCAAGCAGCCGTGTTGCTAAGGGTGCTGTTAATAAGGCAAGAGAAAAGGGTCTTAAAGTCGGTTTAGTCCGCCCCATTACACTCTGGCCCTTCCCCACAGATGCACTCAAGCGCGCAGCAAATCAGGCTAAGGCTTTACTCACAGTTGAAATGAGCATGGGCCAGATGGTAGACGACGTTAAATTAGCTGTTGAACATAAAGTTCCCGTACACTTCTACGGCAGAACAGGCGGTATTATCCCCACACCCAAGGAGATTTTAGCCGAAATTGAAAGACTCATGGCTTAATCAGGGAA
This sequence comes from Oscillospiraceae bacterium, assembly GCA_015065615.1. Classification (GTDB taxonomy): domain Bacteria; phylum Bacillota; class Clostridia; order Oscillospirales; family Acutalibacteraceae; genus SIG603. The sequence goes on along the minus strand of SVPY01000012.1, from coordinate 16,002 downwards.
AATTACGAAAGGATAAGTTATTTTACATAACAGGTTAATAATATGGACGTAGTATTTAAGAAACCTCATGCTCTTACCGATGCTCCCCTTCACTACTGCCCCGGCTGTACACACGGTATCGTACACCGCCTCGTAGCTGAAGTACTTGATGAGCTTGGTGTAGAGGGCAAGGCAGTAGGCGTTGCTTCAGTTGGCTGCAGCGTTATGTCCTACAATTATTTTGGCTGCGATATGGTTCAGGCTCCTCACGGCAGAGCTCAGGCTGTTGCTACAGGCCTTCGCCGCGCATTACCCGATGGCGTTATCTTCACATATCAGGGTGACGGCGACTTAGCCGCTATCGGTACTGCTGAAACAGTTCACGCTGCTACAAGAGGCGAAAACATCACAGTTATCTTTATCAATAATGCAATTTACGGTATGACAGGCGGCCAGATGGCTCCTACATCTCTCCCCGGCCAGACAACTCAGACAACTCCTTACGGCCGTGACGTAAACTCTGCAGGCTTCCCCGTAAGAGTATGCGAGATGCTCTCTACTTTAGACGGTGTTGCTCTTGCTCAGAGAGTTACAGTTGATAGCGTAAAGAACGTAAAAACAGCTAAGGCTGCTATTAAGAAGGCTTTCCAGAATCAGATAGAAGGCAAAGGCTACAGCATTGTTGAAGTTCTTTCCACATGTCCCACAAACTGGGGTCTTTCTCCCGTTGATGCTTTAGAGTGGCTTCGTCAGAATATGATTCCTTACTACCCCTTAGGCGTATATAAGGATGGCGACAAGCGTGACTTAATGAAAGGAGATAAGGAATAATGCAGGATTTAAACATTGTATTTGCAGGCTTCGGCGGTCAGGGCATACTCTTCTCCGGTAAGGTTGCCGCTTACGCAGGTCTTATCGATAATAAAGAAATCTCCTGGCTCCCCTCCTACGGTCCCGAAATGCGCGGCGGTACAGCTAACTGCTCCGTATGTATTTCCGATACTCCTATTGGCTCACCCCTCGTAACTAACCCCAACGTTTTAATCGCTATGAACCTCCCTTCCCTTGATAAGTTCATTAACGACGTTGAAGAGGGCGGTATCGTAATTATCGATAGTTACTTAATCGATAAAAAAGTAGAAAGAGACGACGTTAAGGTATTCTACGTACCCGCTACAAAGCTTGCTGAAGAAAACGGCTTAAAGGGTCTTGCCAACATCATCCTTTTAGGTAAGCTCTATAAGGAATGCCCCTTCTGTGAGGAAGAAACAATCGAAAAGGCACTTTTAAAGTGTATTCCTCCCAAGAAGGCTGCTATGCTTGACTTCAACAAGAAGGCTATTGCAATCGGCAGAAGCTTATAATTAAATAAAAATTAAGGAGAGGTAAAGCCTCTCCTTTTTTGTTTTATAACACCATATAAACACCGGTCATAATGTTTTCGGGGTCATATTTCAAATATCCGTCTTTCTCGGCTTCAGTAATAACTGCACCGCGGAAGTTTGATGCCGTTTCTACTGCAATATCTATCGCGCGTTTGTCGTTTTTCAAAACCTCGGGCACTTCTTTAAGGCAAATCTCCCTGCCAAATACATACTGACGCTCAAAGAGACCTATAGCCTTGTCCCATAACTTTTTATACTCTGCCTTCTCTGCTTCGTTCATAGGCTTTTTATTATTCTCATTAATAACAAGGAATTTTACATCATAGCCTTTTTCAGTTTTGTTTACAAAACCCCGTTCACAAAGGCCCGATATCACCTCATCATTAATACCTTCGGCTTCATTAATCGCCAAAGCTTTCAGGGCTTTAACCTCCGTGTAAGGAATATAATCAGGCATTTTTTTATAAAGCTCACGCGTATATAATTTATACATACCGAAATCTATGTACCCCTCACCCTTAGGCATATCCTGACAGCCGTGCAGACCGATATATTCAAATCTGTCGCCTTCATAGCGTTCATGACCGCTTAAATCCCATTCACCGCCGTTGGGTCGAACCGTAGCGCGGTGTTCACAGAACTTATTTTCCACTTTCCTTGCAAGCTTATCGGTAAGCAATAAGATCAAAGACCATTTTGCGCATTCAAAATCAGTACCGCCGTAAATTGCGGAAAGCTTCTCCTTACAGCACTCAAGCTCAAATTCAAGAATATCCCTTACCGCCTTATAAAGCTCAGGCGCCATACCTATTAAATGGGCGCCCACTTTATCCTGTGCCTCGGCGCTTGTGATGTATATGGCGGTTTCGTACTTATTGCCCTTCTTTCGCATCAAGGTGGAATTCACAAGTGCCTCAAGCTCATTCTCCATATAAGGAAGGGCAACCCCCACCTCAATCGCAAGCTCCTCGGCTGTTGAGGGATTTCTGTAGGCTGCCAGCATGATATTTACGCACAGAAGCCTGTTTAAATAATTCCATGGTTCGCCGTAACTACCAAACTTACCGTTCATACTAAAGCCTATTTTCTCGGGACTGTAACTTAATTTACCAAATTCTCTTGCCATACTCATACCTTCTTTCAAAATTTTTCTTGCACGGAAAAGCTTGCTTTCCACCGTGCCCTTAGGTAATTTTAAGGAGTTTGCAATGTCCGAAACACTTCTGTTTTCAACGTAATAGGCAAGTACTATGTTTCTGTAGTCGGAGGAAATAAAGGAAAGTTCACGCCTTAAAAGTGAAAGCTCCTCATTTTTAAGGAAGCTTTCCTCAGGTGTCGGTTCCTTTGAAACTACGTCCATATCCCCGATATCCTCACTTTCTAAGTAGGACGCGCGCTTATGCTTTTCTTCCGCCCATTTTGCATAGCGGTTTCTTGCAATTTTCCATACCCAGGAAGTGAAGTTCATAGGGATGTTGCCCTTTTTAAGCTGCAGGAATATATTTAAAGTAATCTCTGAGCATAAATTTTCCGCCTCCGCTTCACTCCCCGTCTTCTTAAGCGCAAAGTAAAACACTTTGCCCAAAAACTCCTTCGAATATTCTTCCATAAGCTTACTTACAGATTCATTGATTTCAGTCATATTTTCAACTCCTTTCACTATATAAGTGTGGCAAAATTAATTTTGATTGCATTCATTTTATAGAATTTATTTAAAAATTTAAAACCGAAAAACGAGTATTTAAACTATAATAAAAAGTAAGTAAAGTTTAAGGAGAAGCCTTTTAAACTTTTCCTGCCGCGGTGAATGACTAACCACCATTGTAGGGGCAACCATTGGTTGTCCGTGAGATAATGGCAAGGTTATCTTTGGCTTACGCCAAAGGGACAGGTGTAAAACCTATCCCTACGATGCATTTTTATTAACCTTACCTGAACCTTAAAGGGACGTCAAAATTGCCATCCCCTACAAAGTGGAGAGTTTAAGAATTACCTTGTAGGGCGGACGAAATTTCGCAAGAAATTACGCCAATATTTGCTTGCAAATTTGCCGCCATTGGCGGTCCGCGAGATTTCGATGAGGCTTACGGGACGTCGTTGGCGCCGTCCCCTACAAGATTTTATAAATTCAATTAAATTTAAAGGGAGGGTAATTTCTTTCGAAATCACTCTCCCTTACGTTTTAATTATTATTTTGCGTAGTCTACTGCTCTGCTTTCTCTGATCATATTTACCTTAATCTGACCGGGATAGCTTAATTCATCCTCAATCTTCTGGCAAATTTCACGAGCGAGAAGAGTCATCTTATCGTCATCGATAACCTCGGGTTTAACAAGAACACGAACCTCTCTACCTGCCTGAACAGCATAGCATCTCTCAACGCCTTCGAAGGATGCTGTGAGCTCTTCGAGCTTTTCAAGACGCTTGATGTAGCTTTCAAGCTTCTCTTTTCTAGCACCGGGTCTTGCAGCAGAGATAGCGTCGGCTGCCTGTACGATACAAGCAATAACTGTTTTAGCTTCAACATCACCGTGGTGAGCAGCAATAGCATGGATAACAGCTTCGCTTTCCTTATACTTCTTAGCAACGTCCACACCGATATCAACGTGGCTGCCCTCGATTTCGTGGTCAAGGGACTTACCGATATCGTGGAGTAAACCTGCTCTTCTTGCAACGGTGGGATCAAGGCCAAGCTCAGAAGCCATCATACCAGCTATGTATGAAACTTCAAGTGAGTGGTCAAGAACGTTCTGACCGTAACTTGTGCGGTAACGCAAACGGCCTAAAAGCTTAATAAGCTCGTGATTAATTCCGTTAACGCCGGCGGAGATAACTGCTCTCTCACCTTCGGACTTAATGGTAGCCTCAACTTCTTTTCTTGCCTTTTCAACGGTTTCTTCAATTCTTGTGGGATGAATTCTGCCGTCGGAGATAAGCTTTTCAAGAGCGAGACGTGCAACCTCACGTCTTACAGGCTCAAAGCTTGAAAGTGTAATTGCCTCGGGAGTATCGTCGATAATTAAATCAACACCTGTGAGTGTTTCAATAGCGCGGATGTTTCTACCCTCACGGCCGATAATTCTACCCTTCATCTCGTCGTTGGGAAGGGGAACAACACTGATAACTGCTTCACTTACGTGGTCAGCTGCACAGCGCTGAATAGCAAGAGAAATGATTTCACGTGCTAATTTATCGGAATCATCCTTAGTCTGCTGCTCGAACTCCATTATCTTTACTGCCTTTTCGTGGGCAAGATCGTTTTCAAGTGTTTCTAAGAGATATGCTTTTGCCTGCTCGGTTGTGAAACCTGAAAGTTTCTCAAGGATATCAAGCTGGCTCTTCTTGATTTTTTCTGCTTCTGCTAACGTAGCGTCTGCCTTTTTGTTTTTCTGGTCAACCTGATTTTCTTTATTCTCAAGGTTTTCCATCTTTTTGTCTAAGTTTTCTTCTTTCTGAAGAATTCTTCTTTCCTGGCGCTGAACTTCCTTGCGGCGTTCATTGAGCTCGCGGTCGGATTCGTTCTTAAGCTTTAAGATCTCATCCTTACCTTCAAGAACAGCTTCCTTCTTTTTTCTTTCAGCCTGAGCTTTAGCCTCCGTTACGATTCTCTCGGCTTCCTGCTCTGCTGAACCTATGGCAGCTTCTGCAATTTTCTTTCTGTGGTTAACACCAACGAAGAATAATGCTGCGCCGGAAGCGGCTGCACAAGCCACTGCAATAAGTATAGCGACAAGTAAACTTACATCAGGACCCATTGGGCACCTCCTTTTCTCTTTTCTTTTTCAAAGATTATAATCAAATTTAGTGTGCGGGAGATTTTTATACAATCGCCCTATATATGCAATTTATAATAAGACCTTAAGCGCTTACTTTCCGCACTGTAAGCTCTCGGGTAAAAACAAATGCATTCCACATCTAATTTTATAATTTTTAGCCTGATTTGTCAAGATTTTTGTGTGGTTTTATTAATATAAAGAAAAATTAAGGCTATGATATTTTAGTTTATTTTAAAAAATTCACAATGTGTTAAACATATTTTCTTTAAACTATTGTATTATATAAATATAATTAATATAAGGGAATTAAAGTATGTTCGGCTACGTAAGACCGTTAAAAGGTGAACTTAAAGTAAATGAATATGATGAGTACAAAGCCGTATACTGTACTTTATGCAAAAGCATCGCAAAGCATTACGGCAGAATGCAGAGCTTTTTCTTAAGCTACGACCTTACTTTCTACGTTTTACTCTCTTTAAACGAGGGTTTCGACGAGAAAAATAAGTGCTGTGTTAAGGGCAAATGTATTTTCAATCCTTTTAAAAAGTGCAACTACATTTTTACAGAGGAGGAAATTTACAAGAAAGCCGCCGCCTTAACCGTAATGATGAGCTACGGTAAGATACTGGACAATTCTCTTGACGAAAAGGGAATTAAAAAAGTTATTTATAAATTCCTGAAAACTTTATGCAAAAAAGCTTATAAAAAAGCTTCCTCGGATTATCCTTTTATTTATGATGCTTTAAACCAAATGCTTAAAGCTCAGCTTGAAGCCGAAAAAAAAGATATGCACCTTGACGCCTGCTGTGAGCCCACGGCAAATATGCTTAAAACCGTGTGCGGTGAGCTTGCAAGGGACGAAAGCTTTTCTAAGCCCGCCCTTGAAAATTTAGGCTACTTTTTAGGCAGGTGGATTTACACCATAGACGCGGCGGACGACTTAGAGGAAGATTTAAAAAGCAAAAATTTCAACCCCCTTATTAAGAAATTCGGTTTAAATTTAAATAGCACCGATACTTTAAGTGAGGAAAAAAGGAAATATATTGAAGAGGAATGTAATTTTTCTCTTAACGGCAACGTTTCAATGATGATAAAAGCTTCAAACCTCTTGAATAACGGCCGTTACAGCGGTATAATCAGTAATATAATAAACTTAGGCTTACCCGAAATGCAAAGAGAGATAATCTTTTTGCACGTTAATAAAAAAGATCGAAAGAAAAAACACGATAAATAAATTTATATATATTCAGGAGAATAATAATGAAAGACCCCTACAAGGTTTTAGGCGTAACACAAACTGCAACAGACGAAGAAATTAAAGAAGCTTACCGCACCTTAGCAAAGAAATACCACCCCGACCAGTATGCGGATAGCCCTCTTGCGGAGCTTGCCGACGAGAAAATGAAGGAAATAAACGAAGCTTACGATAACATAGTAGCTATGCGTAAGCAGAATAAAAACCAGAATTCCTACGGCGGTTATCAGAACACCTACGGCGGCTACCAGAATAATTACGGCGGCTATCAGAATTACAACCGCCAGAGCGGCTATAACGACGTAAGAAGCTTTATAAACAGCGGCAGAATTGCCGATGCCGACCAGATTTTAAACGGTGTGCCCGGTGAATCAAGGGATGCAGAGTGGTACTTCTTAAAAGGAAGCGTACTCTACAGACGCGGCTGGCTTGAAGAAGCCAAGGAGCATTTCTTCCGCGCCACTCAGATGGACCCGGAAAATATGGAATACAGAAACGCCTACAATCAGGCTATGCACCAGCGAAGCGGCTATCAGGGCGGCTATAATTCAAATATGAGATCAAGTTCCGGCAGCTGCGATAACTGCAACAGCTGCGACTTATGCCAGAGCCTTATTTGCGCCGACTGTTGCTGTGAATGTATGGGCGGCGACCTTATTTCCTGCTGTTAATTATCAAATATAAAAGAGTTAAATTAAACGATATGAAACAAAGTTCTAAACTGGCTTTTACAGGTCTTATTTGCGCCCTTTCACTTGTAATTATGTTTTTAGGCGGTATAATTCCCTCTGCCACAATCGCTCTGCCTGCTTTAGCAGGATGTATTTTAATTCCCATAGTAGCAGAATTGGGAGTCAAATGGGGCATTACCGCATTTTTAGCGGTAAGCGTACTTTCATTTTTTATAGTAACCGATAAAGAAGCGCTTTTAATTTACGTACTTTTCTTCGGTTATTATCCTGCCATTTACGGTATGTTTGATAAGATAAAAAGCAGTATAGTTAAAATGGTTCTGAAGCTTATTCTTTTCAACGCCGCAGCTATCGGTGAGTTTTATTTAACTATCTACGTTCTTTTTATCCCCTTCGAAACAATTGAAGGCTTAGGCGTATTCGCTCCCTTTGCACCCATAATTCTTTTACTTCTTGCCAACGTAGTATTTATTATTTACGATAAAGCCTTAAAGGGACTTATAATAATGTATTTCCAAAAATTCCATAAGCAGGCGCTTAAAATACTGAAATAAAATTACTGTAAAATAAAATTATCCCTGAGTTTAATTACTCAGGGATTTTTATATATACATCAGAAAATTTAGTTTTACAGTAACTCCCGCAAAACTCCTCATCCACCGTTGTTCAACGGTCCCCCTTCCCCAAAGGGGAAGGCTACTTTACGCTTCTCTTAATTTTTTCCACAGCCATCTCTAAAATCATATCCGTATTCTGCGAACCGTTAATAATAAAATCCGCAGTCCACTTTGTGGGCTCCACGTACTGGTCGTGGCGGAAACGCACCATATTGATAAACACGTCGGTAATATCCTCGTATTTCTGGCCGTACTTCATATTTCTATTAATACGCCTGATAAGCCGCTCATCACTGCGGCAATCAACGAATATTTTCATATCAATCTTATCCTTTGTGTATTCATCCCACAAAGTTAAAAGACCTTCTATAATTAAAACGTCAAGGTCACTATCTTTTAACTCATCAAAGCGCTTGTGGTAAGCTTCCAGATCCACGGTATCGGGGCAGTTATCATCCACGTAAAACTTTCCGTTTAAGTGAGATTTTACGTAGGGTCTTTCCTCCCTTTTCTTAAAAAAGCTATCCATGTGCAAAACTTCAATCTTTAATGGGCTTAAAGCTTCAATAAGCCTTGCGCTGAAAGTGGATTTACCCGAGGCACTGCCGCCCGCAATTGCTATTACGTACATTTTTCATTCCTTCTTTCCCTATTTATATTTATATTATACATCAATTTTTAAATTTGTATATGCTAAAAAAACAAACTGCCGATTAATTTACGGCAGTTTATTTTAATTTAAGTTAAGTTTAATTTTAATTTTAAATTATTACGGGTTTATTGATTTAACCATTTTATAAACTTCCTCAAGTGAAAGCTGTAACGTATCAATTCTTACTTCCGCCTCGCCGAAATCAACTGATATATGGCAGCTGTAAACCTTAATCTCGTCATCAACACCTACTTTTACAGTTTTTGAAACTTCACAGTTAGAATAGAGCCAATCCAAAGTGAAATCTTCGATTTTCACAGTTTTATTATGTTCATTAAAATAATGTGCGGAATTTTTCTTTATGATATTAGCGGTAATGCCGTACCCACTGTTGTTATGAGTGTAATAAACGCTCATATTGTCAGCCTGAGTAATTCTGCCTGTTTCCAAATCGTAAGCGTAGTATAAATAAACGTCTCTTATTTCAAACTCCGCGCTCACTACACCTCTGTAGTCTACTATTATTTCACCGGGCAAATATGTAGGAAGGTATCTTTTTAAATCCTCGGTATTTTTAAGGTTTTCAATATCGGTTATAGGCTCGTTCTGATAATCATTTCCTCCGTATTCACCGCTTGATTCATCACTAAGCAAAGCTTCAAGCTTATTATACATCTCATCGGGAATTTTCTGGCAGATATCACCTGCGCCGCAGGGAACGACGTATCCGCCCTCATAAAGCCTTATATTATACACAAATCCATTTTCAAATTCACATTCAATGTAATAAGGCGGTGAATCCAGCGACTCGTCCTTTACTTCTTCAAAAGATTCTCTGTAGGCAAAATCCGCTTCATTCAAATAAGCAAAAAGTTCTTTAAACAAAGTTTCATTTTCTTTTTTAAGGTAATAATAATCATACTCAGAAAAAACTCTGCTTTTTCTTATCTGGTAATTAAAGCTTACTGTATTTTCACTTAAATGAAGGATATTTTCGTATAAATCCTTACCTTTATATAAAGGTATTTCAGAAAAAGAGACGTAAATACTCAAGTCGCCTTTATAATTTCTCTTTAAAAGAACGTAACGAGGGTCTAAGCTTTCGGCGGAATAGAAATTAGTGTTCACAGCATTTTGATCAAGTATTCCTTTATTTACGTTAATTCTCTTTACCGTGGCATCGGAAAAATTATTCATTGTAGAGATTTCAACAAACGCTCTGTTTTTATAATAAATTCCGTGACTTTCATTTCTTACAGATACTATGGCATCCTCTGGGAAAGTTTCAGGCATAGAAGCTGCAGCTCCTATTACGAACAAAATAACAAGTAACGCAATCGGGCTTATCACCTTTACCCATTTAGGCAGTTTACTTATAAATTCACAGACCTTTTTCATATTTTCTCCTTTCTTATTTATGGATTTATTGAGCTTAAAATCTTGTAGCTTTCTTAGGCAGGAATATTTTCACTCTGATATTTAAAATAAGTTTTTTAGTAATCGACAGAGGATGAAATAGCCAAAGCGAGTAATAAAGCTATAATAATAACCTTTGCTCTCATTATTTACCCTCCTTACCTCTCTATCTTTATTATACATAAACATATATCGTTTGTCAATGGAATTAATAAAAAGGCAGACTAAAAAGCCTGCCTCAATAATTATAATAAATCCTTTAAAACTTCTTTTATGCCCTTAGCCATATAATAGAAGCCTATATCATTGGGATGGCAACCATCCACAGTACATACGCCAAAGCCCGGCTCCCTGTAAAAATCCTGACCGTTCAGAAAATACACGTTCTTATCCCCTCTGTCCACAGCGTTTTTATAGGTTGCGTAAATAACTTCACGCCTCCGGTCAATTGTATCCCCAAAGGCTTTATCCGCCACGCTTATCATAATAACGGGGGTTGTGGGCTGTTTTTCACGGAATTTAAGGAAAAATCTTTCGTGAGTCTTTCTTAAATGCTCTGCATTCGGGGCGTTGTGGTCGTAATCATAAACGAAAACACTCATAGGGATTTCTCTTATATATTCCGCCATAATATCTTCGCCGCGGCAGGAGCCCGAGAAACCTAAATTTATATAATCGGTATCCAGCCAATTGGAGAGCATTGCCTGATATGAATTACCTGGACGTGAAGCGCATCCGCCCTGAGTTATGGAAGAGCCGAGATACACAACGGGTGTTTTATATTTATACTCGTTGCCTTTTTTAAGCTCAGCGCCCTCTTCAATAGCAATATAAACTTCGTCCACGGGGTTATATAAGGGGAAGTTGATTAATATATCCCTTTCTTTGATATTTGGGAATTCAATTGTACTTTCGTAGCCTCTTTTACCATCCTCATACATACAGAATTTTTCGTAACTGTACAGTATAGGGGAGAATGTTTTGTAGTATTCGCCATCCGCAAAAAGGTCGAAACCCATTATACCCGTCATAGGCATATGGCTCATATTACCAACGCTCGGGAAATAACATTTAAGGGTAATTTTCTGTGAGTTTGTTTTAAATCTCACTCTGCCGCCTGCAGTATGTTTATAAAGAACTTTTACACCATCATTTACGTTTTCGCCAATCTCAGGAGGCATTCTTTTGTAAGTACCTTCTTCAGGCTTATATAAGCCGTAAATCTTAAAATTTTCGTTTTTGATGATATTATAATAAATCATACCGTCCTTAATAACAGGTTTTTCGGCAAAATTTATATCGATATCGCCTATTTTTTTCATACTTATTTCTCCTTTTCAGGTTTTACGTACTTCAAAATAGCAAGAGTAAGCAAAGGCAGTAATATGCAAAGCACACTCTGTAAAATAAGTGTAACAGGAACACTTGTTAAAGCAAAACCGAATACGTTAATTGCACTTTCGCCCATAGCAGCTACTATACTTGTACCTGTTGTGAGGCCAAGGAAGGCAAAGGCATTGCCTACAAGCACATAGAAGGAAATATAGTTAGTTCTATCTGCCTCAGGCATATTTATGTACATAAGGTTACTTACCGAGAAGTTAAGGCCTACACCTAAAAGATGCTGGCTGAGCCTTACTGCAGTTAAAAGCCACATATAGTTATTCTGAGTAACAAAGGCGTGAGCTATATGAGTTGGCACGTGTAATACCAAAACAAGCGCCAACATAGGGAAGGTACCCATCCTTGCTATCATTCGGCTATAATATTTGGTGGTAAAAATAATAAAGAAGGTATAAAGGAAATTTATAACGTTTATGTAAAGGTAACTGATATTTACGCTTTCAAGCCACCAGGTATTAGTTACCGCAGCAGGTACGTTTGCCTGATAACAGTAAATACCGTAAATAAGCATTGTTAAAATAAACTTTTTATTGGAAAAAGGCAGCTTGAATACGTTAATAAGCTTGGGCTTTTCGCCGGACTTTTTGTATTCAGGCTCCTTGGGTTTCTGCAAAAAGTAAACGTCCAGAAGTGCAGCAGCAAAAGCAACGTAACGAAGAATGATAATTACGTTAAGCTGAGCCTGACCTTCAAGGCTATCTGTTACAAAACTTGCAAGAATCAGAACAAGATAGGTAACAAGCGTGGAAACAAGGCTTGTGGTAGAGAAATACTTCATTCGCACATCGGGTGTAATGTAACCCATGTGCATAGTTGTGTAGCCTGAGGAGAAAAGTGCGTTTATTACGTTTGTAACAAGAACTATTACTATAAGTCCCGCAAGGCGAAGATTTTCGTCCTTAATAAGTTCCGGCAGTAAAGTAATACCCAAAATATTAAAAACATAGTAAATAATTCGCGTTATGGTAAGTATAGGTCTGAGCTTTTTAAATCTTTCCAGTATAAAGGGAGAAAATATGGCGCACACGTTGGCAAGTGAAGGAATAATGGAAATAATACCGATATTAACAATATTGATGCCATAGCCTACAAGCAAACCTGTGTAAAAAATACCTGCTGAAAAGCCGCCGACAACAGCCTGTGCTATTACGGCAAACAAAATATTACTTCTGGCATGACCGCCGTCATCCTGAAAATTATATACAGGGTACCAGTCTGTTCTTTTGTATAATTTTTTAATGAAGTTCATAATATCACCTATATTTACTTAATTATCTCGATACCGCCGATAAATGGCAAACTTTTGGCAAGCCCGCCGTTTGCATTCATAACTCCCACAAGCAAAATTGAGAGCATAATAATGGAAATAACCGTCATAATAAAATTAAGCCCGATAAGCAAAGGTGCGATCGCAAGCAAGGTGAAAACCCATTTTAAAATAAAGTATACTACCGAAACAATAACTTCACATACAAATAAACTTAAGCCCTGATTTGCGTGAAACCTTGCATATTTCGATTCTTTTTTAAATATCAAAGGAATTATAAACAGTAAAGGCAAATAAGAAATTACCGCAAAAAACTTATTATTCTTTATGTCCTCTTCCTTATACATAAAAGTATAATTCTGTGATGAATTCATAGTTTATCCTTTATAAGTCACTGCCGTCGTATTCGCCGCCGCGAAGAATATCGTGATAAATTCTTGTAAGCTTACCATCTCTTACTGCGAAGCCATCGGTACCGTCGTCGGAAGCGAAGAATACCTTATCGTCGCTTCTTGATAATACAAGGCGCTGGTATTTAAATTTATCGTGGTTGGTTCTTGATTCAATTCGTGTAGGTACCAAAATATACTCAGGCTCTGCTACGTCGTAAATATAATAGAGCATATTGAATAAATGGTGAGCTGCCTGCACGATATCGGATTTTAAAGTATCCTCGGTATAATGTTTCAAAAGCTGGGCTTCACCTATTTTATTGAAGTCGCCAAGCATTAAGAAAACTTTACCGTCGAAGGTGATTTTAAGAATTGTGGAAGTATCGTTAAAGTCATCGGGCTTTTCGTTGCAGCCGTATGCAGTAAAGCATTCGTGAGTCTGCAAAATTTCAAACTTAGTGCTTGAAAGCATAAAGCTCTGACCTGCGTGGGGCTTTAAATACTTAACTTCGGGGTAATATTTTTTAATTCTGTTTATTGTGCTGTAGCAATCGGGAGCATAGAAATAAAATTCAGTAGAGGGGAAATTGAACATAACTCTCTCAAGATTAATATCCTCGTGATAGAGCCTTAAAATCTTGCTGAACATTGCCATGTGGTCGTCGTGACCGTGAGTGCAGAACCAGCAGGCAATATTAATTTTACCGCCGCCTGCTTTTTCCTTCATAAATTTATAGATATTTAATGCAGCTTCGTCGGTTGCCTGCTCGTAGGCGCCGCCATCAACTACGAATAAAGAATTATCAGAAAGCTTAATGATATAAATCATACCACAGTCAGTTACAAAGCCATCCACACGTTCGCTCTGCTTTAAAGCATACTGATACATTTCTGTTGCGCCTTCAATATTCTCTGTTTCGTAGCCAAATTCATTTATGGGGCAGCTTACTTTATCGTCAATAAATCTTGCAGTTCTATCGTTTTTGGTAAAGTAGCCGTAAATTAATCTTTCATCTTTTTTAAGCTCATAGAAAATATTATCTTCAAGCTTATTTTCAAAGATAACTTCAAAGCCTAAATTTTTAAGTACTTCTATATAATTTAAAAATTCCTCTTTATTAGTTTTGATAACCGCTCTTAAATGTGAGCTCTTATCCTCTTTTTTAGGCACGTATTCATCCATATAAAAAGCGGTAATTTTACCTGTAGCTTTTTCATAACGGATCTGAAGCATACGGTGGTTAAAGAAAATTTTGGTGCTAAGCATATTTTCGGGACATTTTTCCCATCTGCCGTAATATTTCTTATGTAAATCACCAACCAAAGCCTTAAAAGCGCCTATGGGCATCACGCTGCCGTCCTCTATAGGCATAGCTATACTTTCGTCAATTATTCTCTCGTCGTAAAGTCCGCCGCCTGCATTATATAAGCTGATTGAAGCTTTACCGCCTTCGTACATCGGTAAGCCTTCCAATAATTCTTTATTAAGATCCATAACCAAAACTCCTTTTCGCATATTTTTCTAAATTAATAATAGCATAGCTTGTTTCTTTTATCAATTTAATTATTTTCTTCACTTTTTTATACTATTTTAATATTATAAAAAGCGGTACGAATAAATCGCACCGCCAAAGTTTTTTATACCTTTTAGCAACATTAAGTATTACAAGAAGAGGAAATAAGATTAATGCAATCAGGCACCCGCTAATCATAATCTTACTCTCCTTTTTAAAAAACACTTATTTTACACCCTTATAATACCACACTAAAAATATAAACACAAATAAAATTCACTGTTCTTTACCTTTATATTTAAAAAAGCTATAAATATTTTTGAAAAATTTTCACATAATAAAGCCAAAAAGAAAAAAATTTTTTCTCCAAAAAGCCGAATTTTTTACGAAATATTGACTAATTCGCTGAAATTTGTTATTATATTTAAGTTAAATCTATAGAGGAAATCGGGTAAATCCCGCAGTGCCCTTTCCCAAAACGGGCAACAATCCGTAAGGTCAAACCGCACTCCTCACTGAAAGGAAAGCAAATATATGGATAATAATAAGAGACCCGAAACAATGGCTCGCATTACCACTAAAGAACTTGCTGATGTATTTATCGACGAGCAGGTTAAGGCTGTAAGAGAACAGGTTGGCGATAAGAAGGTTCTTCTCGCACTCTCCGGCGGTGTTGACTCATCAGTTGTTGCAGCTTTACTTATTAAAGCTATTGGCAAGCAGCTCGTATGTGTTCATGTTAACCATGGCCTTATGCGTAAGAATGAGTCTGAAAACGTTATCAAGCTCTTTAAGGATGAACTTGATGCAAACTTAATTTACGTAGACGCTACCGACCGTTTCCTTGACCTTCTTGCAGGTGTAGCAGAGCCTGAGAAGAAAAGAAAGATAATCGGCGCTGAATTTATAAACGTATTTGCTGACGAAGCAAGAAAACTTAACGACATTGACTTCCTCGCTCAGGGCACAATTTATCCCGACATTTTAGAGAGCTTCAAGCAGGCAGAAGGCAAGAAGGCAGTTAAATCCCACCACAACGTAGGCGGTCTTCCCGAGGATTTAAAATTTGAGCTTGTTGAGCCCATTAAGCTCCTTTTCAAGGACGAAGTAAGAGTAGTTGGTGAAGCATTAGGCCTCCCCCACGCTATGGTTTACCGTCAGCCATTCCCCGGCCCCGGTCTCGGCGTAAGATGCCTTGGCGCTATCACGCGTGACAGACTCCATGCTTTAAGAGAAGCTGATGCCATTCTCCGTGAGGAATTTGACATCTGCGGCTTAGCTGAGAAAGTTTGGCAGTACTTCGTAGTTATCCCCGATATCAAGAGCGTTGGCGTTAAGGACGAAAGCCGCTATGAAGGCTGGCCCGCAATCATCCGCGCTGTTAACACAAAGGATGCTATGAGCGCTACTATCGAGGAAATCCCCTACAGCGTTCTCCATAAGATTACCGATAGAATCACACACGAAGTTGAAGGCATTAACCGTGTTCTTATGGACCTCACACCCAAGCCAATCGGCACAATCGAGTGGGAATAATATCTATGTTTCAGCAAAAATGATTTATCCTCTTCGGGGCAATTTTCTTTATCCTTTCCCGATTAGATAATTCACTGCAAAAGCAAACAATATAGTAATTTTGAAGACCTTGTGTCA